>NZ_JBFTIM010000007.1:0-307509 GCF_056394765.1 Mycoplana sp. 10N416 | reverse complement strand
GTAAGGGTCGACCTCCGCGTGGTGGTGCAGGACGTGCCGCCGCAGGATGTGATTTCGCGCGACAACGTGTCGGTGAAGGTCAATGCGGTGCTCTATTTCCGCATCGTCGATCCCGAACGGGCGATCATCAGGGTCGAGGACTATATGGCCGCGACCAGCCAGCTTGCGCAGACGACGGTGCGTTCAGTGCTCGGCAAGCATGAACTCGACGAGATGCTCGCAGAACGCGACAGGCTCAACGCCGCCATCCAAGAGATTCTCGACCAGCAGACCGACGCCTGGGGCATCAAGGTGACCAATGTCGAGATCAAGCATGTCGACCTAAACGAGAGCATGATCCGGGCGATTGCCAAGCAGGCCGAGGCCGAGCGGCTGCGCCGCGCCAAGGTGATCAATGCCGACGGCGAACAGCAGGCGGCCCAAAAGCTGGTCGAGGCCGGCAAGATGCTGGCTAAGGAGCCGCAGGCGATGCAGTTGCGCTATTTCGAGGCGCTGCACGACATCTCCGGAGAACGCTCGTCGACGGTGGTGTTTCCGCTTCCGATCGACCTGCTCGGCCTTTTCAACAAGACGCCTGGCGACGCAAAGTGAGTTCACTTACGAAGTTTTTTGTACGGCCTGACCTTCGTTGCGCGCTCGATGGCGACTTTCAGGAAGGGCATATGCGTGAGTAGGCAACCATTGCCTGATCTCATGGCCTGCCCAACTGAAGAGGTCGTGATCGCGCCAGAAGCGGTCATCGCGCACAGTTATCAGCGACGGCCGAAATGGGGCCGACAGCGAAATGGCAGCTACTGATATACCGAAGACCATTAGCGGACCGGCAGCTCTCGGCCCCACAGCGGAAAATGATTTCTGCTTTGCGCCGCCATCCCAGCCATTCGATGGCGCCGCCACCGATTCCAAAAGCGGCCGTTCGTTCAGGTAGGCGGTAACGTGGACGGCACCGGCGGGCGCGGCATGGCGTTGCTTAGCGCGCGTGCGATAGCCGCGAGTCCTCAAACGTGCAAAGTAGTGATTGGGCGAAGCTGCGGGGGGGCATCCATCCTTTTGGAGCACGATGTTGGCTGGTCGGACCGGACGGCGAATTTCGACGCGGAATTTCGCGTCGCCGTGGTCAAGGGAAAGAGGAAGTCCGATACGTCGTTGTCGAGGTCGCCAACGACAACGAGGCGTGCCCATGCTGCCGGCCGTTCGACAGACTGTCTTAAGCCCTGCAATGCGCGGCTCCCTGCTCGGCGTGCTGTCGGGGTCATGTTGGCCACACTGATGGTGTGGCTGCGGTCCTGAGAAATCAAGCCACTGGCGGTTCGAGCGCCGTCTTGTAGCCCGGAAATTTGGAACGCTTCTTGTAGGTGTGGCCCTCGAAGGATTGCAAACTCCCGAGCACACGATGCCACCATGGGATATAGAGTCTCTCGCCCGGGTCAGAAAATTCTAGGGCGTCGAACTCGTCGTTATAGGCCTTCGCGTCAAGCGCCCGCAGGACCGGCGGTTCGTCACCGGCAATACGGGCCATTTTGCTCGCCCAGGCGGCACATTTCGCGTCGAAATCCGTTAGAGCTGGTTTGAACGGCCAGCGGCACCAAAAGCGAGGCATATTTGACCATTCCTCATTTTAGGGGTGGGACATCAGACAGTTCGATCCAGGTGGGGGCATGATCGCTGGTGTATTCCCATCCGCGGACTTCCTTGTCGACGCTTGCTCTCACTAATTTAGCAGCTAGCTGCGGACTGAGCAGGAAGTGATCGATCCTGAGCCCTGCATCTCTTGCGAAGGCATTTCGGAAGTAGTCCCAGAAGGTGTAGATGCGTTCGCCCGGATGCAGTTCCCGCACGGCATCCGTCCACCCTTGGTCGACAAGACGACGAAAGGCGTCGCGGACCTCGATGCAGAACAATGCGTCGTCGAGCCAGCGTTCGGGCTTGTAGACGTCCAGCTCCGTTGGCATGACGTTGTAGTCTCCAGCGAGGACCACCGGGACTTCCAGTTCCAGAAGCTTGGCGGCGTAGGCGGCCAACCTCTCAAACCAGGCCAGTTTGTAGCTGAACTTGGGCCCTGGATAGGGATTGCCGTTTGGCAGATACAGACAACCGATCAGCATGCCATCAACGGCCGCCTCGATATAGCGGCTGTGCGGGTCATCGGCGTCGCCCGGCAAGCCTTTGCGGGTCAGCAGCGGCTCTCTTCCTTTGGCAAGGATCGCCACGCCATTCCAGCTCTTCTGACCATGCCAGATTGCGCCGTAGCCAGCGGCCTCGATGGCGTTGACCGGGAACTTGGCGTCCGGTGATTTCAGCTCCTGAAGGCACACGACATCGGGTGACGTCTGGTCCAGCCATCGCAGCAGCACGTCGAGGCGGCCATTCACGCCATTGACGTTATAGGTCGCGATCCTCATCGCTTATCGCTTATCGCTTATGATCGCCCCTGTCGCCCTCTCGTGGTTTGGCATCTTGCTTGGCATGGTGACGCTTGTCGGTTGAGAGTAACCGGTGTTTAGCCCCCACGTTGCTCTGTCTGCCGTGATCTGTGGTCGGCTTTCCATGGACGAGCGAAGGGAGTTTCTCCATGGCCCCAGCGGTGAACTTCGCAGCGATGGCGAGCGGCTCTTTCAGCACCGTTCGCCATTCGCCAAATGATTGAGAAGACCCGATCTACATCAACCGGATTGGTAGATGTTCCACGTCGGCTTAAAGCACAGCTCCGAATTCCATGCTTTCTGGATCGATCAACGCAAGAAACGCATCGCAATCAGCTTGTCCGCTCCAGCTTGCGCATATTGTCTCCGCGCGGTCGCGCGCATCGGCGAAAGCAAGATCAAGAAAGACCCCGTCATCAAGCTTGATCAGATGTTGGCGACGCCAGCCTGCCTGCGCTGCGAGATGCCTCTCTACCATCGCTGCATGCGCTCTACGCATATCAGCCTCACTTACCCCCGGTTTCAGGCGGAAACGTCCGATCTCCACGCCATTTTCGATGACAATGGGGTGCGGTGCACTCTGAGGAAGCCGGTAATGTTCCATACTGACTAGATTTGTAACCGATGACCGGAAGTCCGCGAATTCGGGACTGCTTCCAACCGCGTTTGCAGCCGAACGCGCTTCCTCAAGACTGCACCATGCGACCAGGTCGACACGTGCATCGGCATTGCCCGCTCCTGTAAAGGCTGTCCAGTGGATAAAGCCGGGGAAGCTCCCAAGTCGTGTCCGTGCGGCTTCGCGGGCGGTATCGGCGTTGCGTGCATCTGCCACGGTATAGGTGACAATCTCGTAATATGGGGTGTGAACCGCACCGGGTTTGCCGGAGGCTCCAACTTCTGAGAAAGTGGAGCCGATATGAGCAAGACAACAAACAAATTTTCACCGGAAGTCCGCGCCCGAGCAGTGCGGATGGTTTTGGATCACCAAGGCGAATATTCCTCGCGATGGGCAGCGGTTTCCTCGATCGCCGCCAAGATCGGCTGCACGGCGCAGACGCTCAATGAATGGGTGAAGAAGGCGGAAGTGGACGATGGTTCCCGGCCCGGACTCCCGTGGCCGAGAAGATGAAGGCTCTGGAGCGGGAGAACCGCGAGCTTCGGCAGGCCAATGAGATACTGCGCAAAGCCTCTGCTTATTTCGCGATGGCGGAGCTCGACCGCCCATTGAAGCGATGATCGCCTTCATCGACGAACACCGGTCGGTATTCGGGGTCGAGCCGATCTGCAGACTGCTGCCGATTGCCCCATCAACCTACTACGAGAACGTCGCCAAGCGCCTGGACGTGGACCGGTTGTCGGTCCGCGCCCGCAGCGACATTGCATTGAAGATCGAGATACGCCGTGTGTTTGAGGCGAACTTCCGCGTCTACGGCGTGCGCAAGGTCTGGCGGCAATTGAAGCGGGAAGGCTTCGATATAGCCCGCTGCACCGTCGCCCGGCTCATGCGATCGATGGGGCTTCAGGGTATCATCCGGGGCAAGCCGATCCGCACGACGATCCCGGACAAGGCGGCTCCGAGCCCGCTCGATCGGGTGAACCGCCAGTTCAAGGCTCCTGCGCCGAACAGGCTGTGGGTTTCGGATTTCACCTATGTGGCCACCTGGCAAGGCTTCGTCTACGTGGCCTTCGTCATCGACGCCTTCGCGCGCCGGATTGTCGGCTGGCGGGTGAGCCGGACGGCGCATGCCGGGTTCGTCCTCGATGCCCTGGAGCAGGCCCTTCATGAGCGGCGTCCCGTTCATGGTGGCGGCCTCGTCCATCACAGCGACCGCGGTGTCCAATACGTCTCGATCAAGTATTCGGAGCGACTGGCCGAGGCAGGAATCGAGCCTTCCGTCGGAAGCGTCGGCGACAGTTACGACAACGCCCTCGCCGAAACGATCAACGGCCTCTACAAGGCCGAGGTCATTCATCGGCGCGGACCGTGGCGCAGCTTCGAAGCGGTGGAATTCGCCACCCTGGAATGGGTCGATTGGTTCAACCATCGCCGGCTTCTGGAGCCCATCGGAAACATCCCGCCAGCCGAAGCCGAGGAGCAGTACTACGCCATGCTGGACGAACCAGCCATGGCTGCATAACTTAAACCAAAAGGCCTCCGGCAAACCCGGTGCGGTTCACGCCGCCGCGAAGCGTGACCGCAACTCGATGCCATATCGCTGCACTACGCAAAGGGCGTCTTGGGGCGTCGAGCGCGATAGGACGGTCGGGCCGCTGGCAACCAGGACAGGATCATCTCCGGGATTGTCGGACACGATTAGTGTCACGACCTTGCGGGATAGGCGGCAATCGCCATCCTCGTTGAGATCGCGCATAGGCATGCGCCGAACGAGCGAAGAAGGGGGTCGCCCGCTAGCCCTCGCCGAATCCCTGAGGATTCAAGTTACCAGAGGCTGGGCGGCGCGTCATGGCGACCCCCGGACCGTGCTCCCGCGTAGCGTCGATGAACGCCACGCCTGAGGCCTCGAGCGCCGTTCGCACTTTCTCGATCGCCTCCACAAGGACGTTGCTTTCGCCCTTCTCGATTCTGACGACGATCTGACGGCTGACGCCCGCAAGCTCCGCGAGTTCCTCCTGGCTGAGGCCCAGCAGCGCGCGTCCGCCCCTCAGCGCGCGCATGATTTCAGAAATCGAATCCATGGATCGGAGCAGGCTTCAGATCTGCAATTTTGTCAACAATTGAAGGAGCAGCAGGCACATTTCTAAGAATTTCCGCAAATGTTCTGCAACGACCTTTGATGCATCGTGGTGGAGGTTGTGGCTTGAGTAAGGAACGCGAAAAGGCTGCTCCGCTCAAGCCTATTCGATCTGCGGGTGTTGGGTGGTTATGGGCGATGGACGGCGGTGGATGGAGGGTTGATCACTACCGATCCACAGTAACTGTGCTTCGATTTCTTGAAGGGCGTGCAACCAGTCCGACGACCGTGGTCTCGGAAAGGGACGCGATGCGCGGGATCGAACCGCCATGTCAGATTTGCGCCTCGATGTCGAGGCTCGGATCAGGGTCGAGGATGTCGCGGATGTGAAGGCCGGAATGGAAGCGGAAGTGCACTTCACATCGTACAAGCAGACACTTCCCATCATCCACGCAAGGTCACCGGTATTTCTGCCGATCGGCTGACGGACGAGGGAAGCCAGGTTCCTTACTATGCCGTAACCGTTAACCTTTACGCCGAGGAATTGGGGGCAAGCCCGGATGTTCAACTCTATCCGGAAATGTCGGCAAGTGTCATTATTACCGCGGAGGCGCGTTCTGCACTCAACTACCTGCTCAGCCGTCTTATATCCAATCTGAATGACTTCGTTCCGCGAACCCGGGATTGGCGGGCATCAATTAACAAACAGGCGAAGGACCTTGCTTCAGGGTCTAAGCGTCTTCGCCGCCCGCTCGAGCTCTCTCGCTATCTTATCAACTCGTCCGATAAGCTCGTCCGGTTTCGACTCCTGCCATACGTATCGCCAGCCCTCCAATCGCGACGGGTCGTATGCAAGGAGCCTAAAGCGTCCGCTCGGCATTTCCTTCAACGTGGACCACGTGTATCCGACATGCCGTCCCTTCCATTCCGTCACCGGAACAAATTTGCCGTAACCGGCGTATTGCACTTTCACGTCCTTGCTTGTCTCGACGATCGCTAGACCCACCGGCGTCGATCCGATGTAGACCACCGTCGGCTGACGCGCTGCCACAAGGAACTCCTCACGCTGTCTCCGGCCAGAAGGAGACGGCTCCCTTGGATCGATGGAGGCTCGGGCAAGCTTCTGGACCGGGTCAGCGATGACGACATTATGCCCCCGAGCCTCGAGGCACATGAACAGCCTATCAGCAAATTCCAACGCCGACGGCAAACCCCGGCCCGAAACGGTCACGTCGGCCCTGTGAAACCTGTTCGGAAGCCTAAGATACTCATCGACGTCGTCGGACCGCCTTGCCGCAGCTTCGAGATGTCGGCGCGTCAGGCTCACGAGCGGATGCTCGGCTTGATGCTCCCCCGCCGCCTGATTGCGGAACACGCGCGTGTAGAGCGGCTTCATGGAAATGCGCTTCGACTTGTCGCGGGACCACGATCCCGGATTGAAGGGACTCGGAGGAGGAAGGGTCGGCTTAGGCGGGGCCCGTCCGACGGACTGCAGACCCCAGTGGCCGCGCTTAGGTCGCGGAACCTCCAAAGCAATGCAAACCCGCGCCAGATAGCTGCCGGACACGCCTAGGCGACGCGAGGTTGCCGCGACCCCCTGGGCCCATATCAGATCGAAAAGCTCCTCGCGCGTCATTGCGACGCCTTCCGGGGCCTTGTCTGGTTCCAACGCGACGGCCATTCCGGCGCCTCGTTCTCCTCCGACTCGAGGCTGTGACTCGGGTCGTCGAGAATGAACTTCAACTCCTCCGCCCACAGGTGCATTGCATGGCGGCGCTGTATCTTGAACGAGTTTAGATTATAGGTCTCCTCGAGCGTTTCCTTCATGTGTCCGATCACCGCCTCGGCGACATCAAACGGAACACCGAGATTGCTGAGCGCCGATCTGCCGGTACGCCTGTCGTCGTGCAGCGTCCAATGTGGAGGCGGGGCGCGGCCCGGATTGTCAGCAAGGTAGATTTCAGTCAGCTTTGCTCGAAACTTGTCGACGTCGCCTGAATTGAGGCCCACCGGCGACAGACCGTCGTTCCGGCTGAAGACGAACGGCCCGTGCCTGTCGGACTGCCTGCTCCTTATCCGCGCGAGCAGTTGCATCATAGGAACCGACAGAGGTACCGGCTGGCACTTGCCGTTCTTGAAACGACAGGCCGGTATCGTCCAGAGCCTCTGCTCCATGTCAAATTCGGGCCACTCTGCCAGTCGCGTCTCGTTCTTTCGTTGAAGGAGAAGAATCATCGCCCTGAAGTACTCGTCCAATGGGTAGTCCATCGCTTCGCAGGCCGCCCAATAGGCGCGAATCTCCCTCGAATCGTGCTTCCTGGTTCCTTTGTTTCGCTTCAACCCCATGTCGGAGTGAGACAATCGCTCCACGGGAGAGTGTGCCATTCCGAAATCGTCGACCCGCGCTGGTGTTGTCGCCCACTTGAAGAACGTCTTGACTAGGCTGAAAACGTTGTAGGCCTGCGTCGGCGCCCCGCGGTCCCGGATTGCTTCGATCGCGCGCTGCACGTCAGCGCCCCGCACATCGCGGATCGGCTCGTCGAGCCAGGGAACGCGCTTGGGATCGAGAAACTCCCGGCGCAGCGTCGCCCCGTCTTCCTCCGCCTTGCGGTTCTCCGGGCGGAATGGCAGCGTGGCGATGTAGTCTTGAAGCACATTGCTGAAAGTCTGCCTTCGAAATCTTTCGGCCTCCAACTCGGCAAGTGTCGCCTCCTCCCAGGGATCGACCCCTTTCCGGTTCAGGTTGTTCCAGCGGATGGCGGTTTCCCGAGCGGATTCCAACGACGTCTTGAAGGCGTCCCCGATCGTCCGTGTGGTGGGATCCTTCGCCTGGCCGAACCTGGCACGCATCACAAATGTCTTCCTTCCCCTCACCCCTACGCGCACAAAGAGATTGGAGACTACGCCATCGCGGACGAAATAGGCCTCGATCTTTGCCGAGGGAAGCGCGCAAATATCGCTGCCACGCTGTATCTTTCGGGCCATGTAGATACCCTCCTAGCGGGCAATACGTCGCCACCAGGAAATCACTTCTCTATGATTTAGTCAATATTATCATGCACTTAGATAGCTTATGGCGGCTAAAGACCCTCTGTGCGTGCTACTGACATCATTCAGCCGAAGTCCGGTTTTCCGACCGGCGCGGCAGAGAGGTCCCCCGTCCCGGTACCAAAGACGCGGTTGCGGACCGGGCAATGCCGTCACATAGACCCGCACTTGTCGGAGCCGACTTCCAGAACGGGAACCACGGTCCCTTTCGGGTCCGGCACCGCGAAGCTGCCCAAACACCAACATCACCCAGCCGCGTGCGACATTTTGTCGCAGCCTAACGGTTCCGCCACAGCGCCGCCCCAAGGATTCGCCCCGTTTTTGACCGTCGCCGAATCCATCAAAGGTTGCATACGTTAAAAGGACTGCCCCAGTTCGCGGCACGTGTCGAACTAGGATTCGATCCTGCAGCCAAGTCAGGTTTCATGCCTCCCGGTTTTCCATTCTCGAACAGTAGCACACCAAAAAGCTCACGTCATGATCTTTTTTGGGGGTTTTGTGGTCTTTTTATGTTTTCAACGGCGGATGACCAAGGATGCCACATTCGATGTTCTCAGGCATGGCGCACTGGCTGGCGGCGGAGCAACCCGGAAGACCAATGAGAGCGGCGGAAGAATACGATCCGAGCGTTGTCAACTTTCAATCCAAAGTTGTCTACCTGGTCATTCCCGGACATAATGGGGTCGTGGGCGCCATCGACGCTCCACTTAACCGAAGGAGCAGAGAATTGACCCGAAAACCTACCCGAAAGCCTATCCGAAAGCCTACCGAACCAAGGCGGCTTTACACCATGCGCCAAGTCCGTATCCTCACCACCCTGTCGGAAAGCACCATAAGGCGGCTGATCGGCAAGAAGCTGTTCCCCGAACCGAACCACCTTACGCCGGACCGCCGGATAAGCTTCTTCGCGGACGAGGTGGACGACTGGATCGCTAACCGACCGCCTTTCGACGAGCCCCCGAGCCCGAGCAAGGCAGCCTCTGGCAAGAAAAAGAGGCCACCTCCCAGGAAGTAACGGGCGACCGCGACCGGCGCTGTCGGCCGATTTCGTTGCCAGAAATGATGTCGCGGCCGAATTTCCGCCTCGGTCGAGTCCTACCCGGCGTCAAAAACACGAATGTTTCCGGCCGGAGTTGACCCCCCGGCCCTCCGGCTCCGGACCGTGTGATTCGGGAGAATCGTCGCCCGGAGTCCTTCTTTCGAAGAGCCAACCGGTTGAAAAAACGGGATATTTACCATGCGCACGGCGCGGCCGCCCTTTGCGGCCGCCCGATGCCAGGATCCGGAGGGGGAATTGGTGGGCCCGGAGGGACTTGAACCCCCAACCAAGCGGTTATGAGCCGCCGGCTCTAACCATTGAGCTACAGGCCCGGCCGCGAAGCGGCGCGCGGGGTCAATGGCGGGCCCCGGGAGCACCCCGTCTAGACGAAATATCACCGGTCGACAAGCGCCGCCGCAATCCTTACACAATCTCGCGGGAAGAACGTCTCGAGGGACAACCAAACGGAGACAACTCGCATGCCTCGATCGATCCTTTCGCGCATAGCGCTCAATGGCGCCGTCGCCGCCGCCATTACTGCACTTGCATCCGCGCCCGTCCTTGCGCAGGAAGCAAGGCCGCGCGAGCCGGTGATCACCGTTACCGGCGAGGGGCATTCCGATGTCGCTCCCGATATGGCAATCGTCGAACTTGGCGCCGTCAAGGACGGCAAGACGGCGCGTGAGGCGCTCGACGCCAACAACAAGGCCATGGCCGAGGTGATGAAGGCGCTGAAGGACGCGGGCATCGCCGAGCGGGACCTGCAGACGTCCGGCTTCACGATCAATCCGCAGTATCACTTTCCGCAGAATGAGAACGGAGAGAACAAACCGCCCGTACTGGTCGGTTTCCAGGTCGCTAACATGCTGTCGCTGCGCATCCGCGATCTCTCCAAGCTCGGCGCCATTCTCGACCAGACTGTGACGCTCGGTGTCAATCAGACCGGCGGCATTCGCTTCACCAACGACAAGCCCGACAGCGCTATCAGCGAGGCGCGCAAGCGGGCCGTCGAGGACGCGATCGCCAAGGCCAAGGAACTGACCCAGGCTGCGGGAATCGGCCTCGGCCGGGTTCTCGAAATGTCTGAGACGTCCTACCGTCCGCAGCCCATGCCGATGATGCGAAGCGCCATGGCAAAGGACTTTGCCGCCGAGGCCGTCCCGGTCGCGGCCGGCGAAACAAGTTACTCGGTCAACGTAACCGTGACATTCGCCCTGCAGAACTAATCCCGTCCTGCCGGCGCCCGATGCCGGAAGGCAGTCAACTGTCCCCCGGCGCTGGTCCGCGTTGACAGTCCGACGCGGTTTTTTGCGCGGTTGCGCCGCGGGGCGGCAGCGAAGCATAAAGATGGGGCGGCGCAGAAGTCTACGCCGCCCCATTACATGAGATAAATGACCGCCTGCAGGCTGCGCCGGTCCCCCGGCGTCAGCCCCAAAGCGTCGGGCAGCGCGGGACGTTGGCAAAGGCGATACGGGTGTAGCGATGGTGCCGCCACCCCTCGACAACGACGCGACGATGGCTGACGTCGGCGATGCGCGCCTGTCGGATGCCGCGATCGCGGGCCTTCTCCACGGCGAGCCGGGGCGTGCAACGGCCACGGTCGCGACGGTCGTCCCAACGGTGGTGGTGGTCCGGTCCGCGGCCATAGTAGCCGTCGCGATAGCCGACGGTTTCGATGCGAATATCCGCGCCGCCGGCCGAAGCGGCGGGAGCGGCGGCCGTCAGGGCGGCGATCGCCAGGAGGGCAGCGGCAAGGGTTTTTCCGAGAATACGCGACATGAAGGTCTCCGTTCGTTGTGCGCCCGCTGTTATGGAGCGTCGCTTTGAGCAATCGATGGAGAACAACTATCGCCGCCACGCTGAACGCTGCCGGAACCGCGCGTTCAGCATGTGTTCAGCGCCAATGGTACACGGGGGTTATGTGTGCAGAATCATAGCGGTACGCGGGGTGCGCGCCGTAACCAGCCAGCGCACATTTACCGGCGGTGGATCGCACACTGCCCGATCCAGCTAGCCGGCAAGTTGTCTTTGAGGGTCGCCGGCGTCGGCAAGCAACGACAGGCGCGTCATCAGCCCGTCGTCGAAGTCGATCAGCAGCACTTTCTCGGTCGCATAGGATTTTCCGGACGACACCTGGCCGCGTGCGGTGAGGCGAACCGCCACGGGTGAACCGCCGCTGGCAGTCATGATAGTGGCGTCGCCATAGCTCTCATCGAAAGCGGCGAAGTGGCGAGCGAGCCGGTCACGCAGCGCCGCGCGTCCGATCTCGCTTCCCTCGCCGATCCCGGCAATTGCGATATCGTCGTCCGCAAGCTGCGCAACCGCGGCGTAGTCGCGCACATTCAGCGCCGCGACCAGGTCGTGGGCAATGGTGACTGTGTCTGCCATGGCGACCGTCCTCCGTTGTTCATGGCCGATCCCTTACCAATGCGCCGGTTGCCGCCGGAGTTCCGAGGGCCATTCACGCTCCGAGATGCAGGACCACCTCGCGCAGATGCGGTGTATCACGGTGCTCGAACAGAAAAATGCCCTGCCAGGTGCCAAGCACGATCTCGCCTTGCGTCACGGGGATGCCGATCGAAACCTGGTTCAGCGCCGCCTTGATGTGGGCGGGCATGTCGTCGGGACCTTCGAGCGTGTGAACGATCCAGCGCATCGACGGATCGTCAGACGGGGGCACGAGACGCCGAAAGAACTGGTCGAGATCGCGGCGCACGTCCGGATCGGCGTTCTCCTGGATCAGGATCGAGCAGGAGGTATGACGGACGAAGACCGTCAAAAGCCCCTCGCCAATCCCGGCCCCGCGCACGAAAGCACTCGCCTTGTCGGTGAATTCGTAAAGACCCTGCCCGCGGGTCTGAATGGTGATCCTGCCCTGTGGCACCCTGTCTCCTCATCGTCACCCCGCCGACACGACGGTTGCTGCCACGAAGGCTGCCGCAGCCGTGCTGAGCCCGATCGTATCGCTACAATTCCAGAAAGCTTTGAAAGCCGCCATAGATCAGACGCTTGCCGTCAAAGACCGCCTGCCATTTTTCCTCCGAAAGACGGGGATCGTCCATCACCTTGGCGACAATCGCATCGCGGCTTTCACGCGAATCATAGGTGACCCAGGAAAAGATGACGACCTCGTCGTCCTTTGCATGCACTGCGCGCGGGAAGGAGGTCAGCTTTCCATAGGGCACGTCATCGCCGATGCACTCGACATAGGAAAGTGCACCGTGCTCTCTCCAGATCGGGCCGGCAATGCCGGCAAGCGCCTTGTAGGCATCGAGGTTCTGTTTCGGCACGGCGATCACAAATCCGTCGACATAGGGCATGGGAACCTCCTTGAGAGGATGCGTTTGCACAATGTTGCGTCCGCTCGCACCGGTGTGGATCCAGAGCTCGCAGCGATCAAAGGACGTCTTGCCCGAGCCGTTGCCTACACCGACGAACCGAGGCGATCGTTCTGGCGCCTCGAAACCGTGGCCTCATGGCCCGCGGCCCAGACCCGGTGCCGACAGGATACTCTTCGTCCCTGACCCGGTGCAATGCCAAGGGGCGCTGGCAAATGCCGGCGCAGAACGGCTGCGGTTCCAAACCTCGCTTTGGCATACCACTTTTGCTCCAGCGGACTTTTAGGTTTCTCTAATATAATATTGAAGCGCCGCGCAAAGGGTGCGGCGATCAATACCGACCTTCGCAAGAACCGCGGCATCGTCACGCGAGGAGGCAGCAATGTTGCGCTTGCATCGCTCCGCAATCATTGGGCTCGGCATCGCCCTTGCAAGCTCGACGGCTGGGCTTTCGGCCGAGCCGGTCGGCCAGGCGGTGCATATCAGGACAAGCGTGACGGGTGACGGCGCAGAATTGCAGGTTCAGGATCCAGTCCACCGCGACGAACGCATCAGCACCTCCAGATCGGGCTTGGGCCAGTTCGTATTTAGCGACGGCAGCAAGCTTGCGGTCGGATGGGGTTCGTCGGTCGTAATCGACCGGTATGTCTACGACGACCAGAAATCACTCAAGAAGCTGACGATTTCAGCGGCAAAGGGCACCTTCCGCTGGATCAGCGGCAAATCGAGGAGCACGGCTTACGAAATTCTCACACCCGCCGGAACGATCGGCGTGCGCGGGACCGTGTTCGACTTCTACGTCGCCCCCGACGGAACGACCGCAATGGTGCTGCTGAGCGGCGCCGCCTCGTTTTGCGGCACGAGCGGCTGCGCGCAACTGACCCGGCGCTGCGACAGCGTCATCGCTTCGCGCCGCGGCGGCATCTCCGACCCGCGACGCGCTGACAGGAACGTCTTGCGCGCGCTCGGCAATGCACGAGCCCTGCCCTTCCTCACCGGGGATCAGCAACTTTCGGGCGGGATGCAGAATGGCGGCTGCAAACTCGAGACGGCTGTGAAAACGAAGCAGGATCATCCGGACCCGCGCGAGCCCGCGAAGCCGCAGAAGGCCGCCCCGCCGAAAAAGGTTGATCGGGACAGACCCAGCTGGGACAGGCCCGACCACGAGAAAACACCCCACGACAAGCCGGACTTCGGATCGCCGGGTCGGGTCAAACCCGACCGGGACAAGCCCAGTTGGGACCGGCCGGACAGGGAGAAGCACGGCATCAGAGACAAGCCGGACTTCGACAGACCGGACGTTCGAACGCCCGAGAACCGCGGGCACAGCGAATCCTCTTCCGACCGCCATGGGAACCGGCGCTGAGGCACCAACGCAAGGTTGTATCGATTACTTGAGGGCGCGAAGATTGAAACAGGGTCACTTGGAGGGCCAGAACGGAACCGTGTCTCTGAGACTAGACGCCCCTATTTCACTGCAACGTCCTTCTCCGCCTCAACGTCCTGTTGGAAATGATCGCTCCTGCGGGACATCCGGCGGTAGAATTCAGGCAGGCCTTCGGACAGCGTCGCGGATTTCGCTTTTGCCTCGCGTGCGAGCTGGCGAGCGTTACCTGAGCGAGCCCGCAACGCCTTGACCAGCCCATCGTGAACCGACCGCAGATCGGCGAAGGCATCGGACGCCGCAAGGCGCTCGTCCCCAACGACAGCGAACATCTTCGTGCGCGACCGCCGGCCCTTCAGCGCAAGCGTCCCCGCCTCCAGCAACGCCATCTCCGATATGCAGCGGGCCGTGCTTTCCGAGACGAGGATGTCGGTGCCGACCTCCTTGCAGGCAGCCTCGATCCGTGCGGCAACATTGACGGTATCGCCGACTGCCGAATAATTGAAATGGGCCTCGGCCCCCATGTTGCCGACGCAGGCCAGGCCGGTGTGGATGCCAATGCCGATCGAGACCCGGCGCTCGTCGCCAAAACCGAACGCGTCTTCGCTATTGAGACGGGCAAGCGTCTGGCGCATGGCCAGCGCCGTGCGGACCGCCTTCCGCCCGTGGTCAAGGATATCAACCGGGGCGTTCCAGAAAGCCATGATGGAGTCGCCGATGAACTTGTCGAGCGTTCCTTCGTTGTCGATCACATCGCGGCTCAGCGCATCGAGGAGCCGATTGAGAAACGTCACGACCTCGCTGGGGGAAAGCTGTTCGCTCATGTCGGTGAAGTTCCGGACATCGACGAACATCACCGTAAGTTCGCGTTCATCGCCGCCCAGCCGCAGGGCGTCGTGGGTGTGCTCGATGCGGTACAATAGTTCCGGCGACAGGTATTGGCCGAACGCCCGCCGCACCTGCCGCCGCTCACGGTCCACCACGAGGATGCGCAAGCCGGTGGCCGCGAAATGGGCGATCGTGGCACTCGCGATGGGGACCAGCGGATCGAACAGCAGCCCGGCGTAGCGGAATGCCACCCATGACGCAGCGAGCGCGACCACTGTGACAAGCAGACCGAACGCGAGGGCAACGGCCGGGCTGACGAAGGTCGTCAGCACAACAATCAGGCAGCCGGCGATCGCGATCGCCAGGATCTCGAGGCCATTTGCCCAGTCGGGCCGCGACAGGAACCGGCCGGACAGGATCTGCTCCACAGCCTGCGCATGGATCGAAACGCCGGGCACGTGCTGGCCGAGCGCAGTGGTGCGAATGTCCTGCAGCCCCGCGGCTGACGTGCCGACGAAAACGATGGCGCCCTGCAGCTGTGCGCGAACATCCTCCGGCGGCCCATCGTCGGCAAGTATCGCCCGGGCTGAAACGTACCGATCGGCTCTGTCGGCGTCCAGGTAGAGCCAGAGTTCGCCCGCGGCGGTGACGGGAACGACGAATTCCCCCACCTTGATCTCCGTGATCGTGTCAGGAACATCGGGGGCATCGGCCAAAAGGTAGGTCGAAGCACCTTGCGCCACGCGCAACGCCTCCAGCGTGAGGTTCGGATAGAGCTGCTCACCATCGCTGAGCAGAAGGGGAATCGTCCGCACGACAGCCGAAGGGTTGCCGGGATCCAGGCTGATATGGCCGATACCCGCGGTATTCCGTTCGAAGGCAGGAAGCAGCGGCGTAGCGGTCGAAAAGCTGGGCGGAGCGCCGAAGGGCGGCTCGCCCGTGAAGGCAAAACCGGCCTTGACCTGCGGCAGGCGGCGGCCGTCGTTAGAGATGGCGAAGCCCAGCACGATTGGGCGCCCCTCGAAGGACTGGGCGAAGGTCGCGTCGTTGTCCGGCAACCGGTTGAGCAGGTCCTCGGAAACGCCGCCCACTTCGGCAACCACAGCGCGGGGCGACAACCGGTCGGGTTCGGAAAAGAGGATATCGAACGCAATCGCCGCGGCCCCCATGGCGGATAGCCGGTCCACCAGCAGAGCCAGGCGATCCCGCGGCCACGGCCATTGACCAAAAGCCTTCAGCGATGCCTCGTCGATGTCGACGACGCGCACGGGCACGTCTTCGAAGGGTCGCGGTTCAAGGCGCTGATATTCGTCGAAGACGGATTCGCGGGCAAGCCGATAGAACGATGGATCGGCGGCGCGCAGCAGCGTCAGCGCTGCCACGATCACAAGCCCGACAAGGATGCCGACCTGTTGCGCGCGTGTCATTTGAACCGAAACGGCTCCCTCCCCTTCGCGACCGGACTATGGCGCAAGCCGCAATCCGAAGCATCACCATTCACTCGGCAAGGCGCGCGAAGCGCCAATGTCTTCCGAACGGCTGGCGCAGGCAGGCGTGGCCACTTCTAGAAATACTACGCTTTCGGTTTCCGTGGCAGCAGTCCAAGAGGTGGTGGCGCCGATGCATTTTGTCGAGCCTGCTGTCGGAAGCGGTAAGGCTGTGCCGTCCTTGAAGGGTTTAAACCGGAAGGGAGACGAAGCATGCCGATGATCACGCCTTTTCTCTGGTTCGATGACCAGCTCGAGGACGCGATGGACTTCTACGCGTCCATTTTTGAAGATGCCGCAATCAATACGGTTAAGCATGGACCGGATGGAAAGGTCTTCAGTGCCTCGTTCTGTCTTGCCGGTCAGGATTTCATCGGTCTCAATGGCGGACCGCACTTCACCTTCAACGAAGCCGTATCCTTCCTCGTTCTGTGCGAGGACCAGGCCGAGGTTGATCATCACTGGGACAGGCTTCTGCAGGGCGGGCGGCCGATGCAATGCGGTTGGCTCGCCGATCGTTACGGGCTCGTCTGGCAGGTGGTACCGAAGGCGCTATTGCGCCTGCTCGACAATCCCGAAAGTGCCGGACGCGTGCATCAGACCATGATGGGCATGGTCAAGCTCGACGTCGCCGAACTGGAGCGGGCAGTTGCCGCCTGATCCGCCATGTCGCCTACCACGCGCTGCAGTTGCGCAGTTGCGACGAGTAGCGCGACGCCATCTTCGAGGCGCGGGCGGCACCCGTCTTTGCCGGACCGCTCCAGTTGCCGCGCGCATAACCGGCATGACCGTCATGATAGGCGACATAGAGGCGGTAGGCATCATTGAGGGCGATCCCGTTCTTCAGATGGCTCTGGTGGTGGTACCAGCCGACAAAGCGGACGGCATCGCCGAAGTCGGAGCGCTTGGCCATCCAGCGACCGGTTGACTTCTTGTAGCGGTCCCAGGTGCCGTCGAGCGCCTGCGAGTATCCGTAGGCCGACGAGGCGCGTTTCCACGGGATGAAGCCGAAGAGCTTCGTGCGCGGCGGCTTGGCGTTGTGGCGGAAACCGGATTCCGCATACACGGTCGCCATCAGCACGGGGACGGGAACGCCGTACTCGCGCTCGACGCGCCGCGCATCGCGCTCCCAGTTCTCAAACAGCCCGTCGCGCTGCTCGAACACGGCACAGGCATTGTCGGTATTGCGCGGGACAGTCCCGCAGGCAGCAAGCATCATCGTGAGGACGACGACAAAAACGCAACGCATCGATCGATCTCTCATTTCGGAGAGATTGATAAATCGTAAAGCTTAAAGTTTCGTTTTTCGACGAATGCCGAGGAAGTCGGCCCTCCTGGATGGGCTCGATATCTCAGTCATGCCGAACTCGATCCGGCATCCAGCGCGCTTAAGTCCTTACTCGCGCAGAGCGCCGCGCGGCTGAATCCGGGATCACGTCCGGAAAGACGCAAGGAGGGGAACTTGCCGCCAAGACGACCTTTCCAGTCGCTCAGTCCTGCGGCCGGTTGGCGCGGAACTTGTCCTTCAGCTTCTCGATCGCCGCTGGCGTCCAGGCGTCCTCCAGCCCCAGCACGGCGATCCAGCCGTCGATGTAGTGCTCGCCCGCATAGACATGGCCGTAGCCCATCGGCGTCGTCGTCGCCATCGCCATATCGAGGCCGAGTTGCAGGAAGGTGACGACCGGATACCAGCCGAATTCCGGCGAGACGTCCGGCCCGCGCGGACCGACCATCCACGCCGGCGGCCGACGGTAGGCCCCTTCATCGAAGAAGGTGACCGGATCGCTCGCATACTGCAGGTAGACGATGCGCATCGGCCCCCAGGGCGCGGTCGCTTGCGACAACGCATTGTGCTGGCTGGTGAAGCGGACGTAGGAGCCATCGCCGAAGCGCGGCAACCAGGCGGGGCTTCCTTCATTTCGCCCCGCGGTGAACTTGTTCCAAACGCGGCTTTGGTACGGAGGACCGACCCAGAGCGCACCCTGGTAGGGATCGCCGATCACCTCGAATAATTCGGTCGACTGTTCGGAGCTGAGCGCGCCGAGACTGAGGCCATAAAGGTAGAGCTTCGGCCGCTCGTTCCGGGGCAACTTTGTCCAGTAGTCGTAGACGGCGCGGAACAGGGCGCGGGCGGCATCCGAGCCGTAGTTCGGTTCGACCAGCAGCGACAGCCAGCTGGAGAGGTAGGAATACTGGATCGCTACGCTGGCGATGTCGCCATCGGTCAGGTATTCGACGGAATTGACGCCCTCCGGATCGACCCAGCCGGTGCCGGTAGGCATGATGACGAGGAGGGTCTTGCGCGAAAAACCGCCGGTGCGGATCAGTTCCTTCAGGGCGAGGTCGGCGCGTTCCGCCGCGGTCTGGGCGGCGCCCAGTCCGACATAGACCCTTACCGGATCCTTCGCTTCCCGGCCGCTGAAGGCCGCGATCTCGTCCCTCTGCGGGCCGCTTGCAACGAACTCCCGGCCGCGCCGACCGAGGTTTTCCCAGGAAACGAGTGACGCCGCGCTGCCGGTACGGTTGGGATCGCTCGGCTGCGGCGTGTCCGGCTCGATCAGTTGATCAAGCGCGCGCAGCGAGGAGTCGGCCGTGTGCAATGCCCATCGGAAAAGGACCCCCTCCACCGCGGACCAGAACAGCACAATCGCCACCACGCCGCCGATCACGTTGGCAATGCGTCGTGTGGCGAAGCGCTGCGATTGCCGGGCGACGAGCCTCCAGGCAAAGCCAAAGAGACGAGCCAGCACAATCACACCGATGAACGTCGGAAGTGCGATCAGGCCGACCTTTGTCGGATGACCGGTCTCCAGCGGTGGCAGCTCCATCAGCGTACGGATAGAGTTCTGCCACTCGGCGGCCCGCCACAAGGCGACGAGGACCATGACCGCGCAAACGACGGCTGCCGCGAGCTTCAAGCCGCGCCAGAAACGGCCGGCAGGAGGAGGCAATTCCAGGTAGACCCAGAGGTGCCACAAGAACACGCCGATCCCGTAGCCGACCGCGAAGCAGACGCCGGACAGGACACCCTGGGTGATGTAGGTTCGCGGAACCAGGCTCGGCGTCAGCGAAGCGGAGAAAAACACCGCGCCGAGCAGCAGTCCGATGGTGGAAAGCGACACCCAGAACTTCAAGAACCGATGCGGCATGACGGAACCCGTGCTAGCGTATGTCGATATGCGAAACCAAAGACATAACGCGCGTTGAGCGAGTTTCAAAGACTGTGACGCTCTTTGGTGGCAATACCAGCCGCAATATGCATGTCGGTCCGGCGCGAGGCATCGCCGGTTGCATGCCGGAAAGCCACCGACGTGGCAGGATGACGCCATTTCGCCGGTCAGGCAACCGCCGCTTGGGTGGCGGCCGGGTGAGAATTGGCTGCCGTCGGCGTTGGCGACTTTGCCACGGAAGGCAGTCATCCTGTATGGCCCCGAACTTCACGAGATATTTTGTTGCGGAAGCACGGTAGTTTTCCTAGTTAAAGTGCCCAATTGAGTGCCCTCGCGATCGAAACGGTCGCAAGCGCGCTTGCGGCTTCCGATTTGCACATCTTTGTGCTGTTCGGCGGCTCGTCGTCCGGATCCGCCTGGATCCATTGAAGGGAGAGAACCATGTTACTGAAGACGCTCACCGGCGCGACCTTTGCAGCCTCGTTGCTGCTCTCCACGGCCGCCTATGCCGACATCACCATCGGCCTGATCGCACCGTTGACCGGCCCGGTCGCGGCCTATGGCGACCAGGTAAGGCAGGGCGCCGAAGCCGCCGTTGCCGAGATCAACAAGAATGGCGGCATTCTCGGCGAGCAGGTGGTCCTGAAGCTGGCGGATGATGCGGGCGAGCCGAAGCAGGGCGTCTCCGCCGCCAACCAGCTCGTCGGCGAAGGCATCCGTTTCGTTGTCGGACCGGTCACCTCCGGCGTCGCCATTCCGGCATCCGACGTGCTGGCCGAGAACGGCGTCCTGATGGTCACCCCGACGGCGACCGCACCGGACCTTACCGCCCGTGGCTTGACGAACGTATTTCGCACCTGCGGCCGCGACGACCAGCAGGCCAGCGTCGCAGCCGACTACGTTCTCAAGACGATGAAGGACAAGAAGATCGCCATCGTCCACGACAAGGGCGCCTACGGCAAGGGCCTGGCGGACGCGTTCAAGGCCGGCATCAACGCCGGTGGCGTGAACGAGATCCTCTACGAAAGCGTGACCCCGGGCGAGAAGGACCTCAGCGCGCTGATCACCCGCCTGAAGTCTGAGGGTGCGGAAGTCGTCTATTTCGGCGGCTATCATCCCGAGGCTGGCCTGCTTGCCCGTCAGTTGCACGACATGTCGGTCAATGCCGTCATCATCGGTGGCGACGGCCTGTCCAACAGCGAACTCTGGGCGATCGCCAACGAAGCGGCCAAGGGTACGACCTTCACCAACGCCATCGACGCGTTGAAGAACCCGGATTCGGCCAAGGCGGTCGAAGTGCTCAAGGCTGCCAGCATTCCGCCGGAAGCCTTTACGCTGAACGCCTATGCTGCGGTCGAAGTGCTCAAGGCCGGCATCGAGAAGGCCGGCAGCGCCGAGGATTCGGCCGCTGTCGCAACGGCGCTGAAGTCGGGTGAACCGATCGCAACGGCGATCGGCAAGCTGACCTATGGCGAAACCGGCGACCTGTCCTCGCCGAGCTTCTCGCTGTTCAAGTGGGAAGACGGCAAGATCGTCGCCGCCGAGTAAGCCGGACACTGCTACCAGCACGCGACGCCGGTAACCCGGCGTCGCGTGTGGGCGGAGGCAACCGATGCCTGCCGCCCTTTATTCCTTGGTTAAGCAATCAGCCCTAAATTCAGGATTTTAGACCACCGTCGGAGCATGACGCACCGATCGCCTCCCCCTGACATCCTGACTTCGGCATCGGCCTGTTGGCCCGGGCCCTCGTTTTCGGCGACTTGCAATGAAGAATCTTCGCATATCCACCCAGCTCTTCCTGCTGATCGGCGGGCTGCTGGTTGCCTTCTCCATCGCTACTTTCTTCCAGATCTATGCAACGACGCAGATGATCTATCAGCAGCGCTACGAAATGCTGCGCACCGAAGTCCAGACAGCAACCTCCCTGCTCAAGATTTACCATGACAAGGAACTGTCGGGCGAACTGAGCCGCGAGGAGGCGCAGAAGCAGGCGCTGACCCAAATCGGCGCCCTTGCATTCGAACCGGACGGATACTTCTTCGCGTATGACCAGGACCTCAACATGCTGGTCCACGCCGATCCAAAACTCGTCGGACGGAGTTTCGAGGGCAAGTTGGACAGCTATGGTCAGCCCTACCACGACGAACTGGTGAAACTGGCTCGCGCCGGTGGCGGCCAAACCGATTTCTACGGTCCAAGGCCTGGAAAAGTAGGTGATAATTTCCGCAAGACCGCTTACGCGTTGGAATTCAAGCCCTGGGGTCTGATTGTCGCAACCGGTCTCTACATGGACGATCTTGACACCACCGTGATCCGCACGATCCTCGAAGCCGTCGTGGTTGGCGCGATTGGAACGATGGCCGCCCTGGTACTGGCCTATTTCATCGTCCGCAGTATTTCCCGTCCTCTCTCGGCCGTTCACACGACATTGGAAGCGGTGGCTGACGAAGACGTGGCAATCGCAATCCCCCACACGGACCTCGGCAGCGAAGTCGGGCTGATGGCCAGGGCGACGAAGTCGCTCCAGGAGAAGATCCGTGAGCGTCACGCGTTGGTGGCACGCCAGGCGGAGCAGCAGCGCGAACTCGATGGCGAGCGGCAGCAGAACGCTGCCCGCCAGCAAGCCGAGACCGACGAGCAGACATATGTGGTTTCCACCATCGGCACCGCGCTCCAGCGACTGGCCGAAGGCGACCTCACCGTTCGCTGCGGGGAACTGGGGCCGAAATACGCGGCTCTTCGTGAAAACTTCGACGAGGCCATCGCCCGCCTCGAGCAGGCCGTCGGCCGCGTGAGCCTGAAGAGCAACGACATCGGCGTCAGCAAGGAGGAGATCCATCGGGCCTCCAACGCGTTGGCTCAGCGAACCGAGCGCCAGGCCGCCAGCCTCGAGGAGACATCCGCAGCACTCGATGAACTGACAGTTGCCGTGCGCCAGACCGCCGAGGGTGCGCGTGAAGCCGCAAGCCAGGTCGGTGCGGTCAGCACCGAGGCGCGCGAGAGCGATGCGGTCGTCACCCGGGCAATCGAGGCAATGAGCAGCATCGAGCAGTCATCGGCGGAAATCTCCAAGATCATTGGGGTGATCGACGAAATCGCCTTCCAGACCAATCTCCTCGCTCTGAACGCAGGCGTCGAGGCCGCACGGGCTGGCGAAAGCGGCAAGGGTTTTGCGGTGGTCGCACAGGAAGTCCGTGAGTTGGCCCAGCGATCGGCCGCCGCCGCAAAGGAGATCAAGGACCAGATCGCCCGTTCGTCCTCCCAGGTCGATCAGGGCGTGCAACTCGTCGGCAAAGCGGGCGATGCGCTCAAGCGCATCTCTCAGCAGATCGCCAGCGCCAACGAGATTGTCTCCAAGATCTCGCACAGCGCCCAGGAGCAGGACACGACACTTCGTTCCATCTCCTCGACGCTGAACCAGCTGGATGACGCGACCCAGCAGAACGCCGCGATGGCCGAGCAGACCACCGCTTCGGCGGAGGTTCTCGCCAACAACACGGCCGACCTGCTGAACCTGATCCGCGGCTTCAGGACTGGGCAAACGGGCGACGGCAGCCAGGCGCAGCCTTTGCGGATGGCGAGCTGACCAATCACTTCCAATGTGGAAAGTACGAGACCGCCGGCAACGTCCGGCGGTCTTTTTTGTAGGCGGGCAGCCACGCGTCAAAGCCGCCAAATTTCCTTATCCGAGGCTCGCGATGAGTTCGCGATAGGCCTTCTCCGGGAACGCTTTCAGCGTCTTCGTGCGCACGTTGCCGCCTTGGCCCAGCGTCAGGCAGAACCGGGCAGCGACCGCATCGTCCGGCGCCTCACAGACAGCGACCATGTCGTAGTCGCCCATGCAGAGATAGAATTCCTTGAACGAGCCGCCCATGTCGCCGAGTGCCTTTTTGGCGGCATCGAGCCGCTTCGGCGATTCACGCACGTTCTTGATGCCCTGCTCCGTCCAGTTGATGAGAACGATGTACATGGTCATGGCACACCTCCCCTTCGCGCCTCCGTGAGGCGCTACGGCAATGCCTCAGCCCGGCTTGAGAATATACGCCTGTCGAGGACCAACGGCGACAAGGAAGTTGTATTCGCCGACGAGGCGGACGCTCGGCTGTGCTTGATCTACAGCGACGGAAAGCCGCGCTTTTTCCATTCGCGTTTCGGAATTTCGCCGCCGACGGCGAAGGCAAAGGAGATGACGCGTGTCGCATCCGCATCGACCTCGCAACGAAATCTCAGGTCGAACCAGCGGCTTTTGGCGTAAAAGGCGGCACGACGCACCTCGAGCACGGTCCCCTTCGACAGGCGATAGGATGGAAGCAGCTGTGGTTGATGGGGTGGCGAGGCATGCCTGAGCTGCGCGTAAAGCTCGGTGCTGCACAACTGTTCCACGCGCAGGTCCCGCGGCAGATCGCCCATCGCCGTCTGCGCCACCGGATCATCGGTGACGGACGGCGAGAACAACCGCGTCGCCTCCGTCATCGGCTCCGGCGCCTCGGGTTGCCCGGCGGTATCGGCCGCATCGGCCCTCGAAGCGTCTTCTGGCATAGCCGCCTTGACGCCGCGGTCCGGCTCAGCCTCTTCCGGTGCAGCCGGCAGGCCGTCCGCGGCATCACTGTCGGGCAAGTTCAGGTCCTGTGCCGGCGCTGCCGCGGAGGTCTCTGGTTCCGGTTCCTGTTCCGCGGGGACAGGCTTTGGCTCCTCGACGGGCTTCTCGACCGGCTCATTGACGGAGGGTGCGTCCGGCTGCGCGCCCTTCCTCCTCATCAGATCGGTCATCTCGGCCGGCGACGGCCCGGCGTCTTTTTCACCGAACTCCAGCACAGGCCGCAGGACTGGAATGGGCACCCCGTCAGCCGGCTGCTCGGCAGCCTGCGCTTCTTGCGGCTCGGGCGGCGGCGGCGGCTCCGGAGGCGCTGCCGACTTTTCCTCTTCTATCGGCTTTTCCTCGGGCGGCGGCTCCTCCGCGGCCTTCTCCTCAGGCGGTGGTACGAGTTCGACGCTGACGCTTTCCTCGGCCGGTGGCGTCATGTCCGGCAAGGGAAGGCGGATGAACAGGATCGCGGCGATCAGCAGGTGGAACGCGATCGAGGCGATCGCGCCCCATCCGAGGCGCTGCCGTAACCTTTCTGCCATCCGCCGCATCATCGAGAGCAATTGCCGTAAGCCGTCTTCATCGTCCGAATTCAAGCGAGGCCAGTTTTGGCTGACCGGGCCAGGTTTTCAATAGCGCCCAATGCCGTGGGCTGTCGAGGAAAGCCGGCGGTTGTAAGATGATTTCGATGGTGCACCAGAAACAAGGTAAAGATGCGCCGGCGGGCAGAAAGTCCGCCGGCGCAGCCGCAGCGCGGCACCGTTGTGGCAAGCGGCTGGCGAGCAGCCCTGCCGAATCTGTGTCCTGCGGTCAGGCCTTCCGCACCGGCGGTATCACCCATGAACCATCGAGAATCGAAGGCGGGCTGTCGTCCGGCCAGTAAAGCCGCATCATCAGGAGGAACTTGTCCTTCGGTGCCGGCAGCCAGTTCGATTCCTTGTCCGCTCCCGGCGACTCGTGCTGGATGTAGATGTCGGTAGAGCCATCGGGGTTGGACTTGAGATCCTGACGCGCGCTGATCGAATAGCGATTGATCGGGTTATCGACGAAGAAGTATTTGTCGTTGTACATCGTGATTGACCAGAACCCGCGCACCGGCGGCATCTGCCCCCTAGGGAAAGTCAGGACGTATTTGTTCGCGCCATCATAAGCGCGCCCCAAAAGGCCCTCCTTCATCTTAAGCGAGGTTGGGTAGACCGCATCCTGAGGTCGGTTGGCGCCGAGGCCGATGGCGGTGATCAAAGCCCGCTGCAGGTAGTCGGTTCCGTATACACCAGTCTTGGTCGTGTAGCCCCAGCCATTGATATCCTTGACGTCACCATCGCTGAACTTGAAATGCAGCATGGTACGGCCAAAGGCAATCTCGGGAATGCGCTTGGCAAAGCGGGTGTCAAGCTTGCTCTTGTCGAAATCCTTGCCGGGGACGATGCCGATCTGGGCCAGCTTCTCGACCATTTCGGTATCGGCTGCGGTCGGCGGGTTCGTCTTCAGCAACTCGGCAAGCAGCGTAAAATATTCCACCGCATCCATGCGGTTGACCTGCTCCCGAACGGCCGTGTTCATGTCGATGCTCGGATCGACCTTACCGGGCGGCGGTGTCCATTCCTTACCGTAGGCACTGAGCGGCACCAGCTTGCACTCGTCCTGCACCGCATGCACCGCCTTGTAGTCCTCCGGGGTGCCGGTGCAGTAGATGCGGCCGAGGATCCAGACGAGGCTCGTCGGCGACTTGTATTCGGTAACGCCATCAGGAACCTTGCCCTCCCAGCCAGGGCCGGTAATCGCATAGGTCTGCGCCCCTCCCCCGGTCGTCCGTTTCCCCGGCACCTGGAAAACGGTCGTCCATCCGTCGAGCATCGGAAACAGGAAATATCGATCCTTCATCTCCGGGATCGACAGGATCCAAGGCTCCTTGCCGACATCGACGAAGGCGGTCGTATAGAGCGTGTCTGCGTTTGGCGCCGTGACGTCGGTGAAGGAGGCGTTGGGATATTCCCTCAGCTTGATGAGATGTCCCATCGGCGCCTTGGTGCCCTCGGGCTTTTCAACGTTGGTTACGACCCGCCGAGTCACCTCCATTGTGACAAGCGGGTAGCCGTAAATATAGGCCTCGACGGCAGTCCAGAAGTCGCTTGTCCCGTCGAAGGGGTCGGCGATTGGGAGATCCATTGCCCGCGCGGGTGACAATGCGCTTGCCGCAAGCAAACCCAGTCCACCGATCGACAAGGCACGACGAGAAACATCCATGGTAACCTCCAGGTTGACTGCCAACCCCTTCGATCCGGATTGGCTTGAAGATCTGTTGAATTGCAGGGATGCGAGATGCGAAATGCGAGACGCTGTCAGCGCCACTGAGGACGCGTCATTTTCCTATGTCCGGCTGGCGGCATTAAGGCCGGTGAGCAGGTTGAGAGACTGCTCTGTTGCGCCCGCAGATGCTACCACAGGCGGTGCCGCGCGCTAACCATAGCAGAATACGGGTGGCACACAACGCTGCATGCTCTCAATTCGGCAGGCAGCGGTGCCAGCTCAAAACGGGCTAGCAAAAGCAGAAAAGCCGGACGCAAGGTTCCGGCTTTTGCAATGTGCGATATCTGTCGCTGCGCTTCGATCAGCTGTCGAGGAAGCTTCTGAGCTTGCGCGAGCGGCTCGGATGCTTGAGCTTGCGCAGCGCCTTCGCCTCGATCTGGCGGATGCGTTCGCGGGTGACCGAGAACTGCTGGCCGACCTCTTCAAGCGTGTGGTCGGTGTTCATGCCGATGCCGAAGCGCATGCGCAGGACGCGCTCCTCGCGCGGCGTCAGCGAGGCCAACACGCGGGTCGTCGTTTCGCGCAGGTTCGCCTGGATGGCGGCGTCGATCGGCAACAGCGCGTTCTTGTCCTCGATGAAATCGCCAAGGTGTGAATCTTCTTCGTCACCGACCGGCGTTTCCAGCGAGATCGGCTCCTTGGCGATTTTCAGGACCTTGCGGACCTTCTCGAGCGGCATGGCGAGCTTCTCGGCCAGTTCCTCCGGCGTCGGCTCGCGGCCGATTTCGTGCAGCATCTGCCGCGAGGTGCGGACGATCTTGTTGATCGTCTCGATCATGTGCACCGGAATACGGATCGTGCGGGCCTGGTCGGCGATCGAACGGGTGATCGCCTGCCGGATCCACCAGGTGGCATAGGTCGAGAACTTGTAACCGCGGCGGTACTCGAACTTGTCGACGGCCTTCATCAGGCCGATGTTGCCTTCCTGAATCAGGTCCAGGAACTGCAGGCCGCGGTTGGTGTACTTCTTGGCGATCGAGATCACCAGACGGAGGTTGGCTTCCACCATCTCCTTCTTGGCGATACGCGCCTCGCGCTCGCCCTTCTGCACCATCGAAACGATGCGGCGGAACTCGGCGATCGAGATGCCGGTTTCGGTCGCGAGATTCTGGATCTCCTGGCGAATGTCGCGGATCGTCGCGTTCTCGGCCTTGGCGAACTCCTTCCAGCCCTTGGCGGCAAGGTTGCCGATCGACTTCATCCAGTTCGGATCGAGTTCGGCGCCGGAATACTGCTCCAGGAACGAGTCGCGCTTGACGCCGTAGCTTTCAGCAAGACGCAGCAGGCGCCCTTCGTTCTGCATCAGCCGCTTGGAGATGTCGTAAAGCTGCTCGACGAGGCTGTCGACGCGGTTCTGGTTGAGCGACAGCGACTTCACCGCCGTGATCAGTTCGTCCTTCAGCTCCTTGTAGCGGCGCTCCTGGGCCGGCGACAGCGTGCCGGTGGCAGCAAGGCGGGCTTCCACCTGCTGGTCCTGCAGCTTGCGCAGCTTCTTGTAGGTCTCGGCAATCGTGTCGAGCGTCTCCATCACCTGCGGACGGAGCTCGGCTTCCATGGCGGCGAGCGAGAGGTTCGACTCGTCGTCGTCCTCTTCCTCTTCCTCCGGCGCCGGCATGTCGCCACCGACATTGGTGATGTCATCGTCGCTGCCGGCGCGGCTCTTCTTGGCCTTTTCCTTCTCTTCCGCCGCCTTGCGGTCGGCTTCGATCTTTTCCGGGCTCTGGAACTGCGGCGCGGCCTTGGCTTCCGGTCCGGAATAGGTCGTTTCGAGATCGATGATCTCGCGCAGCAGCGTCTGGCCCTCGTTCAGTTCGTCGCGCCAGATGATCAGCGCCTGGAAGGTCAGCGGGCTCTCGCAGAGACCGGCGATCATCGTCTCGCGGCCTGCCTCGATGCGCTTGGCGATGGCGATTTCGCCCTCGCGCGACAGAAGCTCGACCGAGCCCATTTCGCGCAGGTACATGCGAACCGGGTCGTCCGTGCGGTCGGTCGGCTCCTTCTTCTTGGCGGTCGCAAGCGCGGTGCCGCCCGAAGACGTGATTTCGCCGCCCTCGCTCTCGCTGTCGTCGTCGCTGTCGTCGTCGCCGCCCTGCGCTTCCTCGGCGTCCTCGTCCTCGATGACGTTGATGCCCATTTCGGACAGCATCGCCATGGTGTCCTCGATCTGCTCGGAGGTGACCTCCTCCGAGGGCATCACCGAGTTCAGTTCGTCCATGGTGACGTAGCCGCGCTTCTTGGCGGCCTTGATCATCTTCTTGACGGCATCATCGGAAAGATCCAGAAGCGGGCCGTCCGGAGCACCTTCGCGTTCGGTTTCGGCTTCTTCGTTTTCTTTGACCTTGGTTGCCATCTATTCTTCGCTTTCCTGGAGTATCTGGTTCGTACCGTTGGGAACTGCGCAGGCGCCAGCCCACATGCCGGCGCCGTGCCAACCAGTTTCACTGACCTAACGGAATGAAACTTAAATCCTGATTAACCACGCCTTGCCTTCGAAGGTCGCGGACATGCTGCCTCGGCAACACGATTGACATGAACTCCCGATCCGCCGTACCCATCTCACCTGTGCCAGAAATGGTGATTCCCAGAATTTTCGGTTCCGTCAAGCTCTTCCGCCAAAAAACCTTGAAAACCCTTTGATTCGGGTCTTCAAGGCCAAAGGCGTCGGTTGCGATTGCTGCACAACATGTAGGGATGGTCGCGGAAAAGACAAGGGCCCGCGCTCGACCGCTCCCGAGATCGGCGATTCGCACGCCCTCATAACGTCAGAACGACCGCCCGTCGACCTTGGTGATCGATAGTGCATCGAGGTCGATTGCCGGGATGCAGCGCAGGTTGACCGCCGCCATCTCGTTGCCCTTTCCATCCGTTCCCTCGCCATAGGGCGCGATGCCGCACACGGCACAGAAGTGATGACGGATGACATGTCGGTTGAACTGGTAGGTCGACACGTTCGCTTCGGGAACAGTCAGCACCAGCTTGTCCCGCGGCACGAAGGCGAGAAGGCCGCCCCGCCGGCGGCACATGGAGCAGTTGCAGTCCATCGCCGTGTCGAATTCGCCTTCGACCTCGAAGGCGACGTTGCCGCAGTGGCAGCTTCCTTCATACTTCATTTGCGTCATCTCCCTTTCTAGTGCCAATCCAGCACCACCTTGCCGGAGTTTCCGGAGCGCATCGCCTCGAAGCCGTCGCGGAATTCATCGATCCTGATGCGGTGGGTGATGATCGGCGACAGGTCCAGCCCACCCTGAACGAAGGCAATCATCTTGTACCAGGTCTCGAACATCTCGCGGCCGTAGATGCCCTTCAGCGTCAGCATCTTGAAGATCACCTTGTTCCAGTCGATGCCGAACCCGTCCGGCGCGATGCCGAGGATGGCGATCTTGCCGCCGTTGTTCATCGCATCGATCATCGAGCGGAAGGCGGGCGGCGCGCCCGACATTTCCAGCCCGACGTCAAAACCCTCGGTCATGCCGATCTTGGCCATCACTTCATTCAGGTCTTCTTTCGAGGCATCGACGACGTAATCGATGCCGACCTTGCGAGCGAGTTCGAGCCGCACCGGGTTGATGTCGGTGATGACGACCTTGCGCGCCCCGGAGCGCTTGGCGACCATTGCCCCCATGATGCCGATCGGCCCGGCGCCGGTGACGAGCACGTCCTCGCCGACGAGATCAAAGGAGAGTGCGGTGTGGACGGCATTGCCGAACGGATCAAAGATCGCCGCCACCTCGTCCGGAACATCGTCGGGGATCGGCACGACGTTGTGCTCGGGGATGCAGACGAACTCGGCGAAGGAGCCGGGCCGGTTGACACCGACGCCCTGCGTGTAGTGACAGAGGTGGCCGCGTCCGGCGCGGCAGTTGCGACACTTGCCGCAGACGATGTGGCCCTCGCCGGAGACCCGTTCGCCGACGTGGTACTTGGTAACGGCCGAACCGATCTCGGCAATCTCGCCGACGAACTCGTGGCCGACCACCATCGGCACCGGAATAGTCTTCTGCGCCCAGTGGTCCCAGTTCCAGATGTGCACGTCGGTGCCGCAGATGGCCGACTTCTTCACGCGGATCAGCACGTCGTTCGGGCCGGGTTCCGGCACCGGCACATTCTCCATCCACAAGCCGGCCTCGGGTTTCGATTTGACCAGCGCACGCATCATGTTCGACATGACGAAATCTCCGCAAAGGATTCAGAAGACTCTTCAAATGACGCCGAGTTCACGTCCGACTTCAGCGAAGACGGATATCGCTTTCCTGACGTCAGCCTCGCTGTGTGCCGCCGACATCTGGGTGCGGATGCGGGCCTGGCCCTTCGGCACGACGGGGAAGGAAAAGCCGATCACGTAAACGCCCTTCTCCAGCATTTTTGCCGCCATCGCCTGCGCCAGCGCCGCATCGCCCAGCATCACCGGAATGATCGGATGCCCCTCGCCGGCCAGCGTGAAGCCGAGCTTCGTCATCTCGGCGCGGAAGAGATCGGCGTTCGCATAGAGGCGGGCACGCAGGGCATCGCCGTTTTCGATGAGGTTGAAAACCTTAAGCGATGCGGCGGCGATGACCGGCGCCAGCGTGTTGGAAAACAGATAGGGGCGCGAGCGCTGGCGCAGCCACTCGACCACTTCGGCTTTTGCGGACGTGTAGCCGCCAGAGGCGCCGCCGAGCGCCTTGCCCAGCGTGCCGGTGATGATGTCGATGCGGCCCTCGACGCCGCAATGCTCGGCCGATCCGCGACCATGCTTGCCGACGAAGCCGACGGCGTGGCTGTCGTCGACCATGACCATCGCGCCGTATTTTTCGGCGAGGTCGCAGACGCCCTGCAGGTTGGCGATGATACCGTCCATGGAGAAGACGCCGTCGGTGGCGATCAGCTTGAAGCGGCTACCCTCGGCCTTCCTCAGTTCCTCCTCGAGCGCCGCCATGTCGTTGTTGGCGTAGCGGAAGCGCTTCGCCTTGGAGAGGCGCACGCCGTCGATGATCGAGGCATGGTTCAGTGCGTCCGAGATGATCGCGTCCTCTTCGGACAGCAGCGTCTCGAACAGCCCGCCGTTGGCGTCGAAGCAGGAGGAATAGAGGATCGTGTCCTCCATCCCGAGGAAAGACGAGATCTTCGCCTCAAGTTGCTTGTGCTCCTCCTGCGTGCCGCAGATGAAGCGCACCGAGGCCATGCCGTAGCCATAGCGGTCGAGCGCCTTCTTCGCGGCGTCCGCCAGTTCCTCGCTGTCGGCAAGACCGAGATAGTTGTTGGCGCAGAAGTTCAGCACGCGCGCCCCGGAGGCGACCTCGATCGTTCCCGCCTGCTTGGAGGTGATGACCCGCTCGGACTTGTAGAGGCCGCCGGCCTTTAGCCCTTCGAGTTCAGCGCGCAGGTGAGAGAGGAACGCGGTGGTCATCGGCCAAGTCTCCTAGAGAACGCAGGATCATGGCGTTCTAGCACGCCGGCCATCCGGATACAGCCCGGCAAGCGTGTAGTTTTGCCGCAAATCCCCGGGGCAGCCCCACCACGTTTCTCCCGTGGGGCGCCCGTGCGGGGCGAAGTCCGCTTTGGGCCAAAAGCGGTCGCCGCCTTTCATGCAGGTGAGCGGGCAGGCGCGACCCGAACCGAGCTCCTTAGACCCAGGTAACGTTCGGTAACGATCGCGCTACCATTCCAAGCGGCAAATTGCATATTGAAGTAGTAAAGCCTAAAGTAAGGAGCGTGGAGGCGGGCTCGAAAATGAGCGGCATCGCCAATCCCAAGCTGCAGATGATTCCACGAATGCGAGAACTGCGGCTCGCCAAGCGTAGTCAGTCACCGATAGCTGCCTCCCGTCGAGTCAACATCGAGGAGAGACTGACATGTTGCGCAACGCTCTTTTCGCACTTGTCGCTTCTGTCGCCCTAGGCGCGGGCGTCGCGCCCGGGATGGCGGCAATGCACGGCGGCAGCGGATTCCAAGGCGGAGGCCCTCGCGACTTCCACGGTGGTGGTGGCGAACGGTTCCGAGGCGGGGATTTCGGACGGTTCCACGACAGAGATTTCCATCGTCACTTCCATGATCACGACGACGAAGATTTCTTCGACTACGGCTTCGCCCCTTACGCCTACCTGCCATACGGTTCCTGCTGGCAGCCCCATCAGGTGCTGACGTATTATGGATGGCGCTGGAGAGAAGTCTGGGTCTGCGGCTAGAATGGGCCAACGTTGGTTTAGCTACATAATTCCGCAATTGTCCCCAAACATGCGGCGACCCTCGGCCCCCTCAAGGAAGCGGTGAGTCGACATAATCTTCGATCACCCGCAAAAACGCCTCCCCAAAGCGCTCGCGCTTGCTCTGACCGATGCCGGGAATGTCGAGCAGTTCGTCCCAGTCGCGCGGCCGCTCCTTGGCGAGCGCGATCAGCGTGGCGTCGGGAAAAACGACATAGGGCGGCACGTCGAGCTCCTTCGCGATCGACAGGCGCTCCGCGCGCAGCTTTTCGAACAGTTCGAGATCGGAGCCAGCGAGGTCGGCGCGTTCGCGGGCGGAGGCCGATTTCTGCCCCCTCGCCGCCTTGGCCGAAACCGGCCGGTCCTTGCGGAACCGCACCTCGCGCTCGCGGCGGAAGACGGCACGCGCGTCGGGCTCCAGCTTCATCGCGCCGAATGCCGTGTGGTCGACGCGGATCAGACCCATGGCCAGCAACTGGCGGAACACCGACTGCCAGGTGCGGGCCGGACGATCCTTGCCGGCCCCGAACACGGGAATGTCGACGTGACCGAAGCGCTCGGTCTTCTCGTTGACGGTGCCCATCAGCACGTCGATGACGTGGCCGGTGCCGAAGCGCTCGCCGGTGCGGTAGACGGCGGCGAGCGCCGTGATCGCTGCCTCCATGCCGTCCCAGGTCTCGACCGGATTGCGGCAGGTGTCGCAGTTGCCACAGCCGCCGCCATGGGCCTCGCCGAAATGGGCCAGGATCGCCTGCCTTCGGCAAGAGGCGGTCTCGCAGATGGCGAGCAGCGCGTTCAGCTTGGCGCGCTCGACGCGCTTGATCTCCTCGGCAGCGTCCCCTTCATCGATCATCCGGCGGCGCTGCATCACGTCGGCCATGCCGTAGGCCATCCAGACCTCCGACGGCTGGCCATCGCGGCCGGCGCGGCCGGTCTCCTGGTAGTAGGCTTCGACCGAGCCCGGCAGGTCGAGGTGGGCGACATAGCGCACGTCCGGCTTGTCGATGCCCATGCCGAAGGCGACCGTGGCGACGAGACAGAGGTTTTCCTCCTTCAGGAACGCATCCTGATGCGCGTCGCGAACGGCACGGTCGAGACCGGCGTGATAGGGCAGCGCCCGGATCCCCTGCTTGTCCAGCCATTCCGCCGTGTCTTCCACCTTGGCGCGCGACAGGCAGTAGACGATGCCGCTGGCATCCTTGTGGCGGGAGAGGAAGCGCAGCAGTTGCTGGCGCGGCTGGTCGCGCTCGACGATGTCATAGGAAATGTTCGGCCGGTCGAAGGAGGTGGTGAAGACCTCGGCACCCTCAAGCGACAGCCGTTCGATGATATCCTCGCGCGTGTGCGGATCGGCGGTGGCTGTCAGCGCGATGCGCGGCACACCGGGGTAGCGCTCGGCGAGGCAGTCGAGTGCACGGTACTCGGGGCGGAAATCGTGACCCCATTGCGAGACGCAATGCGCCTCGTCGATGGCGAAAAGCGCGATGCGGGTCTGGCCGATCAGATCGGTAAAGCCCTCGGTGACGATGCGCTCGGGTGTGACGTACAAAAGGTCGAGCTCGCCGGTGCGAACCGCGCGCATGACGGCGACCGCCTCCTCGCGCGACAGCGAGGAATTGAGTGCCGCGGCGCGCACGCCAAGCTGCTTCAGCGCCTCTACCTGGTCGCGCATCAGTGCGATCAGCGGCGAGACGACGATGCCGATCCCGTCGCGGCATAGCGCCGGAATCTGGAAGCACAGCGACTTGCCCGCTCCGGTCGGGAAGAGCACGACGGCATCGCCGCCGGCCGTCACATGCTCGATGACCGCCTGCTGCTTGCCGCGAAAAGCGTCGTAGCCATAGACGCGCTTGAGCACGTCGAGCGGCGTGCGGGCGGCGGCAAAGAGCCGGTCGGTGGAGAATGGCGGGTCGGGTCTGTCGTGCGGCATCGGTCTCTTTCGGGGAATCGCCCGCGCATCATCGTCAGACGGCGCAGTGGCGCAAGAGGTGATGACCGAACTCGGAAGCGTCATAGACTACCCGATCCGGTCAAAAAACCGCTCGGGCAGCAATTTAGGCTCAGGACCTAGCTCGCAAGACGCGATGGCGCGTCAACCGCGCCGCGCCGCCTCGATCGCCGCAACGTCGATTTTCCCCATCGTCATCATGGCATCAAAGGCGCGCTTTGCTTCGGCGCCGCCGATCGCCAGCGCGTCAGTCAAGACGCGCGGCGTGATCTGCCAGGAAATCCCCCACTTGTCTTTGCACCAACCGCACGCGCTCTCCTGGCCGCCGTTGCCGACGATGGCATGCCAGTAGCGGTCGGTTTCCTCCTGATCGTCGGTGGCGATCTGGAACGAGAAAGCTTCGTTGTGCGTGAATGCGGGCCCTCCGTTCAGGCCGAGACAGGGAATGCCAGCGACGGTGAATTCGACCGTCAGCGCGTCGCCCTCCTTGCCGGATGGGTAATCGCTGGGCGCGCGGAACACGGCCCCCATCCGGCTGTCAGGAAAGATCCCGCAGTAGAAGCGAGCGGCAGCCTCGGCGTCCTTATCGAACCAAAGGCAAATCGTGTTCTTCGCCATTGCCTGTTCCTTTCGGTAAACCTCGTTCTGAAACTGTTCGTCCTGTTCCCAGCACGTATGACTCAGTAATCGAAGACTTGCCTTTTCACTCGGAAACAGAAACCAGACTCTTCCCTAGCGCGAGGAATGTCGGAGGCACCATGGGCGTCCGAGTCTACACGCAACCAGCCGACGGGTCACCCTGCCCTTCCACCTCAAGGCGCGCACCTCCAGCTTGAAGGCTCAGGACCCGTCGCCGAACTCGCGCACGCCATTTGCACGGTATTGTTGTACAACCTTCTACCATGACGCGCTTACCCTTGTGCGCGGATGAGTTTAGAATTTCGTTCCCCGCGGCTGGTGCGAGGCCGATGGGAAGAGACCTAAAGCGCATCGCGATTCAGAAATTCGCTCTTTGCGCTGCAATTCTTCTATTCACGCATGTCTCTCTCCCGAATTTGGTTTCCACTTTCGGGAAACATGCTCTAGCGAGGGAGGAAGCCATGACGCAGGTCCATCCCAACACATCGCATGCGTGGCATAAACCAGTTTTCGGCGCGGCCGTGCTCACCATGAGTGTGCTGCTGACGGGAACGAGCGCCGGAGCCGGTTCCGTGGACAAGACCACATTCGGAAACACCCAGGACGGCAAGGCCGTCGAACTCTACACGCTCACCAACGACAAGGGCGCATCCGTCAAGTTCATCACCTATGGCGGCATCATCACGGAAATCAACGTGCCCGACCGGTGGGGAAGGCTTGGCAACGTCGTGCTCGGCTTCAAGGACCTGGCCGACTACGAAGCCAAGAACCCCTATTTCGGCGCCTTGATCGGGCGCTACGGCAACCGCGTCGGCAGCGCGAGATTCACGCTCGACGGCACGGAGCACCAGCTCGCCGCCAACAACGGGCCCAACAGCCTGCATGGCGGCAAGAAAGGCTTCGACAAGGTCGTCTGGACGGTCGAGCCGCAGACCGACGCGAGCGGGGCCGCGGCAAAGCTCAGCTACACGAGCAAGGATGGCGAGGAAGGCTACCCCGGCACGCTCAAGGTGCAGGTCGTCTATACCCTCACCAACGACAACGAGCTGCGGATCGACTACGAGGCGACGACGGACAAGCCGACCGTCGCCAATCTCACCAGCCACTCCTACTTCAATCTCGCCGGCGAAGGCACGGGCGGGATCGGCGACCACATCCTGACGATCAACGCCGATCGCTACACGCCGGTCGATGCGACCTTGATCCCGACGGGGGAACTTGCCTCCGTCGCCGGGACGCCGTTCGACTTCCGCCAGGGGGCACCGATCGGCGCACGCATCCGCTCAAGCGCCCCGCAGATGGTCTATGGCCGCGGATATGACCACAACTTCGTGCTGAACCGGTCGGGGGACGGGCTTTCGCTCGCCGCCCGCGTCTACGAACCACGCTCAGGCCGGATCATGGAGATTTCGACCACCGAGCCGGGCGTCCAGTTCTACAGCGGCAATTTCCTCGATTCGACGCTTGTCGGCCCGACCGGCCAGCAATACCGCCAGACCGACGGCTTCTGCCTGGAGACGCAGCACTTCCCGGATTCGCCGAACAAGCCGGACTTTCCGACGACCGTGCTGAAACCGGGCGAGACGCTGAAGTCGACGACGGTACACAAGTTCACCACCGACGCGTCCTAACGCTGCGGGCAGGCTTGCGGATCGGGCGGTGATGGACTGCGGAGGCCGTGATTGTGATGTCGGTGGTACGGACGCGTATCACCGGCTTGGAGAACCGGTAATTGTCAGGTCGTTCCCTATATCGCCCCCGGAATGTCATCCGGGGGCGGGTGGCGATGGAGATCGACAATGACGTTTTCAGCTCTTCATTGTGCTGCTGACATCTCTCGGGAAAGAGAATGAGATCCGGTCATTGCCCGTTTGAGCCACGATAGTGACATTAGCGAAGACGGTGCCTCGCAGCTTGCGTTACATCTTGGCAATCGCCTCTATCGCATCTGCCAAGGTGGTATCGGGCTTTTCCTTGCAGTAGGCGACGACCTTCTCCGCGTTGGCATGCGCCTTGTCACCGTCAATCATGGGATTGCCGGCTTTACCGTGAACATAGCCGTTCACCCACATGGCGACGCCAAGAGTCTTGGCGGGAGCCATTGCACCGACCTCCTTGCAGGTGAGCTTTGACATGTCCATTTCCGCCGCCAGCAACTGGCCAGAAAGACCGATACCTGCAACTGCGAGTGCGATTGAAAAAAGGCGTTTCATGGTCGTCCTCCATAAAAGAACTCGCCCCTGCTGGGGCAAGTGGTTGCGCTTATTGGAGTTCGCTGTGGAGAGTGCAACATAAGTGACAAGAACAGCTCTTGCCACAATTAACGCAGTTTCGAAGCCAAAATAGTAGCACGATACCGTTGCACAAGCTCGCGAAAACACTCGTGTTACGACAGATGTGATGCGTCAGGATTGAGTTGCGCCGTAGTGTGCCCATTTTTGCACGGAATGAGCGCTGTCTGGGCTCGCAGCGGTCGTTTGGATGGCGAGCGAGCAACTGAATATAGCGACAGATGGTAGTTGTACGCTGGGATCTGGCTTGCGGCAGTGGCGGCTTGCTTAGCGGCGCTGCCGGAAATTCCTTTGGCGCCACGCGGCTGCCGTCAGCCCTACCCTTTCGCCGGCCCCTTCACGCGGCCGGACATGACGCCGAAGCCGTCGATGATGGCTTCCTGGTTTTCCAGGCGCTTGGTTTCCATCTGCACCTCCTGCAGTGCGCGCAGGATCTGCGGCACGCGCTCGCCGTCCCCCTCTTCGGTGGCCTCCGCCAGTTCGCGCTCCAGCTCGCGGCGCTGCCAGAGCAGCGCGCGCGTTCGCTTGTGCAATGCCAGCGCCTGAAGGTAGCCCTCGCGGGCGTCGGTGGCCGCGGCCTCCTCCGTCGCCGTCCACAGGCGGGAATTGCGGATCTGCTGGTCGAGCGCCTTCAGCATCGAGCCGAAGTCCGAAGCCTCCAGTTCCTCGACCAGTCGGTCGCGCGTCAGGCGGTCGCCCGCCGAGGCGGCGATGCCGAGCACCTCAGACCAGCACCGCTGCAGATCGCGATTGTCGAATTCGATCGCTGCGACCTCGTCATATTCCTCGAACAGCAGTTGAGGATGGTTGACGATCGTCAGCGCCAGAACGCTTTCCCGCAAGGCAGGAAGCTCCTGGGCGCCGCGCACCAGCGTCGAGCGCGCCAGCCGGTCGGAGATCGTCGCGGGCGTGGAGGATTGCGTTCCGACCGCACCGCGTCCGCCCTCGCGGCGCTGCTGGCGGCCACCAAAGCCGCGCCGCTCGCCGCCCTGGCGCATTGCGGGCTGGAAGAAGGCATTCAGCCGGTCGCGCATGTCCTGCTGGTAGTGGCGGCGGACGTTCTCGTCGGCGATCACCGAGACGAGCTGCTTCAGTCGCGCCTCCAACTCAGCGCGGCTTTCCGGCGTCTCATAGCTTCCGCCGCCAGCCTCGCGGGTCCAGATCATCTCGGCCAGCGGCCGGGCGGAGGCCAGGACCGCGTCGAAGGGCTCGCGCCCCTCGTGACGCACGAGGTCGTCGGGATCCTTGCCTTCGGGTAGAAGGGCGAAGCGCACGGTGCGGCCAGGCTTGATGTGTGGCAATGCCAGTTCGGCGGCACGGTTGGCAGCGCGGACCCCTGCCCCGTCGCCGTCGAAACAGAGCACCGGCTGCGGCGTCATCTTCCAGAGCAATTCCAGCTGGTTCTCGGTCAGCGCGGTGCCGAGCGGCGCCACCGCATTTTCGATGCCGGCCTGATGCAGGGCGATCACGTCCATATAGCCCTCGACGGCGATGATCGTCCCTGTTCCTTGCGCCGCCCTGCGGGCGCGGGCGAAGTTGTAGAGCACGTTGCCCTTGTGGAAGAGTTCGGTCTCATTCGAGTTCAGGTACTTCGCCGGGGCATCCGGCGACATGGCGCGGCCGCCGAACGCGATCACCTTTTCGCGCGACGACAGGATCGGAAACATGATGCGGTCGCGGAAGCGGTCGTAGGAAACCGGAATCTCCGGACCGTGAACGACGAGACCACAGGCCTCGATCTGTTCCTTCGGTACGCCCCTGCCGGCCAGATGCTCCTTCAGCGCGTTGCGGCCGTCGGTCGCGTAACCGAGCCGGAAGGTCTCGATTGTCCGCCCGCTCAAGCCGCGGTCGCGCAAGTAGGCGCGGGCACGCGCGCCGGCAGCCGACTGCAACTGCTCCTGGAAATAGACCGTCGCCATCTCCATGACGTCGAGAAGCGAGGTGCGCTCCCGTTCGCGCCGCTCAGACTGCGCATCGGGCTGGGGCATCGACACGCCGGCCAGGTCGGCGATCTGCTGCACTGCTTCCGGAAAGCTCAGGCCATCTAGCTCGGAGAGGAAGCGGAAGTGATCGCCGGACACGCCGCAGCCAAAGCAGTGGTAGCGCCCCTTGCGATCCTCGCAGTGAAAGCTCGGCGACTTCTCACCGTGGAACGGGCAGCAGGCCCAGTAATCGCCGCGCGAGACATTGGTCTTCTTCCGGTCCCAGGTGACGCGCCGACCAACCACGGCCGATATCGGCACGCGATCGCGAAGCTCGTCGAGGAAGGAAGGGGAAAAGCGCATGATGAAACGTAGTCTCCGTCGCCGCCGGGTGGGAGCCAGCCTCTACAGTGGGAAGAATGCGGAGGCAACAATAGGACAAGTTCCCGGCGCGAAACAGTGCGCGACAGAAGATGTGCAGAGGCAATCTGCCGTCAGCCGAATTGACAGAGGCGCCACAACCGGGCGATGAGGAAGACAGCCTTCCAGTTCAGGACCGCTATGCCGATCCCTCCTCCGGCTCTCGTCGCCGATCCACGTTTTTTCCTTGCCGTGCAGCAAGGGGCGCAGGCACTCCTGCGGCTCCATGACGACGACCCGCGCGTCGGTGCCCTGTTCTCTTCGCAGCAGCGCTGGCTGATGTGCCACGCAGGCTACGCCCTCGCCTGCACGAGCGACGGGCACCAGCCTGCAAACAGTCTCTATGCGGCACGCTTCATCGATCTGCTCACCGAAAACAACGTAGCAAGCCGCAACACGGCGGCCGATTTCATCAAAGAGATCGTCGACATCGGCTTCGCGCGCGCCGTCGAGCCGCATGGCGATCGCCGCAAGCGGTTGCTGCAACTGACCGAGGTTACGCATCGATCGATGTCGCACTGGCTCGAGTTGCACCTGTCGCTGCTCGACGGGCTCGACGGGGGAAATCGCGCCGAAAGCTTCCGCTCCGATCCGGCTATGATCCGCCGCCTGCAGCCGAGGGTGGCTGGGCAACTGCTGCTAGCACGCGGAGTCCGCAGCCAGGGCCCCGCCTTCGACCTGTTCACCTGGACCAACGCCGGCGGGATGGTGATGGACCAGTTGATCGCATCGATCGAGACCGGCGGCAAGGTCGACGGATCCGCGGCGGAACGCCTCCCCGCCGGCACCGTCTCGCTCAACGATGTTTCGCGCCGTTTCAACATTTCCCGGACCCATGTGAAGCGACTGTTCGACAAGGCCGCCGAAATGGGCGACTTCGGCTGGAACGTGGGGCGCGGGCAAAGTGCCGTCTGGGTGTCGCGGCGACTGTTGCTGGAGTATCTGCGGTATCAAGCGGAAAAGTACGCGATCGTCGACATGGCTTTCCATGAGGTCATCGACGGAGTCGAGATCCCACCGTCGCGGGCGTGAGCGGCGCAGCCAAAAAAGCCGGCCGCCCATGGAGAGCGGCCGGCCGAAGATTAGCCTGTTCTGACAACGCCACGCAGGACTTGGCTCAGGTGGAGGGGGGAAGCTGCTACTTCAGCAGGTCCTTCACCACACCCGAAGCCTTGGCGAAATCCATCTGCCCGGGATAGCGCTCTTTCAAGACGCCCATGCACTTGCCCATGTCGCGCAAGCCCTGTGCGCCGGTCTCGCTGATGACCTGTGCGCAGAGTTCCTTCACCTTCTCCTCCGAGATCTGCTCGGGCAGGAAACCGTTGATGACGGCGATTTCTTCCCGCTCCTGAGCGGCGAGTTCCGGGCGGCCGTTGTCTTCATAGATCTTCGCAGACTCCTCGCGCTGCTTGATCATCTTCGACAGGATCTGCTTGATCCCGTCATCGTCGACCGGATCCTTGCCGGCGCCGCGGTTGGCGATGTCCCGGTCCTTGATCGCCGCCTGGATCAGGCGCACCGTCGAAACGCGGCGCGTTTCCTTGGCTTTCAGCGCATCCTTAAGGCATTCTGCGAATTGCTCGCGCATTTTTTTCTCCGCTGGACGTCCGCGCCCGCAGCCGGTCATGGCGGGTCGGAATCCGTCCTGTTGGTCTTGTCATTCGTGCGCTCTCATAGACCAGCAATGCCTAGACAATCAAACCCGTTGCCTAAGACATTGAATTTGATGGATTTATATTTCCAACCAATTCACAGGGAGCGGTTGACCCCGCCGCCCGCTTTGTCTATTTTCCGGCACCTGCACGAAATTTGCATGTGGTGGCCCTTCCGCGGAACTTCCGCGCGCCCACGCTTGCGACATTAAATGGCGGCTGACCCAACGCCTTTCAAGGCAGACCGGTCCGTCCGCCCGAAAAGGGATGACCATGACCTCAACCGCCCCCTGGACCACCGAAAAGCCGACAGCCCTGCTCGTTCTCGCCGATGGTACCGTGATCGAAGGCAAGGGCATCGGCGCGACCGGCAAGGTCCAGGCCGAGGTCTGCTTCAACACGGCGCTGACCGGCTACGAGGAGATCCTCACCGATCCCTCCTATCTCGGCCAGATAGTCACCTTCACCTTCCCCCACATCGGCAATGTCGGAACCAACGACGAGGACATCGAAGACCTGACGCCTGCGGCGCGCCACGGCGCGGTCGGCGTGATCTTCAAGGCCGACATCACCGATCCCTCGAACTACCGGGCCGTGAAGCACCTCGACGCCTGGCTGAAGGCGCGCGGCATCATCGGCCTTTGTGGCATCGACACGCGCGCGCTGACCGCCTGGATCCGTGAAAACGGCGCACCGAACGCCGTCATCGCCCACGACCCGGCCGGCGTCTTCGACATCGAGACCCTGAAGGCCGAAGCGAAGGCCTGGAGCGGACTCGTTGGCCTCGACCTCGCCAAGGTCGCCTCCTCCGGCCAGTCCTCACGCTGGAGCGAGCAGCCCTGGGTCTGGAACGAAGGCCACGACGACCTTGCAGAGGGTGATGCCAGTTACAACATCGTCGCCCTCGACTTCGGCGTGAAGCGCAACATTCTGCGCCTCTTTGCCGGCCTCGGCTGCAGGGTCACGGTGATGCCGGCGACCTCGAGCGCCGAGGCGGTGCTGGCGCAGAAGCCGGACGGCGTCTTCCTCTCCAACGGCCCGGGCGACCCGGCGGCCACCGGCGAATACGCGGTGCCGGTGATCCAGGACCTGATCAAGACCGGCATTCCGATGTTTGGCATCTGCCTCGGTCACCAGATGCTTGGCCTCGCCGTCGGCGCCAAGACCGAGAAGATGCACCAGGGCCACCACGGCGCCAATCATCCGGTCAAGGACCACACCACCGGCAAGGTCGAGATCGTGTCGATGAACCACGGCTTTGCGGTTTCCTCCGACTCGCTGCCTGAGGGCGTCGAGGAAACACACGTGTCGCTATTCGACGGCACCAACTGCGGCCTGCGGCTGAGCGGAAAGCCGGTCTTCTCGGTGCAGCATCACCCGGAAGCCTCGCCCGGCCCGCAGGACAGCCATTACCTGTTCCGCCGCTTCCTCAACCTAGTGCGCGAGAAGAAGGGTGAAGAGGCGATCCCTGAGCGGGCGTAAGCGCCAGCAACGCAGGAAATTTAAAGGCCCGGAAGCGTTTGCGCTTCCGGGCCTTTCTCGTTCTTGGCAGCAATGCGACGTGGGTAGAAGCTTGCCTTTCGACACCGGCTCTCCGCCGTCATGCGGGGCGAGCCCGTCAGCCCTGCCGCGCCAGCATGCGGAAGTAGCGCCAGTTGAGCAGGATGGCGGCGGCCGCGAGGCCACAGAGGAAGCCGAGCCAGACGCCGATGCCGCCGAGACCGAGCGGGAAGGCGAAGGTCCAGGCGCAGGCGAAGCCGATCGGCCAGTAGGCGATCAGCGCCAGAATCATCGGCACCCGTGTGTCCTTCAATCCGCGCAGCAGGCCGGAGGCGATCGCCTGCAGGCCGTCGACGAGCTGGAATATGCCGGCGATGACGACGAGCGGTCCGGCATAGGCGAGCACCTGCGCGGCCTCGGTCGAGTGGCGATCGAGGAAGATGCCGGCAAGTGCCGTCGGCGCGAGCGCGAAGAGGATCCCGCCCGACAGCGCGATCAGCGAGGCGACGACGATCACTGCCACCGAGGCCCGCTTGACGCTTTGATGGTCGCCCTTGCCGTGCGCCACGCCGACGCGAACCGTCGCCGCCTGGGCGAGGCCATAGGGGAACATGAAGGCGATCGAGGTGAGTTGCATGGCGATTCCGTGGGCGGCCAGTTCGATCGTGCCGATCGATCCCATCAGCAGCGAGGCGACGGTGAACAGGCTCACCTCGGCCAGGATGGTGAGACCGATCGGCAAGCCGAGATGCAGCACCTCGAAGAAGGCCGGCCAGTCGGGACGCCAGAACCGGACAAACAGCTCGTAACGGCGCATCTCCGGGCGGCTCTGGACGTAGACCAGGATCAGCACGAACGACAGCAGGTTCACGCCGAAGGAGACGATTGCCGCCCCCTCCATGCCCAGCGCCGGCAGACCGAAATGACCGAGCACCAGTGCATAGGCGAAGATGGCGTTGACGACGAGGACAAGGATCGTGATCCATAGGATGATCCCCGCCTTGCCGTGCGCGCTGACCAGCCCGCGCAAGGTCATGAAAAGCAACGCCGGCGGCAGGCCCCAATGGACGATCGCGAGGTACCGGTGTGCAAGGGCCGCGACCTCGGGCTTCTGGTCGGCGTAGAGCAGAATCTGTTCGGCATACGAGAAGATCGGCACCGTCACCAGTGAGTAGAGCAGCACGACCCACATGCCCATGCGCACCGATCGGCGCACCGAGACGAGGTCGCCGCGCCCATAGGCCTGCGCAACCATCGGAATCACGGCGGTCGCAAAGCCCGAACCGAAGATGAAGATGGTGAAGTAGAACTGCCCTGCGAGCACGATCGCCGCCAGGTGGGCAGCACCCAACCGCCCGAGAATGACGACGTCGGTCGTGTGGATACCGAGCTGCGCCAACTGCGCACCGATCAACGGGATACCGAGGGCGAGCGTCGCGCGAATATGGGCCGCCCAGCCATTGTCTTCGCGTTTTGCGATAGTATGCATGATTCTGCTACCTTTCGGTCGCTTCCGATCACATCGGCGGGGCCCGATCAATCGAATAGCGTTTATTCATCGATCAAAAATGTGAAAGCGGGCGCGAAAGCGCACTCCTTCGAGATCGAATTCAGTAGATTCAAGCGGAACTCACCAAGCCTGCTCCAATGTTCGGAGAAGAACAGGCTGCGCCGGAAACGGCTCAAGTGGTTACTTCAGCGGCTTTCGCCCCTTCGCTCGGCTGCCCCCGGACCTTCAGCACGAACACCGCGACGCCCGAAAGCAGAATGACCGCGGCAAGCGCATAGGGTGCTCCAGCAAAGCTGACCGGAGCGTCAGGTCCCGTGAAATAGCCGAAAGTCTGGGTGAAGATCAACGCCCCTGCGATCGTGGTGATGCTCGAGAGGCTCGAGAGCGCCCCCTGCAGTTCGCCCTGGGCCGACGGTGGAACCTTCGCCGCGGCGATCGAACGCAGTGGCGGGTCGGCCAAGTTCTCGATCGTTGTCAGCAGGATCACCGCATAAACCATCCAGCCCTGCCAAGCGGTGGCGTATCCGGCGAGCCCCAGCACCGAGAACGAAAGGCCAAGCACTGCTGTGCGCCACTCGCCGAGCACCGGCACGACGCGCGGCAGCACGAATGCCATGACGAGTGCGGCACCGATGCCGAAAATGCCGAGCGAAAGACCGATCTGCCCCTCCGACCAGCCGTAACGATAGGCCCCTACGAAGGCCCATACGGCGGGATAGACAGAATGGGCGAGCCAGTAGAGGAAGAAGACCAGCAGCACCCCGAGAATGCCGGGATAGCTGCGCATCTGCTGCAGGGCGCCGAGCGGATTGGCGCGCGCGAACTCGAAGCGGCGGCGGTGCTTCGCTTCCAGGCTTTCCGGCAGCAAAGCCCAGGCGATTGCAAAGTTGAGGAAGGCGAGCGCGGCGGCACCGTAAAAGGGCACGCGCGGGCCGAACTCGCCAAGGAAGCCACCGATGACCGGACCGAGCGCGAAGCCGGTGCCGAAGGCGATGCCGATCAGGCCGAAATTCTTGGCCCGCGTCTCGTCGGTGCTGACGTCGGCGATGTAGGCCGCGCCGGTGCCGAAGCTCGCGCCGCTGATGCCGGCCAGCACGCGGCCGACGAACAGCATCCAGAAGCTGGTGGCGAGCGCGCAGATGAGGTTGTCGATGGCGAAGGTGAATACCGATACGAGCAAGACCGGCCGTCGCCCGAATCGGTCGGAGAGGTTGCCGATCAAAGGCGCGAACAGGAACTGCATGGCCGAATAGACAAGCAGCAACCAGCCGCCGTCGACCGCCGCCGTGCCGATGTCGTCGCCGGTCAGTTGCTCCAGATAGGTCGGCAGCACCGGCACGATGATGGCAATGCCGATCACATCGAGGAACATGATCATGAAAACGAGGGCGAGGCCTCGTCGGACGGATTTTTCATCGTTCATCGGAGGTATCCCGGCGGAAAAGCGCGCGAAGAAATGGACGTCTGCGTTTTAAAACAGAAGCCTGTATGAACCAATACGTGAATATTGCGAATTGACGATGACGAGGACGGCACCTCACGTCGCCCGCTCGCCCACGCCACAAACCATCAAAGCGTCGGACTAGGGGTTTGCAGCCTGGAATGTGTCGCAGTCCTGCACGCGGCCGGTGTCGAAACCGCGTTTGAACCAGCGCTGGCGCTGCTCGGAGGTGCCGTGGTTGAAGCTTTCCGGCACCACGTAGCCCTGCGTGCGCTTCTGGATGGTGTCGTCGCCGATCTGGACGGCAGCGTTCAGAGCCTCCTCGAGATCACCGGTATCGAGCAGCCCCTTCTGTTCGGTGTATTTGCCCCAGATACCGGCATAGCAATCGGCCTGCAGTTCGACCCGGATCGACATCTGGTTGGCGTCGGCCTCGCTCATCTGCTGGCGCGCGCGGTTGAACTTCGGCAGCACGCCGGTGAGGTTCTGGACGTGATGACCGACCTCATGGGCGACGACATAGGCCTGGGCGAAGTCGCCGGCGGCATCAAAGCGTTTCGCCAGTTCATCGAAGAAGGCCATATCGAGATAGACCTTGTGATCGCCCGGGCAATAGAACGGTCCGGTCGCAGCCGATGCAAAGCCACAGGCCGACTGGATCGAATTCGAAAAGAGCACGAGTTTCGGCTCCTCGTACTGTGCGCCGCTCGCCTGGAAGATGCCGTTCCAGACATCCTCGGTCTCGGCGAGCACGGTCGCCATGAACTGCTTCGTTTCCTCCTGCGCGGGCGAGTTGGCGCGGCTGGCGCTCTCGGTCTGCTCGAAGCCCGGCAGGTTCACCTGCCCGCCGCCCCCCTCGCCCAGCACCTGCAGGAGATCCACTCCCATCATCCGGAGAAGGAAATACAGCGCGACGAGGAAGATGATGGTGCCGAAGCTGAGCCCCCCACCGGCGCGGCCCGGCCCGCCGCCCATCGGGATGCGAAAGCCTCCGCCTCGCCCGAAGGGACTGTTGCCGAGGCCGCCCTGCCCCTCGGCACCGCGCTGATCCTCGACGTTGCTGGACTGACGGCGGCCCTTCCACTCCATGATAAGCTCCCTTGCCGCGACGGCATCCGCAATGTCGGAAATGCATATTATAGGGTCTTTGCAGAACGCAAAAGTGCTCCGTTGGTTGCGTGGAGCGCATTGTTCCGATCAGCCAGCACCTTCGCCAATGACAACAGGAACCGTATCTGTCCCGCTGCCTACCGAGAACAGGTTCCGGTAACGGGGCAGCGAAGACAGAACACCGACGATAGCCAGTGCGATCGCCGCCCCCGCAAACAGATCGACGAAATAATGACCGCCAAAAACGGGCGTCGAGGCGATCATCACGACGCTATAAATAGCAATGGGCCAGAGCAGCCACGTCCGCCAGAAACCCGCCATCAGGATAATGCCGGCAGCCGTATGGAAGGACGGAAATGTCACCAGACCAGGCATGTTCGCGAGATCCAGTGCATGAACGGCATTGCCACGCAGAGCCTCCATATGCGCCAGATGGTACAATCCGGGCGGCTCATTGAAATCCGAAAAGACCGCGTTCTCGCCAAGGTAGGTTGCGACCGCCGCCTTGGCGGGGAAGAACATTCCGATCACCGTGCATATGACGGCAGTAAAGAAGAAACCTTCGAGAAAGAAGCCTGCTCTCCGCGTGTCGCGATACAACATGAGAGCCAGAAAGGAGACAAAGCTAAGCAAACTCAGGGACGTGTAGCTGTGGTCCATCAACGTACGAAGAAGAGGGGACCCTCGGACGAACTCGAAATAGGAGGGCCAGTCCAGCCCGAGCGTCGTATCCCAGCCCGCGAGCTTAGCATCAGCATGTTCGATGCTGGTGCGCATGCTTGCATGGTTGAGAACGCGAACCGCTATCCACCCTAGCAACAAAAAAATCATCCCCTGCATCAGGCAGGACGTGCGGTGGAACAGCCTTTCGGCCCGTTCTGACGACGGCGAAACCCGCCCGATCCAGGCTACGCATGCAGCGAACAGCAACACCGTCAAGCCGGAGCGGAGGAACTGGTCGAGGGAAAGCCTGAGGCCTGTTACCCAAAGGAGGCAGACATCCGCAAGAATGATCAGCAGCATCGTGAAGTATGTGAATTTTCCGGGAAAGATGGACATCGAACGCTCTCGCCTATGGCTTTACACAACCCTAGCGAGCTCATCCTGTGATTTCCTTAACGGAAGCGACTCAATACAAAGTTGCAAGTGAGTTTGACCGTTCTGGAAACCGACGTTTCGGCTGTAGATTCTCCGCTTTTCACAATTTTCGGGGTTTCGCTCGGGGTCGCATTTGCCTATAAGCCGCTTCTAGCCTTTAAAGACCATGCCTTTCGCGCCCCGGCCGGTGAACCTCCCACCCTGGCCGGTTTTTCGCGCAGGCGAACGAACGGATAGAGCCATGCCCAAGCGCCAAGACATCAAATCGATCCTCATCATCGGCGCGGGACCGATCGTCATCGGGCAGGCCTGCGAATTCGACTATTCCGGCACCCAGGCCTGCAAGGCGCTGAAGGAGGAAGGCTACCGCGTCATCCTCGTCAACTCCAACCCGGCGACGATCATGACCGATCCGGGACTGGCGGACGCGACCTACATCGAGCCGATCACCCCGGAAGTCGTCGCCAAGATCATCGCCAAGGAACGCCCCGACGCGCTGCTGCCGACCATGGGCGGCCAGACGGCCCTCAACACCGCGCTGTCCCTCAAGCGCATGGGCGTACTCGAGCGCTACAATGTCGAGATGATCGGCGCCAAGCCCGAAGCGATCGACAAGGCCGAGGACCGCGCCCTGTTCCGCGAGGCCATGGCGAAGATCGGGCTCGAGACGCCGAGGTCGCTTCTGGCCAACGCCACCGAGATCAAGGACGCCGACCGCAAGAAGCACGAGGCCGAGCGCGCCAAGCTCAAGGCCGAGCTTTCCGGCGATGCGCTCGACAAGGCGCTGGACGAGCTGGAGAACCAGTGGAACCTCGGCGAGACCGACCGCAAGCAGCGCTACATGAGCCATGCCATGGCGATCGGCGCGACCGCGCTCGACGAGATCGGCCTGCCCGCGATCATCCGCCCCTCCTTCACCCTCGGCGGCACCGGAGGCGGCATCGCCTACAACCGCTCGGAATTTTTCGAGATCGTCAATTCCGGCCTCGACGCCTCGCCAACCACGGAAGTCCTCATCGAGGAAAGCGTGCTCGGCTGGAAGGAGTATGAGATGGAGGTCGTCCGCGACAAGGCGGACAACTGCATCATCATCTGCTCGATCGAGAACATCGACCCGATGGGCGTGCACACGGGCGATTCGATCACGGTGGCCCCTGCCCTCACCCTGACCGACAAGGAATACCAGATCATGCGCAACGCCTCGATCGCGGTGCTGCGCGAGATCGGGGTCGAGACCGGCGGCTCGAACGTGCAGTTCGCCGTCAATCCCGCCAATGGCCGCCTCGTCGTCATCGAGATGAACCCACGCGTCTCGCGCTCGTCTGCTCTGGCCTCCAAGGCCACAGGCTTCCCGATCGCCAAGATCGCCGCGAAGCTCGCGATCGGCTACACGCTGGACGAACTGGAAAACGACATCACCGGCGGCGCGACGCCGGCCTCGTTCGAGCCGTCGATCGACTACGTCGTCACCAAGATCCCGCGCTTCGCCTTCGAAAAGTTCCCTGGTGCCGAGCCGACGCTGACCACCGCCATGAAGTCGGTCGGCGAGGTCATGGCGATCGGCCGCACCTTTGCCGAATCGCTGCAGAAGGCGCTACGCGGCCTCGAGACCGGACTGACCGGCCTCGACGAGATCGAGATCCCCGGCTACGAGGACGGCGACGGCAAGAACGCCGTGCGTGCGGCAATCTCCACGCCGACGCCGGATCGCCTGCGCATGGTCGCCCAGGCGCTGCGCATGGGCTTCACCCCGGAAGAGGTGCACGAAGGCTCGAAGATCGACCCGTGGTTCATCGCCCAGTTCAAGGCGATCGTCGACATGGAAGCGCGCATCCGCCTGCACGGCCTGCCGGAAGACGCGCAGAACCTGCGCATGCTGAAGGCGATGGGCTTCTCCGACGCGCGCCTCGCCACGCTTTCCGGCAAGCGGCCGAAGGAAGTGGCGGAGCTGCGCAACAGCCTCGACGTCCGCCCGGTCTTCAAACGCATCGACACCTGCGCGGCCGAATTCGCCTCGCCGACCGCCTACATGTACTCGACCTACGAGCAGCCCTTCGCAGGCCAGACGCGCTCGGAAGCCGGCATTTCCGACAAGAAGAAGGTCGTCATCCTCGGCGGCGGCCCGAACCGCATCGGCCAGGGCATCGAGTTCGACTACTGCTGCTGCCACGCCGCCTTCGCGCTGAAGGATGCCGGCTATGAAGCGATCATGGTCAACTGCAACCCGGAGACCGTCTCGACCGACTACGACACCTCCGACCGCCTCTACTTCGAGCCGCTGACGGCCGAGGACGTCATCGAGATCCTCAAGGCCGAGCAGACGAACGGCACGCTGGTCGGCGTCATCGTCCAGTTCGGCGGCCAGACGCCGCTGAAGCTCGCCGAAGCGCTCGAAAAGAACGGCATTCCGATCCTCGGCACGGCGCCGGACATGATCGACCTCGCCGAGGACCGCGATCGCTTCCAGAAGCTCCTGCAGAAGCTCGACCTGACCCAGCCGAACAACGGCATCGCCTATTCGGTCGAGCAGGCTCGCCTCGTCGCCGCCGAGATTGGCTTCCCGCTGGTCGTGCGCCCGTCCTACGTGCTTGGCGGCCGCGCGATGCAGATCATCCACTCCGAATCGATGCTGCAGACCTACCTGCTCGACACCGTCCCCGGCCTCGTGCCGGAAGACATAAAGCAGCGCTACCCGAACGATAAGACCGGCCAGATCAACACGCTGCTCGGCAAGAACCCACTGTTGTTCGACAGCTACCTGACCAACGCCGTCGAGGTGGACGTCGATGCGCTCTGCGACGGGGAAAGCGTGTTCGTCTCGGGCATCATGGAGCACATCGAGGAAGCCGGCATCCATTCCGGTGACTCGGCCTGCTCGCTGCCGGTTCGCACGCTGTCCGCCGAGATGGTCGAGGAACTGGAGCGCCAGACGAAGGCGCTGGCCAAGGCGCTGAACGTCGGCGGCCTGATGAACGTGCAGTACGCCATCAAGGACGGCACGATCTACGTGCTCGAAGTCAACCCGCGCGCCTCGCGCACCGTGCCCTTCGTCGCCAAGACCATCGGCGCCCCGATCGCCAAGATCGCCGCCCGCGTCATGGCAGGCGAAAAGCTGGACGTGGCAATCGCCGCCTATGGCGAGAAGCCCGATCCGCGCAAGCTGAAGCACATCGCCGTCAAGGAAGCCGTCTTCCCGTTTGCCCGCTTCCCGGGCGTCGACACGCTGCTCGGCCCGGAAATGCGCTCCACCGGCGAGGTGATGGGCCTCGACACCAGCTTCCCGCTCGCCTTCGCCAAGTCTCAGCTCGGCGCCGGCGTCGACCTGCCGCGTGACGGCGCGGTGTTCGTCTCGGTGCGCGACGAGGACAAGGAGCGGGTGCTGCCGGCGATCCGCATTCTCACCTCGATCGGCTTCAAGGTGCTCGCCACCTCCGGCACCGCGCGCTTCCTTGGCGAAAACGGCATCGAGGCGACGAAGGTCAACAAGGTGCAGGAGGGCCGTCCGCATATCGAGGACGCGATCCGCAACCGCCAGGTCCAGCTCGTCATCAACACGACGGACGGCACCAAGGCGATCTCCGACTCGAAGTCCTTGCGCCGCGCCGCCCTGATGCAGAAGGTGCCCTACTACACGACCATGGCAGGCGCCGAAGCCGCAGCCCAGGCGATCAAGGCGCTGAAGGAAGGCCAGCTCGAGGTGCATCCGCTGCAGAGCTATTTCTAAGCCGATGTAACTTTGGCGGCACCGGGCTTTGCATGTAGAAATACCGGCAACGCCTTTCGCCGCCGAGGTTCTCCGGCCTTTGCCGCAAAGTTTGCGGTCAAAAGCTGCAAAGTCCGGCGGCGGACAGCTACTGAAGCTGCGCGCTGTTCCTTGCCCAGCCCTGCCGGCCGCCGCCGAAATAAACTGGCTTTTGTTCGCCGGTTTCTGCTATAAGCGCCGTTCAAACAGTTCTGCGGGTTCCGGGGCTAACGCCCCGGAAACCGTTTTATTTTGCGTGCGTGCCTGCGATGGACGGGGCGCCGCGATTGGAAGGACAGGATAAAATGGTCGAAAAGGTTCCGATGACGCAGGGCGGGTTCGTCAAGCTGCAGGAAGAACTGCGCTGGCGCCAGCAGGAGGAGCGCCCGAGAATCATCGAGGCAATTTCCGAAGCGCGCGCCCATGGCGACCTATCCGAAAACGCCGAGTACCATGCCGCCAAGGAAGCGCAGAGCCACAACGAGGGCCGCGTCACGGAACTCGAGGATCTCGTCGCCCGCGCCGAGGTGATCGACCTGTCGAAGATGTCCGGCGACAAGGTCAAGTTCGGAGCCAAGGTGAAGCTCGTCGACGAGGACACCGAGGAAGAGAAGACCTACCAGATCGTCGGCGACCAGGAGGCCGACGTGAAGGCCGGCCGCATCTCGATCTCCTCGCCGATCGCGCGCGCGTTGATCGGCAAGGAAGTCGGCGATTCGATCGAGGTGAACGCACCGGGCGGCTCGAAGGCCTACGAAATCCTCGCCGTCACCTGGGGCTGATCCCCTTCTGATGACGGTCTCCCCGGATAAGGACGCCGCACGCGTCGACATCGCCGATGTCGACGTCGTCGCCCCAAACTTCAAGCGGCGCCTGTCCGGCGTCACCTCGACGATCATCCAGCTGGTGCCGATGCAGCAGGCCCTCGGCCAGCGCGTCGCGACGCTTGGCCCGGGTCTGCCCGCCGACCTGCCGCATATCCGCTTTTCCGACCTCTTCTCGCTGTGGCGTCCGCCGGCCGGCCGCAGCAATCGCGTCTGGCACGCCCGTCGCAACACCGAGATGCTGCCGGGGATCATCTTGCGCGACGTGCTCCGCATGCCGCTGAAGCTGCTCTTCACCTCGGCGGCCCAGCGCCGCCACAGCCGCTACACGAAGTTCCTCATCCGCCGCATGGACGCGGTGATCGCGACCAGCGCGCGCTCCGGCTCGTTCCTCGAGGTGCCGCACACGGTCATTCAACACGGGGTCGATCTCGAGCGCTTCCACCCGCCCACCGGTTCGGACGACACGATCGCGGCCACGGGCCTGCCCGGAAAATACCTCGTCGGCTGCTTCGGCCGGGTGCGCCACCAGAAGGGCACCGACCTCTTCGTCCGGGCAATGATCGAACTTCTGCCACGCTTTCCGGACTGGACGGCCGTGATTTCTGGTCGCATCACACCCGAACACAAAGCCTTCGGCGATGGATTGAAAGCCGAGATCGCCGCCGCGGGCCTCGCCGACCGCATCGTCTTCCTCGGCGAAGTGGACGACATCAAGCCGTGGTACCGGCGCCTGACGCTCTATGTCGCCCCCTCCCGCAACGAAGGCTTCGGGCTGACACCGCTGGAGGCGATGGCCTCGCAGACGGCGGTCGTCACCTCCGATGCCGGCGCCTATGGCGAGATGACCATCGAAGGACAAACCGGCTCGATCGTGCCGGGCGGCGACGGCGAGGCGCTGACGGCGGCGATCGAACGCTACATGGGCGATCCGGACGCAACAATCCACGCCGGCCGCAAGGCACTGGCGCATGTGCGGGCCTACTTTGCGCTTGAGAGGGAAGCAGTGGCAATCGGGGACGTGTATGCACGGCTGCAGTGCGAGCCATAGCCGCGCTGAAGAGCATCATCGTCTCCAAAAATCGAGGGATTGACGCTTCGCAGTCGGCACTATTGTTGCTAGGCACTACCGCACAATCGGGAAAGAACGACGAGAATGAACAAGGGCATCATCTATATCGCGTTCGGAGAACGTTATGTTTCCGAGGCCACTCATTCTGCCAAATCGGTAAAAACGCATAACCCTGGATTGTCTACCTGCATATTCACCGACACGGCGGTGGAATCACCCCATTTCGACAAGGTCGTCGTGATAAACCCTTCGCATCGACGGGCGAAAGTGGATTTCATATATCAGTCGCCCTATGAATATACTCTCTATCTCGATAGCGATACCGAGGTTCTCAGTGACATCGGAGACATATTCGAGGTTCTGGAAAAATTCGATCTGGCTGCGACGCATGACGACAAGCGTAAAGGTAGCAAGACCAGCGCCTCGATAGCGGCCTACAATGCCATTCCAGGCACATTTCCAGAGATCAACGGTGGCGTCGTTGCGTTTCGCAAGAATGCCAATACCGCGCAGTTCTTCAAATCCTGGCATGACCATTTCTACGCATACGAGAAGGAAACGCGCGGACTAGACCAGCCCTCGCTTCGCATCACGCTTTGGAACTCAGACTTGAGGTTCCACATATTGCCGCCCGAATTCAACGTCCGGAGCAGAAAACTGCGTCATAAACTGAACGAGGCGGATCGCGACCTACTCTCACCGCGTATCTTCCACTGGCACGGACTGGAACGTCCCCGCCTTTTCTCTGCGTGGCGTAAGCGTAGAAAGGCCATGAAAATCTGAACTCCGCTGTCGCTTGGAACGCAATATGCGGTAGGCACAAGCCTGGAAATTAATAGGGTTGGATAAATGCCGGGGACCGCAAACTACCCGCACAAGGACCTCAAGGCGCCCGCACGGGGAATCGCGCGACGACTGCGAACATGGTTGCGGGATATCAAAGCAAAACGATCCGCGCCGCCCATCGATCCGAAGCTGAGCTTTGTCTCGGGAATGGGAACGTCCCTTCTCGACCGCGAGATCGCCGTGGTCGTGGCAGTAAGAGACGAACGAAAATACCTTCCTTCGTTTCTGAAGCACTACCGTCAGCTTGGCGCCACACGGTTCATCGTCGTGGATGACAGGTCATCTGATGGCACAGCGGAATACCTGCGAAGCCAAGCGGATGTGGACCTGTGGGTCTCCGCGTTGCGTTTCAAGGAGGCGGAGGGTGGGTTACTCTGGCGGGAGGCCCTCATGAACCGATACGGCCTCGACCGCTGGTACCTGAACATCGATATCGACGAATACCTGACCTACGATCATGCCGGTCCCAAGAAGCTGGCGGATCTGGCGCACTTCCTTCGCTCACGCGGTTATACCCGCCTCCCCGCGCCCATGATCGACTTCTATCCAGGTTCCACGTCCAACGACGCGCTGACCGACGACGTCACGCCCTGGCACGTCGCCAGCGAATTTGACGGAAGCGGTTATGTCATCAAACAAAGCAGTTGGGGCTGGTCAGTGAAGGGGGGGCCGAGGGCGCGCAAACTCGGCCTCTCCAATCAATTGGTAAAGTACCCGCTGATATACTGGGACGAGGCTTGCTCCCTGTCTCAGAGCATCCACACGCCCCAACCATTTGCGCGAAACTTTGCACCCATTACTGGCGTCCTGCTGCACTTCAAATTCTTCGCCGACATCGGCGAGAAGGTGGCGTCCGCGATCTCGGACGGGCAGCATTTTAACGATGCCTCCGAGTATCGTGTTCTCAAAGAAGCACTGCGCGCCCACCAGCGCCTCGATTTCCACGACGACGCCGTGTCGCTGGCCTATCGCGGCCCCGACCAACTCGTCGAGTTGGGTTTCATGCCCAAGCTCTGGGACTGATGAGTCGGCAGCCGCCGATGCCGGCTGCCAGACCCGAGTACTCCATTACCCGATACAATCGATCTTGTGCTTGTCCAGGAACGCGATCATGGCGTTGTCTTCGACGGTATCGGCTTCGATGTTTTTCATGGCCGACAGGACCCGATCCTCGTATCGCTTTCTCGAGGCTGGCGACGCGGGACCGCGAGAGAGCTTCTCGCGCAACTCCTCCTCGGATTTACTGTAGTAGTGATTAAGCTGGATGCATTCGGAAGAATAGAACGCCTTATGCTTGCGTCCCTTCCTGGAGAAGAAGGATCCTACGTCGTTGGCGGAGTTTTCCCCGTGCTTGGCGGTCGAGAAGTGGTGGATGCTGACCTCCGAGACCTCACAAGGATCGACGATACACTTGAAGTTGCTCGCATTTTTTCTGGAGCTCAAAGGATCCGCCGACCTGCGGGTGAAGTTTCGCAAGATCGAACCCTTCGGCGGCGACTTGTGACCGCTTGTCCCGAACATGTGCCAGGGAAGCGAGATGTTCGGAGCCCCCTTGGCGCCGGCCAGGGCCTCTTCGATAGTGCGGCCCTTTTTTGGAAGAAGAAATTCGTCGACGTCGATAAACGCCATCCACTTATAGCGACTGCCGAAATTGAGGATGGCATGGGCGAACGCCACCGCCTGCCAGTTCAAAAGGTGCCCCAGCGAAACGTCGACCATCCCGCCGGCCCAGGGGATGATGGTAAAAGCAGACTTGTCCAACACCTCTTCGACAATCCTCATTCCGTCGTCGGTAGATCCATTGTCATAGATATAGAAGTGGACAACCCCGACGGCCTGATGGAATTTCAGCCAGTCGGCAATATAGCGCCCTTCGTTCTTGACGCACGTCACGACGGCAATGCCGGCCCGATCCGGCGCGGGTCTCGGGGGGGTGATCGCAAGCTGCTTGGTGTAGGGGATTTTCTTACGGAACAGGCGCATTGTTACTCCTTGCAGGCGAACACGGGTCAACCCGTCCGGCCGCCGGACGGGGCGGCGATCGCATAGCGTTCGTCATAGCGGATACCGCATTTCGATAGCGCGGAAACTGGCGAAAAATTGACGAGCTCGATGCCCAGTTCCTCGGCGATCGTGCGTGCAAGTGCGAACGACGCCAGGATCCGCGCCTCGGCACGGGCGATGCCGGAGAAGGCGCTTTGGCCCGGCGCCTCGTAGAAGCGCGGACTGTCCGCATTTGAAATGTCGATGCCAAAGAAGCCGATACGCCCCGGCCGGCAATGAAAAGCAAATTGCGTGGCGCTTACCGCAACCGATCCAGCCTTGAAAACACCGCGGTCGGGATCGACCGAGAACCCGGCTGAACCGTCCTGCGTCGTGCGAACATAGCCGAGGGAGTTAACCTCCGAGACGGACCGCAGCCTCCCCCTGTAGGGAGCGCGGACATCATCGATCAGAACCACCGTCCGTTCACGCAGCCACGCGGGATCCTGTTCGCAGACGGCTCGAATGACGGCAACAGACAGCAGGCAGATTGTGCCCGGCCTAACGTAACGCCGCATGACATCAAAGTGACGCCATACGAACCGTTCGTCCTCGATGGCCACGGCGAGGGGGTCCGCGACTGCGTTTCCGATCAGGTGGATGGCCCCGTTCAGCAAGATGGCACTGGAAGGCGCAATCCTGCTCAGGTCATTGCCGCTGATCGACGGCCCCGAGCCGACGACATAGATCGCATCGCCCGAACGCTGAAGCAGCACGTCGGCCGACAGCAATGGCGCAACCTGCCTTCCCCTGTAGGCGATCTGCCCGGAGGTTGTCCCGGACGGCAACGCAAGCTGCAGGCCCGGAAACCAGTCCTGCACATGAGCGCGCGAGGGCCCCAGAAGGATCCGGAACCCGAGCTTGATCAGCGACCGGGAAAACGGTCGGTTCGAGCGCGCCACCCCCTCACACCTCCACCAGCCCGAGCTTCTTGACCTGGCGGATCGTCAGCATCGTGCGGACCGTGTCGACGTGTTCGTTGGCCGTCAGCACCTCGATGACGAAGTCCTGGAAGCGGGTGAGGTTCTCGGCGACGCAGTGGAGGAGGAAATCGCTGTCGCCGGACACCATCCAGGCCTGGCGGACGAGCGGCCATTCGGCGGTGGCGCCGGCGAAAGCCTTGAGGTTGGCCTCGGACTGATGCTTCAGGCCGACCATGCAGAAGGCGACGAGGTCGAAGCCGAGCGCCGGTGCATTCAGCATCGCGTGGTATCCCTCGATGACGCCGGCCTCTTCCAGCTTGCGCACGCGGCGCAGGCATGGCGGCGCGGAGATGCCGGCCTTGGCGGCGAGGTCCACATTGGTCATGCGGCCGTCGGCCTGCAGTTCCTTCAGGATCTTGATGTCGATGGCGTCGAGTTCGGCGCGAAACACGTTGTTGCTTCCTTGATTGATTGAGGGCGCATTACCAGAAACGTCCGGGGAGCGTAAGATAATTGCATCGACATGAACAAAAATGTCGCGTCCGGTGCCAAGCCTGTTGGCAAGTGCGGTCTTGCCCTTGAATATAAGGAGGCTGCACTCATAAATGAGCGTCACAATCGTCACAGTCCGCGCCGGCCCGCCTGCCGGTAGCCCGCGCTATGCCAAGGAGAGCAGCATGTCTGCCCGTCACGTCAAGGTTCTGATCATCGGCTCCGGTCCCGCCGGCTACACCGCCGCCATCTACACGGCGCGCGCGATGCTGGAACCCGTGCTGATCGCCGGCATGGAACAGGGCGGCCAGTTGATGATCACGACCGACGTCGAGAACTATCCCGGCTATGCCGATCCGGTGCAGGGCCCCTGGATGATGGAGCAGATGCTCAAGCAGGCCCAGCACGTCGGCGCCGAGATCGTCAACGACCTCGTCACCAAGGTCGAACTCGACGTGCGTCCGTTCCGCATCTCGACCGACAGCGGGACTGAATGGACTGCCGACACGCTGATCATTGCCACCGGCGCCAAGGCCAAGTGGCTCGGCATTGAGACCGAACACAAGTTCCAAGGTTTTGGCGTTTCCGCCTGCGCCACCTGCGACGGCTTCTTCTACCGCAACAAGGACGTGATCGTCGTCGGCGGCGGCAACTCGGCCGTTGAAGAGGCCCTTTATCTCTCCAACCTCGCCAGGACCGTGACGGTCGTGCACCGTCGTGACTCGTTCCGTTCCGAAAAGATCCTGCAGGAGCGCCTGTTCGCCAAGCCGAACGTCAAGGTCATCTGGGATCACGAGGTGATCGAATATCTCGGCGCCGAGGCGAAGCCGCCGATGCCGGCTTCGGTCAACGGCGTCCGGCTCAGGAACACCAAGACCGGCGCGACCTCCGACATGGCGACCGACGGCGTCTTCGTAGCGATCGGCCATGCGCCGGCCGTCGAACTTTTCGTCGGAAAGCTGAAGCAGAAGCCGAACGGCTACCTGTGGACGGCGCCGGATTCGACGGCGACGGACGTGCCGGGCGTGTTTGCCGCCGGCGACGTGACGGACGACATCTATCGCCAGGCAGTGACCGCAGCCGGCATGGGCTGCATGGCCGCACTTGAAGCGGAAAAGTACCTGGCAGGTCATATGCCTGTCGCAATTGCGGCCGAGTAGAAGCCGCCAATACAACGCGAGGCGGGCTTCCGGCCCGCAATCGCGGGAGTGGGAACAGTAGTTCATCAGCAACCGGGCGGGAAACCATGAGTTCCCCGCCCTACAGACATGTGGGGGAAAGACAGAATGGCGCTCGACTGGGACAAGCTGCGGATATTCCATGCCGCAGCCGAGGCCGGCTCATTCACGCATGCAGCCGACAAGCTGCATCTTTCACAGTCCGCCATCAGCCGCCAGGTCAGCGCGCTGGAGCAGGACGTCGGCATCAAGCTCTTCCATCGCCACGCCCGCGGCCTGATCCTGACCGAGCAGGGCGAGATCCTCTATCGCACGGCGCATGAAGTGCTGATGAAGCTCGAAAGCGTGCGTGTGCAACTGACCGAGACGACCGAGAAGCCGAGCGGCAAGCTCCGGATCACCACCACCGTCGGCCTCGGCCAGGGCTGGCTGACCGACAAGGTGCAAGAGTTCCTCGCGCTCTATCCGGACATGCAGGTCCAGCTCCTGCTTGATAACGAGGAGCTGGATGTCAACATGCGCCACGCCGATTGCGCAATCCGCCTGCGCGAGCCGCAGCAGTCGGACCTGATCCAGCGCAAACTCTTCACCGTGCATATGCACGTCTATGCCGCGCCCTCCTACATCAACCGCTACGGCGAGCCGCAGTCGATCGATGATCTCGACCATCACAAGATCATCACTTTCGGCGAGCCGGCGCCGAACTACCTGCTCGATGTGAACTGGCTGCAGATTGCCGGGCGCGATTCCGACAATCCCCGCCCCTCCGTGCTGCAGATCAACAGCCTGACCTCGATCAAGCGTGCCTGCCTGCTCGGTATCGGCATCGCCATGCTGCCCGACTACATCGTCGGCCGCGATCCGGGACTGCTGCAGCTTGTCACGAATGCCGACGTTCCATCTTTCGATACCTATTTCTGCTATCCGAGCGAAATGAAGAACGCGGCGAAGCTGAAGGTTTTCCGCGATTTCATCGTCGCGAAGGCGCGCAACTGGAACTTCTAGATCCGCATTGCGCGCGGCTCCGCCGAAAGGCCTGCGTCCCATGCATGGCTGGCATGCACATTAAATGATTGATGTCTGCTCAGAAAACCAGCATATCGCACCCAGCTGATGCACTTTTGGTGGCTTTTCCTCCCAGTGCCACCGCAGCAGCTGTTCCCCTCTGGAGGTTTTTACCTTCATAACTATAAAGGGCCCAAGTTTATCTTGCGGCCCTCTTTTTTTGCCTTGTGAATACTTTTCACCCACTTTTCTCACTACTTTTCGCGATGCGGCATTTCGTTCCCTTGAAATGTCAGTCCGCCCGCCCCATATCGCTCTCAGTCGACGCGCTTGGCGGTTTTCTCCTCCCAGTACCGCCGCGTCGGCTGTTCCCCTCTGGAGGTTTTTACCTTCACACCTATAGGGCCCAAGCTTCGCTTGTGGCCCTCTTTTTTTGCCCGCTTGCGGACCGATGACGGCGTTCGGATTTTGCGGCCCGGATTTGCTTTTACGCAAAGAACGGAGGAGCCGGGGGGTGCAGCATACCTTCATAAGGAGGAGCACCCAATGTCGGACCACTCACTGCTGCACAACGTTATGGAAATAATGACAACCCGCTGGAAGGACTATCGCGAAGGCGCGCGAATGCATCGCAAGCTTGCTCAGCTTGGACCGGGTGAAATGCATACTTTCGCCGCCGACTGTGGGCTGACACCCGATCAGTTGCGCGATGTGGTCAGACGCGGACCCCGCGCCGCCGTTGAGCTGGGAAGTGTGATGATGGCTCTCGGCATCGACACCGAAGCAGTCCGACACCAGGACAGTACCGCTTTCAACGACATGACGCGCGTCTGCGCGGTGTGCTCCCACAAGTCGACCTGCCGGCAAAGCATCCGCAAGGGAACGATCGCAATCGACCATGTCGCCTTCTGCAACAATTCTGACGTTCTGGCGGAATTTCAGGGGGAGTCCAGCGTGGTTCGAACGCGATCGGGCGCGACAGCGGGCGTAACGCACTGATGTCCAATTCCCGCCGCAGTGCCGGCGGGTAGCACGGCAACTCCGGCATGGTCGAACAAGCGCCCCTGAGGCCCTTGCTCCACCATGCCTTTTTTCGTTGCTCTAAGGCGTTCACGCGCTTGTGACTTCCTATATCGTAAATAGTCGATATAAATATCGCTGTATCGCGATGCGACGAAGCGAGACAACGATGGACGCCGACGAAATTCTCAAAGCCCTGGCCCACCCGGCACGCACGCAGATTCTCAACTGGCTCCGCGAGCCGGAGCTGCATTTCAGCAGCCAGGAGCAACCCCTCGACATGGGCATCTGCGCCGGCCAGTTCGAACGCTGCGGGCTGTCGCAGTCGACCGTTTCGGCCCACCTCGCCGTCCTGCAGCGAGCCAACCTCGTCACCACCCGGCGCGTCGGCCAGTGGATCTTCTACAGTCGAAACGAGGAAACCATCGGCGCGTTCCTCAAGCATATCAACGCCACCCTCTGAACGCCCCTCCAGGCGTTCCATCCCTCCCAAGCATAAAAGGACTACCCATGACCAGTCTCCACGACCCCATTGCAGTCGGTGACATCCAACTTGCCAACCGCATCGTCATGGCACCGCTGACACGGAACCGTTCGCCCGAGGCGGTGCCCAATACGCTGAACGTCGCCTATTATGAGCAACGGGCCAGTGCCGGGCTCCTGATCACCGAAGGCACGGCGATCACACATCAGGGCCAGGGCTACGCAGACGTGCCGGGCCTGTACACGGCTGAGGCACTCGCCGGCTGGAAGAACGTGACGGACGCCGTCCATCGCGCCGGCGGCAAGATCGTCGTGCAGATGTGGCATGTCGGCCGTATCTCCCACACCAGCCTGCAGCCAAATGGCGGCCAGCCAGTCGGCCCGTCGGCCATCACGGCGAAATCCAAGACCTACATCCGCAATGAGGACTGCACCGGCGGCTTTGCGCCGACCTCCGAGCCCCGTGCACTCGAAGTTTCCGAAGTCGCCGGGATCGTCGAGGACTACCGAAAGGCTGCGCGCGCTGCGATCGACGCCGGCTTCGACGGCGTGGAGATCCACGCCGCCAACGGCTACTTGCTCGACCAGTTCCTGCGGTCCGGCAGCAATCATCGCACCGATGCCTATGGCGGCTCGATCGAGAACCGCGCACGCTTCCTGTTCGAGGTCGTGAACGCGATCACCAGCGAGATCGGCGCCGGTCGCACGGCCATCCGCATCTCGCCCGTAACGCCGGCAAACGACTCCTTCGATCCGGATCCCCAGCCGCTCTTCAACCATGTCGTTGCAGGCCTGCCGAACGACCTCGCCTATATCCATGTGATCGAGGGGGCGACCGGAGGGGCGCGCGACCACCAGCAGGGAACCGCGCCATTCGACTATGCCGCGCTGAAGGCGACCTACCGCGACAAGGGCGGCAAGGCCGCCTGGATGGTCAACAACGGCTACGACCGGGAACTGGCGGTGAAAGCCGTCGAGAGCGGCGATGCCGATCTGGTTGCCTTCGGCAAGCTCTTCATCGCCAACCCGGACCTTGTCGAGCGCTTGCGTGAGAATACACCTCTCAACGCCCCCGACCAGGCGACGTTCTACGGCGGCGGCGCAAAGGGCTACACCGATTATCCGGCACTGGATAACGCCGCTTGAAGCGTACAAGGCGGACGCGGTGACTGCGTCCGCCCAACTCTGACACGAAGGCCGGAGACCGACTTGCACCATTCGGTCTTCCGCCCCCGGCCCAGTCGATGTTATCAAGTTGGATAACGTCTGAGCCTCGAGGGTCGAAGCGATGTCTGCGAATGAGCGGCGACGCAGAACTTCGTGCCGGAAAACCTTGCCGCTGCGGCCTGCGGTCTGGCTGGCGACATTGCTCGCGGTCGCTCCGCTTGCTCCGCGGACTGCGGCCGGCCAGTCCGAATGGCGCGCACCACCCCCGTGCCTCTATTCCACGCGGATGGCCAATGGCTCCCGGCTCTGCGTGCGCCAGGAAACCTTCAATCGCGATATTTGCACGGCCATTGAGGGCTTTGCATCGGCCAATGCGCTGCCACCGGAGTACTTCGCCCGGCTCATCTGGCGCGAGAGCCTGTTCCGCCCGAACGCCGTCAGTCCGAAGGGAGCGGAAGGGATCGCCCAGTTCATGCCGGGCACGGCCAGGATGCGTGGGCTGAAGGACAGTTTTCATGCGCTGGATGCGCTCGGCAAATCCGCGGAGTACCTGGCCGACCTGCGCGATCGCTTCGGCAATCTCGGCCTGGCGGCCGCCGCCTACAATGCCGGCGAAGGCGGGCTGGCGAATTTTCTCGTCAACGGCAGCCTCCCCTTCGAGACGCGTGCCTATGTGATCGCGATCACGGCTCATACGGCCGAACAGTGGAAGGACAGTCCGCCGGAAAAACTGGATCTGGCGCTCGACAGCGACAAGCCCTTCCTCGAGGCCTGCATCGCGCTCGCCGCGAGCCGGCAGATGAAGGAGATCATTTCAACGGACGACGGCACCTGGGCGCCATGGGGCGTGCAGCTTGCCTCGCACTTCAACAAGCCGGCCGCCTACCGTCTTTTCATGATGGCGGTCGAACGACTGCCCTCACCGCTGAACGCGGAAAAGCCGCTCATCCAGCGCGAGCGCATGCCCGGCTTCGGCATCCGGCCTCGTTACACCGCCCGCATCGGCCGGCAGACACGGGAAGAGGCCGACGATCTCTGCGGCCGGATCCGCAACGCCGGCGGCGCCTGCGTCGTCTTCCGCAATTGAAATCGGCTATTGTCTATCCGAACTCAGCCGGCAAGCGCCTATGCTCTGGGGGCATGACGGGCGAGGCAAAAGCGGCCGTAAGGATCCTCATCGTGTCGCACCGCTCGGGAGAAAGTGGGCTTGCCGACGGCTGCTTTGCGCCAGTAGCGGACATTCAGGCCATCGCACATCTTCGACTGGCTTGGGGCCGTTAGCGGCTCGGTGGCTTAGCTAGACGGGGCGGCCCAAGCGGACGTTCCGTCCAATACAGAGTAAGTTACTGACTTTTCGTCAGCGAGCTTTGCGCGCAAGGTGACGCCGCCCTGGTCCGTGGCAACCGCGAAAAGCGCATATAGCCCGAGGGAAAGTCCAGCCAGATGTTTCGAACGCATGTCGCCCCCCTCCATCCGGATAAAACAGGATGACGGACGCCCCGAAGGGCGTCTGCTGCGACGTCGTTTTTCGCCTGCACGTCAGTCGTGACCTACCTTCATATTCCGGACCTGCTGCATCACTTGCTCCAGATTGTAGCTTGCAGGGTCCTGAAGCGGCGGGAAGTCGATGTAGGTCTCGAGATGCTTCAGCCACAACTGCTGGCCGATGGGCAGGACGTTCCAGTCATACTGATAGGCGGTGGACGGAGAGGCGATGGCGCCGCCGACACCCATGAGTGTTTTGATCTGTTGACCGACCGAGGTTTCGAACGGATCACGTTTGATGTTGACGACCTGCGTCCAGGCGTACGGCATCACCCCGACAATGAAGCCAGCCGGATCGTCGGAGACCATGGCGAAATACATCTTCCAGTTCTTGTAGCGTACCGCGGACGGCTCCTTGCCGGAATAGTACAAGAAAGAGTCGCGCGCGGATGGAGACTTCCCTTCCAGGAAGTCGCGCTGATCGATCCCGTCGAGCGTGGTCTTGACGATCCCGGGATACTTGCCCGCCTCGATCTGTTTCTTCAGCCCGTCGCCCTTGGGGCCGCCGGCGATGTCGACGAAGGTGGGCAGCCAGTCAAGCGAGGCGAAGATGTCGTTCTTGACCGTTCCGGGTTGGATATGGCCGGGCCATCGCACGACCAGCGGTGCCCGCATGCCGCCTTCCCAGGTGCTCAGCTTGCCACCCTTGAATGGGGTCGTGCCGCCATCTGGAAAAGTGATCGTCTCGGCGCCGTTGTCGGTGGTGAAGACGACAATGGTGTTGTCGAGTTCGCCCATCTCCTCGAGCTTCTTCAGGACGTAGCCGATATTGTCGTCCATCTGCTTCATGCCGGCTTCGTTGACGCCCCAGTCCTTGCCGCCGGGTTCTCCGACCATCGCCAGATACTTGTCCGGCAAGACCGTCGTGATGTGCATGCGGGCCGGATTGTACCAGACGAAGAACGGCTTGTTGGTCTTCTTCGGATCGTTGCGGTCGAGGAAGTCGATGACTTTGCCTGAAATCTCCTCGTCGATCGTCTTGGAGCGCTCGAGCGTCAGCGGCCCTTCGTCCTTGCATGTCTGATTGGCCGGCGACCCATCGGAGGATGTGCACGCGAGCACCGGACGCGGCGGCGTCAGGCACGTTGTTGTTTTGGGATCGACGGCCCCGGGATCCTGCGTAAGTCCTGGGATCGGCGTGTTTCTGCAGGGCGGCGCGATCCCCTGCTCGGTTGGGGTCTTGTTGATATCGGGGAAGCTCACCCCTTGCATGGCGTCGAGGTGATAGAGGTAGCCCCAAAATTCCTGGAACCCGTGTGCCGTCGGCAAGGATTCGGTGGTATCTCCGAGATGGTTCTTGCCGAACTCACCTGTCGAGTAGCCGAGATCATACAGGAACTTGGCGAGGTGAGGCGTGCCGGCCCGAAGGTAGGACGGGCTTCCGGGAATTTCCGGCAGGACCATGCCGACACGCACCGGCTGCATGCCGGTGATGAAGGCGGTGCGCCCGGCCGTGCAGCTCTGCTCGGCGTAGTATGTCAGGAATTTCGCACCCTCATTGCCGATGCGATCGATGTTGGGCGTTTCGCCCACCATCAGGCCCTGATGATAGATGCTGGGTTGCATCCAGCCGATGTCATCGCCCATGATGAACAGGATGTTGGGTCTGGTTTCCTGCGCTCGGACACTCGCCGTGCCAGCCAGAATACTCGTCGCGGCTAATGCTGCTGCAATGCATATCGCTCTTGTACGAGGCATTTCATGTTCCTCCTTCAGAGAAGCTTGCACAATGACGAATGACTACGTCCGAAGCGCAATGAAGCAATGACGCCGCGCTTCGTGGCACCGAAACAGCGCCAAGGCCCGTAGCTGCTGGTCGATATTTCGAGACGTGATGCCGATTGGTGCATTGAGACGCAAACTCTAGCACGGTCAAAACCATGGTGCGGAACTGGCTAGTTTCAAGATGTATTCCGCATTTTTGGAACCGCGCCGGGGTAGCGAATTTGCACACTTCCAATCGATGCCTGCGTCTTTTGGCGATGTATTTTTGCATGAGTAATGCGGATGGGTTACTCATGCGCAGCACCCAATCCGCAGCAGAGAACACGACCTACTCCCAGCCCACGGCGAGTCACCAGATGCCGTGATTGTCGGAATGCAAAATCCTTGAAGCGTGTAGTTTCGCATAGCAGCACATTTCGGATACCAGGAGTGGCCGCTTTTGGCGCTTTCCGATCACTCCCCAAGCAGACCGTCGGCTTCCAGGAGCAAGATCCGATACTCTGAATGACCGACTTGCGGGCGTGTTGCGGTCACTCGCGCCAAGGTCGCCAATCGCCAGCTTCGGGCCAAAAGCAGTCCCCCCGTTTCCCGTTGCCAATCGGTGCATCAGCATTATCTTGCGGAGGATAGATGCCAATCGCTGATCGCAGGCACGGAAACTGATCGTGACGAAACTGCGCCGCACCAACCAGGAAAAATATCTCTTGATCGCCCTGCTCGTGGCGATCGGCGCCTACGTAACGGAGCACCACATCCTGGCGGCTGGACGCGCCGTCACCCTGGTTGCGGCTTTCGCCTTCGTCGCGACGATCATCCTTGCCTCGACGCGCGTCGCCCACCACGCCGAAGTGCTGGCCGTCAAGGTCGGCGATCCCTATGGGACGATGATCCTGACCCTTTCGGCCGTCCTGGTCGAGGTGGTGGTGCTCGGGATCATGATGCAGGCCGCGATATCGCCGACGCTGGTGCGCGACACGATCTACGCGGCGGTGATGCTCGACATCAACGGCATCATCGGACTTGCCGCGCTAATGGGCGGCTTGCTCCATGGCGAGCAACCCTACAATGACGACTCCAGCCGCACCTACGGCGTGATGATCCTGACGGCCATGGGCATCTCGATGATCGTGCCGGAGTTCGTGCCGCGCGAAAGCTGGAAGCTTTACTCCGCCTTCACCATCGGCGCGATGGTGGCGCTCTATACGCTCTTCCTGCGTTTGCAGGTTGGCCGGCACAGCTATTTCTTCAGCTATGCCTATCCGCGCGCGGACCAGCGCGGGCCATTGGAGAAGCATCCCGAGGCTGACGAACCCGCCCTGCCCTCGATCCTCATCATCCTTGCCGGCGTCGTCGTCATCGGCGCGCTCGCCGAGTTGATGGCGGCGACGCTCAACACCGGCCTTGAAGGCAGCGGCGCACCGCCCGCGCTGATGGCAGTCATCGTCGCGGCAATCTCGGCGGCCCCCGAAATCCTCACCGCAATGCGCGCAGCGTTTGCCAACCGAATGCAGTCGGTCGTCAACATCGCCATGGGCGCCTCGCTCTCGACCGTTATCCTGACCGTGCCGGTAATGGAGGCCATCGCGCTCTACACCGGCCAGCCCTTCGTCATGGCGATGACGCCGGTGCAGAGCGTCATGACCGTCATTACCCTGGTCGTTGCCGCGATCAACCTCAACGACGGCATGACGAACGCGATCGAGGGCATGACCCACTTCATCCTGTTCGCCACCTTCGTGATGCTGACCGTGATCGGGCTTTAGGAAGGTATTCCAAAGCGTTGCTGAATTTTTCGGATTCACCGACAAAGGCAATTGAATCGGATTGCGAACGCGATTGCCGTCATTCTTCGTGATCGGAAATCCGCAAAAGCATTGACGTGCAGGCAGCCCGCAACGGTGGGAAATTCGTTACGATCACGGACCAGACGATGTCATCGGCAATCTTGTGATACTCGTGCCTCAGGATGTTTCCGATGCCGCGGATCTGTCGCCAAGGTATCTCCGGTTGGGCGGCAAGGAGTTCGTCCGGAATGCGCCGACTGGCTTCCGAGACGATCTCAAGGGCGCGCTGAATTGCCAACCGAAGGACCCAATCCTCCTTGAAATCGTCGAAGCTCTTGGTTCGCGTCGCCGTTTCAACGCCGTTGATCACGTCCAGGATTTCAAGCAGAACTGGCTTGATCAGCTTGGTCAAAATATGCGCACCGCCGAACGCTCAATTCGTTCGCGAAGCAGAGGGTGCAGGCTGCTTCGAGTGGTGACATCGACCGTTGTGTCCAGCCGATCCTCCAAAAACAACTTGATGCCCACGAGGTCAATCAGGGAGAAGTTCCGGACGGGGTCATAGTCGATGAAGAGATCAACATCGCTTCCAATGGCGGCCTCGTCACGTGCCGTGGAGCCAAACAGGAACAGCGCCGTAGCGCCCATAGCACGTACAGGCTCTGCGTTCCGTCGAAGCGCTTCAATGGCATCGCTACGGTTCATGGCTCTTCATAGCATGTGGCAGAAAGCCACTCCAGCGCGCAACCGCAACAAAAAACCCGCCATCGCTGGCGGGTTTGCAGTCCTTCTCCGAGGCGGTAGCTTACTTGCAGGCGGCGCAGAAGCGCTGGATGCGCTTGCAGGCTTCCTCGAGCAGCGCCTCAGAGGTGGCGTAGGAGATGCGGAAGTTCGGGCCGAGGCCGAAGGCCGAGCCGTGGACGACGGCAACGCCCTCGGTTTCGAGAAGCTCGGAGACAAAGTCCTCGTCGGTCTCGAGCACCTTGCCCGACGGCGCCGTCTTGCCGATCAGGCCCTTGCACGACGGATAGACGTAGAAGGCGCCTTCAGGGGACGGGCAGTCGATGCCCTTGGCCTGGTTGAGCATGGAGACGACGAGGTCACGGCGACCTTCGAAGATCTTCTTGTTTGCCGGGATGAAGTCCTGCGGACCGTTCAGCGCCTCGACGGCTGCCCACTGGGCGATCGAGCAGGCGCCCGACGTCTGCTGGCCCTGGATCATGTCCATCGCCTTGATCAGGTTGAGCGGCCCGGCGGCATAGCCGATCCGCCAGCCGGTCATCGCATAGGCCTTGGAGACGCCGTTCATCGTCAGCGTGCGGTCATAAAGCTTCGGCTCGACCTCGACCGGGGTGGCGAACTTGAAGTCGCCATAGGTCAGGTGCTCGTACATGTCGTCCGTCAGGACCCAGACATGCGGATGCTTCAGCAGCACGTCGGTCAGCGCCTTCAGCTCGTCATGGGTATAGGCGGCACCCGAGGGGTTGGACGGTGAGTTGAAGATGAACCATTTCGTCTTCGGCGTGATCGCCCGGTCGAGATCCTCGGGCGTCAGCTTGAATTTGTTTTCCTGCGTGGTGGCGACGAACACCGGCGTGCCGCCGCAGAGCGACACCATCTCCGGATAGGAGACCCAGTAAGGGGTTGGGATAACGACTTCATCGCCCGCGTTCATCGTCGCCATGAAGGCGTTGAAAAGAATCTGCTTTCCGCCGGTGCCGACGATCGTCTGCGCTGGGGTGTAGTCGAGATTGTTCTCGCGCTTGAACTTCCTGGCGATCGCCTCGCGCAGTTCCGGAATGCCGGAGACCGGCGTGTACTTCGTCTCGCCGCGGTTGATCGCGTCGATTGCCGCCTGCTTGATGTTGTCGGGCGTATCGAAATCCGGCTCGCCGGCTCCAAGGCCGATCACATCGCGGCCCTTGGCTTTCAGTTCGCGCGCTTTCTGCGAGACGGCGATGGTGGCGGAGGGCTTCACACGGGAAAGGGCATCGGCAAGAAAGGCCATGGTCAGTTGTCCGTTTTCGGGTTCAAAGACAGCGTGAGGCCATGGAGCGCCTCTCAAGGGCCCATGACGGTAAGGTCTATGGCCAAACTAGCCGGGCCTTGCAAGGCTCGCGCTGAAAAAACGCGCGGTCCACCGCGGTCTGAGGCGCCAGATGAACAAGTTTCATCGACGTCATCAACGGCAGGAATGGGTTGCGCGCCGGCATTCCCGCTAAAATGCATCGAATGACTGCAAATCCGGTAACAGCACGGCATTCGATCGGAAATCTTTAAGACAGATTAACAGGTGTAGCATTATCGTGTGGAAGCGCTCCGGCAGGCCGGAACGCACCGGATGACCGCAGATGATAGAACGCAGCATATTCTCCAATCTCACCAGGGACACCGACGGAAACGTTTCCGCTCTGCATGGGCCGTATCTCCTCCAGTCGGCACTGCAGCCGATCCTGCGCGAGACAAGCGAGGGCATCTTCGAGCTCGAGGCAATCGAAGGCTTGGTTCGTGCAAGCCGCGACGGCGTGCATATTCCACCGGCTGAACTTTTTTCCCTGATCGATGAGGAAGACCAGCCGCTGGTGGACAGCCTCTGCCGCAGCCTCCACATCCTCAATGCCGGCCTTCTGGGCCGGAACGACGTAACGCTGCTGATCAATTCCCAGCCTGGCCTGTTCACTTCTTCTTATGCGATCCGTCAGGAAATCGACCGGATGCGGCTTGCCGCGCATGAGGCGGGGATGGCGCCGGCGCGGATCGCCTGCGAGATTCGCGAGCGCCCCGGTGATGACCTGGAGGCGTTGGCGCGCTTTGCCGGGCAATTGCACGAGGCGGGTTTCCTCGTGGCGATCGATGAGTATTCGGCAACGGACCACGACCTTGACCGACTTTCGCGACTGCGGCCGGACTTCCTGAAATTCGATCCAGTCTGGATGCAACGGTTTGCCGGCAACTCGGCCGGGGTCGCGCTGATGCGGGTGATCGTCGCACAACTCGAACGCGAGGGAGTCCGCGCGATCGTACCGAGCGTCGAGGCGGCCGCACAGGTCGAACTGTGCCGGGAAATGGGAATGCCGCTGATGCAGGGCTACCTGCTGGGGCGGCCACAGATCGTGCCGACCTCGCTCAATGCCGACTTTCCGGCGATAGCCGGCGGCACCGTCGGCGTCTTGCCCCCTGTTTCTCGTCTCGCAACGCCGGCGAACCGAGCGCCTCGGACCGCACCGAGGTTTGGACGCCGTATCGCCTGAGGAAGGGCGCTACGTCGCAAGCAACCTTCCGCCAGTTGCCGCTACGCGCGCGTGGCGGCCTAGACGTTCAAACCGGACCGTCTATTCGCGCAAATCGGCGTATGGTCCGGCATTTTGCAACCGCCATGCTTTCACCACAACAACTGTCGGGAAGTGCCGCATTTTAGTCCCCCTGAGGCCGATTTGCGGGTGCCTTCTGCCCCTCGCAACCGGGCGCCAAGCTCGTCGGACGCGAAAGCCAGGGGACAGAGATATGTTCATCGACGACGAAAAACCGGCAAGGAATTTCAGGAAAAGAGAAGGCCGCGCGGTCTTCTACATCACCGTGACGGCGCTTGCGGCCTGCGTGCTGATGCTGTTCGGCCTGATGAACGTTGCCCAGGCCGACCTGATGGACGACGACGGCCTGGTCATCCAGGGCGAAATCGGCGACACCCACGTGCTGCTCGCCGTCAGTCTGGATGGTTCTGATCAGCCTGCAAAGCCCAACACGGTGCTCAAGGACACGGCCGCCACCCACATCGACCCGACAACAACAGCAAGCACGATCCCGGATGCGCACGCAGCGTCGACGATCGACCACCGGCTGACGGTCGCGCTCGTCCTTGCGGGCTTTATCGTCGTGGCGGGTATCGGCCAGTTGATGAACCGAGGCACCCGGCACAGACCGCCAGCACCTTGGCGCAGTGAGGCCTGAAGCCGGTCCGCGAATGTTTGCCCGCACGGCGCAGGCATCTTGAAAACGCAAGCCTCCCGCTTCAGTTATTATGAAAAGGGAGATGTCATGCTGGACCTGTTGACCGGCAAGTGGCTGGGCGAAGCTTTAAAATGTGCAGGGCGGCTCGCGGCTACCACGCTCACCCTGCATGCCCTGGCGCTCGCTCCCGCCGCTGCCGAGCCACAGGAATTCACCAGCAAGAAGGCGAGCTTGCTGGTCGAGACGCTGGCCACCGGTCTCGACCATCCGTGGTCCGTCGAGGTGCTTCGGGATGGCGCCTACATTGTTACCGAGCGGCCCGGCGCCTTGCGCATCATCCGCGACGGGAAGGTGTCCGCGCCGATCCGGGGGATCCCGCCCGTCTTCGCACGTGGCCAGGGCGGGTTGCTCGACCTGGCTCTTTCGCCCGACTTCGCCACCGACCGCACCCTGTTCCTGACCTACAGTGCTTCTGGACCTGGCGGCGGAGGAACGGCTGTCGCACGCGCGCGGTTGTCGCACGACGAAAAGAGCCTTGAAGACGTCACGCGCATCTTCGCCATGAACCGGTTCAGCCGCACGGGGATGCATTTTGGATCCCGCATCGCAATCGCAGGCGACGGCAGCCTTTTCTTCGGCATCGGCGACCGCGGCGAGCGGGATCGCGCCCAGAACCCGCGCGACCACGCCGGATCGATCCTGCACATCAATGCCGATGGCAGCATTCCGGCCAACAACCCCTTTGCCGGCCACAGCGGCGGACTGCCGGAGATCTGGTCGAAAGGGCACCGCAACCCTCAAGGCATCGACATCGACCCGAAGGACGGCCGGCTTGTCACCGTCGAACACGGCGCGCGCGGCGGCGACGAAGTCAATTATCCGTTGCCGGGCAAGAACTATGGCTGGCCGGTCATCACCTACGGCAAGGATTATTCCGGGGCGGAGATCGGCGAAGGAACGGCCAAGGACGGCTACGAGCAGCCCGCCTACTACTGGGATCCCTCCATCGCGCCGGGGGCGATCGCCGTTTATCGGGGTGCGATGTTCCCGGAGTGGGACGGCAATCTCCTTGTCGCTGCTCTGAAATACCAGATGCTCGTACGCTTGGAGCGCGACGAGACGGGCGCCATTGTCGGAGAGGAGCGGATGTTCGACGGCAGCTTCGGGCGGCTGCGCGATGTCAAGGTCGCGCCCGATGGGGCGGTGTTGATGCTGACGGACGAGGACAACGGACAACTGCTTCGGATTTATCGCGCCCCCTCCTCTCAGTAGGCCAAACGCGCCTCCCACCAGCGTAACGGGGCTGCCCGGCCGGACAGCCAATCACCCCGGCGCCCCGGCGCCCCCGCACCGGCATGCCCGGGACTTGCTCGCGCTTTGGCCGTCTGCTAACGGAACGGCCACTCCGTTTCTCGTAAAAGTCAAGTATCGTTCAGCAACAAGCACCCTCCCTACCCACTCAATCCGAAACTCAGGATCATCATGTCGCGCGTCCAGGCGAACCTCCTCCTTTTGATTGCTGGTGCCATCTGGGGTGCGGGGTTCATCGCGCAGTCGACGGCGATGGAGACGCTCGGGCCGATATGGTTCATCGGTTTGCGGTTCGCGATTGCAACGCTAGTCGCCGTGCCCTTCGCCCTGGTTGAGAAGAAGCGCGCTGCGACACCGGTGCGGTCGGGGGACCGCATAGGCTTCCTGTTCACCGGGTTTGCGCTTTTCCTGGCCGCCATATCGCAGCAGGTGGGGCTTCTCACCACCTCGGTCACCAATTCCGGCTTTCTCACCGGACTCTACGTGGTGTTCACCCCGATCCTGACCGTGTTCGTTCTGCGCAAGCGGCCGCATTGGATCATCTGGCCGGCCGCGGCCCTGTCGACCGCAGGCATCTTCCTGCTGAGCGGCGGCGCCTTTTCGGCCCTGACGACGGGCGATCTGTTGACGATCCTGAGCGCGCTGCTGTGGTCCGTCCAGATGGTCAGCGTCGGTGCATTCGCCGGTCGCTCGGGCAGGCCCATGGCCTTGTCCGTGGTGCAGTTTGCGGTCTGCGCGCTGCTCGGCTGCGCTGTCGCCGCCGTACTGGAGCCGATCAGCCTCTCTGCGGTAAAGGGAGCCCTGCCGGAAATCCTATATTCCGGCCTCTTCTCGAGCGGGCTTGCCTTCATCTGCCAGAACGTCGCGCAGCGCTACACCACTGCGCCGCAGGCCGCGATCTTCCTGTCGAGCGAAGCGCTGTTTGCCGCGCTCTTCGGCGTGCTCCTGCTGGGCGAGAGCATCAGCCCGGCCGGCTATGCGGGATGCGCCATCATCTTCGTGGCGATGCTTGCGACGGAACTCGTTCCCGAGTTTCTGAAGGACAAGAAACGCGCCGCCGCCGCGGCATAGTCCCGCCGCAAATTACTGAACATGCGAACGAAATACGCTGGGCGCTATGCTGTTCGGCGCGCAGGCTGTGGCGTAACCTAATCAATATAGTTTGCAAGAAACGCCGCAGACTATACCGGAATGGCTGCGGCCTTTTTGTGCAACAGCCTGAAAAATGGTCGAATTGAGACCGCATATCAGAAGATTGAAACTTTTGCTTGCCAATTCCGAATAAACACAGCACTCTTTCGCTGTTCGGGCAATTTGCGAACATGGGAAGACCTTGAATAATAGCGCGCCGGAGACGCGACAAAAATTCCGGGCGGCCGTGCTGATGTGTTCCTCCGGAACAGCAGATGGCTGGCTGCGGTTAAAACAGGACCCTTTCCTCACATCGAAACTGCCTGCCTCACGCCCCTTGGGGCAAACTGGAAATGCTGCCCGCCGCCAAACTTATGGGCAGAGAGAAAAGGACCTGACGCATGGCCGAAACTGGCACTGTAAAATTCTTCAACACTGAAAAGGGCTTTGGTTTCATCAAGCCTGACAACGGTGGCGCCGATATCTTCGTACACATTTCCGCCGTGCAGGCTTCCGGCCTGAACGGCCTCGCCGAAAACCAGAAGGTGAGCTACGAGACGGAACCCGATCGCCGCGGCAAAGGCCCGAAGGCGGTCAACCTGCAGATCGCCGGCTGAGGCGATCTTCATTTTCAATGACGTTCAGGCCCGGCATTCTTGCCGGGCTCTTTTTTGTTCAGCAGGCATTCATCCGGTCCCTCCTAGACTCCTGAACATTGAACGGTTCGGCCTTGCCGACCAAATCGGGACCACACGATGAACAAATTCTTCAAGACGGCAGTGCTTGCCGCAGCAGTCACCGGAGCCACGCTGACCACCTCCGGACTGGCCGAGGCGCGCGACCGCCATCATCACCACAACAACAACGACGCAGCATGGGCGGCGGGCGCTGCCGGCCTCGTTACCGGCGTCATCGTCGGCGGCGCGATCGCCAATTCCGGGCCCACCTACTACGACGACGGCTACTACGCGCCTCGTCGGGTTTATGTCGAGCCGGAATACCGTCCGGTGCGCCGCGTCTATCGCGCTCGTCCGGCCTATGTGGGCGCCTACGAGCCCTGGAGCGCGGGCTGGTATCGCTACTGCGGCGACACCTATCGCTCCTTCAACCCGAACACCGGCACCTTCCGCGGCTACGACGGTCTGGAGCACTTCTGCGTCGCTGGCTGAGGCGAAAGCTGACTGCATCGGCATCAAAGGCGGATGGCCACCCATCCGCCTTTTGCATTTTTCCAGATAGAATTGGCTGCCTGCCGATCAAATCCCGCGCAGGAACGGGTTCGTGAGGCGCTCCTCGCCGATCTTGCCGCCCGGGCCGTGACCGCAGATGAAGCCGACGTCGTCGCCCAGGGGCAGAACCTTGTCGCGGATCGAATCGAGCAGCACCCGCTCGTTGCCGCCGGGAAGGTCGGTGCGGCCGACCGATCCGCGAAACAGCACATCGCCGAGATGGGCGAACCTTTGGGCGCGGTTGAAATAGATCACGTGGCCCGGCGCATGACCCGGCGTGTGGTAGACTTCGAACTCGTGCTCGCCGAAGGCGACACGGTCGCCGTCCTCGAGCCAGCGGTCGGGCACGACGTTCTGCACCTTCGTGGCGATGCCGAATTTCTCCGCCTGGGTCTCAATGCGCTGCAACAGCGGCAGATCGTCCTTATGTGGGCCGATGATCTCGAGGCCGAGCGCTTCCTTCAGCTCCTTCGCCCCGCCGGCGTGATCGATGTGGCCATGGGTGAGCCAGATCGCCTTCAGCATGATGCCGTTCTGCTTGACGACGTCGAGGATCGTCTCGACGTCGCCGCCCGGATCGACGATCACGCCCTCCTTCGTATCCATGTCGAAAAGGATGGTGCAGTTCTGCTGGAAGGGGGTTACGGGAATGATGCCCGCCTGAAGCATGCCCATGGTGTCCTCGCTGGGAAATGATCTCGCCCCGCATATAGAGGCTCGATGAGCCCGATGCCATGGTTCCTTGCAGGTCCGGCAGAATACTTCAATCCCAACCGAAAAGGCTCTAGCGCTGCGCGACCTCGTGATGGCCGGCTGACCAGCCGGCATGCGCGGAGGGTGTCGGGGTGACGGTCGACAGTAGGAGGGTAGCAACGGCGATGTTGGCTGCGACATAGGCGTAGACCACTGCGCGCAGGCGGGCGGCCACGTGTGCTTCGGCAGGCTTCCGATCGTCCATCGTAACGTCCTTTCGGCTCGTTGGTGTTATCGATTGCAGGCCTGCAACCTATAATGTCACCACGCGCCATTCTGTTCCGCGGGGAACTCGGGCGGACAATTCGCCTGACCAGCATCTAGACCGGGAGGGTCGTCGTCTCCTTCAAGGTATCCAGAACGATCGCCGTCTTCACGTGCGCGACGGACTCGTGCGGCAGAAGCACGTCGTTGACGAAGGCGGAGAGCGCCTTCAGGTTCGGCACCACCACCTTGATGATGTAGTCCATTTCCCCGGTCAGCGAGAACGCCTCCAGCACCTCCGGCAAGTTCGTGATCAGCCGGGCAAAGCGCTGGGCATTATCGCGATTGTGCGTGGCAAGCGTCACGGTGACGATGATGACGATGCCGAGGTCGAGCTTCTCGCGATCGAGCTCGGCCCGGTAGGCACGGATGATCCCCTCCTCCTCCAGCCGCGCACGGCGCCTCGAGCATTGCGACGGCGACAGGTTGATGCGCTCCGAAAGCTCGTTGTTCGTCAGGCGCGCATCCTGTTGCAGAAGCGCCAGCAATTTACGGTCGAACGCATCAAGATGCACGAATCCACCCCCAAAACAGCAAATGATGCAAGGATACGTCATCAAGACGCCCATGGCCATGCACTTTGCAAACATCATGCAGCGGCTCCGGTGCATACTTGCCTTCTGTCAAGACGCACGAGGAGGAGAACGCCATGGGACCTTTCCCGCATGATGCCCCACCGGCCGAGATCAACGCCGAAAATCCGGCCGGAACCGATGGGTTCGAGTTCGTGGAATTCGCCCATCCCGAGCCGGAGAAGCTTCAGGAACTGTTTGCCCGCATGGGCTACACGAAGGTCGCCAGGCACCGCACGAAGGACATTTCCCTCTGGCGTCAGGGCGACATCAATTACATCCTGAACGCGGAAAAGGGCTCGTTTGCCGACCGCTTCGTCGAGAAGCATGGCCCTTGCGCCCCGTCGATGGCCTGGCGGGTGGTCGATGCGCCGCACGCGCTGAAGCACGCCGTCGGCATGGGCGCCGAAGAATACAAGGGCAGCGACAAGTGTATCGACGCGCCGGCGATCGTCGGCATCGGCGGGTCTCTGCTCTACTTCATCGACCGATACGGCGCGAAGGGCTCGGCCTATGACGCCGAATTCGAGTGGCTCGGCGACCGCGACCCGAAACCGGCCGGCGTCGGCTTCTACTATCTCGACCACCTGACCCACAACGTCTTCCGCGGCAACATGGACAAGTGGTGGGCATTCTACCGGGAACTCTTCAATTTCCGGCAGATCCATTTCTTCGACATCGCCGGCAAGATGAGCGGCCTCGTTTCCCGTGCCATCACCTCGCCCTGCGGCAAGATCCGCATTCCGCTGAACGAATCGACCGACGACAAGAGCCAGATCGAGGAATATCTGCGCAAGTACAATGGCGAAGGCATCCAGCACATCGCCGTCGGCACGGAGGCGATCTTCGACGCCACCGACCGGTTGGCGGAGAACGGACTGAAGTTCATGCCCGGGCCGCCGGAGACCTATTACGCGAAATCGCACGAGCGGGTCCATGGCCACGAGGAGCCGATCGAGCGGCTGAAACAGCACGGCATCCTGATCGACGGCGAAGGCGTGGTGGACGGCGGCACGACGAAGATCCTGCTGCAGATCTTCTCCAAGACCGTGATCGGACCGATCTTTTTCGAGTTCATCCAGCGCAAGGGCGACGAGGGCTTCGGCGAGGGCAACTTCAAGGCCCTGTTCGAATCGATCGAGGAAGACCAGATCCGCCGCGGTGTCTTCAACGACGCGGCGGAATAGCGTGCATACCTAGCCGCCTTCCAGCGGCCAGAGACCCTGCGAAGCGGCCCGAAACTGGGCCGCTCTTGCGTTGAATCAACTGTTCCGGTGGGCAACTTCCCGGTCAAATTGACAGTTGCCACATTTACAACCACCTTGAGCGCGCCGAGGGATTCGGCGCTGGTGAGTCGCCCGCGCTTCTGCCGGCCACGCCAGCTTCACGTGTCATCGCCGGAAGGCTCAAGGCGCGCTTCCGGCACGACCATACGGGGGAGTGTACATGGAAGCATTGACGCCACTCATCACTCAACTCATCAGCGGCGCGATCGGCGGCAACGCGGTCGGCGCCATGCTCAAGCAGCAGGCCACCAGCATGATTGTCCGCACGATCGTCGGCGCGATCGGCGGCGTCGGCGGTGGCCTTCTTCTGCAAGCGTTCGGCGGCGAGGCAGGCCTCTCCAATCTCGTTGCCAACGGTCTCGGCGGCCTGATCGGCGGCGGCGTGCTGCAGGCGATCGCCGGCATGGTGCTGGGTCGCAAGCAGGCTTAACACTTGGAAAATGCAGAGAAGGCGGCAAACGATCTCGCCGCCTTCTCATTTGGTCAGGGGTCGATCACTCCGCAGCTGCAGCGACCGGATAAACCTCTTTCATGTAGTCGTTCATCAGCGTCTCGCAGACGGTCGACGGCGTGAAGCGGTACGGGCCGATCTCGGAAACCGGCGTGACCTCCGCCGCCGAACCGGTCAGGAAGCACTCGCTGAAGGTGGAAAGCTCCTCCGGCATGATCGCCCGCTCGATGACCTGATAGCCGCGCCGCTTGGCGAGCTCGATCACGGTCTGGCGGGTGATGCCGTTGAGGAAGCAGTCGGGTGTGGGCGTATGAATGACGCCATCCTTGACGAAGAAGATGTTCGCGCCGGTCGCCTCGGCCACCTGGCCGCGATAGTCGAGCATCATCGCGTCGGCATAGCCCTTCGCCTCTGCGGCATGCTTGGAGATCGTGCAGATCATGTAGAGGCCGGCGGCCTTCGATTCGCACGGTGCCGTCTTCGGGTCCGGCCGGCGATATTCGGCGATGTCGAGTCGGATGCCCTTCAGCTTTTCGGCCGGGTTGAAGTAGCTGCCCCACTGCCAGATGGCGATGGCGACATTGATGCGGTTGTTCTGCGCCGAAACGCCCATCATTTCCGACCCTCGCCAGGCGATCGGCCGGACGTAGGCTTCGGAGAAGCCCTGGCGTTTCAGAAGCTCGATGCTGGCGGCATCGAGTTCCTCGACGCTGTAGGGGATCTTGAAGCCAAGGACCTCGGCGGAGCGATGCAGACGGCGGTTGTGCTCGGTCAGCTTGAAAATCTGCCCGCCATAGGCGCGTTCGCCCTCGAATACAGCGCTTGCATAGTGAAGGCCATGGGTCAGAACGTGGATCTTGGCGTCCTTCCAATCCACAAACTCGCCGTTGAACCAGATCTGGCCTTCCATTTGGTCAAAGGGAACCGCCATGGTGTTTTCCTCCTGCGCGCAGCGCCGTTCTTGATGTTGCTTGTTGCGCCCGATACGGTCTAACCAGAAACAGACGTGAGACTGCCTTGCGCCGGTTGCGAAGGAACAGGCTACGTATACCGCCGCACAGCCTCCACTCGCGGCGACAAGGTGTGGACACACGGGTAACAAGGGCGTAAAAATATGTCAACAACACTGACTTATTTTTACCGATGTTGCGCGAAGCGCCCGCGCCAGGAAAGGAAATGACCGCGTGGGACGACAAACGCCCGAACGGAAGAACACGATCGAGTTCCATGACCAGCCGTTGACCGACGAGGGTGGGATCGACTTCGCGGTCATCGAGGGCTTCTTCTTTGCCTATCGCGACTTCATCTCCGATCCCGATGCGATCCTGGAGAAGAGCGGCTTCGGCCGAGCGCACCACCGGGTCGTGCACTTCGTCAACCGCGAGCCGGGCATGACGGTGGCCGATCTGCTGGATACACTGAAGATTACCAAGCAAAGTCTGGCTCGGGTTTTGAAACAGCTGATCGACTCGGGCTATATTTGCCAGGTGGCAGGCCCCGAGGATCGCCGTCAGCGCCGGCTCTACCCGACCCGCAGCGGCCGCGAGCTGGCGCTGGCGCTCGCCGAGCCACAGCAGCAAAGGATTGCACGCGCCTTCGAGGGGATGACCGCTGACGACCGCAATGCCGTGATGCGTTTTCTTGCCGGAATGCAGAACGCGCACAGAGATTGAAACGGAACAAGCAGGACTGGATCGCGATGACGACAGTTGAAAGACTCTCTGACGACGCCGCACACCTTTTGATCGTGGATGACGACAAACGCATCCGCGAGCTCTTGAGCCGTTACCTGACCGGCGAAGGCTTCCGCGTAACGGTGGCCAGCGACGCCGACGAGGCGCGCCGCAAGCTGCAGGGGCTCGATTTCGACCTGATCATCATGGACCTGATGATGCCCGGCGAAAGCGGACTGCAACTGACCCAAAGCCTGCGCTCGATCCGCACCGTGCCGATCATCATGCTGACGGCGCTGACCGAGACCACCGCCCGCATCGAAGGGCTGGAGGCCGGCGCCGACGATTACCTCGCAAAACCGTTCGAGCCCCGCGAACTGGTGCTGCGCATCAACAACATCCTCAAGCGCAACGCTCAACCGACAACGCCGAAGATCGAGCAAGTCATGTTCGGGCCATACACCTTCTCTATCGTTCGCAAGGAACTCAAGCGCGGTGGCGATCCGATCCGGCTGACCGATCGCGAACAGGAAATCATGCTGCTCTTTTCGCTGCGCGCGGGCGAGACAATCCCACGCCACGAACTGATCGGCGAGGAGACGGACGTGGGCGAGCGGACGATCGATGTCCAGATCAACCGCCTGCGGCGCAAGATCGAGGATGACCCGACCAATCCCATCTGGCTGCAGACGGTGCGCGGCATCGGATACCGGCTAAGCACCGACTAAGATATGGTGTCCAGAGACGCGCGGTGTTTTTGGACATGACGAAAGCTGAGCAAGCGCGATGCAGAAATGACGACACTCGAAACCCTCAAGCGTGATCTCGAACGAGCACCATTGGCTGGCTGGCGGCGGTTCGCCAAATGGCTGCGCCGGCAATTGCCGACGGGACTGTACACACGCTCGCTGCTGATCATCATCATTCCGATGGTGCTGCTGCAGTCGGTTGTCGCTTTCGTCTTCATGGAGCGGCACTGGCAGCTCGTCACGCAACGCCTGTCGATGGCGGTCACCCGCGATATCGCCGCCATCATTGACCTGATCGACACGTTCCCGAACGACAGCGATGATGCAGAAATCGTCCGGATCGCTCGAGAGCGGATGGACCTCAACATCGCCATCGAGAAGGGTGACGATCTGCCCCCGCCGCGGCCGAAGCCGTTCTTCAATATCCTCGACCAGATTCTCAGCGAGCAGATCACAAAGCAGATCAAGCGGCCGTTCTGGATCGACACGCTCGGCGACAGCAATCTCGTCGAGATCCGCATCCTGGTGGACAATGACCGGACGCTACGCGTCTATGCCCGACGCAGTCACACCTATGCGTCGAACACCCATATCTTCCTGGTCTGGATGGTGGGCACCTCGCTGGTGCTGCTCACGATCTCGGTCCTCTTCCTGCGCGGGCAGATCCGTCCGATTCTGACGCTGGCATCGGCTGCCGAGAGCTTCGGCAAAGGACAGAAGATGCCCGAGGATTTTGCCCCGCGCGGGGCCGACGAGGTCCGGCGCGCCGGCCTTGCCTTCATGCTGATGCGCGAACGCATCGAGCGCCAGATGGAGCAACGCACCGCAATGCTGACGGGAGTCAGCCATGACCTGCGCACCATCCTCACCCGTTTCAAGCTGCAACTCGCGCTGGCCGGCAAGAATTCCGATCTGGACGGCCTGAACAAGGACGTCGAGGACATGCAGTGCATGCTTGAAGGCTATCTCTCCTTCGCCCGTGGTGAGGCCGAGGAGGATGTGGGACAGTTGAACCTCAGCGATCTGTTCGACAAGTTCGGGTTGGAGGCGGAGCTTCATGACAAGCAGCTGACGAGTGAAATCGACGGCGCGGACGAGGTCATGGTGCGGCCGCACGCGTTCTCGCGTCTGCTGGGCAACATCGTTTCGAACGCGCTGCGCTATGCCAACAAGGTCCATCTCCATGCCCGCCACAACGCCAAATGGCTGACGATCGTGGTGGACGACGATGGGCCGGGCATCCCGGAACGTTCGCGCGATGACGTGTTCAAGCCCTTCTTCCGCCTCGATGAGGCGCGCAATCTCGATTCCTCCGGCACCGGCCTCGGCCTCGCCATCGCGCGCGACATCGCCCGCAGCCACGGCGGCAACGTGACCCTGTCGGACAGTCCCTTTGGCGGCTTGAGGGCGACGGTGCGGATCCCCGTCTGAGCTGCGACTATGGGCTGATCAGATCGCCGCGCGCGTTTGGAGAGTGATCGCCGGCCGCGTCGTGGTGATGCCGTTGTCGTGGACCGGACGCAGCGATCGCACAACGAAACTCAATGCAGCCTTGCCCCGTTCGGAACCGGGCGTTCCGGCGCAGCCAGCACGACGGCGCCGGCCTCGTCGGCAAAGCCGAGCGTCAGCACCTCGGAGCGAACCGGGCCGATCTGCCGCGGCGGGAAGTTGACGACGGCCAGCACCTGGCGGCCGACCAGTTGTTCGGGCGCATAGTGGACAGTAATCTGCGCGGAAGATTTCTTCACGCCGATCTCCGGGCCAAAGTCGATCAGGAGCTTGTAGGCTGGCTTGCGCGCTTCCGGAAACTCGGCCGCCTCGACGATCGTGCCGACGCGGATATCGACCTGTTCAAAATCGGCATAGGAAATGGTTTCGGACATCTAGGACTCCCAGGAATTCTAACGGCAGGTCAGCTGCCGCGCCGGCCGGCGCGCAGCTTAGTAAAACGAGGCAGTCACCGTCCGAAGACGCAACCGCCGCGCTGCCTTTGCTGTTTCGGAAATGCGCAAGCGCGTCTTCAGCCGGCAAGTTCCTCGGCCCGCTTGCGGGCGGCGGCAATGGCGCGGTCGAAGATCGGCTGAATACCGTCGTCGGCCATCAGGACCGACAGCGCAGCCGCCGTGGTTCCGCCCGGCGACGTGACGTTCTGGCGAAGCTTCGCGGCGTCGTCGGGGGACTGGTGAAGCAGTTCACCAGCCCCCGAGACGGTTTCCCGCGCAAGACGCATGGCGAGGTCCGCCGGCAGGCCGAGCTTGCGGCCTGCCTCTGCCATGCACTCCACGAGATAGAAGACATAGGCCGGACCGCTGCCGGAGACAGCGGTGACGGCATCGATGTCGGCTTCGCTCGACACCCACTCGACCGGGCCGCTGACCTTCAAAAGCGCATGCACCTGGTCGCGCTTGGCGGCGCTGACGCCGTCATTGGCAAAGGCGCCGGTGACGCCGCGGCCGACCATCGCCGGTGTGTTCGGCATCGCGCGCACCATCGAGGCTTGCCCCAGATGCGCTTCGATATTGGCCAGCGTCTTGCCGGCCGCGACCGAGACGATGACGGTCTCGGGACCGACCAGGCTCTTCAAAGGAGGCAGAACGATATCCATGAGCTGCGGCTTGACCGCGATGAACAGAATACCCGCCGTGACATCCGCGGGGGCTGCCGTCTCGTGGCGCGCGCCATTGTCGGCAATCAGCTTCAGCATGGCCGGCGATGGGCCGGGATCGAGAACAAGAACCGAGGAGCCTGGGATGCCGCTCTTCAGCCAGCCGGCGAGCATTGCGCCCCCCATGTTGCCGGCTCCGACCAGTACGATAGGCCCCACAGATTCAACGCTCATGGCTACGCTTCTCCAACCGTCTCGAACATCACCGCTTCGACCGCGGCCTGCGCCTCCATACCCGACCAGACGACGAACTGGAAAGCCTGAAAATAGGCCTCGCAGGTATCAAGCGCGCTCGAGAGCAGGACTTCGACCTGCCGGTTCGTCGGCTCGGCGCCGCCGGCGAGCAGCAGCGACTGGCGGAAAATCACCACGTCCTCGTGCCGCCAGAGGTCGAAGTGCCCCATGAGGACCTGACCGTTGACGTGCGACAGCAACCGGATGACTTCATTGACACGGCTTTCGGGCACCTTGATGTCGAAGGCGCAGGCGAGATGCAGCGCTTCGAACTCCTCCATCCAGGAGAAGGAAACATGATAGTCAGCCCACCTGCCCTCGACCGTCATGGCGATTTCGTCTTCGCCGGAGCGCTCGAACGACCAGTCGTTGTTCGCCGCGACGAACTCGATCATGTCGACCGGGTTCGACTGGCGTGCGATTTCCAATTCCATCAGGCTCATGCGGCACCCTCTAGACCGGGAGACGCGCGTCGTCGCGATCACGCACGACACGAACGCAGCAACCTACCCGGAAACAACACTGAATGATTGCGCGACTACGCCAGTAACCTGACTTACTAACCCTGCCCCAAGCTGGCGTCGCCGTCTCGAATCATCATTTAAAATCAGTCTATAATGGTAGAGTCCCGACACCAGCCCCCACGCGGCTATTTTGTCGCTCACGTTGTGGACAGACGTTGTCAAAATGATTCAGCCCGACACCTTAACCGACTCTGCGATAAGGCTTTTTTAACGATGTCCACAGGGGCGAAAAAACGCCAAAAAAAGAGGCCGGCGCGAAGCAGATCGCGCCGGCCTCACGTAACGGAAGCGAAGGGGTCGGAAGCGGGTTATTTCTTGGCCGAAGCCAGTTTTTCCTCCAGCGCCTCGATGCGCTTGAGGAGTGCTTCATTCTCGTCGCGCGCCTTCACGGCCATTTCCCGGACAGCCTCGAACTCATCCCGCTTGACGAGATCCATCCCGTTCAGGAAACGCTCGGCCTGGGCATGGAAGACCGTCTCCATCTCCTTGCGCACACCCTGCGCCGCACCGGCGGCGTCGGTCATCAATTTGGCGAAATCGTCGAGAATTCGACTGGTTCCGGTTGCCATGGTCCGGCCCTCCTCGGCTTCAGATCTATGCTGGCGGCCCATGCCGCGTCCTGTTTCTGAGGTAGGGGGTCAATCCTTGCGATGCAAGCGGAATCGCATCCGCCCCCATCCAAACCGCCGGCAGGACTGGCGAAACCGCAAAACCGCTTGACCATCCCATGGCCGGACGCCATCTTCCGGCCAAGCCAACCGGACCCGAACCCTTGATCCCAGCTGCCGAACTCTTCGCCGTGATGGCCTTCCCGAATATCGACCCCGTCGCATTTTCGGTCGGTCCCCTTGCCGTCCATTGGTACGGCCTCGCCTATGTGACGGGCATCCTGCTCGGATGGTTCTACGCTCGCAGGCTGGTCACGCGCGCCGATCTCTGGGCGAAGGACTCGCCGATGACGGTTGCCCAACTTGACGACTTCCTCGTCTGGGCAGCGCTCGGCATCGTGCTGGGGGGTCGCATCGGCTATATTCTCTTCTACGATTTTGCAGCGATCGTGGACAATCCGCTGCGCGCAATCGAGATCTGGAACGGCGGCATGTCGTTCCACGGCGGCCTCACCGGAACGGCCATAGCCATCATCCTGTTTGCACGCAAGCACAAGATAGCAATCTGGAGCCTGTTCGACGTCGTTGCTGCCGTCGCCCCCATAGGGCTTTTCTTTGGCCGCATCGCCAACTTCGTCAACGGCGAACTCTGGGGCAAGCTGTCCGGCGCCCCATGGGCCTTCGTCTTCCCGAACGCCGGCCCCTTCGCACGCCATCCGAGCCAGCTTTACGAGGCCGGTCTTGAAGGGCTCGTCCTCCTGTCCGTGCTCGCCGTCGCTGTCTACGGATTCAAGGCACTGAAGCGGCCCGGCTTTGTCACCGGCCTGTTCGTCGCTGGTTACGCGCTCTGCCGCATCTTCGTGGAATTCTTCCGCGAGCCCGACGCCCAGATCGGCTATCTCTTCGGCGGCTGGCTGACGATGGGCATGCTGCTGTCGCTGCCGATGCTTGCGCTCGGCCTTTGGGCTATGCTGCGCGCCCGGCAGGTAGCCGTCCACGAGGGCTGACATGTCGACACCGCTTGCCCGTAAGATCAAGGCGCTGATCCACACCAACGGGCCGATCAGCGTCACCGACTATTTCTCGCTCTGCCTCGCCGATCCCGAGCATGGCTACTACCGGACGCGCGAGCCCTTCGGACGCGAGGGCGATTTTGTCACAGCGCCCGAGGTCAGCCAGCTTTTCGGCGAAATGCTCGGCGTCTTCATGGTGCACGCCTGGCAGAAGCACGGCATGCCGAATGGCGTGCGCTTCGCCGAAATCGGCCCCGGCCGCGGCACGATGATGGCCGACATGCTGCGCGTCATTGCCAGGCTCGCCCCCGCCCTCTACGACAGCGCCAGCTTCCACCTGATCGAAACGAGCGAGCGGTTGCGCGCCGTGCAGAGACAGACGCTGGGCACACATGGCGAACGGATCAGTTGGCACGACAGCTTCGACCAACTGCCCGTCGGGCCGCTGCTTCTTGCGGCAAACGAACTGTTCGACGCCATCCCGATCCGCCAGTTCGTCCGGACGCAAAATGGATTTCGCGAACGCATGGTCGGCCTCGACGCCGATGGCGAGCTTGCCTTTGCCGCAGGCATCGCCGGCATCGATCCGGCACTGCTGCCGGAGGGCTACAAGAGCCAGCCCGTCGGAGCAATCTTCGAGTTTGCGCCAGCCCGCGAGGCGGTGATGACGGCCATCAGCGAGCGGCTGCGCGATCACGGCGGCACGGCGCTGGTCATCGATTACGGGCACGTCGCCAGCGGCTTCGGTGACACGCTGCAGGCGGTTCTACGCCACGCCTTTGACCCTCCCCTCGCCCATCCAGGCGAGGCGGACCTGACCAGCCATGTGGACTTCGAACGGCTCGCCACGGTGGCTCGCGATGCGGGCCTGCACATTCACGGCCCTCAACCCCAGGGCGATTTCCTGATGGGGCTGGGTCTGGCCGAACGGGCCTCGGCGCTCGGTCGGGGACGGGACGAAAGCCTGCAAAGCCAGATCATCGCCGACGTCGAGCGGCTGGCAGGTTCGGGCGCCGGAAACATGGGCGACCTGTTCAAGGTTCTTGCCGTCACCAGCGCCGACGAGCCGCTCGCCCCGTTCCGCCGGGCGGATTGACAGCCCCAATCGCGGCGGTCAACATCGCCGCGATCCGAATCGGACACCGCATTGTCCGCAGCCCACCGAAGCGCCGGCAGCCTATTCCAGGGTGCTTCGAAGCGATGAAGGATAATGCCCTGTGCTTTCCCCCGTCCAGAGCCCGTTGATCGCCCGCTCCACCGGCAGTTCCGTTCTGCACGGCTTTTTCACACGCCATGGCGGCGTCTCCGAGGGCATCTATGCGGGCCTCAATGTCGGCCTCGGCTCCAATGACGACCGGGAACGCGTGATCGAAAATCGCACCCGTGTCGGTCAATGGTTCGGAGCATCCCCTGACCGACTGGCGACCGTCCACCAGGTCCATTCGCCGGACGTCTTCACCGTCGATGGCAGCTATGCCGGCGAGCGGCCCACCGCCGACGCGCTCGTCACGGCGACACCCGGCCTGGTCCTCGGCGTTTTGACCGCCGACTGCGGGCCGGTGCTTTTCGCCGACCCGACAGCCGGCGTCATCGGCGCGGCCCACGCCGGCTGGAAAGGCGCCCTCACCGGCGTTCTGGAAAACACGGTCGCCGCAATGGAGACGCTGGGCGCGTCCCGCAGGCACATCGTCGCCGGCCTGGGGCCATCGATCAGCCGTCGCCATTACGAAGTCGGTCCCGAATTCGTCGAGCGTTTCCTTGGAACAAACCCCACCTATGCGGATTTCTTTTCCCCGTCCCAGCGGCAGGGTCACGCCATGTTCGACCTGCCAGGCCTGACGCTGAAAAGGCTTGCCGAGGCCGGCATCGAGGCCGAGAATCTCGACATTTGCACCTACCCGGCCGAAGCGGACTATTTTTCCTATCGGCGAACAGTGCATCGCAAGGAACCGGACTACGGGCGGCAGATCTCGGCGATCATGTTACGATCGGATCGAGAACAGGACTAGGAGCAAAGCATGGCACTGCAATTCGACAGCGAGGAATATGCCAACAGGCTGCAACGTCTGACCGCCAGGATGCGCGACGAAAAGCTCGACGCCATGCTGCTCTTCGCCCAGGAAAGCATGTATTGGCTGACGGGTTACGACACCTTTGGCTACTGCTTCTTCCAGACGCTGATCGTGAAGGCCGACGGTGATATGGTGCTACTGACCCGCTCCGCAGACCTGCGGCAGGCCCGCCAGACGTCCAACATCGCCAAGATCGAGATCTGGGTCGACCGCGCGAATGCCGACCCGGCAATGGATTTGAAAAACCTGCTGTCCGACTTGGACTTGCTGGGATGCCGGATCGGCGTCGAGTACGACACGCATGGATTGACCGGCAGGAATGCCCGACTCCTGGACAACCAATTGCAGAGCTTCGGCGAACTGGTCGACGCCTCGCGGCTGGTCAGTCGCCTGCGGCTGGTCAAGAGCCCGGCGGAACTGGCCCATGTCGAGAAGGCCGCTTCACTTGCTGACGACGCGTTGGACGCCGCGCTGCCGCTGATCGGCCCCGGCGCCGACGAAGCGGCGATTCTCGCGGCGATGCAGGGCGCGGTGCTCGCCGGCGGCGGCGACTATCCGGCAAACGAGTTCATCATCGGCTCGGGAATCGACGCACTGCTGTGCCGCTACAAGTCCGGCCGGAGAAAGCTCGACGCAAACGACCAACTCACCCTCGAATGGGCGGGCGTCAGCGCACATTACCACGCCGCGATGATGCGCACCGTCATCATCGGCGAACCGACCAATCGCCACCGCGAGCTCTACGGTGCCTGCCGCGACACGATACAGGCCATCGAAACGGTCCTGCGTCCCGGAAACACCTTCGGCACGGTGTTCGACACGCATGCCAGGATCATGGACGAGCGCGGTCTCGCCCGCCATCGCCTGAATGCCTGCGGCTACTCGCTCGGCGCCCGTTTCTCGCCCTCATGGATGGAACACCAGATGTTCCACGTCGGCAATCCACAGGAAATCCTACCCGACATGTCGCTGTTCGTGCACATGATCATCATGGACTCCGACAGCGGCACCGCAATGACACTGGGGCAGACCTATTTGACCACCACCGACGAACCGAAGGCCTTGTCGCGCTACGGCCTCGATTTCATCAACGTTTAAACAGGTGATTGCGCGCCTCCAAGATCCTGCGATTGACACGCCGCATTACGGCAAAGCATAAATTTGCTCGGGTATGAAGGAACAACGCAACCTCCGGCACAGCGGACGGAAACGGATGTATCATCTGAAGCCATGGCTGGCTCTTGCCGGCCTACTCCTGGCGCTCGCGGGCTGCAACAGCACGGATGCGCTGACCCCACAGGTCGATGTCGGCAGCGGTTCCCCCCAGTCCTCGCCCGTCACTCAACGCGATCTCGACCAGGTGAGCGCTTATAATCAGCCCGTGGGCAGCGCGCAGGCGAATGCGATGGCCGGTCATCCGGCATCGGCCGGCACGCTGGAAGCGCAGGCCGACGCGCTGACCCATAACCAGACCAATCCCGTCGCGAGCGGCGAAGGCGGGATGGTCGTGGGCGGGTCTCAGGCCGACCACACATCGTCGCCGGCGCCGCAGGCACAGACCGCCGCCCTGACGCCCGCCACCGATGGCGAGAGCGTCCGATTTTTGCCGATCATCGGCGCACCGGTTGAGTCTGTGACCCCGCTGTCCAGGCAACTCGGGGCGCAGGCCCGCGCCAACGGCCTGACGATCAAGAGTTCCTCCGACAACACCAGCCGGTACATCCTGAAGGGCTATTTCTCCGCCATGCAGGATGGTAACAAGACGACCGTCGTTTACGTCTGGGACGTACTGGACAGCTCGGGCGGCCGCCTCCACCGCATCCAGGGCCAGGACAGTGTGAATGCGACCGCGTCCGATCCGTGGCGTGCCGTGCCGGCAGGCACCATGGAAGCGATCGCTCAACGAACGATCGAGGAGTACATGAGCTGGCGTAAACAGGCGGGTGGTTAGGGCATCGAGCATAACCAGTGGTGGTCCCGAACCGCCCCTCGCCAACCATCTTGCCTATCGCGACTGCGAAAGATTGGGAAAACCGTGCGGCACGGGACTTGCATTCACGCTCGGGAACGCTAAAAGGCAGCCCATCAGCATTCTCGTAGGCCATCACACAGGCGGACCATAGATGAAGGTTTTCGCGGGCAACTCGAACCGGCTGCTGGCCGAAGCGATCTGCAACTATCTCAATGTTCCCCTGGGCCGCGCCACCGTGCGCCGCTTCGCCGACCAGGAGATCTTCGTCGAGATCCAGGAAAACGTGCGCGGCGAGGACGTATTCGTCGTCCAGTCGACCTCGTTTCCGACGAACGACCACCTGATGGAACTCCTGATCATGATCGATGCGATGCGGCGCTCGTCCGCCCGGCGCATCACGGCCGTGATCCCCTACTTCGGCTATGCCCGTCAGGACCGCAAGCCCGGTCCGCGCACGCCGATCTCGGCGAAGCTCGTCGCCAACCTGATCACCGAAGCCGGTGCCGACCGCGTTCTGACGCTTGACCTGCATGCCGGCCAGATCCAGGGCTTCTTCGACATCCCGACCGACAACCTCTACGCCGTGCCGATCCTGGCGCGTGACGTGAAGGAGAACTACGACCAGAAGAACGTGATGGTCGTTTCCCCCGACGTCGGCGGCGTGGTGCGCGCCCGCGCGCTTGCCAAGCGGCTCGACTGTCTGCTCGCGATCGTCGACAAGCGCCGCGACCGCCCCGGTGAGTCCGAAGTGATGAACGTCATTGGTGATGTCTCCGGCAAGGACTGCATCCTGATCGACGACATCGTCGATTCCGGCGGTACGCTCTGCAATGCGGCCGAAGCCCTTCTGAAGAACGGGGCGATCAGCGTCACCGCCTACATCACCCACGGCGTTCTCTCCGGCGGTGCCGTCGCCCGCGTCACTTCGTCGAAGTTGAAGGAACTGGTGATCACGGACTCGATTCAGCCGACGACGGCCGTTCAGTCCGCGCACAACATCCGCGTTCTGACGACGGCGAATCTGCTGGGTGAAGCAATCAACCGCACGGCCGCCGAAGAATCCGTTTCCAGCCTCTTCGACTGAGCAACGCTAATACCGCACCGATCGTGCCACGGCAGCCCAGAACGAATGGGCTGCCGTTTTGCATTGGCGAAATGCACCCGCTCCCCTTCCGCACCGAGGCAAGCAAAACGCACGCCATCGGCCTACCCCAATTGTTGCCATTGATCCGACCGATGGATCGCTATAGGTGCAACCACGGCGGTGCGTTGATCAGTCAATCGCCACCGGCACCAGACGCCGAACAATATGACGCAGGAGGACGAGCTATGCTGATGGGACACCGAATTTCCAGGTTCGTCGCGAAGGTGCCCGGCTTGCTGCGCAAGACGCGCACGTGTGCAGCGCTTCTCCTGCTGCCGCTGGTCGCTGCCTGTACTGTGGAAACCTCCCCCGGTTATGTCGGCGGCGGGCGACCGGTGTCGCGACCACCTGTCTGCACGATGGAGTACGCCCCTGTCTGTGGTGAGCGCGGCGGACGTCTCCAGACCTTTGCCAACGCCTGCGAGGCGCGCAGCCGGGGCTTTGATATCGCCCATCGTGGCCAATGCCAACGGGAACCGACCCCGGACCGCGCCTGCACGCGGGAATATGATCCGGTCTGCGCCGAGCGCGGTGGACGCCGACAGACCTTCGCCAACGCCTGCACGGCGAGAAGCGACGGTTTTCGCGTCGTCAGCCGCGGCGAGTGCAGACGGGAGCCGGCGCCAGACCGCGCTTGCACGATGGAATATGATCCGGTCTGCGCCGAACGCGGCGGGCGCCAGCAAACCTTCGCCAACGCCTGCACGGCCAGGAACGACGGTTTTCGAGTTGTCAGCCGCGGCGAATGCAGGCGAGAACCGGTGCGGGACCGCGCCTGCACGCGCGAATTTTCACCCGTCTGCGCAGAGCGGAGCGGCACGCGACGCACCTTTGCGAACGCTTGCGAGGCTCGGACGGCGGACTTTCGGGTCGTGCGCCAAGGCGAATGCCGCCGCTGACGGGTGCCGTTGGCCGCTTGAAGGCGGCGGCGCGGGCGGGGTAGTTTCGCTTCCGCACGAAGTTGTGCTAGGACCACGGTTCCCGTCCACAACGCCCCGCCTCACGCCATGCTACGCGATTTCTCCGCACAAGCGCTCTTCATGGGCCTGCTGACCGCTTTCGTCGGCTTCGCCAGTTCCTTTGCCGTCGTACTGCATGGCCTCACCGGCGTCGGCGCAAGCGAGGCGCAGGCGGCCTCGGGCCTAATGGCGCTGTCGATCTCCATGGGCCTGTGCGCGATCGTACTCAGCCTATGGACCCGGCTGCCCGTCTCGATCGCCTGGTCGACGCCGGGGGCGGCGCTGCTCGCCAGCTCGGGTGCGGTCGAAGGCGGCTTTTCCGCCGCCGTCGGCGGTTTTCTCGTTTGTGCGGCACTGATCGTCGTCGCGGGCCTGTGGAAGCCACTCGGCCGCATGGTTGCGGCCATCCCTGCCACGCTCGCCAACGCGATGCTCGCGGGCGTCCTGCTCGGCCTCTGCTTCGCCCCGGTCAAGGCGGTCGCGTTCAATCCCCTCCTCGGCCTGCCGATCGTTGCAGCCTGGGTCGTCGTTGGTGCGGTCAACCGTCTCTATGCGGTCCCGGCGGCGCTCGTCGCTTTCGTCCTGGTGCTGGCCTTTGGTGTCGACATTCCGGATGGCGCCTTGCATGAGATCGCCCGCAACCTTTTGCCAAGCCCTGAATTCGTCGCTCCGGACTTCAACCTGGCCGGTCTCGTCAGCATCGCGCTGCCGCTATTCATCGTCACCATGGCCTCACAGAACATCCCCGGCATCGCCGTGCTGAAGGTCAACCACTACGAACCGACGCCCGGACCGCTGTTTGCCGTCACCGGCCTCTTTTCGATCCTGAGCGCCCCCTTCGGCGGCCATGCTGTCAATCTCGCCGCGATCACCGCGGCGATGTGCGCGGGTGAGGATGCCCACCCCGACCCGCGCCGCCGCTATTGGGCGGCGGTCAATGCCGGCATGTTCTATATTGTTTTCGGCCTGTTGGCTGGCGCCGTGACAGCCTTTGTCAGCCTCGCCCCGCCGATCCTCATCCAGGCCGTCGCCGGTCTCGCCCTGATCAATGCCCTCGCCGGCTCGGCGATGAACGCCTTCAAGGAGCCGGAGACGCGTGAAGCAGCCGCCCTCACCTTCCTGACGACCGCCTCGGGCGTCAGCTTCGGCGGGATTTCGGGCGCCTTCTGGGGCCTCGTCGCCGGCGGCCTGATGCTCGGATTGAACCGCCTCGTCGTCGCGCGCCGGGCACGCAAGGTGTAACGCTGCCGCGGGGCGCTCTACCCCCGGGCAGACCCTTGCATTTTCCGGTATTCTCCGCTAAGCGACCCCGTCCGCGCAGACACCCTTGGAGGCAACGCGGATGAGGTTTCCATCAGGATCCTCAAGTTTCTATCGGCCGGAGCGGAAGCTGCGACCGGCGAGACTCTCCAGTAACACTTGAAAGGTCAATGCTATGAGCAACGCATCCTACGAGCTCAAGGCCCAGACGCGCGAACGGGTTGGTAAGGGGTCCTCCCGCGAACTTCGCCGCAACGGTCTTATCCCGGCTGTCATCTATGGTGACAAGAAGGCCCCGCTTTCGATCGCCCTGTCGACGAAGGAAGTCACCCAGCGCATCCACGCCGGCGGCTTCATGACGACGATCGCGACGATCGACGTCAACGGCGAGAAGATCTCCGTCCTGCCGAAGGAATACCAGCTCGATCCGGTCCGCGACTTCACGATGCACGTCGACTTCCTGCGCGTGTCGGCCGACAGCAAGGTCACCGTCCAGGTTCCGGTCCACTTCATCAACGAAGAGAAGTCCCCGGGCATCAAGATCGGCGGCATGCTGAACATCGTTCGCCACGAAATCGAACTCCACTGCCCGGCCAACGCCATTCCGGATGCCATCACTTTCGACCTCGACGGTCTGAAGATCGGCGACAGCATCCACATCTCGCATGTCAAGCTGCCGAAGGGCACGAGCCCGGTCATCGCCGACCGCGACTTCACCGTCGCGACCATCGTCGGCACGGCTGCTGCCAAGGAAGAGGAAGCGGCCGAAGGCGAAGCATCGGCCGAATAATCGGCGGAAATTGCCAGCTACATTCGGAATCCGCCTTCGGAAACGGAGGCGGATTTTTCGTGTTTGCACAGCCCCCTTCAACAACATTTAAGGAATAAATGGAAAGCTGTTCTACCGATCGGGAGAAGGGCGCATCGTGCCGGCAATTGTGGAGAAAACCGTGGGGGCCACGGGATGAGGATGCACTCGGTGGAGAGCCGGTTCATCGCCATCGTTATCGGTGCGCTCCTCGTGTTCGTGGCGCCGCTTTTCTTTTTTTTCCTCGTCCTGTCGTCGGACCGCGTCGCGCGCGAAAGACTGAAGCACACCGAGGTGCTGATGCAGGCCAACGCCCAGGCGCTAGGCAAGCCGATCTGGGACTTCGACCTCGACAGCATTGCCCAGATCGTGGATACACTGAGGACCGGCGCCAACATAAATTACGTGCAGATCCGCGACACTTCGGGGCTGATCAACATCCGGGATCCCGAAGTCGAGCCGGCACGGGGCGCAATCCAGTCCATCGTGACCGCGGACATCCTTCATCGGACGAATGAGGGCATTCGCAAGGTGGGCACGGCGGAGATCGCGATTGCGCGGGATGGACCGTTTTCGCGGTTCTCCACGGACGAACTGGCTCTTTTCTCGATCTTCCTCTTCGCCGTCGGCACGCTCTTCACCGCAGCGATCATCGGCAACCGCATCACCATCATTCGGCCACTGATGCGCCTGACCGCCGCGATCGAAGCGACACGCAGGCTGGGCTCGCGCCATCACGTTGACTGGACGTCGAACGACGAAATGGGCCATCTCGCCCACAACTTCAACGAGATGCAGAGCAGGCTGGAGCAGGAAGAGAACGAGCTGAAGCTGGCGCACGCCCGCACCACCGAGATCTACAACAAGACGCCGGCAATGCTCTTTTCCACCGACCGGGACAATTCCATCACGGCGGTCAGCGACTATTGGCTCGTTGCCACCGGTTACAGCCGCGATGCGGTCATCGGCCATAGCTTCACCAAGTTCGTGGATGCCGCCGATCACCTGATCTACCGCGACCGGCACCAGACTGGACCGAGCAGCAAGGGGATTTGCGAAGTGACGGTGCGCTTCCATCGTGCCGATGCAACGGTGATGGACGTGCTCGTGCTCGAGACGGGACTGGCGATGGTCGACGCCGGCGCCGAAACCACCCTGTCGGTGATGACGGACGTGACCGATCTGAAGGAGGCGGAAAGCCGCAACCTCCGCCAGGCGATCACCGATCATCTCACCGGCCTTCTCAACCGCCAGGGCTTCGAGTCCGTGCTCGGCGAACTGATCCACAAGGCCGAGACCGAAGACCAGAACCTTGCCTGCCTGTTCCTCGATCTGGATCGGTTCAAGTGGATCAACGACAATCTGGGTCACGCCGTCGGCGACGAAGTCCTGTGCCAGGTGGCAAACCGGCTGCGCGACCAGTTGCGGTTCAACGACGTCGTGGCAAGGCTGGGCGGCGACGAATTCGCCGTCCTTCTGCTCTCCCCGGAAGCGGCACAACTGGCCGTGGACGTTGGCAGCCGGCTGTGTACCGCATTGAAAGAGCCCATTTTCGTAAAGGGCAGTCGGCTGAACGTCAGCGCCAGCATCGGCATCGCAGTCTACCCGGATCACGCTGCGACAGCGGCGGACCTGCTCCAAAAGTCCGACATGGCAATGTACGCACGAAAGCGCGGCGGCAAGAACGGAACGCAAGTGTACCACGACGACATCGTCGACATCGCCCGCCGGCGCCTCGAAATCGAGCAACGCATCGAAGAGGGCCTCCGCGAGAATAGGTTCGATGCCTATCTCCAGCCGATTGTCAGCCTGAGTGACGGCCGTATCGCCGGATTTGAGGCACTCATGCGCCTTTGCCACCCGCAGGATGGTATTCTCTCACCCAACGAGATCATCGGCGTGGCAGAGGAAAACGGGGCTATCGGAAAGATCGGTGACGTCATACTGGAAAAGGCGGTCCGCGATCTGGCGGCCATTTCGGCTATTGACGGAATGGCCAACAGCTATCTGGCGGTGAACTTCTCTCCCCTGCAGTTCGACGCAACCCTGCCGAACCGGCTCGCCGCACTCCTGCTGGGTTGCGGCGTGACACCATCGCGCATCGTTATCGAGATCACCGAAGCGGTGCTGATGCTCGACAATCCCGTGATACGCCAGACCCTGGACGCACTAACGGAATTGGGATGCAGGATTGCGCTGGATGACTTCGGTACGGGTTATTCCTCGATGAGTTACCTCAACCGCTTCCCGGTAGATATCGTGAAGGTCGACCAATCCTTTATTCGCTCGCTCGGTAGCGACCAGCAGAAGATCAGCGCAAAGAGCCGAACCCTGATCGAAGGCATCCGGATGATCTCGCATCAGATGGGTTGCGTCGTCGTTGCCGAAGGGATCGAAACCGAGAACGAACGGCAGGTGCTCGAAGAGATGGGGATCGACCTTGGTCAAGGCTATCTCTTCAGCGAGCCGCTGCCATTTGCCGAGTTGATGCGGGCGCTGGAGAACATCTCGGAGCGAACACGAGGGAAACAATCCGCGGGCCGCTGATCATTTGCGAACGGAAATGGGAATTGGGAATGATGTCGATAAAAAAGCTTGCAGGCTCGTTGGCCCTCGCCGCTCTCTTGTCACAGCCCGTTAAGGCGGGCGACATCACGTTCGTCACCGAGGAGTATGCCCCTTTCAGTTATTCCGACAGTGGAACGATCAAGGGCGTCGCCGTCGAGCAGGTTCATCAGATTGCCGTGGCGGCCGGCCTCTCCTACCGGATCGAAATCATGCCGTGGGCGCGCGCGGTTGTCTTGGCGGAACGCCGCCAGGACCATTGCGTCTTCACCACCGGTCACAACCGGGCGCGCGACAAGAGGTTCCGCTGGGTCGAGCCGCTGCTGAAGGATCAGATGGTCATGGTGAGACGCAAGGGAAGCGATGTCGCGATCACGGCGCCGAGCGATATCCACACGTTGCGGGTGGGTGCTCAACGCGGCGATTTCGCCGTTGAAGCACTTCAAGAGCATGGCTTTTCGAATATTGATCTCGCCGCAGACATATCGGTCTCGCTCGGCAAGCTGAAGAGTGGACGCATCGATCTGATGCCAACCTCCGTCAAGACCTATGAAAAGATGCTGGAGGACGGACAGCCAGTCGAAAAGGCGATGCTGCTCGATGGACAGATTTACGGCATCGCCTGCCACAGGGCCATGCCGCTGGACACCGTCGCGGCCATGCAAAAGGCGCTCGACGAACTGATCACCAGCGGCAAACAGGACGCAATTTTTGCAGCCTACGGCCTGCCGCCGGATACGCGCGCCGCTGCGCGCTGATCGTCAGATCGGCAATAAGGGTTGACATCGCCCGCGATTGGCTGTGGGACAAACTAAAGAACACAAGCCACGACGCGAGCGCTTCCCATGCTGATCATCGCAGGCCTCGGCAATCCCGGACCGAAGTATGCCGCCAACCGCCACAACATCGGCTACATGGCGGTGGACGCCATTCACCGCAAGAACCCCTTCTCGCCCTGGTCGAAGAAGTTCAAGGGGGAAATCTCCGAAGGCGAACTCGGCGGGGAGAAGGTGCTGCTCATCAAGCCGCAGACCTTCATGAACCTCTCCGGCGAATCCGTCGGCGATGCGATGCGCTTCTACAAGCTTGCGCCGAATGACATCGTCGCGATCTACGACGAACTCGACCTTGCCCCCGGCAAGGCGCGCATCAAGGTGGGCGGCGGCCATGGCGGCCACAACGGGGTGAAGTCGCTCGATGCCCATTGCGGCAAGGACTACCGACGCCTGCGGCTCGGCATCGGCCATCCGGGCGTCAAGGAATTGGTGCACAACCACGTTCTCGGCGACTTCGCCAAGGCGGACCATACCTGGCTCGATCCGCTGCTCGACGAACTGGGGCTCAATGCCGACATGCTGGTGCGGGGCGAGGATTCGCAGCTGATGAACAAGCTGGCGCTCGCCGTCGGCGGCACGGCGGAAGACAAGCCGAAGGCGGAAAAGAAACCGGGCGGCCAGTCGCATATCCGCGCCGCCCGCAACCATGCCCAGCCGAAGGCGCTGCCGGCGAGCGGGCCAATGGCGGCGATGCTGAAGAAACTGTTGGGCAAGGCAGACTAATTCTCGCCAAACAGGCGAAGTACATAGCGTCTGACCGGGCGCTTAGGTTGCCTCTACTCTTCCGGCTCAGTCGTGAACAGCAGGGGAAAGCCCGCCTCCTTCGCCAGATCCACCGCCTCCGTGGCCTTGGTTTCGGCGATATCGCGGGCGCAGACCACCACGACACAGGTGCCCATCTTGTGGGCCGTCATCATGACACGGTAACCGGTCTCCTCCGTCATGCGGAAGACGGCGCGCAGGACGAGGATGACGAACTCACGCGGCGTGTAGTCATCGTTGATGAGAATGACCTTGTAGAGCCGCGGGCGCTGCAGCTTCGTCGCCGTTTTTGGGCTGACTGCGGTATCCTTGTTGCTCATCGGAGGGTCCTCTCCTGATGATCGTGCCGTCATTCCATGACCTGGCAAAACCATCTTGCTACGCGAACTCCGAAGCGGCAAGTGCGCGGGCGGTCTCCTTTGGTTCGGGGTAGCAGCACGTCCCCTGCCGGATGCTTTCCAAGCCCGCAGGCTTGACCATCCCTCGCCCTTCCCCCATAGCGAAGGCAAAGATTTCCAAGACACGGACGGACCATTCCATGGGTTTCAAATGCGGTATCGTCGGGCTGCCCAATGTCGGCAAGTCCACCCTCTTCAACGCGCTGACGAAGACGGCCGCCGCACAGGCGGCGAACTATCCCTTCTGCACGATCGAGCCGAACACCGGCGAAGTCGCCGTGCCCGACCCGCGCATGCAGAAGCTCGCCGAGATCGCGGGCTCCAAGGAAATCATCCCGACGCGCATCTCCTTCGTCGACATCGCCGGCCTCGTGCGCGGCGCCTCAAAGGGTGAAGGCCTCGGTAACAAGTTCCTCGCGAACATCCGCGAAGTCGACGCGGTCGTGCATGTGCTGCGTTGCTTCGAGGACGATGACATCACCCACGTCGAGGGCCGCATCAATCCGGTTGGCGACGCCGACACGATCGAGACCGAGCTGATGCTCGCCGACCTCGAAAGCCTCGAGCGCCGCGTCGAGCAGACCCGCAAGCGCGCCACCGGCAAAGACAAGGAGTCCATCGCCCAACTGCCGGTCATGGAAGCCGTGATCAAGCTCTTGAACGAGGGCAAGCCGGCCCGCCTCCTCCTCAAGACCCTGGCACCGGAAGAGATCGAAGTCCTGAAGGGCCTCAACCTTCTGACGTCGCATCCGGTTCTCTATGTCTGCAACGTCTCGGAGGCCGACGCCTCGACCGGCAACACGCACACCGAAGCCGTCGCCGCCATGGCCAAGGAACAGGGCGCCGAATGCGTCATCATCTCGGCTGCGATCGAATCCGAAGTCGCCCAGCTTCCGGAAGAAGAAGCGGCAGAATTCCTGTCGGCGCTCGGCCTTGCGGAAGCGGGCCTCGATCGCCTGATCCGCGCCGGCTACCACCTGCTCGACCTCATCACCTATTTCACCGTTGGCCCGAAGGAAACGCGCGCCTGGACCATCGTGCGCGGCACCAAGGCGCCGCAGGCGGCCGGCGTCATCCATACCGATTTCGAACGCGGCTTCATCCGAGCCTTCACCATCTCCTTTGACGACTACATCGCCTACAAGGGCGAAGTCGGCGCCAAGGAAGCGGGCAAGGGCCGCGACGAAGGCAAGGAATACGTCGTCCAGGACGGCGACGTCATCCACTTCCGCTTCAACACGTAATGCATGCCGCCTGAGTGACGGATTCGGGAATAAGAAAGTGACTGAATGGCGCGAAATCCGTTTCGCGCCATTTGCTTTAGGATCAGGCGCTTGCGCGTCGTCAATGAACGGCGTGCAACTTTTCGGCAACGGCAGGCGGGATATGGCGCATGACGAGACGCCGCAGCGCCTGCCAGAAGATGCCGATGCCGAGCACGACGATACCCACGGCCAGGATCGTCACATAGACATAGATCGACGCCGCGAAGTCGTTCTGGCCGAGCAGCGTCCAGACCGCAAAGCCGAGCGAAAGAAGCCCCGACGTCACGAAGGCGCGCCGGTCGATCACAAGTCCGATCAGCATGAAAACCGCCACGATCGCGATGACCATCGCAGCGTGAATGTAGGATGTGTCCTTGGTCCACCAGTCGCCCGACAGGTTGCCGAGAAAGACAAAGGCCAGCATCGCATAGAGAAGGATTGGCGCGGCCCCAAGGTGCAGCCAGAATGCGATATCGGAGCGGCGGGTCAGCCGTTGCGGATCGGCGAGATCATAGCGCATGGCCACGGCAAAAAGACCGAGTGCAGCAACAAAGAAGATCAGCGCCGAAAGCAGCCTGTGATCGGCGATGAACTGCTCCGCCCCCATCAGGCGGCCAAGAAGCGTGAAAACCACCAGGACCGCCAGCCCGAAAAGCGAGATCAAGGCCAGCGCCAGTGCTAGCGGCACGCGATAGCGCCAGTAATAGAGACCGAGCAGAACGGGATAGCTTGCGATGAAGGCGCACCAATAGGACACGCCGCCATTCCAGCCCGGAACCAACGACTCCAGTCCAGCGGCGATCAGATAGCCTGCCCCCTGGACAAAAGCGATGGTGAGCACAAAGGCCGGAAGCGCCAGTCGCTGCCGACGTACCAGCACCTCGCTCAGCAAAATGACTGCGGGAATGAGCGCAAAAAGGCTCGCAACGCCCGAGAGGCCGACGAGTGCCACGACAACGCCGATGGTGATCAGCACGTCGTGGAAACCGCGCACGAACCGTGGCGCCTCCGTGTCCTCGAGATCGGCGGGAGGATCGGCGATCGCACCATGGATGGCCCCGGCCCCGGCCCCGGCCCCGGCCCCGGCCCCGGCCCCGAGCGAATTGGCCACGTAGGTCCCGTTTGCCAGCAGGTACGCTTCAAGCGGCTCAACATGGCTTTCGGTGATGATGCCACGTTGAGCTGCGCGCCGCAGCGTGTCTTCGAGTTCGGTCATAAGCTGCTTTCCGAGCATGTTGAAAACCGTTCGATCCGGCAAATATCAGGAACCGAAGCGGACGTGTTCTGCTATCCATAGCGTGCACAAGGAGATAGCGCGATGCTCTGTTTCGAAGATTTTCCGGTCGGCCGACGGTTCAACTTTCCCGTACGGCAGGTGACGGCGGAAGAGATCGTCGCCTTTGCCGGCGAGTTCGACCCGCAGCCGATGCACGTCGACGAGGCTGCAGGCAGGGCCAGCATCCTCGGCGGCCTGTCGGCATCCGGCTGGCATACCAGCGCAATCATGATGCGCATGCTCTGCGACAGCTATATCGGTCGGACCGCCGCGGAGGGTTCCCCGGGCGTCGACAGCATGGAGTGGCGGAAGCCGGTTCTGGCCGGAGACACGCTTTCAGGACATGTCACGGTCACCGAGGCGCGCCTGTCGCGTTCGCGGCCCGAGATCGGCATCGTCCGCTTCGTGGCGGAGGTGACGAACCAGCGCGGTGAGACGGTCGCCGTCTGCGACTATGCCAACATGATCCGCGTCGAGGCAGAGGAAACGGTGCATGCGCCTGGCTGAGCTTTATCCCGCCAACGAGAAGATCAACCTCGGCTCCCATCACTTCGACGCTGACGCGATCATCCGCTATGCCCGGCAGTTCGACCCGCAACCGTTCCATGTCGATGCTGATGCGGCCAGGCACTCGCTGTTCGGCGGGCTTTGCGCCTCCGGCTGGCACACCTGCGCGGGCTGGATGAAGACCTTCGTGGCGTTCTGGAGCGCCGAATACATTCGATCGAAGACGGCGGGCATCGCTCCGCCGGAACTCGGGCCGTCCACCGGTTTCCGCAAGTTGCGCTGGTTTCGGCCGGTCTTTGCCGGCGACACGATCACCTATTCGGTGACGCTGCTCACGTCGCGGCCACTGGCCTCACGCCCCGGACGCCTGATCAACACGATCCTCTGCGAAGGGAAAAACCAGCACGGCGAACCGGTCGTCAGCTTCGAGAGCACCGTGCTGGAATTCGTCTGAGCTCAACATCGCCCGAACCACGACCAATTTGGTCCGTCATGCCGGACCTGATCCGGCATCCAGCGCGCTCAAGTCCTTGAGCGCAAAAGACTCCTTCGCGCCGCAGACGCGGCTCTGCTGGATCCCGGCTCAAGGCCGGGATGACGGAATGAGGACGCTGACCACAAGCCTAAGTTTTCCAGCGAGCTGAAGCGACGCACGTCCCCCTCAATGCCCCTCATAGGCGACGAGCGTGCGAACCTCGACGCCGAGATCCTCGAGCTTCATCCGGCCACCGAGGTCCGGCAGGTCGATAACGAAGCAGGCAGCAACGATGTCGGCGCCGAGCTGGCGCAGCAGATTGACCGCCGCAACCGCCGTGCCGCCGGTGGCGATCAGGTCGTCGACCAGGATCACCTTGTCGCCCGGCTTCAGCGCATCCTTGTGCACTTCCATCTCGTCCACGCCATATTCGAGACTATAGGCGATGCGCACGGTTTCGCGCGGCAGCTTGCCCTTCTTGCGGATCGGAATGAAGCCGCTCGACAACTGGTGCGCCATGGCACCGCCGAGAATGAAGCCACGCGCCTCGACGCCAGCCACCTGCGCGACACCCATACCCGCGTAGGGATGGACCAATTCGTCGACGGCGCGCCGGAACGCACGGGGATTGCCCAGCAGCGTCGTGATATCGCGGAAGATAATTCCCGGCTTCGGATAGTCCGGAATGTTGCGGATCGCCGCGATCAATTCGTCGTGGAGCGTGTTCATGTGCAGGTTCCGTATGGCGGATCAGGAAAAGAGATGGGCAACGGTTGCCGAATGCAAGGGATAATCGTCAGCGCATGAAAAAAGGCGGCACGGGGCCGCCTTCTTTACGTTTCGGTGGAACCGCTCAGTGTTCCTTGTTCGCGTAGACCGACTTCTTCGTCAGGTAGATCAGGCCGGTGAAGATCGCCAGGAAGACCATGACCATGAAGCCCATGCGCTTGCGTGCCTCCAGGTGCGGTTCCGCAGCCCACATCAGGAACGCCGAGACGTCGTGTGAGTACTGGTCAACCGTCTGCGGCGAACCGTCGTCATAGGTGACCTGGTCGTCGGAGAGCGGGCTGGCCATGGCGAGCGTGGCCGAGTTGGCGAAGTACGGGTTGTAGTGTGTGCCTTCGGCGACATCGACGCCTTCCGGCGGATCCTGGTAACCGGTCAGCAGCGAGTAGATGTAGTCCGGCCCGCCTTCCTGGTACTGGGTGAAGATGTCGATGACGAACTGCGGGAAGCCGCGGGTGATGCCGCGGGCCTTCGCGATCAGCGAGAAGTCCGGCGGTGCCGCACCGTTGTTGGCAGCCGCAGCCGCCTCATGGTTCGGGAACGGCGACGGGAAGTAGTCGGATGCCACGGCCTTGCGGGTGAACATCTCACCGTCGGCGTTGGGGCCATCCTGGACTTCGTAGTTCGCGGCGAACGCCTTGACCTGAGCTTCCGAGTAACCGAGGTCCTCCAGCGTGCGGAAGGCGACCAGGTTCATCGAGTGACAGGCGGCACAGACTTCGGTGTAGACCTTCAGGCCGCGCTGCAGCTGGCCCCTGTCGTACTTGCCGAAGGGACCGGCGAAGGACCAGTCCTGTTCGCGCGGCTTGTTGATCGGATAGTGCGGCGTGGCATGCTCTGCCGCCGCACCGCCAGCCGCGGCATGGTCCTCCTGTGCGGTGGCGATCGATACACCGAGGCCGGCGACGACTGCGAGCGACAGAATGCTTGCAAGAAGCTTTTTCATTTTGTTCGGTTCCTTTCGTCGCGTCGCGATCACGCCTTGGCCAGCTTTGCGTTGGCGTTCTTCTGTTCCAGAACCGCTTCCGTGATGGAGTTCGGAATGCGCTTCGGGGTCTCGATCAGGCCGAGAACCGGCATGATGACGAGGAAGAAACCGAAGTAGTAGAGCGTGCCGAGCTGCGAAAGGATGACGTAGATGCCTTCTGCGGGCATGGCGCCGAGCCAACCGAGCATGATGGAGTTGGCGACGAAGAGCCAGAAGAACAGCTTGTACCACGGACGGTAGACGGCCGAACGGACCTTCGAGGTGTCGAGCCAGGGCAGGAAGAACAGGATGATGATCGAGCCGAACATCACCAGAACGCCGCCAAGTTTGGAGTCGATCGGGCCGACGTTGAAGGTGATGGCGCGCAACATCGCGTAGAACGGCAGGTAGTACCATTCCGGAACGATGTGAGCCGGGGTTTTCAGCGGATCAGCCGGGATGTAGTTGTCCGGGTGACCGAGGAAGTTCGGCATGTAGAAGATGAACCAGGCAAAGACGATCAGGAAGACCGAGACGCCGAACGCGTCCTTCATCGTCGCATAGGGTGTGAAGGGAACGGTGTCGGTCTTGGACTTCACCTCGACGCCGGTCGGGTTCGTCTGGCCGGTGACGTGCAGCGCCCAGACGTGCAGGACGACGACGCCGGCAATCATGAAGGGCAGCAGGTAGTGCAGCGAGAAGAAGCGGTTCAGCGTCGGCTGGTCGACGGCGAAGCCGCCAAGCAGGAACTGCTGGATCCACTCGCCCACCAGCGGGAAGGCCGAGAAGAAGCCGGTGATAACGGTCGCGCCCCAGAAGGACATCTGACCCCAGGGCAGAACGTAGCCCATGAAGCCGGTCGCCATCATCAGGAGGTAGATGACCACGCCGAGAATCCAGAGGATTTCGCGCGGCGCCTTGTAGGAGCCGTAGTAGAGGCCACGGGCGATGTGCAGATAGACTGCGATGAAGAAGAACGACGCACCATTGGCGTGCATGTAGCGCAACAGCCAACCGTTGTTGACGTCGCGCATGATCTTCTCGACCGAGGTGAAGGCCTCGCCGGTGCTGGCGACATAATGCATCGCGAGCACGATACCGGTGAGGATCTGCGCAATCAGCATCACCGACAGCATCGCACCGAAGGTGTAGCTGTAGTTCAGGTTGCGCGGCACCGGATAGGAAACAAAGCTGTCATGGATCATGCGCGGCAGCGGCAGGCGCGAGTCAACCCATTTTTCGATGCCGGTCGTCGGCTGGTAGGTGGAGTGTTCAGCACTCATAATCAGTATTCCCCCTCAACCGATCTTGATGACTGTGTCTGAAACGAAGGCGAAGGTCGGCACGTGGAGGTTCTCCGGCGCCGGACCTTTGCGGATGCGGCCGGCCGTGTCGTAGTGCGAACCGTGGCAGGGACAGAACCAGCCGCCGAAATCGCCGGCCTGGCCGAGCGGCACGCAGCCGAGATGGGTGCAGGAACCGATCATCACGATCCAGTTTTCCTTGCCCTCGCCGGCGGAACGCTCAAGGTCGGTGGCTTCTGCATCGGCCGGAACGTTCGCGTTGCGCGCGTTCAGATCCTTCAGATCGCCGAGCGGAACAGCCTTGGCCTCTTCCACTTCCTTGTCGGTGCGGTTGCGGATGAAGATCGGCTTGCCGCGCCACTTCGCCGTCAGCGACATGCCCGGCTCGAGGCTCGAAACATCGACCTCGATCGATGCAAGCGCAAGCGTCGAAGCATCCGGACGCATCTGGTCGATAAACGGCCAGGCGAGCGCGGCCGCACCGACCACGCCGGCCATCCCCGTCGTAATGTAAAGAAAATCGCGGCGCGTGGGTTCGCCCGCGGTCCCGCTTGTTGTGTCGTGTTCGCTCACGGCCTGACCATCCTCTCACGCAAAGTCTGCGGTTACCGCACTGACCTCATGGTTACCGAGAATCCGGACACAATGCGGCCATAGATTCCCCGCCAATCGGGCGCGTTCTAAGCTCGAACGCAAGTTATGTCCAGCCTTGGCAAGCGCAGGTGGGCACATTGTCGCGGGAAAAGCCAGTGCAGTGATTTCATTGCCGAAGCCGACATCCCGCACCTTGCGGGGCAGCGGACGACCGCGGAACGGTCTCCATTGCGTTTCGTCTATTCCGCGGCTTGATCCCGCGCAAGGAATCCGCCCGATTGACGCGCCCAGAGTTCGGCGTAGAGGCCACGCCGAGCCACGAGCTCGATATGCGTTCCCTGCTCGACGATCCGGCCACGGTCCATCACGACGAGACGGTCGAGTGCAGCGATCGTGGAGAGGCGGTGCGCGATGGCAAGAACGGTCTTTCCGCGCATCAGCTTCTCAAGGTTCGACTGGATGGCGGCCTCTACCTCCGAGTCGAGTGCGGAGGTCGCCTCGTCGAGCACCAGGATGGGCGCATCCTTCAGCATCACCCGCGCGATGGCAATCCGCTGGCGCTGGCCACCCGAGAGCTTCACACCGCGCTCGCCGACATGCGCATCGAAGCCCTTGCGGCCGCGCTGGTCTTCGATGCGCTGGATGAACTCGTTGGCCTCGGCGCGGCCGGCGGCGGCGATCACCTCGGCCTCGCTCGCATCCACCTTGCCGAACAGGATGTTGTCCCGGATCGAACGGTGCAGAAGCGCGGTATCCTGGCTCACCATGCCGATGTTGGCGCGCAGGCTTTCCTGTGTCACCCCGGCAATCTCCTGCCCCCCGACAAGGATGCGGCCACCCTCCAGGTCGTAGAAGCGCAGCAGCAGGTTGACGAGCGTCGACTTACCCGCCCCCGAACGGCCGACGATGCCCACTTTCTCGCCGGGGCGGATGGTCAGCGAAAGATTGTCGATCACCCCTGACGGACGTCCATAGTGGAAGCGGATGTTCTCGAAGCGAATTTCCGGCCGCGTCATCACAAGGGGCCGGGCGTCCGGCCGGTCAACAAGGCCGATCGGCTGCGAAATCAGCTCGGCGGAATTCTGGATCGTGCCGATGTTGCGCATGATGCTGTTGAGCTGGGTCATCAGGCGGTTGAGCAGGAAATTGAGCCGCAGGACGAGCGCCATGGTAAAGGCGACCGCGCCCGCGCTTATCATCGAGGAGAGCCACAGGTGGATGCACAAGACGGCCATGCTGACGATCATGATCCCCGAAAGCAGGCCCAGGGACGCGCGAACCCCCGTCAAGAAGCGCGTGAAGCGCAGGATCGTCGCCTGATAGGTCTCAAAGCCCTGCAACATGTAGCGATCGTTGACGTCGTCGCGACCGAACAGCTTCAGCGTCTGGATGTTCGAATAGGCGTCGACCATGCGGCCGTTCAGCATGGACGCCGCTTCTGCGGATTCCTTGGAATGGTAGCGGATGCGCGGCACGAAGAACCGCGCCAGCAGCGCGAAGACGCTGATCCAGACGCAGACGACGGCGGCCAGCCAAAGATCGAGGCCGCCGATCAACACCAGCGTCGAGGCGGCATAGATCATCACGAACCAGATGCTTTCCATGAAGGAAGTGATGACGTCGCCCGTCGCCTGCCCGGATGACCAGACCTTGGTGACGATGCGTCCGGAGAAGTCGTTCTGGAAGAAGGAAAGCGACTGGCGCGCGACATGCGCGTAGGACTGCCAGCGAACGAGATTGTAAAAGCCGGGCGTGATGACCTGCTGATCAAACAGCGCCATCAGGAAGGTAACGCCGAAGCGGACGATGCCGATGAGAAGCAGCATCGCCAGAAGCTCATAGCCATGACCGGCAATCAGTCCGGACCAGCCATCGGCCGGCTTCACCGTGCCCAGGATGTCGACTAGCCGGCCGACGAACCAGAAGGTCGCCGCCTCGATCGCCGCCGTCAACCCGCCAAGGATCATCAAGGCGACGAACGGTCCCGGCGCCTGGCGGACGTAAAACCAGATGAAGGCGATCAGGCCGGCGGGCGGGCGCAAATCCTCGGTGCGAGCAAACGGCTTTATCCAGTTCTCGAAATGGGAAAAGATCGCGCGCAGAACCATGGGCAAGATATAGGCCGATTCCCGAGGGCAGCAAATTAAAGTTCGGACAGGAGCCTGCCCGCCATTTGGCGGACAGGTCCGTTTCACTCACTCTGCCGCGGCTTCCGCCTTCTCGTCGTCGGCAATGAAGCCACCGGACTGGCGGTTCCAGAGGTCGGCGTAGATGCCTCCGCGGGCGACGAGTTCGGCATGGGTGCCCATCTCGTGGATATGGCCCTTGTCGAGGACGACCAGGCGGTCCATCTCCGTCAGCGTCGACAACCGGTGGGCAATCGCGATCACCGTCTTGCCTTCCATCAGCGCGAACAGGTTCTCCTGGATCGCCGCCTCGACCTCGGAGTCGAGCGCCGAGGTCGCCTCGTCGAGGATCAGGATCGGCGCATCCTTGAGGAAAACGCGCGCGATCGCGATACGCTGGCGCTGGCCGCCGGAGAGCTTGACGCCGCGCTCGCCGACCTGCGCATCGAGGCCGCTGCGGCCCTGCTGGTCGACGAGGTCGTCGATGAAGCTCCAGGCATTGGCGCGTTTGGCCGCCTCGATGATCTCCGCGTCCGTCGCCTCCGGCCGACCGTAGGCGATGTTGTCGCGGATCGATCGGTGCAGCAGCGAGGTGTCCTGCGTCACCACGCCGATCTTGCTGCGCAGGCTGTCCTGCGTGACCTCGGCGATGTCCTGGCCGTCGACGGTGATGCGGCCCTTCTCCAGGTCGTAGAAGCGCAGCAGCACGTTCATCATCGTCGTCTTGCCGGCGCCGGAGCGGCCGACGAGACCGATCTTCTCGCCCGCCTTGATCGACAGCGACAGGTCTTCGATCACGCCCTTGCTCTTGCCGTAATGGAAGCCGACGCGGTCGAACTCGATCGCGCCCTTCCTTGCGGCAAGCGGCGGCGCCTGCGGACTGTCGGTAATGTCGTGCGCCTTCGTCATCATGCCCATGCCGTCATAGACGGTGCCGATGTTCTCGAACAGCGCGGTCACTTCCCACATCACCCACTGCGACATGCCGTTGATGCGCATGGCGAGCCCGACGGCGACCGCCACGGCGCCGACCGTCACATCGCCCGACATCCAGAAATAGATGCCGATGGCCGCAGTGAAGAACATCGTGATGACGTTGTTGACATCGATCAGGATGTTGAACCGCGTGATGAGGCGCATCTGCTTGTGGACCGTCTGCAGGAACTCGTCCATGCCCTCGCGGGCATAGGTTTCCTCGCGGCCGGCATGCGAGAAGAGCTTCACGGTCGCAATGTTCGTATAGCTGTCGACGATCCGGCCCGTCATCATCGAGCGCGCATCCGCTTGTTCGCGCGAAATCACCATGAGCTTCGGCACGAAATAGCGCAGGATGCTGACATAGATGACGAACCACAGAAGCAGCGGCACGACCAGACGCGGGTCGGCCGAGGCGATGATCGCGATCATCGAGACGAAGTAGCTCACCACGTAGATGAAGACGTCGATGATCTTCATGACGGTCTCGCGCACGGCGAGCGCCGTCTGCATCACCTTCGTCGAGACGCGACCGGCGAACTCGTTGGCGAAGAAGGTCATGCTCTGGCGGATGAGGTAGCGGTGCATCTGCCAACGGGCGATCATCGGGAAATTGCCCGCAAGCGCCTGATGCATCGTCATCGTGTGCAGCGCGCCGAAGCCCGGAATGAGAACGAGCAGCAGCACGGCCATCCAGACCAACGTGCCGCCCTCGCGGGCAAGGAACGTGCTCGGATCACCAGCCGAGAGCCAGTCGACGATATTGCCGAGGAACCGGAACAGCAGTACTTCCGCGATGCCGAGCACCATGGAGCAGAAGCCGAGCAGCACCAGCCACGGCGCAGCCGGCCGCGTGTAGTGCCAGAGGAAGGCAAGAATTCCCTTCGGCGGGAGCGTCGGCTCCTCGGAGGGATAAGGATTCAGTCTGCGTTCGAACCAGCCGAACATGGTGGTCTTCTCCGAAATCTGCCCGGGGTCACGTGGTACGGCTTTCGCAGGAGCGTAGGCCTGACAGGGGATGCCCGGGAGACCGCGAGGCGAGCGACGGGGCCACCCACGGTCGATTGAAAATTCAAGTTTGAAAGAGCGCCGAGCGCCTAGGCGAGACGGTAAGTGATGCCGTCAAGGAGGCGTTGTCGATATGCTGTGTCCATATGGATGCCTCCCTGTTCTCGCGTTGAAGATGAGCCTTGTTACCGTGAAATGCGACATTTTGCCAGAGGAAACCGTCGGAAATCGCGCCATTGCCGGTCGCTGTTGCCGGATCGGCACAACCTGGCCGTTCCACTGCCGGCCGCAATGGCGTCGGACCGGCTCGTGCGTGATGGCTCCGCCGCGGCCCCGACCTGCGCATGGCACAGGCCGGATTTCGATTCCGATGCGAGGGTTTATGCGCTAAGGCGAAAGCCATGTCGCAACTCCGCATCGCCCTCTACCAGCCCGACATCGCCGGCAATACCGGCACGATCCTGAGGCTCGCCGCCTGCCTCGGGCTCGGCGTCGACATCATCGAACCCGCCGGCTTCGACATCTCCGACCGCAGCCTCAGGCGCGCCGGCATGGACTATCTCGCCGCCGTCACGCTGACCCGACACGTCACTTGGGAGCGGTTCGCGGAATGGCGCGAGGCCAGCGGCCGGCGGCTCGTCCTCGCCTCGACCAGGGCCGCAACACCCTATGTCGACATCGCCTACCAGCCGGACGATATCCTGCTGTTCGGCCGGGAAAGCGCCGGGGTTCCGGACCACGTGCACGAAAGTGCGGATGCCCGCGTGCTGATCCCCATGGTCGAGGGACAGCGCTCCATCAACGTCGCCATGTCGGCGGCAATGATCGCCGGGGAGGCTTTGCGGCAGACGGGTTTCTGATGCGCCCGAAACCAGCCCGACCAATCCGGCGACGCTGCGGCGCTGTCGTAGACCGTCCCAGCGCACAGCCCGGAGCCCCCTGCCCCAGGGCCGCGCTCGGCAATCGGCTATTCGATCTTGCTGGCAAGCAGCTTGTCGATGCGGCGGCCATCCATGTCCACGACCTCGAACTGCCAGCCCTGGGTCTGGATGACCTCACCCGTGACCGGAAGATGCTGGAGCAGATCGATGATAAGGCCGGCAGCCGTCTGGTAGCTTCGGCTGTCGGACAGCGACAGGCCGAGTTGGTCCGCCATTTCGTCGATCGGCATCGAACCGGGGATCAGCCAGGATCCGTCGGCACGCCGGACGGCATAGTCGTCCTCCTCGCCTTCGCCGATATCGGAGCGGAACACGCCAGCGATGGCCTCCAGCACGTCGGCCGGCGTCAGCACGCCCTCGAAGTGGCCGTACTCGTCGTGGACAAGCAGCATCGGCACGTCGGAAGAGCGCAGCGCTTCGAGCACGCGCATCGCGTCCATGCTGTCGGGAATGACCGGCGCCTGGCGGATGTAAGTGCGAATGTCGAACGGCGCGCCGGACGAGGCCGCAGGCAGAAGCTCCTTCACCTGCAGGATGCCGATGATCGATTCGATGCCGCCGTCGCCGACGGGCAGGCGCGAATGCGGACTTGCGAAAATCTGCTGGCGGATTTCGTTCCGATCGTCGCTGAGGTCGATCCAGTCGACGTCCTTGCGCGGCGTCATCAGACCCCTTGCCTCGCGGTCGGAGAAGCGCATCACGCCGGCGATCATGCTCTGCTCGCCGCTCTCGATGACGCCAGCCGCTTCGGCCTCCGCCATGACGGCCTTGATCTCCTCGTCGGTGACGACGCTCTCCGGTGTTTCGTGCAAGCCGAGCACGCGAAAGATCAGCCGCGTGGAGCCGTCCAGCAACCAGACGAACGGGCCGCCCGCCTTGGAAAGCAGCAACATGGTGGGGGCGACCGCACAGGCAAAGCGCTCCGGATTGCGCAGGGCGACCTGCTTGGGCACGAGTTCGCCGACGACGACCGAAAGATAGGTGATGATCGTGATGACGATGCCGTAGCCGAGCGGTCCGGCGAGCCAGCTCGACACGCTCGCATCGCGCAGGATCTCACCCAGGCGCAGGCCAAGCGCCGCACCCGAGACGGCACCGGCCAGGATGCCGACGAGGGTGATGCCGATCTGTACGGTGGACAGGAATCTGCCGGGATTGTCGGCGAGGCGGATGGCCGCCTCAGCCCCTCGCTTTCCCTGCGCAGCAAGCGTCTTCAGGCGGATTTTTCGCGACGAGACGATGGAGAGTTCGGAAAGGGCAAAGACCCCGTTGATGACGATAAGAACAAATGCAATCGCAAGCTCGAACAAGCGGTGTTCGCCGGACGCATTTCTCGAACCGGCACCTTTCAGCTGTTTCAGATGCGCCGCAAACTACGGGGCAACAGGTCCGCGGTCAATGCAAACCTCGCCGAACCTTTGGGCAAATCTGCAACCATAGATGCCAGGCAGCGGGTAAGTCGGGATACGGCGCGAATTGATCGCAAGTTGAGAGCCACAGCAAGACCTTCCGACGTCAAGTTCGCTCCCGCTTGTATTCCTCCCAAGGTTTGGAGGTTTCGCGCAGCATTTCGACCGCGGCCCTGCCCTCTTCTGGCGACTGCTTGTCTAAGGCAAGCGTACGCACGATCTGCGCCATCGCCTGGAGCTTGACAGGTTCGGGATCGGGAAACGCGTTCGCCTCAGCCAGCTCCGCGTCGTAAGCCGAATGCCTCTCCGCAACATTCCCCTTGAAGATATCTCCCATCATCGCGGCTTTGGACGGAATTGTCGTCTCGATCGACGCACCGTTAGGCAGCTCCGTGCGGATCGAAAACTGCTCCGGCGGAAATGCCTCTCGGTTCTTAATGATTACGTCGGTGAGCGCGTTGTGCTTTGCATTGTCAGGATGGATTCTGGTCCCATCGGGGGCTGCTTTTTCCATCCACTTTCTGAATTCAGCGGTAAACTGCTTTTGGAATTCCTTGCTAGCAGCGAAGGCGTCAAACACCGCCAGGAGCGCATCATTCGAGCTTGCGCTGACCACGGAGGAGGAGAGGAAATCGGTGGCGGACGGGTTTCGCTCGGACGACTGAAGAATGGCCAGTGCCGCAGCGTTGTTCACGAAAGAGACGGATACCATGAAAGCCCCTGGGCGCATCCCTCACATGAATCGAGAGGTAAGGCCGGCTGTCCCGGAGCTTTCATGCTCGGAGTCGCTTATGGGTCCGGTTATACCCGCATAGTCCTTAACAGACACACAATGGTTGCAAACAAATCAGATACACAATCTTGTAACCTCTAAAGGCCAGCGTCAATCCGCGCTCGGCAGCCGCCGCATGGTGAACTCGATCCGATCGCCTTCGAGCGGACGCCAGCTTTCCACCTCGGTCCAATAGGCGGCCTTCGGCCAGGTATCGAACCATTCGCGGGCCTTCTGGCGCGCAGCGCCGCGCTCGAGGCGATAGGTCTCGCGGATGAAGTGGCCCTTTTCCTGTCCGGCCCGTTCGCGTCGGCTCTGTTCGATCCGTCGTCTCAGGCCATCGAGCGGCGGGGGCCCTGGAATACGCGCCATGCAGATTTCCTCCGGCAGCACATTCATGGCCTAAACATAGGATGTCGCCGGCGCTTTGGCGAGTCCTCCTGCCCCGGCGCCGACGGGCGCATGGTTGCCAAGTGTGGCATAAAAATGGGAAGTGTCGGGAAAGCCGAATCGGCCGTAGAATGTGGCCCGACAATCAGGAACAGATCATGGAAAGACCGGACCTGCCGCAGGGCCTGCCGGATGACATCGAATCCAAGAAGGCGCGTGCGCGCGCCTGGTTCGAGGCGTTGCGCGACCATCTTTGCGCGTCCTTCGAAACGCTCGAAGACGAGTTGCAGGGTCCCCTGAGCGATCGTGCGCCCGGCCGCTTCGTTGCGCGCGACTGGCAGCGCGATGACGGCGACGGCGGCGGCGGCCGCATGTCGATGATGGAAGGCCGGGTCTTCGAGAAGGTCGGCATCCACACATCGACCGTCTACGGCGAATTCTCTCCCGAATTCCGCGGACAGATACCGGGTGCAAGCGAAGACCCGCGTTTCTGGGCCTCCGGCATCTCGCTGATCGCCCATCCGGTCAATCCGAACGTTCCGACCGTGCACATGAACACCCGCATGGTGGTCACGACCAGCCACTGGTTCGGGGGCGGCGCGGACCTGACGCCGATGCTCGGCCGTCGTCGGCTGCAGACCGATCCCGACACGCTCCTTTTCCACCGGGCCATGGAGATCACCTGCACCCGGCATCCGGTCGCCGACTATCAGAAGTTCAAGACCTGGTGCGACGAGTACTTCTTCCTCAAACACAGGAACGAGCCGCGCGGCATTGGCGGCGTCTTTTACGATTGGCAACATTCCTCCGAGGAAGCCGGCGGCTGGGAAGCCGATTTCGCCTTCACCCAGGATATCGGCAGGGCATTCGGGCTGGTCTATCCGAAGATCGTTCGCTCGAACTTCAACAACGGCTGGACCGAAGAAGACCGGGACGAACAATTGATCCGGCGCGGCCGCTACGTCGAGTTCAACCTGCTCTACGATCGCGGCACCATTTTTGGCCTGAAGACAGGCGGTAACGTCGAGTCGATCCTCTCGTCGCTCCCTCCGGTCGTCCGCTGGCCCTGACCCGATTATCGCAGGCCCGAGACGTCATTCGAATTCCGTGCCATCCTGTTTCATGTTAGCATTTCCTCGCATGGTTCCATCGGAGGAGGGTTATCATGACGAATGCGACTGCCGGTGTGCCGAGTGACGCCGAGCCCGGCCAGCATAGCGCCGAATTCCTCAATCGGATCGCCGAGAAAATGCGCCTCGAAAGCGGCAGCGGCCTGCCGCGAGACTATTTTCTGCAGCTGGTTCGCCGCCAACTCGTCGACACCGGCTCTGCAAATCCGCCCAAGGATGCCAGGTACCAGTCCTCCGCCTGCTTCGACGCTTGGGCAAAGCCCGACAGCAAGATCGGCTGACCCGGTCAGAATGGGCCCGTCCGGACACGGCGGAACTGGATCTGTTGTGTCCAAGGCGCCTCACGCATCGTCAAGGCAACCAAGGGAGACACGCCATGAGACTGTTTGAATGCGGAACGCTTGTCCCAGGCTGTGAATGGCATACCCGCGCCGACAATGACGCTGAAGTCGTGCGCCGCGTCGTCGAGCACATGCGCGACACGCATGGTGAGACGGTGATCCGCGAGAACATGCTCGAAAACATCAAGGCCCGGATCGTCGACGAGCCGACGGTGGAGAGTGCCTAAAGCGCGTCGCGATCTTTCAGATTCGCCCACCGCGCTCTAGGTCCTTGTTCTTTCACATGTCTTTATGAAGGGCGCCGGGCGCGCATCGAAAAGGTAATGCGCGCCGGAAAGTTCCTATTTCGCGAGCGCTGCCAGTCGGGCAAGAAGGCTTGCCCGGCCGAGGGTGAAGTTGCTCTCGACCCACTCGTCTTCCAATGTTGCGAGGATTTCACCCACCTTCGGGCCGGCCGGAACGCCAGCCGCCAGCACGTCCGCGCCGGAGAGCGGAAAGTCGGGCTTCGACCAGCGTTCGGCACGCGCGAGCAATCGCTGGCAAAGGCCGCTGAAGGCCATGGCCTGCGGTTCAGCCTCGGCCTTCGCTCGCGACGACGCGAATGCCAGCCTCAGGCGAACGACGATCCCCTGCGCACCATTGCGGTAGAGCATGCGGTCGAAGGTCGTCTCTGCGAGCGTGGCTGGGATCTCGGGCGCGCTGGTCCACTGGGCCAGGTAGGCCGCTTCCGCGCGAGAAAGCTTCAGACGCGCCGCCAGCCTCGCGAGCCGTTCCGCATCCGGCGGCACGATCGCGGCCAGCCGAAGCATCGGATCCGGCGTCCAACCGCAGGCGGTCTCGGCGGCGATCAGGGCGGGAACGGCATCGATGCCCCATTTCTCCGTTTCCGGCAGGATCTCGGTCAGAACACCCGACTGGCGCATCCACAGGAGGGCGCGGAACGGATCGGGTGCGGAAAGCAGCTTCTTCGTCTCTGACCAGATGCGTTCGGCCGACAGGGAGGCGAGCTTTGCCTTGGCACGCGCGCAGGCGCGAAGGCCATCGGCGTCCGGCCGCCCGCTGCCGTAGAAGGCGAAGAAGCGGAAGAAGCGCAGAATCCGCAGGTAGTCCTCTGCGATCCTCTGATCAGCGTCGCCGATGAAGCGCACCGTCCGCGTTTCGATATCCGCCAGGCCATCGACGAGGTCGATCACCGAGCCGTCGGCCGTCGCGTAGAGCGCGTTGATCGTGAGATCGCGCCGTTCGGCGTCCTCCTGCCAGTCCGTGCCGAATGCCACCTGCGCACGCCGGCCGTCGGTTTCCACATCGCGGCGCAGCGTCGTGACCTCGAAGGGGGATCGCTCCACGACAAGCGTCACCGTGCCATGGTCGATGCCGGTGGGCACAGCTTTGACCCCGGCAGCCTTGGCACGCGTGATCACCTCCGTCGGAACAAGGGTGGTGGCAATGTCGACATCGCCCACCGGCATCCCCAACAGGCTGTTGCGCACGGCGCCGCCTGCGACGCGCGCCTCACCGCCATCTTCGTTGAGAAGCCTCAACACGCGCTGCAGCGCCGGATCCTTGAACCAGGCCTGATCCGCAACCGATGTCATGCATAAAGCCTTTCATAGATCACCCGGACGATGCCCGCAGTGATGCCCCAGATGTTTCGGCCCTCATAGGGCATGCGATAATAGTGGCGCTCGGTGCCGAGCCAGACGCTGCTTCCCATCGCGTGATTGGCCGGATCCATCAGGAAGGACAGCGGCACCTCGAAAACCTCGTCGACTTCGTCCGGATTGAGGTGCAGGGAAAAGCCGGGCTGCACCACTGCAAGGACCGGCGTGATGCGAAACCCGGACAGCGCCATGTAGTCCGGGAGCCGCCCGACCGACTCGACCAGCCGGCGATCGAGCCCGATCTCCTCCTCCGCCTCGCGTGCGGCCGCCTCTTCCATGTCGCGGTCGGTGTCGTCCACCGCGCCGCCCGGAAAGGCGACCTGGCCCGAATGCTTGCGCAGCGAGGCGGTGCGCTGCGTGAAGATCAAGCGCGCGTCGTCACCGTTGTTGACCGCCGCGATCAGCACGGCGGCGTCCTTCAGCTTCATGCCCTCGACATGGGCAATGGTCGTCGGATTGAGCTTCGCATCGCCGTTCTCGCGCCAGTCCTCCGGATGCAGCGTCAGGGACTGCGCCATGGCGCGGCGACGGAATTCGGCGGCGCTGTAGAGGGGAAAGCTCATCGCGACAGCGTTTCCAGCTCGGCCGCCGGCATGATCGGGAACACGGCTCCACCGGAGCGCACCGCGAACATCGGCGTTCCGTCGATGTCGATTGTCTCGCCGAGTGCGACGATGTCGTACATCACCGGCCGCGACACGAGTGCTTCGAGCCTTCCGCGCACATGAAGATACGGCTTCAACTCATTGTTTTCGCCAAAAATGACGAAACGCAAGGGATGCCCGGTTCCGGCCTCCACAACGTCGCCGACATTGGTGCGAAAGGTGAGCGTCTGGCCTTCCCCGTCACCCTGCACGTCCATCTCGACAGCCACGAAGGGGGCGTCGACGACGCGGATGCCGACCTTTTCCACAGGGGTTACGAGATAGGTCTTTCCGTCCTCGTCGCGCCGCAGCACCGTGGAGAAAAGCCGCACGAGAGGCGCCCGGCCGATCGGCGTGCCCATGTAGAACCACGTCCCATCGGCGCGGATCTCCATGTCGATATCGCCGCAATCCGGCGGATTCCACTTGTCCACCGGCGGCAGGCCGCGGTTCTGCCCACCCGTGTCCGCGGCAGCGCGCGCGATCAGCGCCGCGAGCCCGGCCGGGTCGCCCGTCGCCTGAAATTCGCCTTTCGCCATTGTTCCGTCCCGGTTGCCCCCTATCTCATTCCTATGTCACGAGATAGTCATTTCATGGCCGCTTGTCAGCAGCGGGCGAGCCTATAAGCTCAATATTCGACCGGCGGTATCGCCGGACTGTAAAACTGGCACCTGGAGACCACCATGGGCGTCGCGAAATCCCCCGAAACAGGCCTGGACGAAAAAGCCGTCATCGCTGCCGCCGAGCACGCGCTTGCCGATATCGCGCTGGTGCGCAAGGAAGTCGGAAAGGTGATTTTCGGCCAGGAGAGCGTGGTCGAGCAGACCATGCTCGCCATCCTCTCCGGCGGCCACGCGCTGCTCGTGGGCGTGCCGGGGCTGGCGAAGACAAAGCTCGTGGCGACGCTCGGCACCGTGCTCGGCCTCTCCTCGAGCCGCATCCAGTTCACGCCGGACCTGATGCCCTCCGACATCCTCGGCTCCGAAGTGATGGACCAGGACGAAAACGGCAAGCGTTCGTTCCGCTTCGTCCCCGGTCCGATCTTCACGCAATTGCTGATGGCCGACGAGATCAACCGTGCTTCGCCGCGCACGCAGTCGGCACTGCTGCAGGCGATGCAGGAATACCATGTGACGGTTGCGGGTCGCGCCAACGATCTTCCCCGCCCCTTCCACGTACTTGCCACGCAGAACCCGTTGGAACAGGAAGGCACCTATCCGCTGCCGGAAGCCCAACTCGACCGCTTCCTGCTGCAGGTGGACGTGAACTATCCGGATCTTGCCGCCGAGCGGCGGATCCTGCTTGAGACGACCGGCACCGGCGAAGCGCATGCGGGACAGGCGATCACCAGCGCGCGGCTGCAGGAAATCCAGACGCTGATCCGCCAGATGCCGATTGGCGAGACCGTACTCGACGCGATCCTCTCGCTGGTCCGCTCGGCCCGTCCAGGCAACGGCAATGCCGCAACCGACAAGCAGGTCGCCTGGGGCCCCGGCCCCCGCGCCGGCCAGGCGTTGATGCTGTGCGCCCGCGCCCGCGCGCTCTACGACGGCCGGCTGGCGCCGTCGGTGGACGACGTGCTGGCGCTCGCCGAGCCGGTGCTGCAGCACCGCATGGCGTTGACCTTCGCCGCCCGCGCCGAAGGGATTTCCGTGCGCGACGTCATCGCCTCGCTCGTCAACCGGGCCCGCGGCTGACGGGGAGCGCACCATGCCTGCAATCGGCGAGATCGTCCGACGCACACCGACAGCCGAGGTTCTGTCGCGGGCGCAGGCGCGCGCGGCGCTGGTACCGGACTGCCTGGTGGAGGCGCGCCGCCTTGCCAACACCGTGATTGCCGGCTGGCATGGCCGCCGGAAGCGCGGCATCGGCGAAAACTTCTGGCAGTTCCGTCCCTACGTAACCGGCGAGAGCCTTGCGCGGATCGACTGGCGGCGCTCGGCCCGCGACGACCATACCTATGTGCGCGATCGGGAATGGGAGGCAGCGCACACGATCTGGCTCTGGGCCGATCTGTCGCCCTCGATGATGTACAAGTCGAGCCTCGGCGCGGTGTCGAAGGAAAGCCGCGCGCTGGTGGTGCTGCTGGCGCTCGCCGAGATCCTAGCACGCTCGGGCGAGCGGATCGGCTGCCCGGGCATCATGGAGCCGATCGCGGCCCGCAATGCGGCCGAACGGCTCGCGACCGCCCTTGCCCACAGCACACTCGCCGACGGCCTCCCCTCCACCGAGATGATCCGCGGTTCGAGCGATATCGTGCTGATCGGCGACTTCCTTGATCCGCCGGATGCGGTGATGGAGCGGCTCGGGCCACTGGCCAAACGCGGCCTGCGCGGCCACGTGATCGAAATCGCCGATCCGGCCGAAGAACTGTTCCCCTATGCCGGCCGCACCGAGTTCACCGACCCCGAATCCGGGGAGAAGTTGACGGCCGGTCGCGCCGAGACGCTCAAGGACGATTACGCACGTGCCTATCAGGCCCGCCGTACCACGCTGGCCGATAACCTGCGCCATCTCGGCTGGAGTTTCGTCGTGCACCGCACCGACCATCTCGCGTCCGAAGCGATCGTCGCTGCGCACATGTACCTCTCCGGTCTGCCGGACATGAGGGCTGCGGGAGCACACCGATGAGCAGCCTCGTCTTCGTCTATCCGGCCGTCCTTGCCGCACTCGTGCTTCTCCCGGCGATCTGGTGGCTCCTGCGGCTGACGCCGCCAAGACCCGTCGTCGAAGCCTTTCCGCCGTTTCGCATTCTCGCCTCGATCCTGAAGCGCGAGGAGACGCCGGCGCGGAGCCCATGGTGGCTGACGTTGCTGCGAATGCTGATGGCGGCCGCCGTCATTCTCGCGATCGCCGAGCCTGTGCTCAATCCGCGCGAAAACACCCTTTCAGCCGCCGGTCCGCTCGTGCTCGTCATCGATAACAGCTGGGCCACCGCCACCGACTGGCAGCGGCGCGTCGACACCGCATCCGCCCTGATCGACGATGCGGAGGCGCGTAACGTTCCCGTTTCGATCGTGTTCACCGTCGAACGGCACCACGATGCCGTGCCGACCGACGCGGCAACGGCCCGCACGCGCCTCGCCGCGACCCAGGCGCTCCCCCTGCCGGGAAATCGCGACTCTGCACTCGCTGCCCTGAAGACGGCGCTCGCAAACACGCCGCCGGGCACGCTTGCCTTCCTTTCCGACGGGATTGCCGGCGGTGATGACGACGGCACGCTTTCAGCGTTGAAAGCACTGCAGCCGGCAAATCTGCGCCTGATCGAGGGGGACGGCAGAGGGACCATCGCGGTAACGTCCGCCAACAACGACGCGGAGGCAATGACGGTCAGCGCAAGTCGTCTATCGACGGGCGAAGCGCGAACGCTCGCCCTGACCGCCCACGACACGCGCGGCCGGCCGATCGGCAACGGAACGCTCACCTTCAGACCCGGCGAAGCAATGGCGACCGGCAGCATTGCGGCGCCTTTCGAACTGCGCAACGATTTTGCCCACATCACCGTCGATGACCTGGCCTCGGCCGGTGCGACCTATCTCCTGGACGACGGCTTTCGGCGGCGGCGTGTCGCCTTCCTGAGCGGTGAAACACAGGATGCCAGCCAACCGCTGCTTTCCCCGCTGCACTACATCGAAAAGGCGCTCGCCCCCTATTCAGACCTGATCCGCCCAGGCGTTGCCGACCTCGCCACCGCCATTCCTGAACTCCTCGAACAGCGCCCGTCGGTGGTGATCATGGCCGATATCGGCCGGCTGCCGGAGGAGGCTTACGCGCCGATGAACAAATGGCTGGAGGCGGGCGGCATGCTGATCCGTTTCGCCGGCCCCCGTCTCGCCGCAGCCCCCGCCGATGATCCGCTGGTGCCCGTCATGCTCCGAAAGGGCGAACGCGCGCTTGATGGCGCGCTTTCCTGGTCTGAGCCGCAGCCGCTCGCCGACTATCCGCCGACGAGCCCCTTCGCCGGATTGCCGCGAGCGGACGACGTGCTGGTCAAGCGCCAGGTTCTTGCCGAGCCGACGCCGGACCTTCCCGAGCGGACCTGGGCGAGTCTTGCCGACGGAACACCGCTTGTGACGACCGGAAAAATCGGCGCCGGGCGGATCGTGCTTTTCCACGTCAGTGCCGAAACCGGCTGGTCGAACCTGCCGCTTTCGGGCGACTTCGTCGAGATGCTGCGCCGCACCGTGCAGCTTTCGCACGGCGGCGGCGTGGCCGTATCGGGCGAAACGCAGGGACAGCGCCTGCCGCCGTTCCGTCTGCTGACCGCGGTCGGCACGCTGACCACCGATACCGGCGAGGCCAAGCCGCTCGATCCGGCCACTGCCGGCAAGGTTACGGCCACGGAAGACAATCCTCCGGGTCTCTACGGCGCGCAGGATGGCTTTGTCGCCCACAACCTGTTTCCGGCCGGCCAGAGGCTGGCACCGCTTCCAGCAGCCGCCGACGTGGCGATCGAGCGCGAAACCCTGATCGGCGAGGTGGCGAAATCGCTCAAGCCGACGCTGTTCCTGATCGCAACCCTGCTGTTGATCGCAGACTGCCTCATCGTGCTTGTCATGAGCGGTGCCTTCGCCCGCACCATCAGGCAGGCGCCGGCGCGCGCCGCCGCCCTCGCCCTCCCCTTCGCGCTGTCATTGGCGTTGCTGGCCCTTTCGCCAGGATCGTCCCTTGCCGACGACACCAAGCCCGGCGACGATGCGCTGCTGGCCCGCCTGGACACGACCCATCTCGCCTATGTCGTCACCGGCGAAAGCGATGTCGACCACACCTCGGAGCGCGGGCTCGCAGGTTTGACCGAGTTTCTCACCTACCGGACGACGCTTGAACCCGGCGAGCCGGTCGGCGTCGACATCGCGACCGACGAATTGGCCGTCTATCCCCTGCTTTACTGGCCGGTCAGCGCAAGCGCGGAAATGCCGACGCCCGCCGCCATCAGCCGCATCGATGCCTACATGCGCAACGGCGGCACCGTATTGTTCGACACGCGCGACCAGTTTTCCTCGATCGAGAACGCCAGCGAAGCCAGCCCCAATACGCAGCGGCTGCGCGCGATCCTGGCTGACCTCGACATTCCGCCGCTGGAGCCCGTGCCGGCCGACCACGTCCTGACAAAGGCGTTCTACCTCCTGACCAATTTTCCCGGCCGCTACGCCGGAAGCCCCCTCTGGGTCGAGGCGGAACTCGACCACAAGGATGATCCAAACCGGCCGGTGCGGTCCGGCGACGGCGTGACCCCGATCATGATCACCGGCAACGATTTTGCCGGCGCCTGGGCGATCGACGACAACGGCATGCCGCTGCTGCCGACAGTCCCCCCAGACGAGGTCCAGCGCGAGCACGCATTCCGTGCTGGCGTCAACATCATGATGTATATGCTGACCGGCAACTACAAGGCGGACCAGGTCCACGTTCCCGCTCTTCTCGAACGGCTGGGGCAGTGACATGAGCATCGCCTTCTCACCGCTCATTCCCTGGTATGCACTCGCCGTACTCGTAGCAGTTGCCGTGCTGCTGAGCGCCTTCGGGCTCTGGCGCGGCCTGCGCGGTTCGGCGTTGCGCGCGCTGGCGCTCGCATTGCTGATGCTGGCGCTCGCCAACCCGGTCGTCACACGCGAGGAGCGCGAGCCGCTTCCGACAGTGGTTGCCGTCGTCGTCGACCGCAGCCAAAGCCAGCAGAACGCCGATCGAACCGCGATGACCGACAAGGCCGTCGAGGAGCTCAAGGCACGCTTGGCCCGTTACCCGCGCCTCGAGCCGCGCATCGTCGAGGCGGGCAACGATCCCGACTCCGACACGCCCTCGACCCGCCTCTTCGACGCACTGACGGCGGCCCTTGCCGACGTTCCCCCCTCGCGGGTCGGTGGCGCCATTCTCGTGACGGACGGGCAGGTGCACGACATCCCCGACCCGGCCGCCTTCACCAGCTTCGATGCACCCGTGCACGCGCTGATCACCGGCCGGCCGGACGAATTCGACCGGCGCATCGAGGTCCTCAGCGCACCGCGCTTCGGCATCGTCGGCGAGCCGCAGGAACTGAAGTTTCGCGTGACCGACGACGGCAAGGGGCCGGGAACGACGGCGCACGTGACGATCCGTTTGAACGGCAACGAGATCGCCTCGGAGATGGCGACCCCTGGCGCGGAAACCCCCTTCAGCTTCACGGTGCCCCGCGGCGGCAGCAACGTGCTGGAATTCGCCGTCGAGCCGGTCCCCGGCGAAATCACCACCGCCAACAACCGCGCCGTTCATCTCATCGACGGCATCCGCGAGAACCTGCGCGTGCTGCTCGTGTCCGGCGAACCGCATGCCGGTGAACGCGCCTGGCGCAACCTGCTGAAGTCGGACACGGCGATCGACCTCGTCCACTTCACGATCCTGCGCCCGCCGGAAAAGCAGGATGGAACGCCGATCAACGAGCTGTCACTGATCGCATTCCCGACCCGGGAACTGTTCGTCGACAAGATCAACGAGTTCGACCTGATCATTTTCGATCGCTACCAGCATCGCGGCGTGCTGCCGATCCTCTATTACGACAACATCGCCCAGTACGTGGAAAATGGCGGGGCGCTGCTGATTGCCGCCGGCCCCGAACATGCCGGCAGCGATTCGATCGCCTATACGCCGCTGTCCGCGGTGCTGCCTGCAACGCCGACCGGCGTGATAAACGAGAAGGCCTTTTATCCGCGGCTCACCGAACAAGGTAAGAAGCATCCTGTCACGCGCGGGCTGGAGGGGGCACTGGAGGAGCCGCCGCACTGGGGACGCTGGTTCCGTACGGTCGACGTGGCCCCACCGCAGGGTAGCGTCGTCATGGAGGGCGCGGACAACCACCCGCTCCTGGTGCTCAACCGCCACGGCAAGGGGCGCGTCGCCATGCTGCTGTCCGATCAGGGCTGGCTGTGGGCGCGCGGCTTCGAGGGCGGCGGCCCGCACGTCTCGCTCTATCGCCGCACCGCCCATTGGCTGATGCAGGAACCGGCGCTCGAGGAAGAAGCCTTGACGGCGCGCGCCTTCGGCCGGACCCTGGAAATTACGCGCCAGACGATCAAGGAGGCTCCAGGCCCCGCAATCATGAAATTGCCCTCGGGCAAGACGAGTTCCGTCGACCTGAAGGCCGATGGCCCCGGACTTTACCGCGCCGAGGTCAAGACGGCGGAAACGGGCCTCTATGAAATCGAAAACGAGGGATTGACGGCACTCGTGCATGTCGGCGCAATCGATGCCCCGGAATTCAAGGCAACGATCTCGACCACCGAGACGCTTCAGCCGCTGGCCGACAAGACCAAGGGAACGGTGCGGCGTTTGGCGGACGCCGAAAACGCCCTCGACATGCCGCCGCTCCTGCCGGTCTCCGGTTCCGTGCGCGCGTCCGATCCGCAGCGCCTTTCGCTCCGCATGACCAACGAGACAGCGCTGAAGAGCGTCGACAGCCTGCCGCTCTTTGCCGGATTCGCCGGTGTGGGGCTGCTGCTGCTTGCGCTATCTGGCATGTGGTATCGTGAGGGTCGCTGAATCGGCGCGTCAGCGCTGAGCGGAGACGCGCCAGGACAGGTGTTCATCGGGCCGATGACGGCCCCGCACGGGATGGAGGTTTCGATGCCCTCAACCTTCAACGTCCACGATTCAAACGGCTATGAACAACTGATGGGGCGCTGGAGCAGAATTCTCGCCCTCCAGTTCATAGATTTCGCGGGGCTTACCGACGACGAGAAAATCATCGATGTCGGCTGCGGCACCGGCAGTCTCACCTTCGCCCTCGCCAAGGCTGCCAATGTCGAAGAAATTGTCGCGATCGACTATTCGCCAGTCTTCGTCGAAGCGGCGACCCGGAGCAACACCGATCCGCGCGTAACGATCCGTCAGGCGGATGCCTGCGCCCTGCCCTTCGACGCTGGCAGGTTCGATCGCGCCATGGCGCTGCTTGTGCTCCATTTCGTGCCCGACGCTGCCAAGGCCGTCGCCGAGATGCGGCGCGTCGTCCGACCGGGCGGCGTGGTTGCGGCGGCCGTGTGGGATCACCTTGGCGGCATGCCCGGCATGCGCATGATGGTCGATACGGTGGCGGCACTTAGCGAAAGCGGGCGTCAGCTGCGCGGCCGCTATTGCTTCCAGCCCATGATGCAACCCGGTGAATTGAAGCGGACTTTCGTCGAGCAGAGCCTCGTGGACGTTACGGAAACCCAGCTCATGGTTCGAATGGACTACCAGAATTTCGACGACTACTGGGCGCCGATCGCTGCGGGCGAAGGACCTCTCGGCCAGTATGTCGCCGCACTCGGCACCGAAGAGCGGGCGCGCACCGACGCAGCCGTGCGCGATGCCTACGAGGCTGGCCGGCCGGATGGCCCGAGGTCGTTCGCAAATGTCGCAGTGGCCTGCCGGGGCATCGCTCCCTGAAACGAGGCAGGCGCGGCAATTCTCCTGCTAGCGCTGGCGATGGCCGTCGCGCTCAGCCCGCCGCAACGCGCTTTGCTGGCGCCACTGCAGCCGCGTCATCGGGCCGCCAGCCGATCTCGCCCTTCAGCCGCTCGTGCGTGTCGACGGAAATTGGCACCACCAGCACCCGCTTCGGGTCGACCGGACCGGGGAAGGTCAGCGCATTAAAGGCGACCTTCTCGAAGCCGAGCGGGCCGTAATAGGGCGGATCGCCGACAAGGATGACGGCCTCAGAGCCCTTCCGCTTTGCCGCCTCCACCGCGATCCGCACCAGTTCCCGGCCGATTCCCATGTTCTTGTGCGATGGCCGCACGGCGAGCGGGCCAAGCAGATGCGCCTTCACGTCGCCCGCCATGACCGGCGTCATCCGTACCGAGGCGATCGTCTCGCCGTCGTCGGCGCAGATGAAGGACAGCGACCGGTCGTGCGGTCCCTGCTCGCGGATCCTTGCCGCGGCGCGCACGTGCCGTCCGGGGCCGAAGGCTTCTTCATTGATGTGTTCAATGGCGGCGTCATGGGACGCGTGTTCGGTCAGGTAGACGAGGTCGTGCTTATGCATGGGAACAGGAACCGTTTGCGAGACAATAGGATGACTTCGCCTCGAGAGAGGCGTTTGAGAGCATCAGCGTCGTCGCGGGTTTCCTGCAAAGAACATCGTTCGAACCGAAATCCTGTTCGTGCCACTGCGGCACGCGTTTTCTAACCAGCGCGGATAGCAGAAAAATGTCGTCTGTCAAAGCCCAAAACGCACTGTTCAAGAAACAGCACCTATTCGCTCCCGACCGTTGAACCTATTTAGACAGTGTATCGACAACCGTAAGGAGCTCGGAATGGGAAAGCTTGTGGACGGCATCTGGCATGATGTCTGGTACGACACCGCGGCCACCAAGGGTCATTTCAAGCGGGCGGCCTCGCAGTTTCGCAACTGGATCACGCCCGACGGCGAACCCGGCTCCACCGGCGATGGCGGTTTCAAGGCCGAGGCCGGTCGCTACCATCTCTATGTCTCGCTGGCCTGTCCCTGGGCGCACCGCACGCTGATTTTCCGCAAGCTGAAAAAGCTGGAAGACCTCATCACCGTGTCGATCGTCGATCCGGTGATGCTGTCGAAGGGCTGGGAGTTCAAGGGCGAAAACGGCGGCACCGTCGACCATCTTTTCGGTGCAGAGACGCTCTGGCAGATCTACACCAAGGCTGATCCGCACTATTCCGGCCGCGTCACGGTTCCGGTTCTCTGGGACAAGCAGCAGGACCGCATGGTCTCCAACGAATCGGCGGAGATCATCCGCATGTTCAATTCGGCTTTCGACGGGATCACCGGTTCGCGCGCCGACTATTATCCGGCGCACCTGCGCGCCGAGATCGACGCGCTGAACGAGCACATCTACGACACGGTGAACAATGGGGTCTACAAGGCCGGCTTCGCCACGACGCAGGACGCCTACGAGGAAAACGTCGCGCGTGTGTTTGCAACGCTGGACGAACTGGAGCAGTGTCTCGCCCGCCAGCGCTACCTGACCGGCGCCCAGATCACCGAGGCCGACTGGCGCCTGTTCACGACGCTGGTGCGCTTCGATGCCGTCTATGTCGGCCACTTCAAGTGCAACATCTGCCGCATCGCCGACTATCCGAACCTGTCCGGCTACCTGCGTGACCTCTACCAGGTGCCCGGCATCGCCGAGACGGTGAACCTGTTCCACATCAAGCAGCATTATTACCGCAGCCACCTGACGATCAATCCGACCGGGATCGTTCCGGTCGGGCCGGAACTCGACCTCGCCGCACCCCACAGGCGCGAGGGGCTGCTGGCCGCCTGAAAAGACTGCTGCGGCTGCCTTCGCGCGTCGTCACCAAAAGTCGGCCGGCGGTGTTCGGCCGCCCACCTCGTCGAGCCTGCGCAGCGTCGCGGGCGTCACCCCTTCCGGCAAGGCGTCCAGGGAAAAGAAACCGGCCTCGCGAATTTCCCGGTCTGGCCGTTTCGGCGCACTCTGCCGCACGTTGTCGCAGACGTAGAACAGCACGTGATCGCGCTTGCTGGTTCTTCTGTTGAAGTAGACGTGAAACAGACGCGGCGGATCGCCGGCAAGAAGATTGCCCTCCTCGCGCATTTCCTTGGCAAGCGCCTGCGGCGCGGTCTCGCGCCGCTCGATGCCGCCGCCTGGCAGGTGCCAGCCCGGCACATAGCTGTGCCGGACGAGAAAGACGCGTCCCTCGGCATCGAAGCAGGCCGCGCGCACGCCGAGCGTCATTCCGCGCGCATAGGCGAAATAGCCATGCACCACGCGGGTTACCAGACGGGCCAAGAGGCTTCGCATTTCCGGCGGCCGTTCGCTGCTCATGCGCCTCCCCGTTCATCGCGCATCTGCCTCACCCGCAAGGCTTTACCCAAGAGCCGGCTGAATCAAGGCCGGACCGGTGGGCTCGGCGAATTGTCCACGCGCAATACAGAGAACAACCCTCCCAGGCAACGAATCGGAGCGGGTGGCATTCCCTTCACGCCATGACTCGGTTTATGGAAAGCCATGTTTCGCCTCGCCCACATCTCCGACATTCACCTCGGCCCGCTGCCCGCACTGTCCGTGATCGAGCTGGCGTCGAAGCGGATCACCGGCTTTGTGAATTGGCACCGCAACCGCCGCCGCCATCTCTTTGCCAACACGCTTGACCTGCTGATGGACGATCTGGAGCGGCGCAATCCGGATCACCTTGCCATCACCGGCGACCTCGTCAACCTCGCAGCGGCCGCCGAGATAGAAACGGTCGCTTGCTGGCTGAAGGACGCGGGCAAGCCCGAGAACATATCGGTTGTGCCCGGCAATCACGACGCCTACGTGCCCGGCGCCCGTGAGCGCTCGAGCCGGGCCTGGTATCCCTATATGCGCGGTGACGATGCCCCGGTCGAACGGAGCGCCGACCACCCGGTTTTTCCCTATTTGCGCGTGCGCGGCAATGTTGCCCTTATCGGCTGCTCGACCGCAGTGGCAACGCCGCCCTTTGCGGCAAGCGGCTATTTCGGCCGGCGCCAGGCACGAGCGACGGTCAACCTGTTGCAGGCGGCAGGCGAAGCGGGGCTGTTCCGCGTCGTGATGATCCACCATCCGCCGATCCAAGGCGCGACCTCCCTCCACAAGCGCATGATCGGCATCCGCCGCTTCGCCGCGACGATATCCTCCGGCGGTGCCGAGCTCGTGCTGCACGGCCATACCCATTTCAACACCGTTCATTGGCTTCGTAGTCCCACCGGCGGCCAGGTTCCCGTCGTCGGGATTGCTTCGGCTTCGCAGGGACCGGGCGGGCATAAGCCGCCGGCGGCATACAACCTTTTCGAGATTTCCGGAGAGCCGGGACGCTGGAACCTCATGCGCGAGCGCTACGAGCTCGACGCGTCCGGATCAGACATCATGCTTGCCGAAACGACGCGCTTCCCGATGGGGGAATAAAGCGCCCTTCGATTGCGTCTAATCTCGTGAATGCGCTTCGCGGCGAAGAACGAGAGCGACCTTCGCGCGACGCGCCTTCTGCTATCGGCACCCTCCCGAGGAAGGATCGAAGATGTCTGTGAACCGCACCACCCTCGCCGCTGTCCTTGCGCTTGCCTTCGTGCCGGCCGGCACCCTCTCTGCCGCCGACAGCGGCAACGGCTCTCCACCAGCATCGACGCCGACCACGACGACGTGCACCAACGGCAAGGTCTGGAGCCCGGAGCGCAAGGCCTGCCTCACGCCCGACCAGATCAAGGCCAATGCCAAGAAGAACGGCACACAGAAGAAGAGCGAGCTGAAGCCCGACGACATTCTCTACGAGGCGGCACGCGAATTCGCCTATGCGGGGCAGTACGGCAATGCGCTCAATACGCTGAAGGCGGCGGAAAACCAGAACGATCCGCGCATCCTTAACTATTACGGCTTCACCTACCGCAAGATCGGCCAAGTGGAACGTGCCATGACCTACTATCGCAAGGCACTGCAGGCGGATGAGAACTATATCCTCGCCCGCTCCTACATGGGTCAGGCCTTGATCGAACAGGGCGATATCCAGGGCGCCCGCGTACAGCTTGTCGAGATCCGCGATCGCGGCGGCGAGAACAGCTGGGCCTACCGGTCGCTGCTCCAGTCGCTCGGTGGCGACCGCAGCACCTACTGACCGGCCTCGGCCGATCACATGGCAGGGATTGGCCAGTATCATGGTCGCGCCGATCCCTGCCATCCACCGGGCGCATCCCCAACAGTTTTGGCCGAAACACCCGAAACTTCCAAGTCTGCCTGAACCTGCGCTTGCAGAGCGCAGCGCAAATGTTCCATATCAATACTCGCGGGCAGGTTTGCGGCGAATATTGGTCTGATCTCGAACGTTCCCTTGGAAGCACAATGCATCCCACGGCAGAATCGAATGAATTCCGGCGTGAATTGGTTGGTCTTTTGCCTAAGCTGCGCCGCTTTGCCATGACATTGACCCGAAACGGCAGCGATGCCGACGATCTCGTTCAGGAAGCCTGCGAACGCGCCATCACCCGCAGCCACCTGTGGAACGGAGAGGGACGGCTGGAAAGCTGGATCTATGCCATGACGCGCAATCTCTGGGTGGACGAGATCAGGAAGCGCAAAGTCCGCACCGGGTCGGGAACGGTCGATTTCTCCGAGCAGGACGACCTGCGCATCGAGGCATCGGCCGACAAGGCCGTCTATGCCAAGCAACTGCACAAATTGATCATGACGATGCCGGAAGGCCTCTCGAGCGTGTTTCTGCTGGTGAACGTGGAAGGCCACAGCTACCGGGAGGCGGCGGACATTCTCGGAATCCCCATCGGGACCGTCATGAGCAGACTTTCGACGGCGCGCATAAGGCTTGCCGCAATGATCTCGGAACAGACAGAAAGGAGGACCTGAGCTTGGAAAGCACGCAGGGTCTCCCGCTCGAGGTGCGCTTGTCGGCCTATCTGGACGGACAGCTATCGCATGCGGAAGCAAATGAAATCGACGGAATTCTCGCGCATGACGAAAAAGCGCGCACGCTCTTCAACCGGCTGAAGCTGGGAAGCGACCTGGGACGCAAGGCGTTCGAGGATATGCTTCACGAGCCGGTGCCACTGGATCTTGTCCGCAACATCAAACTGGTTTCGATCGACGGCGGACAGGATGCAGGACGTCCGCTCCCGAGCGCGCGCCCCAAGGAAGTCGCATCCTACGGCACGTCGACACGCCTTGGTGCCGCAGGACTGGTCTTGCTCCTGGCCGGCGGCAGCGCCGGCTACCTGCTTGGCGCGCAGCACGCCGCCCCGGCAGCGCCGGCACAGGTGGCGCAGTCGCGAAGCTGGCTGGACGACATTGCCGACTATCACCGCATCTACGCACGCCAGACCCGGCATCTCGCGGAGGTTCCAGCCGCGGAGAGCGCGCACATCACCGACTGGCTCACCGCAGCAGTCGGCGTCGACTTCAAGATTCCCGACCTGACGGCCAACCGGCTGAGCTTCCAAGGCGCCCGGCTTCTGGTCGCCGGCGGCAAACCGACAGCGCAACTCCTCTACAAGGACGACGACGGCGAAATCTTCGCGGTCTGCTTCCAGCGAATTGATCCCGCCGTCGAAAAGACCGAGCTCGATGACAGCATTCGCGATGACCTCGGCTTGATTTCCTGGCAGGCCGGCACCGCCTCCTTCGTCGTCGTCGGTCCGTCGTCTGATCCGGCACTGGAAACGATCGCGCAGGCAGTGGCGCAGACGATCTGAATTTGCGGTAGCCGCGCCGTTGTCGCCAGATACACAAAAGCCGCCCCGGAAACCCGGAGCGGCTTTGTGGTTTCGAAATCCGCGTTCGATCAGCGGCTGGATTCTTCCAAAACCCGGTTGGCGGCGGAAACGATCGCCTCGAGCGAGGCTGTGACGATGTTGGTGTTCATGCCGACCCCAAAGAGCTTGCCGCCGGGATACTCGATCTCGACATAGGCGATCGCCGCGGCGTTCGAACCCTGCTGCAGCGAGTGCTCCGAATAGTCGACGACTGACATGTCGACGCCGGTATGGACGGAAAGCGCATGGATGAAGCCGTCGATCGGCCCGGTGCCCTGCCCTTCGATCTGTTTCGTCTCACCCCTGTCTGTGATCTCGGCCAAAACGATGCGGACGCCCTTTCGGGTCGTGTCGGGATAGGTGTGGTGGTCGACGAAGCGCAGCCGCGCATCCGGCTGGGTGACGTAGCGGTCGAGGAAGCGCTCGTAGATGCGCTTCGACGGCAGCTCGACGCCTTCCTCGTCGGTGATCCGCTGGATGTCCTCGCGGAACTCGACCTGCAGGTTGCGCGGCAGGTTGATGCCGTGGTCCTGCTGCAGGATATAGGCGATGCCGCCCTTGCCCGACTGCGAGTTGATGCGGATGATCGCCTCGTAGGTGCGGCCGACATCCTGCGGATCGATCGGCAGGTAGGGCACTTCCCAGAGCGGCTTGTTGGCGGTCTTGATCGCCTTCATGCCCTTGTTGATGGCGTCCTGATGCGAGCCGGAGAAGGCGGTGTAGACGAGTTCGCCGACGTACGGATGGCGCTCCGGGATGACCATCTCGTTGGAGTATTCGTAAACCGCCTTGATGCGCTCGATATCGGTGCAGTCGAGCTTGGGGTCGACCCCTTGCGTGTACATGTTCAGCGCCAGCGTGACGACGTCAACGTTGCCGGTGCGCTCGCCATTGCCGAACAGCGTGCCCTCGACGCGGTCGGCACCGGCCATCAGGCCGAGCTCGGTCGCAGCGATCCCGGTGCCACGGTCGTTGTGCGGATGCAGCGAGATGATCAGGTTCTCGCGGTTGTCGAGATTGCGGCACATCCATTCGATCTGGTCGGCATAGATGTTTGGCGTCGCCATCTCGACGGTCGAGGGCAGGTTCATGATCAGCTTGTTGTCAGCCGTCGGGCGCACGATCTCGGTGACGGCGTTGCAGATCTCGAGGGCGACCTCGAGTTCCGTGCCGGTAAAACTCTCCGGCGAATACTCGAAGCGGTAGTCGCCGCCGGTCGCGGCGGCCATGTCCATGATCATCTTTGCCGCATCGGTGGCGATCTGCTTGATGCCGGCAACGTCCTTGGCGAACACGACGCGGCGCTGCAGTTCGCTCGTCGAATTGTAGAAGTGGATGATCGGCCGCTTGGCGCCCTCAAGCGCCTCGAAGGTGCGGGTGATCAGTTCAGGCCGGCATTGGACCAGAACCTGCAGCGAGACGTCGTCGGGGACGTTGCTTTCTTCGACGCACCAGCGGGCGAAATCGAAGTCCGTCTGCGAGGCGGAGGGGAAGCCGATCTCGATTTCCTTGAAGTTCATGTCGAGCAGCAGCTGGAACATGCGGGCCTTGCGGTCGTGGCCCATCGGATTGACCAGCGACTGGTTGCCGTCGCGCAGGTCGACCGAGCACCAGATCGGCGCCTTGGTGATGGTATTGCTCGGCCAGGTGCGGTCGGGAATGCTGATCTGCGGGTACGCCTGATACTTCGCCGCCGCGTTGGGCATGCCTTGATTGGGAGTATGGGTCTTTACGGTCATGTGCCTGTCTCTTCGTCATCCCGGCTTTCGCGCGAAAACGTCATAGCCGATAGCGGCACGCTTGGCGACGGCGAAAGCTGGCCTTCCAAGGGCCCGGGTCGAAATTACAATATGGGTGATGCGAGGAGCACTTGCGCCGGTGGGCTATTCGGCCACCGGGCGCTCCTCAAAGAACCCGGCAACCGCGCGTAAGGCCGAGAAGAAGGAGCGAGGAGAAGCTGCGCGAACGCTCGCGGGCAACCTGCTGGCTGCGCGAAATACGTTCAACGATGGTGCTTCTTGTCTTCGACATGGGTTGGCTTATATCGGCGCAACCGCCGTGACGCAAGCCATGCGCGAGAGGATTTGTGCAGGAGGAGCTCAGGCGGTAGTCTTTGACACGCGGCGGCTATCCCGGCACGCCGCAGCGGAGGAATGGGGCTATGAAGTATATCGCCTTGGTACTGCTTGCCGTGCTTGCAGGCTGCCAATCCGCACCGCTCGATCCAAAGATGCAAGCAGCCCGGAACTATTGCTTCGCGCAATACGGCGGCCCGATGAGCGACCAATACGACTATTGTGTCTATGCGCGCTCCGTCGGCATGAAGGACTACGGTCCGCCGGGCTATTATTTAGGCCGGCAGTAACAAGACGCCCGCCCTTCCGCCACGAGGACGGAAGGGCGCTGACGTTGTTGAATGTCCGGTCGGATCAGATGTCGGCTTGCGAGGAGATGATCCGCGAGACAAGACCGTATTCCAGGGCTTCCTTGGCGGAGAGCCAGTAGTCGCGGTCGGTGTCCTTGGCGATTTTTTCAATCGACTGGCCGGTGGCTTCGGCGAAGATCTTGTTCAGGCGCTCGTTCATCTTGAGAATCTCGCGCGCCTGGATCTCGATGTCGGACGCCATACCACGCGTGCCGCCGGACGGTTGGTGCAGCAGGAAGCGCGTGTTCGGCAGGCAGAGGCGCTGTTCCTTCGGCGCGGCGACGAAAATCAGCGCGCCGGCGGAGGCGACCCAGCCGGTCCCGATGACCCAGACCTTCGGCTTGATGAACTTGATCATGTCGTGGATGCTGTCGCCCGACTCGACATGCCCGCCCGGCGAGTTGACGAAGATGCGGATGTCCTCGTCGCTGGCGGCGGCAAGCGCCACGAGCTGCGAGCAGACCTTCTGCGCCAACTCCTGGGTGATGCCGCCATAGATGAAGATCGAGCGCGACTTGAACAGGTTCGCCTCGGTTTCCTTGCCGAGCGGCAGCTCGGTCTTCTTGTCGTCGTCTTCGTCGTTCATCGGCAAATCTCCGCCTGTCGTCTCACAAATCCTTGCCGCAGTCAGATAATGCGACTCAGCCGCCAAGACAATGCAACAAAACGCCAGCGAGGCGATAGAGGGCGCCAAGGCCAGCGGCAAACAGGGTAAATGCAAGGGGCGCCCTTTGCATACCCATACGGATCCGTGAATGGGCACTACCTTCATGAATCTTGAAGGAAGCAAATATTAGCGTATTCTAATATCATGCTGTGCAATTGCGCACGGTGAATGCCTCATGGAGGTTGCGATGATGAAACTCATGTCCAGTCGGAGAGGTCAGGATCTGGTCACTCTGCTCCTGGCGGTCTGCCTGTTTCTGTCGCCCTGGGTGATCGGCTTTGTCGCCGACAGGACACCGAGCTGGAACGCCTGGCTCGCCGGCATCGTGCTTGGCGCCTTTGCGATCATGACACTTTCGGCCTTCGCGGAATGGGAGGAATGGGTAAACATGGTAGTCGGCCTGTGGTTGATCGTTTCGCCCTGGCTGCTTGGCTTCATGGCCAACACTCACGCTATGTGGACCCACGTGATCCTCGGAATCTGCACCGCCGCGGTATCGGCCTGGGCAGTCTGGGACTATCGCCATCCACATTCGCACGCCTAGCCTAAGCACGGCGCGCCACGAATGGCGCGCGGCGGCGCAAACAGCGGCGAATGCTCAGGACCGAATTCCAAACCCGAATATTCGGGCGGTTAGCCCGTTGCGTGAGAAAACCCACGCAACGGGCCTTATCATGGCTAAAGGCGCCGTCGCCTTTCACCCGCGTCCGCGATAGGGTGCGACGCCCTGATCCGGAAGCCAGACGCCCTCGGGCGGTGCGCCGGTCTGCCAGAACACGTCGATCGGGATGCCGCCGCGCGGATACCAATAGGCGCCGATCCGCAGCCATTTCGGCGAAAGCAGCTTCACCAGTCGCTTGGCGATGTCGAGGGTGCAATCCTCATGGAAGGCGCCGTGGTTGCGGAAAGAATGCAGGTACAGCTTCAACGACTTCGATTCGACCAGCCAGCCGTCCGGCACGTAGTCGATGACGATGTGGGCGAAGTCCGGCTGGCCCGTCATCGGGCAGAGCGAGGTGAACTCCGGTGCGGTGAAGCGGACGACGAAATCGGCGTCCTGATGCCCGCTCGGCACCTTTTCCAGCACCGCTTCCTCCGGGTTTGAAGGGAGGTCCACGTTCCGGCCGAGCTGCGAGAGATCTGAAACGTCCGTCTTGGTCATGGTTTGACCCTTTCCACTTTTACCCTGATGCCGTGCGCTTTCTCAGTTTCCGGTTCGACGTGGATGGCGATCTGTGCGCCCGGCTGCACCGCTTCGATTGCCGCTTCGAGCCGGTCGCAGATTTCATGCGCATCGCCCACCGCCATCCTGGCCGGAACCACCAGATGGAAATCGACGAAGGTGGCCGATCCGGCTTGTCGCGTCTTCAGATCGTGGACGCCGAGCGATCCTTCCGCATGGGTGGCGATTGCCTGCTTGATCGCCGCCTCCTCGGCCGGATCGACCGCATGGTCCATCAACCCGCTTACAGAGTTGGAGATGATTTTCCACCCCTGGAAGACGATGTGCAAGGCGACGAGGATCGCCATGACCGGGTCGAGGATCGCGTATCCGGTCGCAAGTGCCAGTAGAAGCCCGGCAAGCACGCCCGCCGACGTGACCACGTCGGAAAGAATGTGATGCCCGTCCGCGGTCAATGCCGGCGAGCGGTGCCGGCGGCCCGCACGGATCAGGATCGTTGCCCAGCCGGCGTTCACAAGCGCCGCAACCAGGTTGATCGCAAGACCCAGTACCGGCTGTTCCAGCAGCGTCGGCGCCCACAGCTTCGGCACGGCCTCCTGCAGGATGAGCAGCGCCGCAACGACGATCAGCACGCCTTCGATGACGGCAGAGAAATACTCGGCCTTGTGGTGGCCGAACGGGTGCGTCGCATCAGCCGGCCGCGCGGCGTAGCCGATCGCGCCCCAGGCGATAACGGCAGCGATCACATTAACCGTCGATTCGAGCGCGTCCGACAGCAATGCGACCGAACCGGTCACCCACCAGGCAAGGAGCTTCAGCCCCATGACGAACACGGCCAGCGGAATGCCGATCAGGGCCAGTCGCTTGACGGTCGGGTTTCCGTTGGTAGTCATGCTCGCTCCACTGCGGATGCAAACGAATTGCAAAATCCATGTTCTTCAACGCAAAACCGCCCGCGCGGGTTTTCGCGCAGGCGGTTTTTCTATGCGGTTTCTATCAGCCAATTCGGCCGAGATGTCAAAGGCTGATTGGGTTATGCAGCTTTCGTTTTTGTCTTGCGCGCAAGATGGGCGACCACATTTTCGATCATTCGCATGCCCGCGTCACCGCCGAGCGTCATGATCGATTCTGGGTGAAACTGCACAGCGGCCACCGGCTCCTTGGCATGCTCGATCCCCATGATCGTGCCGTCCTCGCTCTCGGCGGTGACGATGAAATCCCGCGGCAACGTTGCCGGGTCGGCGAAGATCGAGTGATAACGCCCGACCGTTACCTCCTTGCCGAGGCCGGAGAAGACGATGCCGGGTTCCAGCACGCGGATGCGCGAGGGCTTGCCGTGCATCGGCACCGCAAGCTGGCGCAGTTCCCCGCCATAGGCCTCGGCCAACGCCTGCAGACCGAGGCAGACGCCGAAGACCGGCAGGTCGCGCGCACGCGCCTTCTTGATCGTCGCCTTGCAGTCGAAGTCCTTCGGGTTGCCGGGGCCGGGCGAAAGCACGACGAGGTCGGGCTTCAGGCGGTCGAACAGTTCGTCGGCGACGGGCGTGCGCACCGTCGTCACGGTTGCCCCCGTCTGGCGGAAATAGTTCGCCAGCGTATGCACGAAGCTGTCTTCGTGGTCGACGAGCAGGATGTTCACCCCGGCGCCGACGGTGGCGACGTCGCGCTGGAGTTTGGCCGTATTGCCGGCCTTGGCGTCACGGATGGCTGCGATCATGGCGGATGCTTTCAGTTCAGTCTCGGCTTCTTCCTCTTCCGGATTGGAATCGTTGAGCAGCGTCGCCCCGGCCCGGATCTCGGCGATCCCGTCCTTGATGCGGATGGTGCGCAGCGTCAGCCCGGTGTTCATGTCGCCGTTGAAGCCGACCATGCCGATCGCGCCACCATACCACAGCCGCGGGCTCTTCTCGTGCGCCTCGATGAAGCGCATCGCCCACAGTTTTGGCGCGCCGGTGACGGTCACGGCCCATGCATGGGACAGGAAGCCATCGAAGGCATCCATGTCGTCGCGCAGGCGCCCTTCGATGTGATCGACCGTATGGATCAGGCGGGAATACATCTCTATCTGGCGGCGGCCGATCACCTTGACGGAACCCGGCTCGCAGACGCGGCTCTTGTCGTTGCGGTCGACGTCCGAGCACATCGTCAGCTCCGACTCGTCCTTCTTGGAATTCAGAAGTTTGAGGATCTGTTCGCTGTCGGCGATCGGATCGTCGCCACGCTTGATCGTCCCGGAAATCGGGCAGGTCTCGATGCGCCGACCCGACACACGCACGAACATTTCGGGCGAGGCGCCGACGAGATATTCCTGGTTTCCGAGGTTGATGAAGAAGGAATAGGGCGACGGATTGATCGCCTTCAGGCGCTTGGAGATCTCGGAGGGCTTGCTCTCGCAGCGCTCATAAAATTTCTGGCCCGGCACCACCTCGAACAGGTCGCCGCGGCGGAAACTTTCCTTCGCCTTGACGACAAGCTCGGCATATTCGCCGGGCTGATGGTCGCCGCGCGGCGGGACAGTGTCGGTGGCGCGGAACGGCTCCGGCGCGATGGTCTCGCCCTTCCCTTCCGTGGTCAGCCCGTCCTTGGCAAAGTCGTAGCGATCGATCCAGGCCTTGGCGGAATAGTGATCGACGACGAGGATCTCATCGGGAAGGAACAGTACCATGTCACGCTGGTCTTGCGGACGATCCAGCTTGAGGTCGATCGCGTCGAACTGGAAGGCCAGGTCGTAGCCGAAGGCACCGTAAAGGCCGAGGTTGGCATCCTCCGGCGAACGAAACAGCTCCGTCACCGCCCGCAGGACCGTAAAGACCGTCGGGATCTTGGAGCGCTCCTCCTCGGTGAAGACACGATCCGGCTCGTTGACCCTGATATCGAGGCGCCGCGAGGACGACGCACCGATCGTCAGGTCGCCCACCTCCGCAAGACGCGGCGCGATCATGGCCAGCAGCGCTTCGCCGCGCTCGTTGTACGCTTCGAGCCAGACGTCCCGTCCGAACGAGGTGATGGCGAGCGGCGGATCGACAATCGCGGTATCCCAACGCGTGTAGCGGCCGGGATACTCGTAATTCGACGAGAACACCGCGCCGCGATGCTGGTCGAGCCGGTCGACATAGGCCGAGATCGCGTTCGCATAGTCCGCCGCCCGGCGCCGGCGCGTGACGACGATGCCGCCGCGCGTCTCGTAGGTCTCGGCGCCATCGTCCCGAAGTTTCGTCACCATTCCTTGCTCTCCTGTTCGGCCCAGTTCCGAAGGCAGCCCGAAATGAAAAAGCCGCCTCGAGGTTTCCGGGCGGCTTGTCGTTCAATCGCGCATGACTGGTCGAGGCCGCGGTTAGCGTGCCCACCACCAGATCGCGATGTTGCGTGCGTTCGTCATCGCAGAATTGTTAGCGTGAAGCACAAACGAACGCAACGCCATTTTCGGCGACGGCCACGTCCTTCCGAAACCTCGCGATATCTGGGGATAGCCAGGCTTTACCGGCCCTGACATGCTGGCACCGCATTGAATTCATCCTGTCGAATTTCAGGGACGGCCCACGCATGGTGACATGCCAACTTGCCCGCTTTCGTCACTTGCAGCGGCGCCTGCTCGAGAGGATCGACGAATACGACACGCCTGAATTTCAAGCGCTGGACCGCGAGGCGGCGGACACGTTCGAGGCCATTCTGCAGCTTTCGCCGGCGAACGCCGACGACATTCGGGCGCTCATTAGCTTTCTTCTCGACATGATCGCCGGAAGCGAAGCTTGCGGCAGTGGACGTCTGATCGAACGCGTCCGCGAACTGACGGGATTTCTCGCCGCTTGCGCCGAAATCTCGCATCGTTTCGAACCGGCGCAGGCGTCTGAGCTCGAAAACGCGCTTTCTTCGGGGAACCGATAATCTTCCCGATCGTTCTATGACCACCCACACGAACAGGATGGAGTGGATTCATACACCTGCGATCGACCGCCGTTCTCATTGCCAGCTTGCTGCTGGCCGGAGCAACGCTTCCTGAAAAAGGCCCGGTGCCGGCCCCGCGTCCGGCAAAGGAGAGCCCCCAGTCGAACAAGGAGGCTCCGCCGGCAGACAGTTTGCACGACAAGGAACGACCGCTCCCGCCACCGCCGCTTGCCGAGGAGGACGCAGTGGCATTCCGTGCCTGCACGGAGGAACTGAGATCGGCTGGCGCGATCATCAAGGAAGAAGCCCGCATCGATACCAAGGATGGCTGCGGCATCGCTCGGCCGGTCACTGTCTCGCGTCTGGCCAGCGACATCGAGATCGGACCCACGGCAACCTTGCGATGCGAAACGGCATTGCAGCTGCAGCGATGGACCCGCGAAGCGGTCATTCCTGCAATCAGTGCGGTGATGCCAACCAAGCGCCTTGTCGGCCTAGAGCAGGCCTCCACCTATGTCTGCCGAAATCGCAACGGCGCGCCGAACGGCAAGATCTCCGAGCACGCATTCGGCAACGCGGTCGATATCGCCGCCTTCCGTTTCTCCGACGGCAGCCGGCTTGCGATCGCGCCGCGCGACGAGGATGGGTCAGCCGAAGGCGCGCTACAGCGCGCCGCGGTGGCCAGCGCCTGCCTGTATTTCAGGACCGTCCTCGACCCGGGCAGCGACGCCGCGCACGAAAGCCACCTGCACCTCGACGTCATGAAGCGCACGAACGGTTACCGATACTGCTGGTAGGCGTGAAATGCAGGCATATTTGGCTCCCGTAGCCGATGAACGTTCTATATTCATCGCCAGTACGAAGAACCTCACATCATTCTTGAAGGACCGCTTCTATGACCGTCTCCATGCACCGACTTTCCGTCCCCGTCTTCGTTCGCGGCCTCAAGGTATTGGCGAGGTTGGTCGACAAGGCACAAGCCCATGCGGATGCCAACAAGATTGCCCCCGAAGTGCTCATCAACGCACGGCTCGCGCCGGACATGCTTCCTTTTTCCGGGCAGATCCAGCGTGCCAGCGACACCTCGAAGAACGCGTTGGGGCGCTTGACCGGAGCAGGCGCGCCGAGCTTTCCGGACATGGAAACGACGTTTGAGGAACTGCAGGCGCGCGTCGACAAGACCATCGCCTATCTCAGTTCGATCAGCGAGACGGACCTCGATGGCAGTGAGGCCCGCACGGTCACCCTCAATGTCGGCAAGCTGCAGGTGACTTTCAGCGGTGACGATTATCTGCTGGAATTCGCCCTGCCGAACTTCTTCTTCCACGTCACGACTGCCTACGACATTCTTCGCCACAACGGCGTTGAGATCGGAAAGAGCGACTATCTCGGTCCTTTTGGCCATCAGTAACAATGAGTCTGGGTCGCCGCGCTTGTGGAGGACAGACCACCAAAAACGAGGCGCCGCGACACAATCGCGGCGCCCCGTCGTTCGACTGACGCAGTGAGCCTATGGCCTCGCGGGGAGGCCAGAGGATGCCATCAGAACAGTCCCTCGATCTGCCCCATCTCGTTGAGGAAGATCTTTTCCGAGGACGGCACCTTCGGCAGGCCCGGCATGGTCATGATCTCGCCGGTGATGACGACGATGAAGCCGGCTCCGGCCGAAAGCCGCACTTCGCGGATCGGCACGGTATGCCCTTCCGGCGCACCGCGCAGGTTAGGATCGGTGGAGAAGGAATACTGCGTCTTCGCCATGCAGATCGGCAGGTGTCCGTAGCCCTGCGCTTCCCAGGCGTGAAGCTGGTCGCGCACCGACTTGTCGGCGATCACCTCGCCGGCATGGTAGATATCCTTGGCGATCGTCTCGATCTTGTGGAAGAGCGACATGTCGTCCGGATAGAGCGGTGCGAACTGCGAATGGCCGGACTCGGCGAGTTCGACGACCTTGCGCGACAGTTCCTCGATGCCGGCCGAGCCCTGCGCCCAGTGCTTGCACAGGACGGCTTCGGCGCCGAGCGTTGCGACGTATTCCTTGATCGCCCGGATTTCCCGGTCGGTGTCGGTGATGAAGTGGTTGATCGCGACGACGACCGGCACCCCGAACTTCTTCACGTTCTGCACATGGCGGCCGAGGTTGGCACAACCCTTGTGGACCGCTTCGACGTCCTCGCGGCCGAGGTCTTCCTTCTTGACCCCGCCGTTCATCTTCATGGCGCGCGCCGTGGCGACGATCACCGCCGCGTCCGGCTTGAGCCCGGCCTTGCGGCACTTGATGTCGAAGAACTTCTCCGCTCCGAGATCGGCACCGAAACCGGCTTCCGTGACGACGTATTCGCCGAGTTTCAGCGCCGTCTTCGTCGCGACGACCGAGTTGCAGCCGTGCGCGATGTTGGCGAACGGGCCGCCATGGACGAAGGCCGGATTGTTCTCGAGCGTCTGCACGAGATTCGGCTGCATTGCGTCCTTGAGCAGAACGGTCATGGCGCCGTCGGCCTTGATGTCGCGGGCGAAGACCGGGGTCTTGTCGCGGCGATAGCCGATGATGATGTTGCCGAGCCGCTTTTCGAGGTCCCTCAGGTCGTTCGCCAGGCAGAGGATCGCCATGACTTCCGAGGCGACGGTGATGTCGAAGCCGGCCTCGCGCGGATAGCCGTTGGCGACGCCGCCGAGCGAACAGACGATCTCGCGCAGCGCCCGGTCGTTCATGTCCATGACACGGCGCCAGGCGACGCGGCGGATGTCAATGTTCTGCTCGTTGCCCCAGTAGATGTGGTTGTCGATCAGGGCGGCGAGAAGGTTGTGCGCCGAGGTGATCGCGTGGAAGTCGCCGGTGAAGTGGAGGTTCATGTCCTCCATCGGCACGACCTGGGCATAGCCGCCGCCGGCAGCGCCGCCCTTCACGCCGAAGCACGGGCCGAGCGAAGCTTCACGGATACAGACGATCGCCTTCTTGCCGATGCGGTTCAGACCGTCGCCGAGGCCGACCGTCGTGGTCGTCTTGCCTTCGCCGGCCGGCGTCGGATTGATCGCCGTCACCAGAATAAGCTTGCCGTCCTTCTTTTCCCTCTGTTGAGCGATGAAGGAGGCGCTGATCTTCGCCTTGTCGTGGCCGTAGGGAAGCAGGTGCTCAGGGGGAATGTCGAGCTTGGCGCCGATTTCCAGGATCGGCTTCTTCTTCGCCGCGCGGGCGATCTCGATATCGGATTTGACCTCGGTCATGGTTGTACTGCTTCCTCTCCAGCTAGGGCGTTCAAGCGCCGCCCTCTCATTGTGATTCTTTGCATTGCAGCCATCGCGAGCCACCGCCCCACATCCGGCGCAGAATCGCCCACCGGGCGCCGAAGCGCCCGTTGAGCGGCACGTAATTAGTACCTGAACGCCTGAATGGCGCTACGCCGGAATTTGCCGCCCGATTGGCTAAAAGCGACAAGCGAGTGGGTTGCTCGCAACGATCGGAACGCCCGATACGCCGCCAACGGGGCCATGTTGCGAGCTGCGCGAAATTGTGAGGTGACTTTCACCATTTTTCGTGCCAACTGCCGGCCAAACAATCACCAGAAGACAACATCGATAGGGAAACATGAAGGAACTCGATCGACTTGACCGAAAGATACTCCGCGCCCTCCAGCAGGAGGGGCGTTTGACGAACATCGAGCTGGCGGAGAAGGTCAATCTTTCCCCGACAGCCACGGCCGAGCGCGTCAAACGCCTGACCCGCGACGGCTACATCACCGGCTACATGGCGGTCCTTTCGCCCGAGCGCCTCGGCCGCAATCTTCTCGTGTTCGTGCAGATCAAGCTCGACCGGACGACGCCGGACGTATTCGACACCTTCGCCGAAGCGGTCCGCCAAAGCGACCATGTCATGGAGTGCCACATGGTCGCCGGCGGCTTCGACTATCTCGTCAAGGCGCGCGTCGCCGGCATGGAAGCCTACCGGGCGTTCCTGTCGGATACGTTCCTGTCCCTGCCCGGCGTGCGTGAGACGCACACCTATGCCGTGATGGAAGAGGTCAAGAGCACCGGCTGGCTGCCCGTGTAAGGGCAGCCAAGCCCCATGTCCGTGCCGCAGGTGCCGGCCCGACAGGGCCCCGCACCCTTGGCAATCATCGCGTCAGGATGTCCCGCATCTCGACCAGGTTGGAACGGACGCGCAGGATGTAGAAGCCCATCGTCGCCAGATGCGTCGGCATGATCCAGCCGTCCTCGCGGCCGTTGGAGATGATCAGCGGCTGGATGTTCAGAGCGGCGCGCAACTGCTTGACCGTCTCCGTCCAGATTTGCGTCAGGCCGCGCTGGGTGATGACGGCATCGAAGTCGGCGCCGGCCGCCGACAGAATCCCGTAGTAGCCGTAGAGCTGGCCGTAGGCGAACCAGAAGCGGTCGTCAGCGCGCGTGTCGAACCAGCCGCCATTGTGGAACTCGGAGCGCTCGCGGATGATCGCGGACGTATTGCCAAGGTCGTTGGCGATGCGGTCGAGGAACTGGACGAGGTTGTCGGAGCGGGCGTCGAAGGTGGCGTTGCACTGTTCGAGCGCGTCGTTGAACTTGTGCAGGTCCCGCATCGCCGCGCGGTAGAAGCTCGGCGTCGGCGTCTTCGGCCCGAACGGGCTGAAGCCGAAGTACCAGGTTTCCTCGTCGAACTGGATGTTGCCGCGCGCGGTCTGGAGATCGTTGTTGACGCCGGAGGTGCCACGTACGCGCCCGAGCGTATCGACCAGTTCCACCGACGTGCGGCGGACGGCCTGGTTGATGCCGCGCTGGAACGAGGCCTTGTTGTCGAGCCAGGGCGTGTCATCCCAATCCATGCCGAAAAGGCCAAGCTTGTAGAGGATCATCGACGAGACCCAGGCATTCTGGTTCACGTTGAAGTCGATCAGGTCGGCCGTCACGTCGACGATCGCGGAACGCTCGCACTTGTTGGCCGGCGCCGCCTCGCCGACCGCAACCTTCACCGGCAGGCCCGCATCGTTCTTGCGGGCCGGATAGTTGTAGGCATTGACGTAGTCGACGTTGAAATTGTGCCAGGCCTGGGTCTGCCAGATGAAATAGCCATAGAGCCCGACAAGGCCAAGAAGGACGATTGCGATCGGGCCCTTGATGACCCAGCCGCGCTGCCGATACCAGTTGCCAGCTGCGATGAAAGGCCAGACCAGCCACGACACGAAAAGGCCTATGCCGCGCCCGATGGCGGCGAAGACGCGCTGGAAAAACGCGGCGATCGGGTCAAGCATTGCCTTTGTCCTCTCCAATTCCATAGAGCCTCTGCCGGAAGGCAGGCTTGTCCTTCAAATAGGTTCGCGTCAGCGTTTCAACCACATATTCCCTAAACTTTTCGCTGAGCGTCTCATAGCTTTTGTAAAAGCCCTGCTTGTCGAAGATAAAACGGGAGACGAAATCGAACGGGGTCATCTGCGAGATCAGCTGGTTGACCAGCCATCGGTCGGGATGGCCGGGGGCGGCACGCACGAGCAGAAACCGGTCCCGGGGGGCAACATCGTTGAGCCGGATCTCGCCGGTTGCGGCAATGACGCGCATCGCCTCCTGCAAGGTGGGATAGATCCCGTCCTCGGCGATCAGCGCGGCGTTGCGATGCATCCAGGTCTGGAGCCAGATGCGGTCCGCCTTGGCCAGGTCGGCGCGAGGATCGACCCGGTTGATGAGGTTCATGATCACCATTTCGGCGCGATGCTGTAACAGCCCCGAAGCCTCGACCCAGGAGGCGCGCGGCAGTTCCAATCGCCCGGTCGCGGCGAGAAAATCGAATATTCGCTGATGGTCATCGAGCGCGATGTAACTCACCTGCCAGGGCCGCGAACGGCGGAAGCCGGGCACGGAGGGATCGCAGATCACCGTCGTCTGCCGGCCATCGAGAAAGACGAAGACGCCGCCGAAGTGGTTGGCCCAGAAGGCCTCGTGGCGGAAAACGAGCTGGTCAGGCACCAGCGCGTTCTGGCGGATGTCGCCCGTCTGCTTGGCAAGCTCGACCATGTGCTCCAGCATCGCGTCGTCGGCCCAGGCATTGGGAACGGCCTGCAGGCGGTCGACCAGCGTCCGCAGTTCCGCCGCCTTGCCGAGCAGGTCGTCTGCCGAAAGCACGCGAAAACGCACCTCGTTGATCGATAGCAGGTCGTCGATGTCATCGACGACCGAGACGCTGTCCTCGATCTCGCCATAGAGCGCATCGCGGATCGTCACCGCATTGATGGCGCGCGCATTGGCGTCGAAGAACTCGTGCATGAGGGCTGCAGTGTTGGAGAAGCTCGTGTGCACGACGGGCAGTTCGGCCTGATCCGGCGTGAGGATGATGAAGCGGCGGTTCACCCGGTTCGGATCGAGATAATCGCGGTCGCCGAGTTCGTCGGCGATCTCCGGCGCAAAGCCGGTCATGTCGATGCTGAATTGGGAAAGCCTGGTGCGCGGCAGGCCGAAACCCTCGAGCGCCCTGTTGTAGCGCTCGACCAGATGCGGCTCGGAGATCTCGAGCAGCCGCCCATAGATCAGCTCGCTTTCGAGGAGGCGGTTCATGGCGTTGCTGCCGAAGGCAGAAATTTGAGATCAAGCGCCCTAACCCTCTCGGTCAATCAGTCCGCGAAATATGCTCCGATCGGGTACTGGCGTACGAACTTGTGCCCATTCAGCCGCCGGCCGCGCAGTTCTGACCAAAGCAGTTCTTCAGCGTCGTTATCAACCTGCCGAAGCTGCCTGGCACGCTCTGTTCTCTTCGAATTCGCTCCCCTCATCTGCCCTCACCTAATCTCATCAAGCCCCTCACCCTAGCCCTCTCCCCGCGAGCGGGGAGAGGGGACTGGACGCGTCGCGACAAATGTCCTTCTCCCCGCCTGCGGGGAGCGGCAGGCGGATGAGGGGCAAATGGGCATCGCCGCGCGCGAAGTTCTGACGACTCTGCGACGATCCGAACACGGTTGCACCTCATTTCGATACCGTTCGATGCCCCTCACCCTAACCCTCTCCCCGCAAGCGGGGAGAGGGAATTCGAAGGGCGCGGCACCCGTCCTTCTCCCCGCAAGCGGGGAGAAGGTGCCGGCAGGCGGATGAGGGGCAATCGTGCGGATCTGTTCGGAAACCCAGACCCCGACATTAGTCCCTCTCCCACCGCCCGTCCGCCTTCATCGCCTCGATCTCCCGGATCGCCCGTTCCCGTTGCCGCTCACGGCGGATGATCTCGGAAACGGCGGCGGCGTCGGCCTTGTCGGCGTAGCGGAACTCGCTGTCGGCGTAGCGGTTGATCTCCTGCAGCACCATCTCGATCGTGATCGGCCCGCGCAGCGCCTCGATCATCTGTTTCTTGTCGTCATAGGACTTGTGCATGAACGCCTCCGGGGTGGCGAACCACTCGTCGGGCAGGTCCACGTCCATCGCCCGCATCTTGACGGCATCGGTGATGTTCTTGATCGCCCGGCCGGTAAAGCCCGGCTCGGCCACCTTGATCATGTGGAGGTAGGAGCCGACATCCGCGAGCGTCCCAAGCTTGCCATGGGTCTTCTCGTAACGCTCCCAGACGGCGCGCAGACCATCCTCCTGCGGCAACGAATGCTGCCCATAGGACGTGGAGACCGCGCGCTTGATCTCCTGGCCGGCCAGAAGCGCGTGCTCGCCAAGCGGGATCGCGTGGTCCTTGCCGACGAGGATCGCGAAGATGTCGATATAGTCGTCGCGCGACTGCGGACCGTCGACCAGCCAGCGGGCACCGGCGCGCTGGCGCAGCGCATCGTCGACGTTTTCCGGAAAGTTGGAGAACATCCCGAAGCTGCAGTTGCCGCGCACCACCGTCGAGGCGCCGGCAAAGCTCTCCATCAAGACCGCCGTCACCTCATGCTGGCCCGCCGAGGCGCGGTCGTCGGAGCGTTTTGCCGCGACCTGGTCGACGTCGTCGATGGTGCCGAAGCCGATCGCCTTCGGATTGACGATATTGTTGACGAATTCCTTGCAGTTCTGCCCAGACTTGCCCTGGTAGGAGGAGATCTGGTCGACGCCGAAATTCTCGTAGTGGAACGGGTAGCCGGCGATGCGGCAATACTCGTCCAGCAGGCCCGCCAGCATCTGGATCAGCATGGTCTTGCCGGTGCCCGGCATGCCGTCGCCGATGAAGGTGAAGAGGAAGCCGCCAAGCTCGACGAACGGGTTCATCTGCCGGTCGAAATCGTAGGCCATCAGCATCTTGGCGAGCCGCATCGCCTGATGCTTGGCGATGTGGTTGCCGACGATCTCGGTCGGCTTCTTGAAGCTCATCGACAGCGGTTTGCGCTTCTGCCCCGGCGCCACGTCGAAGCCGTTGATGGTGACATCGTCCTGCTCGATGCGGATGTGCGCGGTCTCGAAGGTGGAAAGGCCCGTGAAGCGGGCCTTTCGGCCGATCAGCCCTTCCAGCGCCACTCGGGCAAAGGCCCGGGCACGCGCGATCAGCGCGATATCGTCCGGGGCCCCGGCGATGGCCCGATCCAGCCCGGCAACAAGGCTCTTCACCGCATCCTGTGCGGTCTCGAACAGGTAGTCCGGCTCGTCAGTATCCTCCGCTGGCTCCCCCTCGCCCGGCAGGGTCGCACCGAGATAGGCGGCGAAAGTGAAGGCGGCGACGTAAGCCGCGGCCGAAAGCAGCGCCTTGAAGCGGGTCGCCTCCTCGCTGGCAAGTGGCGCCGTCGCGTTCCGCGCCTGCAACTGTTCCAGGTCCGTTTGCCGTGCGAAGACGTCGGCGACGGCGAGCGCGATCTCGACACCCCTACGGCAGCGGTAGAGAAGCTGGTGCTGCGCCGGCGACAGCATCGGATCGTTCGGCCTGACCGAGGCAATGGACTTGGCCAGTGCCACCTCGCGCGTACGCCGCACGCCACCAGTCGAAACGGTGGAGACGTATCGCCGGCCGGTGCCCGCAAGCGCACTGCCGCTCGGCCCGCCGTCGGCCTCGAGGATGACGAGCCGCGTCACCATGCCCTGCGCCACCGCCTGGTGCTTTGCAATGTCGCTTTCGGGGATCATCGTCAGGCCGGCGTTCAGGCTCATGGCGTCAAACCTCGCTGATCACCTGGTTTGCGGATATCACATGCACCTTGTAGTCGCCGAAGATCGCCTCCGCCTCGCCGGCGGCATAGAGCGCCTGATAGGCGTCGTGCGGCACGAGCGCATGCTTCTCGTAGGCGCTGACGCCCATGCGGGCGGCCTCGAGGCTGTTCGTGTCGATGTAGAATTCCTCCTGCGCCGGCGTCGAGCTCCAGAAGCCCCGGCTGGCGGGGCGCTCGACCTGCGAGAACACCTCCTGGATCGTCCAGGTCAGGATCCAGGCGTTCTCGACCTTGCGGACCTTGGACAGGATCTCACGCACCTTGTCGTTGTTCTCGGTGATGTCGGCGGAATAGAAGGGGCCGAGCACGAAGCGGCGAAGCTGCTTGGGGTGCAGCATCTCGAAATCCCGGTCGAGATTGGTGGCAATCGTCACTGGCGACAGCGAATAGGCGCTGTTCTTCAGCGCGAAATCGTCTAAGCGGCTGGCAAGCTCGGGATTGAGGAGGCCGCCGACGGGCAGGTCGATGCGGACATCCGGATTGAGCTTGCCGTCAGGCGTGACCAGCATCTCGACAATCTTCTCCGACGAATCCTCGACCGTCGCCATGTAGACCATCGGCAGCGTGCTCGCTCCATCAAAGGCGGCCCAGGTGACGACGTAGTAGGGCCGCATCGTCTTCGGATTGACGGCGACACGGACCGTCTCCGGCAGGATGAAGGGCGAAAAAATCTCGCCCTTGCCGATCTGCTGCAGGTACATGCGCTCGGCCATGCGCGCCTGCAGGTCGGTCGGAAACGCCTTGTTGCGCAAAATGAAATCGGCCATCTCCCCGCGCAGCGCATCCGCGTTGGGGATCTCGGACAGGCGCCTGTCGGCGTTTCTGCGGTCGTTCTCGAGTTCCAAAACGTTCTGGTAGACGGGAAAACCGCTCTCGGCGCGTGAGATGCGGAACTGGTCGACGAAGCCGATCCGGTTTTCCCAGCACGCGAAGGAGGCCTTGAGCCGTTCGAGGGAGGGCACGATCGCTTCGCCGATCACGCCATGCTGGTAGAGCGGCGAATTGCGGTCGGCGAGAAATATCTCCAGCCCGCCGAGCGCTGCGCGGATCGAGGCGAAGTACTGCGCAACGGCGCTGTCGGCGGCGGCTTTCATGGACACCCCTCGTCCGCCCGCGGGCATAGTCTTCCCGTGAACAGGGAGACGGGACGAACCGCAACGCGTCGGTCCCCTCTCCCCGCCTGCGAGGAGAGGGCCTGGGTGAGGGGCAAAACTCTGCCGAACGAGCGGGTCACGGCGGCACCGTCACGCCTTCACGTAGTTCGATGCGTTGTGCTTATCCATGACCTCCTGGAAGCGCCGGGCAAAGGCGTCGTCGGCGAGCTTCTTGCGGCGCTGGATGTCCTGAGTGGCGAGCATGTTCTTCTCGTGCATCTCGAGAAGATCGCCGATGTGTTTCTGGGCCGCAGCACCGATCCCGGCCATGGTTTCCTCCGCCGCCGTATCGACCTTGCTGCCGAGCGTGTTGATCCGGTGGGCGACGTCCTGCTGGGCCGCCGTCTTCAACGAATCCTCCAATGCCTTGTAGAGCACGATGCGCTGTTCGGTATCGATGGTCAGCTTGTTGATCAGCGTGTTCTGCGCGGCGATCTGGTTGTTGAGCGAATCCACGAAGGTCTGGAACATCGAGGTGTAGCGCTCGAGCGTCTGACTTTCGGCCAGCAGTTCCTGCTCCTTCGCCTGCTTCTCGTTGTATTCCGTGGCGAGCTTCGAGCGCTCGCCCTCCAGCTGCGCGCGCGCCTTCTGGTCCGTCGAGGCGGCGATGCGGTTTTCGACGTCGAGCAATTGCGGGTTCAGTTCCTCGATCCGTTTCTGCGTCATCTCCAGGTTCGCCATCGTCTGCTTGCGCCGCTCGATCACCTGGACGAGGCTCGCCTCGGAGGTCTTGTAGCGGCTGTCGAGGACGGATTTCTGCTCCTTGAGGATGCCGACGATCGTGTCGGACTTGGCGAGCAGTTCCTGCAGGTTGCCGGCAAGCGACATGTTACGCACCCGGTCAGTGCGCATGCGCTGCATCTTCTGCTTGGAGAAGATGCCGATGAACTTCTCGTAGCCCGTATAGCTCTTCATGCTCTCGAACTCGGCGCCGAAGACATTGGTGGCGTCCTCGAGCCCGATGATCAGGTCGGCGATGTTGGCTTCCATCACCTTCTGCTGGGCGAGCACGTCCTGGATGCGGGCATTCTCGATGTCGAAATTGACATCGCCGAGCTTGGTATCTGCCTTGGCGAACTGGTCCAGCGCGACGCTGGACTGCTCCATCTTGCCGCGCACTTGGTCGACGACCGCGCGGGTCGTTGCGATCTCGGCGTCGAAATTCTGCAGTGTGGCCATGCCTGCTCCCCTTTTCGTGGCAAACAAATGTCGCCATCCGCCGCGCGACCGGCTGCTGGTCGCGGGCAAACATGATGTGGGAAGCCCGACGGAGCGTGCAAGCCCCGGTAGCCATGTATTTTTCCGTTGAGGGCAGGTGTCGTCACCGGCGGCGCCTGGCCCGATACGAAACGGTTATTTCGCCGCCGCGGGATCCTTGAGGTAGGCCAGAAGGTCGTCGATATCCTGCGGCTTCTTCAGGCCGACGAACACCATCGAGGTTCCCTTCACTGTCGCCCTTGGCGCGGCGAGAAATTCGGAAAGGGCCGCTTCATCCCAGACCTTGTCCTTGCCAAATTCCTGCATGGCCTTGGAGTATTTGAACCCCTCCACCGAAGCCACCGGCCGACCGACCACACCGCCCAGGGACGGGCCGACCCGGTTGGCCGGATCGATGGTGTGACAGGCAACACACTTCTTGAAAACCGCTTTGCCGGCTGTTGCGTCCCCGTCCGCTTGCGCAGCGGATGCAGTCGCGAGGAGGAGGATAACGGTGGAAGCTAAAGTGATTTTCACGTTGTTTCCTTTCGGTTCAAATATCACCAATTAAACCGCGATTTGGACAGCAGGCCATGCGGCAAGGCGTCGTTTAGTCGGAGAAAGCCAAGTATACCCCCGAAAAATGACGGCCCATTATGCGAGGAATACAGAAAAGAACCTAACATTTTCAAGTATCAAAAAGATTGCGAGGCACATTAGTCGCCGCGCATCGTGTCTTCCCAGTGTCGCCGGCAGTAGGACACGTATTTCTCGTTCCCGCCTACCTCGACTTGCGCGCCCTGCTTGACTGGCTGGCCCTTGCCATCGAGGCGCACCACCATCGTCGCCTTGCGCCCGCAGTGACAGATGGTGCGCACCTCGCGCAGTTCATCGGCGAGCGCAAGCAGTGTGTAGGAGCCGGGAAAGAGCCTTCCCTGAAAATCCGTGCGTAGACCGTAAGCCATGACGGGGATGCCGAGACGATCGGCGATACGGGCAAGCTGCCACACCTGATCCTCGGTCAGGAACTGGGCCTCGTCCACAAACACGCAGGCGACCGCGCCCGTGCCGTCGCCGCTCAGTCCCTCGACCATGGCATAGAGATCGTCGTCGCCATCGAAGGCGATGGCATCCGACTTCAGGCCGATGCGTGACGATATGCGCCCCTTGCCGGCGCGGTCGTCCAGGGCGGCGATGAAAATCGCCGTTCGCATGCCACGCTCCTGATAGTTGTACGACGCCTGCAGCAGCATCGTCGACTTTCCGGCGTTCATTGTCGCATAATGGAAGTATAGCTTGGCCATGATGGTCTCCAGCCTCGTTCTGGCCCGGACGAGACCGGATTTCCAGTGGCCACCTGACAAAAATCACAGAATTCCACGCGCGCCGTTCACAGCGACATTCTTGCGCGCGATTGCGAACCGGCGTGAAATAATCTAGGCCCCTGGCACCGATTCAAACATCGTAAAGTGCTTGAACAATGACGTTTTTGATGCTTGGCTTGAACATCAGAACAAAGATATGGGGAGCAGGAAACATGAAATCGAACTCAACTTTTAGGATGTCCGCCCTTGCGGCCGTCTCGCTCTTTGCCCTCGGCCTGTCCGGCGCGATGGCGGCAGAACCCGAAAGCTGCGGCAAGGTCCGCTTCTCCGATGTCGGCTGGACGGACATCACCGCGACCACCGCCACCACATCTGCAGTTCTAAAGGGCCTCGGCTACGAGACCGAAACGACCGTGCTGTCGGTTCCGGTGACCTATGCCTCGCTGGCAAACAACGACATCGACGTCTTCCTCGGCAACTGGATGCCGACCATGGAAAACGATATCAAGTCGTTCCGCGACGCCGGCACGGTCGAGACGGTGCGCGAGAACCTCGAGGGCGCCAAGTACACCCTGGCCACCAACGCCAAGGGCGCCGAACTCGGCATCAAGGACTTCAAGGACATCGCTGCCCACAAGGACGCGCTCGAGGGCAAGATCTACGGCATCGAGCCGGGCAATGACGGCAACCGCCTGATCATCGACATGGTCGACAAGGGCAGCTTCGACCTGAAGGGCTTCGAGGTGGTCGAGTCCTCCGAGCAAGGCATGCTTGCCGAGGTCGCCCGCGCCGAGCAGGACGGCAAGCCGATCGTCTTCCTCGGTTGGGAACCGCATCCGATGAACGCCAATTTCAAGCTCACCTATCTCGCCGGAGGCGACGACGTCTTCGGGCCCAACTATGGCGGCGCGACGGTTCTCACCAACGTTCGCAAGGGCTACACGACCGAATGCCCGAACGTCGGGCAATTTCTGAAGAACCTCACGTTCTCGCTGCAGATGGAAAACGAGATCATGGGCAAGATCCTCAACGATGGACAGGCGCCCGATACCGCCGCGACCGAATGGCTCAAGGCCAATCCGTCGATAATCGAACCATGGCTGGCTGGCGTGACGGCAAAGGACGGCAGCGATGGTCTGGCGGCGGTCAAGGCGTCGCTGGGCCTTTAACCGCTCGGATCAAGGGGCGGCAGGATAACCTTCCGCCCCGTCCGATTCCGACATTTCAGCGTGCATCAGGAAGGCATGCTGTCGCTCGATAGTCTTATGAGCATCTATCTGCCGCGCCATTTCTGGCGACCGCCCGGCGAAGCGCATCGGCGCACGGCAAAGATGTCAACACCCTTGGAAGGTGGTGTGATCCCGTGGACTGGCTGACAAACATCAAACTGCCCATCGGCCCGTGGGCGAAGACGGCGGTCAACTGGTTGACCACCAACGGCAAGGGCCTCTTCGACATGTTGAAGGTGGTGCTGCAGAGCGGCATCGACGCCATCCTTTACTTGTTGCAGGGGCCGTTTACGAGCGACGCGGGCAAATTCACATATGCGCTGGCGCTGATCACGCTGATCACCGCGCTCTGCTGGTATCTCCGCCGGTCTTTCGGCGTGGCGCTGTTCACCTTCCTTGGCCTGCTTCTGATCGTCAACCAGGGCTACTGGAAGGAAACCACCGAGACGCTCGCACTCGTCCTGGCGGCGACCAGCGTCAGCATGTGTGTCGGTGTTCCGCTCGGCATCGCTGCCGCTCGCCGGCCCTGGTTCTATACGCTGTTGCGTCCGGTGCTCGATCTGATGCAGACGATCCCGACCTTCGTGTACCTGATCCCCGCCCTTATCCTGTTTGGCCTCGGCATGGTTCCGGGCCTGATCGCGACGGTGATCTTTGCCATTCCCGCGCCGATCCGCCTGACGCGGCTCGGCATCATCTCGACACCGCCCTCCTTGGTCGAGGCGGCGCAGGCCTTCGGCGCCACACCGAGACAGGTCCTTCGCAAGGTCGAACTCCCCTTTGCCACGCCGCAGATCATGGCCGGCCTGACACAGACGATCATGCTGTCGCTGTCGATGGTGGTCATTGCCGCGCTCGTCGGCGCCAGGGGGCTCGGCGTGCCGGTCGTTCGCGCCCTGAACTCCGTAAACATCTCGATGGGCTTCGAGGCAGGGTTGTGCATCGTCATCCTCGCCATCATCCTCGACCGCCTTTTCCGCACCTCCGATGAAGGAGAAGGCAAATGAGCGAGACCGTCGTTTTCCGCAATGTGGACATTGTCTTCGGCGAGAAGCCGGAGCGCGCCATCGCCATGATCGATGCCGGCAAGAGCCGCGACGAGATCGGCAAGGAGACCGGCCTCGTGGTTGGCGTCGCCGGCGCCTCGCTCTCGATCAACGAGGGCGAGATCCTGGTGTTGATGGGGCTGTCCGGCTCGGGCAAGTCGACGCTCTTGCGCGCCGTCAACGGGCTGGCTCCGGTCGTTCGCGGCGAGGTCCAGGTCAAGACCTCGGATGGCGCGCTCAATCCCTACGACTGCTCACCGAAGTCGCTGCGTGCCTTCCGCATGCACACGGTTTCGATGGTGTTCCAGCAGTTTGCCCTGCTGCCCTGGCGCACGGTTGCGGACAATGTCGGCTTCGGGCTCGAGCTGGCAGGCATGCCCGATGCCGAACGCAAGGCCCGCGTCGAGGAACAGTTGCATCTCGTCAACTTGGCCCAATGGGCAAACCGCAAGGTCAACGAGTTATCCGGTGGCATGCAGCAACGCGTCGGCCTCGCCCGCGCCTTCGCCACCGGCGCACCGATCCTCCTGATGGACGAACCGTTTTCCGCGCTGGATCCCTTGATCCGCACCCGCCTGCAGGATGAACTGCTCGAGTTCCAGCGGCGCCTGAAGAAGACGATCATTTTCGTCAGCCACGATCTCGACGAGGCCTTCCGCATCGGCAACCGCATCGCGATCATGGAGGGCGGCCGCATCATCCAGTGCGGCACGCCGCCGGACATCGTGAAGAACCCGGCCAACCAATATGTCGCGGACTTCGTGCAGAACATGAACCCGATCAACATGCTGACGGCCCGCGACGTCATGCAGGAGGGGCTGAGCGGACCGGCCATCGGCGTGACCGCCACGGCGGCACCCGGCACCCCGCTGGTTGACGTTCTCGACGCCATGGCGCGGCAGCCTGGGAATATTGGCGTGGTCGAGAATGGTGCGGTCGTCGGCATGATCAACGCCCAGAATGTGGTGGAAAGCCTGACCCGGCATCGCCGTCGCGAGTGACCTGAGCGCCGCCCATCTGTGAGGGCCCGGTCCCGAAGTTCGGCTTGACTTTCGGGGCCGTTCGCCGTTTCCAGATGGAAACGACAGTCATTCGAGGAATTGCCATGACGGGAGAACCGAAGGACACGCCGAAGGTCTTGCGTGATACGGACGACGATGCGCGCAGGCTCGCCCGGGTGTTGCTGCGCGCGTCGCGCAGCGCTGCTCTGGCCGTCCTCGAGCCGGACACCGGCTTTCCCTACGCCAGCCGGGTTCTGACCGGTTTGGACATCGACGGCGCGCCAGTCATCCTCGTCTCGGCGCTTTCCGTCCACACCCAGGCGCTGCGCCGCGATCCGCGCGCATCGCTACTTGCCGGTGAGGCGGGAAAGGGCGATCCCCTCGCCCATCCGCGACTGACCGTCATCACGCAGGCCTGCGAAGTCGATCGCGGCAGCGATCAGCATGCACGGCTGCGCGACCGCTTCGTCCGCCGCCATCCCAAGGCCAAGCTTTACGTCGACTTTCCTGACTTCACCTTTTTCAAACTCGTACCGCTTCGCGCCAACCTGAACGGAGGCTTCGGCAAGGCCTACGTGCTGACGGCGGACGATTTGCTGATTCGCTCTCCCGTCCGCGAAGCGCTGGCACTGCACGAGGCGGGCGCCATCGAGCACATGAACACCGACCACGCCGAAGCCGCCGGCCTCTACGCTCGCTTCTACTGTGGAGCGAGGGACGGAAACTGGTCCATATCCGGCATTGATGCCGCCGGCATCGATCTTTCATCGGGGGACCGGCTCGAAAGGCTTGAATTTGCAACAGAACTTTCAGATGCGAGGGATCTTCGCACTGTGCTCGCCGACCTTTTGGTACGGGCCAGATCGGCGGAAACCTGATGCATAACGCGTAATTCGACGACCTACCCCCATTTCTGACCACTTGATGTGTGCAATTTTGTTTATATGCTAACAGTCATACAGTACGGAACCGCACATATTTGAAGTGATTGCGCCGACGGAGTGATGAATGGACCCTTTTACTGAAGACGAGCAGGCCGAGGCCGAAGTGGCAACGAACTTTCTTTCCGCAATGGCCAACCCGAAACGGCTGCTCATCCTGAAGGTGCTGGTCCGTGGCGAAATCGCGGTCGGCGCACTGGCCCAGAGAGTGGGCCTCAGCCAGTCGGCGCTGTCGCAGCATCTGTCAAAACTCCGGGCGCAGAACCTCGTTTCGACGCGGCGTGACGCGCAGACGATCTACTATTCCAGCAAGTCGGACGCCGTTCTGACGATCCTGGACGCGATCGACACCATTTACGGCGACGCTCAGCCGCAAGAGAGCAGGCAGCGGCGCTACGCTTGAAGCCAGTTCGGCCCCATCGAGACGCCCGGCGGAGACTCCGCCGGGCGTTTCTTTTGGTCGGACACGCCCGATGACGGTGGATGGCCAAGCGCCGAAGAATTTAGACAAGTTAGGGCGCGGTTCCATATTCTGAGGCGGGCGCGCTACCCTGGTTTGAATGACCCCTCGCGCCATCATGCAGTTCAGCCGTGGCGAGATCGCTGGACCAGTTCAGACACCATTCATGTTCCTTGCCATATTTTCGCCCCACTCGGCTCAATTCGGGCCGATATGGGAGATAGAATTGAATAGAATTGGTTCATTATTGATTGCTGCCAGCATGGTCGTACTCGGCGCTGGCGCCGCGCCGGCACAAACGACTGGCGACTGGGTGCTCGGAAATTTCAAAGGGGCAGGCTACTGGTTCCCTGGAGTGATCGCGAAAATTTCGAAAGACAAAATCACCATCCAGTACGATGACGGAGACACGGAAACTGTCTCGATCAACGCGGTTCGTCCTTATGATTGGACGATTGGCACGAGGGTTGAGTGCAACTACAAGGGCGCCGGTGATTGGTACGCTGGCAAGATCTCCTCTCTGGCCGGAGAGAAAATCGGCATCGCCTATGACGATGGCGATAAAGAAACGACCAAGACCGGTATGTGCCGTTCAAAGTGACCCGTATTTGATGTGATCGCACATCTACGGCCAACTATCACCACAGAGGAAACACAATGACATCGACTGTACGGGCTGGTCTTGCAGCTCTCGCCTTTGCCGCCGCCATGGCCGCTACGACCAACTCCGCGTTCGCATGGGGCTGTATCGCAGTCTCCGAAGAAGGATCTTATGGCTACAGCTATAGCTTCGACAACGAAGGTTCCGCTCGCGAACGCGCATTGAATGAGTGCGCGAACCGTACAACGGACGAGTCCGTCTGCGAAATCACCGAGTGCAACGAAGACGATTGAGCAAACCTGGCCCGCCGCTATCATAACGTGGCGGGCCTCCCCATTCCCTCTACCACACCATTCCGATGTCAATCCGGAAAAACACAATCGCCGAGGGCCTGTTCGTCATCCTGATGGACGCGGTTCGCGGCCTCGGAGGCCCACTAGGGGTTTCCCTAAAAATGAGATGGTTGCGCAGTTCAGGAGGCGCTTCGTAGTAGGGAGCGCACAGGTCGAGTCACTCAAAATTGTCAGTTCAATTCAGAATCCTAATTTGTATTTGGCGGTTTTCACTACCTGATGCCGGACCTATCGCGTTACCTTCGTTTTGCTACAGAATCGGAGCATGCGCATGACAAGCCTGGACAACCTCATCGACCAGGGCACCGGCCGCGAACCTGCTGACATGGTCCTGAAGGGCGGACGGTTCTTCGATCTCGTCACCGGCGAACTCGTCGCCTCCGACATCGCCATCTGCGGCGACCGCATCGTCGGCACATGCGAGGGCTACGAGGGCCAAGAGGAGATCGATATCTCCGGGCGCATCGTCGTGCCCGGCTTCATCGACACGCACCTGCACATCGAATCTTCACTCGTCACTCCGCACGAGTTCGACCGCTGCGTGCTGCCGCTCGGCGTGACGACGGCAATCTGCGATCCGCACGAGATCGCCAACGTTCTGGGTGTCGAGGGAATCCAGTTCTTCCTCGATTCCGCCGAGCAGACGATCATGGACGTGCGCGTACAGCTTTCGAGCTGCGTGCCGGCGACGCATCTGGAGACCTCCGGCGCCGACTTGCCCGTCGAAAAACTCCTGCCATTCCGCGACCATCCGAAGGTTATCGGGCTTGCCGAGTTCATGAATTTTCCCGGCGTGATCCACAAGGATCCCGTCTGCATGGCCAAGTTGGAGGCCTTCCAGGGCGGGCATATCGACGGTCATGCGCCGCTTTTGTCCGGTCGCGACCTCAACGGCTATCTCGCCGCCGGTATCCGCACCGACCACGAATGCACGAGCGCCGACGAGGCCCTGGAAAAGATCCGCAAGGGAATGCACATCCTGATCCGCGAGGGCTCGGTGTCGAAGGACCTGCTGGCGCTGTTGCCGCTTTTCACCGAGCGGCTGTCGCCGTTCATCGCGCTTTGCACTGACGACCGCAATCCGCTCGATATCGCCGAGCAGGGTCATCTCGACCACATGATCCGCACCGCGATCGCCCACGGGCGCGCACCGCTCGCCGTCTATCGCGCTGCCTCGATCTCTGCCGCCAAGGCTTTTGGCCTGCGGGATCGCGGGCTGGTGGCGCCAGGCTGGCGCGCCGATCTCGTCGTGATCGACACGCTGGAGGACTGCCGCGCAGAAATGGTACTTGCCGGCGGACGCCGGGTCACGGACGCGCTCTTTGAAAGCCGCAGGCCCATCGCTCCGGTCGGGCTCGACAGCGTCAAGGCGCGTCCCGTGAAGGCCGCGCACTTCGCCGTCCCCGTCAGCGAAGGCGAGACGCCGGTGATCGGCGTGATGCCCGGCAAGATCATCACCGAGCACCGGCGCTACCGGCTGCCGGCGAAGGGCAACGAGACCGCGGTGGATCTCGACCGCGACATCATCAGGGTCGCCGTCATCGAGCGCCACGGCAAGAACGGCAATCACGCCAACGGTTTCGTCCAGGGTTTCGGACTCAAGAAGGGGGCGATCGCCTCCACCGTCGGCCACGACAGCCACAACATCTGCGTGGTCGGCGTCGATGAGGACGACATGGCGCTTGCCGCAAACCGCCTCGGCGAGATCCAGGGCGGCTTTGTCGTCGTCGAGGGTGGCAAGGTCACCGGCGAGATCGCGCTACCGGTCGCAGGTCTGATGAGTCTCGAGCCCTACGAGGCAGTGCGCGACACGCTGCACCACCTGCGACAGGCCGCCATCGCGCTGGGCGCCACGCTGGAAGAACCCTTCCTCCAACTCGCCTTCCTGCCGCTGCCGGTCATTCCGCATCTGAAAATATCGGATCGCGGCATGGTGGACGTGGACCGGTTCGCGCTGATCGGGTGAGAGCCATCTTGGCAAGTCACGGTCGACGGCATATCCAGAAGATGGAGGTTTGCCGAATGTCCAAGCTGTGGCCGAACTCGACGCAAAGGAGTTCGAGGCCTTTACCCTGTGGTTCGAGAAACTGCAGGCGGAACGCTGGGATCAGCAGTTCGAGCGTGACGCGCGCAACAGCCAGGCACTTGACCGTCTTGGAGACGAGGCGTTGAAAGACCACCGCGCCGAACGAACGAGCCGCCTTTGAAGCATTACGCGAGCCCTTCATTCTGGCGCGCGTACAATGCTCTCCCCGCACCTGTCCAAGAGCTGGCCGATCAAAACTTCGAGCTTCTTAAAAGCCGAACCGAAGCATCCGTCCTTGCATCTGAAGCAAGTCGGCCGTTTTTGGTCTGTACGCGTTAGCCTTTCGTGGCGTGCGCTTGCGGTCAGCGATGGAGACGACCTGATCTGGTTCTGGATCGGCAGGCATGCAGACGATGACAAACTGGTGAGATAGGTGTTCTGCCTGCTTTCCGGCGGCTCGCTAGCGCCCGGCTGCCTGAGGCTCAAATTCATGACAGCCGGCCGCAAAACGCGTTGAGGGGCCCGAGCTTGATCACGCCGTGGTCCAGTGCGGAGGCAAAGCCCGGCAGAGGCACCGCTTCGCAGTCCAATGTATCCTTCGGTAGCGAGAACCCAACAGGCTTGCGCGTCAGGTTGAAGACGAAGAGAAGCTTTTCTCCGCCCTCCTCGCGGGTGAATGCCAGGATGTCGTTGTGCGATGTCACGAAGGTCATGTCGCCGTCGCGCAGGGCGGCGTGCGCTTTGCGGAAGGCGAGCGTCTGGCGATAGTGGCTCAGCACCGAGCCAGCCACCGCTTCTTGGGTGTCGACCGCATGCCGCGCATGCTCTTCGGGTACCGGCAGCCACGGCCTGCCCGCCGAGAAACCCGCATGTGGGGCGCCCGCTTGCCAGGGCATCGGCGTGCGGCATCCGTCGCGTCCCTTGAAGGCCGGCCAGAAGCGGATGCCGTAAGGGTCGCGCAGATCCTCGAAGGCCAGCTCCGCTTCCGGCAAGCCGAGTTCCTCGCCCTGGTAGAGGCAGATCGAGCCGCGCAGTGTCGCAAGCAGCGTGATCGCCAGCTTGGCGACCCGGTCGCGTTCCTGCAGCGCAGCGGTGAAACGGCTGGCATGGCGCTCGACGTCATGGTTAGAGAAGGCCCAGCACACCCAGCCGTCCGTCACCGCCTTCTGAAAATTCTCCACGCATCTGCGGATATGCTCCGCGGTGAAGTCCGGCCCGAGCAGGTCGAAGGTGTAGCACATGTGCAGCTTGTCGCCGCCGCTTGTATAGTCGGCCACTGTCTTCAGTGAGAGGGCGCCGTCCCCCACTTCGCCGATCGAGGTGCGATCCGGATATGCGTCGAGCAGCGCCCGCACCCGCCGCAGGAAGGCAATGTTCTCCGGCTGTGTCTTGTCGTGCAGATGCGCTTGCATGCCGTATGGATTGCTTTCCGGCGCGTCGAAGCCGGTGGCCTCCGGGTCCGGCACGTGTGGCGGGTTATCCCTCAATCGCGCATCGTGAAAATAGTAGTTCACCGTGTCGAGGCGGAAGCCGTCGACGCCGCGATCGAGCCAGAAGCGCATCGCCTCGACCAACGCCGTTTGAACCTCCGGGTTATGAAAGTTGAGGTCCGGCTGCGAGGCGAGGAAATTGTGCATGTAGTATTGCCGACGCACGCCGTCCCACTCCCAGGCCGTGCCGCCGAAGACTGCGAGCCAGTTGTTAGGCGCCGTACCGTCTTTCTTCGGCTCCGCCCAGACGTACCAGTCGGCCTTGGCGTTGTCGCGGCTGGCGCGACTTTCCCTGAACCACGGGTGCCGGTCGGAGGTGTGCGAGATCACCTGGTCGATGACGACCTTCAAGCCGAGGCGGTGTGCTTCGTCCAGCATCGCGTCGAAGTCCGCAAGCGTTCCGAACATGGGATCGACGTCGCAGTAGTCGGAAACGTCGTAGCCCATGTCCGCCATCGGCGAGGTGAAGAACGGCGACAGCCAGATCGCGTCCACGCCGAGCGAGGCGATATGCGTAAGCCGCTCCTTCACGCCTTTGAGGTCGCCAACGCCGTCGCCGGTCGTATCCTGGAAGGAGCGTGGATAGACTTGGTAGATCACGGCACCGCGCCACCAAGCGGCGGCCGCTGTCTGCGAAACGGTCATGGAGGGTCCCCCGGTCGTGGTCATCAACAATGTGTAGCGGGGACGACCGAACGCGTAAACGGTCGGATGCGCCGGTTCCGAGTTGTCGAGCCCGCACTGCCCCCCCGGACGCCTCTTGCGGTTGACGTGCGACAGAACGGACCCGATGATGCCGGCAATCGAATCCATGCACCGGACTGGTGAACCGCTTACGGAGCGGGAGACTTGAAATGCCTGACCAAACCGTCGTCCTGACCCTGGCTGAAGTCTCGGTGCTGGCCTCTACGGCGCTCTTGCGGGCCGGCGCAAGCGAGGCGTTGGCGCGCTCGCTTGCGAAGGCGACCGTCGACGCGGAAGCCGCCGGCAAGCCAGCGCTCGGCCTGGCCCACCTAATGGACTACCTCGATGCGCTCGCCTCTGGCCGGATCGACGGCCACGCCGAACCGCTGATCACCTCGCCGATACCGGCACTGGTGAAATGCGATTGCCACGGCGGTGTCGCACAGCTCGGTTTCGACCTGGCCTTTGACGAACTGGTGATAAAAGCGAAGACTTTCGGCCTGACCCTCTACGCCTCGCAGAACAGCTTCACCACGGGCGAACTCGGCTGGTATGCGGCCCGGCTCGCCGATGCCGGACTGGTCGCGCTGGCAGCGACCAACGGCCCCGCCCTGATCGCCGGCGGCGGCAGCACCAAGCCAGTCTACTGCACCAATCCGCTTGCCTTTGCCGCCCCGCGCGCGAATGGGCCGCCGCTCGTCATCGACCAGTCCTCCAGCGCAACCGCCTACGTCAAGGTCAGGCAGGCGGCCGAAAGCGGGGCGCCAATACCTGAAGGCTGGGCGCTCGATTCGACCGGTCGCCCGACAACCGACGCAAACGAGGCGCTGAAGGGTGCGCTGCTCGCTTTCGGCGGCAGTCGCGGTGCCAACATTGCGCTGATGGTGGAGGTACTCGCGGCGGGACTGACCGGCGCCAACTGGTCACTCGACGCGCCGGATTTCCAGACCGGAAGCGAGAGCCCGCGTGCCGGCCTCTTCGTTCTTGCCATCGCGCCGCAGTTTCTCGCAGCCGATTTTGAAGAACGCCTCGCCGGACAGCTGGAACGCCTTTCCCGGGAATACGGCGTGCATGTCCCGGGTGTCTCCCGCGCCACTGCGCGATGGCGCGCAGGCGGCGCCGGAATCGCCGTGCGCCGCGGCATCATCGACAGCATCGCCTCGTTCCGGCGCAACTGAGGAGCGGCAAGAATGGCGAGGCAGCTGCTTTCGATCGGCGAATGCATGGTGGAATTGATGCAGGCGGACGGCGGGCTGATGCGAAAAAGCTTCGCGGGCGATACCTTCAACACCGCCTACTACGCCCGCCTGTTCCTGCCGCCCGACTGGTCGGTCAACTACTTCACCGCCGTTGGAACCGATACGATCTCCGACGAGATGCTCGCCTTCATGGAGGGACACGGCATCGGCACGGGCGACATCGCCCGCATCGAGAACCGCACGCCGGGCCTCTACATGATCCATCTCAACAACGGCGAGCGCAGCTTCTCCTATTGGCGGTCGGTTTCCGCTGCAAAGCTCCTCGCGCGCGATCCGCACCGCTTGCGCCATGCGATCGAGGCGGCGGATGTCGTTGTCTTCTCCGGGATCACGCTCGCTATCCTGCCGTTCGAGGACGTCGACACGCTCCTTGCCGAACTGCGCCGGGCCAAGGCGTCCGGCAAGCTCGTCGCCTTTGATCCGAACATCCGCCCGCGGCTGTGGGATAATGCCGAGCGGATGCGCGCGACGATCAGTGAGGGTGCCCGAGCGGCCACGCTGGTCATGCCGAGCTTCGAGGACGAAGCCGCCCACTTCGGCGACCATTCGATCGACAATACGATCGCACGCTACCGGGCGGACGGCGTTGCCGATGTCGTCGTCAAGGACGGCCGGGAAGGCGCCAGGCTCGCCTTTGGCCAAACGGAAATCCATGTACCCTCGGTGGCGGTCGAGCAGGTCATCGATACGACAGGCGCCGGCGACAGCTTCAACGGCGGCTTCCTGGCCCGTTACGTCGTGACCCCGGACGCCCCCTCTTCCGCCCGCTTCGCAGCGAAACTGGCAGCAGCCGTCATCCAGCATCACGGCGCGCTCGTGCCCCGGGAAAAGCTGTCGGCCTGACAAGCGAGGACGCGGCGCGAGCGCGCTGCGCCAACCAGCGGAAACCATGGCCACGGCCTCCTCGTACCGACATCGAACGGCAGCATTCCGGCCCATCACGCCCTTCCGTCAGCGCGTATCCAGTCCGGTGTCTGTGGTCCTGGTCTTTCAGGCTACCGTCAGGAAGGGGCGGCAGAAAGGCTGCGCAAACGTCCTCAACCGAAGGAAAACGCCACGCATGCTTGCCGTCAATGCAGCCGCAATTGCTCTGGCGCTCTCAGCAACGCCCCTCTTGGCGGCCAACACCATCCACGTCACCGCAACCGGTGAGGGTGGCGGGTCGATGGCCCTCAAGCTTGACCAGACAAGTGTTGCAGCCGGACCTGCGACGTTCGTGGTGCACAACGATGCGATGAGCGAAGAGCACGAGGTGATCCTGGTAAAGCTTCAGTCCGGCGACCAGAAGATCCCGCTTGTCGCCAGCAAGCATCGAGTAGACGAAAAAGACCTCGAGAGCCTCGGCGAGGTCGAGGATCTCAAACCGGGAGCAGACGGCAAGCTCGACGCCGATCTAGCGGCGGGTACCTATCTTCTGTTCTGCAACTTGAAAGGACATTACGAGGCAGGAATGGCTGCGAAGCTCACCGTCACGCCGTGACCCGATCCGTCGGTGAATGACGGACGAACCATTTCATCATCGCAATTGCACCGGCTGACCTTGCCAGCCGGTGCAATTTTTTTCATTTCTACCTCTTCCGCTTCTTCGGCTCGAAGGGATTCTCGGAGGCCTTGAAGTGGATCCGGATCGGCACGCCCGGCAGGTCGAAGTCGCTGCGCAGGCCGTTGGTCAGAAAGCGCACATAGGAGTCCGGCAGCGCTTCAGGCCGCGTACAGGAAATCATGAAGCCCGGCGGACGGGCCTTCACCTGCGTCATGTATTTCAGTTTCAGCCGGCGGCCGGATACTGCCGGCGGCGGATGCTGGACCTGCTGGGACTCGAGCCAACGGTTCAGCCGCGCCGTCGAGATCCGGCGGTTCCAGACCCGGTCCGTGTCGATGATCGACTGCATCAGCTTATCCAGCCCGCGCCCCGTCTGGCCGGAAATCGGCACGGCGCGGATACCGCGCGCCTGCGGCACAAGCCGTTCCGTCTTTTCGCGCAGTTCGGCGAGCACCGCTTGCGGGTCCTCGATCAGATCCCATTTGTTGAAGGCGAGCACGGCCGCGCGTCCCTCGCGCAGCACGAGATCGACGATCTGCAGGTCCTGCTTCTCGAACGGAATGGTGGCGTCGAAGACGATGACGACCGTTTCGGCGAAGCGGATGGCGCGCAGGCCATCCGCGACCGACAGCTTCTCCAGCTTCTCCTGTACCCTGGACTTGCGCCGCATGCCGGCGGTGTCGAACATCTTGATCGTGCGCCCACGCCATTGCCATTCGACGGAGATGGAATCGCGGGTGATGCCCGCCTCGGGGCCGGTCAGAAGCCGGTCTTCGCCGAGGAATCGATTGATCAGCGTCGACTTTCCGGCGTTCGGCCGGCCGACGATCGCCACCCGCAGCGGCTTCGTCTCGTCATAGGCGGGCTCCTCCTCGTCTACGTCTTCGCCGGCGACGTGGGGAACGTCGACATTCGTGACGGCCTCGTCGTCCTTGCGCGGGAAGGCGCGCTCCTCGCCAATCGCCGCGACGATCGCATCGCGAAGATCGAGCATGCCCTGCCCGTGCTCGGCGGAAATCGGCGTCGGTTCGCCAAGACCAAGCGTGAAGGCGTCGTAGAAGCCGGCGTCGGAGCCGCGAGCCTCGGATTTGTTGGCGACCAGAACGACGGGCCTGCCGTGGCGGCGCAGCATCTCCGCAAGCGCCTGATCGACCGGGGTCAGCCCCGTCTTGGCATCGACAACGAACAGCGACAGATCTGCCTCGTCGATCGCCGCCTCCGTCTGCGCCCTCATGCGCCCCTGCAGCGTCTCGGGTGCCGCCTCCTCGAGGCCGGCGGTATCGACGACGCGGAACCGCAGGTCAACGAGCCTGGCCTCGCCCGGACGACGATCGCGGGTAACGCCGGGCGTGTCATCGACCAGCGCGAGCTTCTTGCCCACCAGGCGGTTGAACAGCGTGGACTTGCCGACATTGGGGCGCCCGACAATGGCGACGGTGAAACTCATTACCTGTTCCGTTCAGATTGAGCCGCGCGCACGCGGCTTCAGGAGGCCTTGCCGCTGGCGGCGATCAGGTCCAGCATGATCTGCGCACGGTTGGCGAGGTTGCGCGGGCTTTCCGCATCGCCGGTGATCTCTTCGAACCACTCCTTCGCACGCTTGAAGTCGCCGTGCTTGTAGGCGGAGAGGCCAAGCACCTCGCGGGCGGAATGGCGCATCGCACTGGCGGGGTTCGCCAATTGCTCGGCTTCGGCCGACACGTCCTCATACGAGGCGCTGTCGACCAGGAGATAGGCCGCGCGCAGGCGGGCGGCATCGCGCAGCGCCTGCGGGATGGAGCCGTCCTTGGCGATCGCGGCAAACGCCGCTACCGCACCGGCCGTGTCGCCGCTTTCCGCCAGAAGCGAGGCGGAGCGCATGCGCGCCAGCACCGGATAGGCCCCGAAGCCGTCCTTTTCCAGGGCGGCGAGTTCCTTCTGCCCTTCCTCCTTCTTATCCTCGCGGATCAGCGTGAGGGCGGACAGGAACCGGTCGCCGGCGGCGGAGGCCTCGGTCTCCCGCCAATATTCGTAGCCCACCTTGCCGATCGTGCCGAGGACGAGCAGGACCGCCGCGCCGATCAGAACACGGCCGAACTTCCGCCAGATGGCACGCATCTGGTCGGAGCGGAGTTCCTCATTGACTTCGCGGATAAAACTGTCGTCTTGATTTGCCATTCTCGGTCCGGCTTTCACAAATGATCGGATTTCGCGCTTCTACCTGATTTTTGGCGCGTTGTAAGGGGGCAGCGGCGAATTCAGCCGCCGGCCCTTCCGGTTACATCACCAGTGGAGCAACGCCGATCACCCATTCATGCAGCTTCAGCACGATCACACCATAGAGCGCCACACCGAGCACGATGGCGATGAGGTCGTAGAGAACCGAAACGAAAACCGGCAGCTTCGCTTCACCGGAGGCAATCCGCTTCTTCAGCGTGATGCGCAGGATCACCGCCCAGACGAGGATTGCTCCAAAGAGCAGCACCGGATAGCTCTCTCCATTGGCCAGCAGGTGCGAGAACGCCCAGAGCTTGATCGCAACCAGCGCTGGAAACTTCAGCTTCGTGCGGATGTAGCCGGCCGGCAGGAAGGCTGCGACGAGGCAGACGGAGGCGATCAGCATCAATGTCAGGGTGATGTGGGCCATGAAGACGGGCGGCTGGTAAAGGATACTGCCGCCGGCCTCGCGGGCCTGGACGAAACCATACGCCATCATCACGAGGCTGAGCAGCGAGACGATGCCGTGAACCGCCATGAAGCCGGACTTGCCAAGACTGGCAATCGCACTCGCCCGCAGTCCGGGCGCGAAGGGGCGCACCAGATGGGTGGCGATGAAAAGAATGATACCGGCAACCAGCAAAGTCATGGAAATCCGCCTTCCGTCAATGGAATCCGATTTAGGTCCTTGTTCATTCGCATATCTTCTGTCCCGAAACCGTTTCCCGCTTTCGGGAGACATGCTGTAGCCATGGGATAGCGTTCCCCACAGGCAATTTCCAGTGGGAACACGGCTTTGCCGCATTCGCGAAGGATTAGGCCCCTTTGCAAATTGCCGCGGTAGTCATGATACGTCCCAGCCTTTCCTCCCTTCTTGCCCTTTCCCTCACCAGCCTTCCGGTTCTCGCAAGCGACGCGCAGCAAGCCGGCGTCAAGCCGGAACAGCTCGTGATCGTCTCGTTCGACGGCGCGCACGACAACACGCTGTGGGAGAGAAGCCGGGCGATCGCACAGCGAACAGGGGCGCATTTCACCTATTTCCTCTCCTGCACCTTCATGATGACGAAGGAGAACCGCAAGAGCTACCAGGCGCCGCACGAGAAACGCGGCAAGTCGAATGTCGGTTTTGCGCCGGACGACGCCGACGTGCTTGCAAGACTCGACCAGATCTGGCGGGCGCGCAGCGAAGGACACGACATCGGCAGCCACGCCTGTGGCCATTTCGACGGCGCAAAATGGAGTGCGGAGGACTGGGCGCAGGAGTTCGAATTTTTCCGCAACACGCTACGCGATGCCTGGCAGAATGCCGGAGCGGCGGAGCGCGAGCCCCTCGAATGGAGGGATTTCGCCGAGAAGGAAATCATCGGCTTTCGCGCGCCCTATCTGTCATCCAGTCCGGCCCTGCACAAGGCGTTGCACAGCTTCGGCTTTCGCTATGACGCCAGCACCGTTTCGAAAGGGCCGACAGTTCCAGGGGTCAGCGACGACCTTGTTCGCTTCGCGCTGCCCTTGATTCCGGAGGGGCCTTCGGCCAAGCCGGTGGTGGCGATGGACTACAACCTCTACGTCCGCCACTCGCGCGGCAAGGAGGACGCCGGAAACAGCACGACGTACGAAGAGCGGACGCTCGCCGCCTTTCGCGCCGCCTTCGAGAAGCAGTATTCCGGCGAGCGCATCCCGCTCCAGTTGGGGTTCCACTTCGTGGAGATGAACGCCGGCGCTTACTGGCGTGCGCTCGACCGCTTTCTGAGCGAAACGTGCGGCAAGCCCGAGGTTGCCTGCGTCAGCCACCGGGAGGCGCTGGACAGGCTGGCGACGTCAAAGGCGGGCGAGCCCGCCTCCGAGGGGCTCTGATCGTTTCCTACTGTGCCAGTTCCTCGACGCCGCCGGCGGCGATGAACTCCTCGTCGATGGACGGCAAGGGCTTTTCGTCGATCGACGCTTCGAACGCCTTCAGACGTTTGTAGATCGAGATCAGCTCGATCACCGTCGGCCAGGAATTGACGAGGTACTGGAACGAACTCGTCACCTGCGAAAATGCCCCCTGAATCTGCTGGAACAGCCCGTAGGTGATGCTGGCGGTCACCAGCGACGGCACCAGCAGGAACAGCGGAAAGATGTTGTCCGTCTGCAGGTAGAAATATCGTGCGACGTTGAAATACATGTAGTGGAAATAGAGCCGGAAATAGTTCTTCCGGACGTTGTCGAACAGTTCGCGAACCGTTGGCGGCTGCGCGCGGTCGGCATGGTCCTCGCCATAGACGAGTTCCTTGCGGTAGGCCGCCTCCACACGCTGGTTGCGGAACTCCAGCCCCGGCAGCTTCACGCCGACGAGGGCGAGCATCACTGTGCCGAAGATTGACCAGAAGATTGCCGCCGTGACCAACGGATAGGGAATGGAGCCGACGATCGGCAGATCCTTGATGCTTGCCGAGAGCGTATGCAGCACCGGCAGGAAGGCGATCAGGGTCATGAAGGAATCGACCAGCCTGATGCCGAGGCCTTCCACCGTGCTGGCAAAGCGCATCGTGTCTTCCTGGATACGCTGGGAGGCACCCTCGATGTGGCGCACCTTCGGCCAGACCGAGACGTAGAAGTTGTTCATCGCGTTGCGCCAGCGGAAGACGTAATGGCTCGTAAAGAAGGCGATGAGCACTGCAGCGATAATGTAGACGGTGGCAAGCTGGAAGAAGATGAGGACGTAGCCGTAGATTTCCTCGGCGCTGACGGTGTTAGGCGCCTTCAGCGCCTCGACGATGCGGTCATAGGTCGGACGGCGCCAGTTGTTGAGCGCCACGCTGATATCGACGGAGAAATAGACGGTGAAGATGAGAAGGGCCGAACCCCAGACGGACCACAGGCGCCACGGCTGGTCGGTCGCGCGGATCTGCCAGTAGAGGCAGAACACCGCCATCGACGAGATGAAATAGATGTAGAACCAGATCGAGGCCGTGGTGAAGAAATGACCGAGACCGATCGGCGGCTCCTGCCCTTCGGCCAGCGGCGGCAAGCCGAGCGCCGCACCTAAACTGTCGCCGAACACATACCAGAAGCCGACAACCACGGCCGTCCAAAGAAGCGCGGAAAGGAAAAATTTCTTCGGCTCGGGAAAAAAGGAGTGTAACAAGGCCGTCGTCTCTCATTGCGGGAACAGGTCGTCCGTTCCGGTTCGGCGGAAACTAGAGCAGTTTACCAACGGCAACAATTGCCGGCACTGTCCATTACCGAGATTTAATAGAGCTTTCGCCAACTACAGGCAGTGTAACCAGTGCTGCAATCGCCAGGATTGCAGCTGCCATCAGGCTCGGAAGGACGTAACTGCCACTGCCTGCGGCAAGCCAGCCGGCGGCCAGTGGTCCGACGATCTGCCCCACGCCGAAGGCCGCGGTCATCGTCGCCAAGGACCGACGGGGGCTTTCCGGCGCCATGGCGCGGCCGAGTTGCAGTCCGTAGGCCGTGATGACCACGAAGGTCGCACCGAGCAGCACGCCACCCACCAAAACCGAAAACGGCATCGGCAGGACTACGGTGGCAGCGACCCCGAACGCCTCCAGCACGAGCGCAGCTCGATATCCACCGAGCAAGCCAAGCCTGCGCTCCGGCCACTTCCAGAGGGCAAGCGAGAGCGCCGCCGTCAAACCGGTGGCGAACCAGGTCAGCGCTTCGAGCGATGGATCGGCGCCGCCTTCGCGGACGATCGCGACGATGAACGTTGCAGTGACGACATAGCCGATGCCGAACAGCCCGTAGCTCAGCGTCAGCAATGCAAACGGACGCGTCCAGCGAAGCGGCGGCTCCGGCCTCGTCGAGACCCCGGCGGCCGTGCGCGGCAGGAGCACGCTCACCGCCACGAGCGCAAGGCTCGTGAAAACCGCCGCAACGATCCAGTCCAGCCGCCAGACCGCAAATCCGCCCTGCTCGAACGCGGAAAGCCCGAGGACCAGCAACGACGAGACCGCTATTCCGGCACCGACACCGGAGAAGTGGATGACGGGCACGCGTGTATCGCCGGCGGCAAGCCCGTGAGAAAGCACGATGCCGGACGTGAACACCAGCCCGAAGGCGCTGGCCAGTCCGGCAAGGAAGCGGATGATGACGAAAGTCGGCAAAGTGCCGGCAATTCCCATGGCGGCAAGCAGAGCAGAATTCGCGGCGAGTGCCAACAGCGCAAGCCGCCGCTCGTGCCCTGCCGCCCAGCCATAGGCGGCGAGTATGGCGCCGGCGAGGTATCCCGCGAAGTTGGCAGCGGCGATCAGACCGCTCTGCGCCGGATCGAGATGAAGGTCCGCCATCATCGCCGGCAGGACCGGCGTGTAGAAGAACCGCCCGAACCCCATGACGGCAGCGAGTGTTATTGCACCGGCAATCGCGACGGGCAGCGGATGGATGACGGACGATTTGGAAACGTGCAGCATGGCGACAAGCTATTGCAGCGCAGCACGGCCCGGCAAACGACAATTTCTGATGCCTTGCCGATTTTCCTTGAAGGATAGCGGGCCCGCGCCTCTAGCCGGGCAGCGTCAGAATCAACGGACCGTTCTTCGTCGCCACGACCGTGTGCTCGAACTGCACCGTCGGTGCGCGCGGTTCGCTGTAGAGCGTCCAGTCGTCGTCGCCGTTCTCCGCCCAGTTCGCACCGAGCGACAGGAACGGCTCGACGGTGAAGACGAGGCCGTCGGTCATCATCCGCTTTTCGCGCGGATCGGGCCAGGTGGCGATTTCCGAGGGTTCTTCGTGGAGGGAGCGGCCGACGCCATGGCTCGCGAGATTGCTGACCAGCGTATAGCGGTTCTTGCGGGCGAAGGCGCCGATCGCGTTGCCGATCGCCGAGAGCGGCCTGCCTGCCTTGATCTCCTTCAGCCCGACCCACATGGCGCGCTTGCCGTCGCGGCAAAGACGATCGACATTTGGTGCGACGCGGCCGACCGTGAACGATGCCCCGGTGTCGGCGAAATAACCGTCGAGTTCAGCGGAGACATCGATGTTGACGAGGTCGCCCTCGGCGATGACCCGGTGCCCGGGGATGCCATGGGCAACTTCCTCGTTGACGCTGATGCAGGTCGCGCCCGGAAATTCGTAGCAGGCTTCCGGCGCCGAACGGGCGCCCGCCTCTTCCAGCAGCCGCCGGCCGATCAGATCCAGCTCTGCCGTCGTCATGCCAGGCCGAATGGAGGCGCCCATGTGCTGGAGCACATTGCCGCAAAGGCGGCCGATCGCCTGCATGCCACGCAGGTCTTCGTCGTTGTTCAGTGTCATCTTGTCTCGCTTTCGGCGGCTCCTTATCACGTCGTCGCGCGGAAAACCATTCGCTCAGCTTGCGGTTTGATCCTGCTCGTCAAGGGCCTTGCGGACCAATGGCGCCACATTGGTGCCGTAGAGCTCGATCCCCCGCATGATCTGGTCGTGCGGCATCGGCCCGATCGCCATCTGCAGCACGAACCGGTCGTTGCGGAAGATCTTGTGGTGGGCGACGATCTTGTTTGCAACCGTCTCCGGATCACCGAGAAAGAGATGTCCCTCCGGCCCGGTTGCGAGATCGAACTGCGCCCGGCTCGTCGGTCCCCAGCCGCGTTCGGCGCCGATCCGGTTCATCACCGTCGCCTGCGGCCCGTAGAACTGATCCGCAGCGCCTTCGAACGTATCGGCGATGAAGCCGTGCACGTTGATGCTGGTCTTGAGCGTCGACGCCTCCTGCCCGGCCCGCTTGGCCGCCTCGCGATAGAGATCGAAGAGCGGCGCGTAGCGTGCGGGCGTGCCGCCGATGATCGCCAGCGCCAGCGGCAGCCCGTAGGCGCCGGCGCGGGCGACCGATTGCGGCGTGCCGCCGACGGCAATCCAGATCGGCAGCTTTCCGTGCAACGGCCGTGGATAGACACCAAGGCCGGGAATTGGAGCGCGCAACTCGCCGCGCCAGGTGACCTTCTCGCTGTCGTTGATCGCCAACAGCAGGTCGAGCTTTTCCTCAAACAGCCGGTCGTAGTCCTTGAGGTCGTAACCGAACAGCGGGAACGATTCGATGAACGAGCCGCGGCCCGCCATGATCTCCGCCCGTCCGCCCGACAGAAGGTCAAGGGTGGCAAACTGCTGAAAGACGCGCACCGGATCGTCCGACGACAGCACGGTGACGGAACTGGAAAGCCGGATCCGTTTCGTGCGCGCGGCGGCCGCGGCGAGGATGACGGGCGGCGCCGAGGCGGCATAGTCCGGCCGGTGATGCTCACCGAGACCGAAGACATCGAGCCCCACCTGATCGGCAAGCTCGATCTCCTCGAGAAGCTGCCGCAACCGGCGCTCGCCTTCCCTCCCCCTGTCGGCGGCTGCAGGATCTACGTCGGCAAAGGTGTGAAGGCCAAGTTCCATGGGTGCGCTCCGGATTGTCAACTGCGCCTAGAGATATGGACGCAAGCAAGCGCTGGAAAGGGCGGAAATGGAAACAATGCGTTCGCAAGTGTGCTCCCGGCCTGGGGGCGTTCGATCAGAGTTTTGAGGCCACCTGCTCCAACTGCTCGGCGACCTTGCCCCACCCCTCGTGGAAGCCCATCTTCTCGTGCGCTTGGCAGTCTTCCACGCTCCAGTGGCGGGCGATCGCGGTGTAGCGGGTCTTGCCGTTGCCAGCGTCCTCGAAGAGGATTTCGGCGGCGAAGAACGCCTTCTCGGTCGGCTTCCAGTCCGGCGCGAACGCGTCGGTGAAGATCAGGCGCCTGTCCTTCTCGACCTTCAGAAGCACTCCGGTCGAGTCCATGTGGAAGTCGTTCGGCCCGCGCATGACCGTGCGGAACTTGCCGCCGTCACGCGGCTCGATCTCCACGACAGGCGTCTCGTAGGGTTTCGGTGCAAACCACTGCGTCATCAGTTCAGGCGTCGTCCAGGCCTTGAAGAGTTGGGCGGGCGTGGCATTCAGGATGCGGGTCAGCACCAGTTCGCGGTCGTTTGCGGGTCTGATCTCGGCAGTCTGGTCCATGATCGGCTTCCTCGTTTCGGTGGGTTGGTTTGCATCAAGGACGAGCGACACATCGGCCATCCGACATCGGCACTGGAAAATTCTAAGCGCCCGCCGCCATGTCGCGCGTCAGGCAATCGAGGTGCTGGCGGATATGTGCCGCCTCGGCCGGCGTCGTGGCCAGGGCGATCGCCCGCTCGAAGGCCTCGTGCGCCTCGCGCCCCCGGCCGAGTTGCTTCAGCAACCCGCCCTTCAGCCCATGGAAATAGAAATAGCCGGACAGGCGTTCTTCCAGCGGGGCAATGAGTGCCAGTGCCGCCTCCGGTCCGTACAGCTTCGATACCGCCACCGCGCGGTTCAATGTCACCACCGGCGAGGGCTGGCGACGTTCGAGCGACTGGTAGAGCAGATCGATCTCGGCCCAGTCCGTGTCCTTGGCCCGCGCTGCGCGCGCATGGAGAGCGGCGATCGCCGCCTGGATCTGGAACGGGCCGGGCGTGCGATGACGGATTGCCTTGTCGAGAAGGGCAAGCGCCTCGCGGATCATCCGGCCATCCCACAGGCTGCGGTCCTGGTCCTCCAGCAGCACGATCTGGCCGTCCGCGTCGAACCGTGCCTTCAGTCGCGAATGCTGAAGCAAAAGCAGGCTGGTCAGGCCCATGATCTCCGGTTCGGAGGGAAAAAGCCGCAGGAGCAGTCGGGAAAGCCGGATCGCTTCTTCGCAAAAGGGCTTGTCTGCACGCTCGGTCTCGCCCGCCGAGTAACCTTCATTGAAGACGAGGTAGATCATCTCTGCGACGACGCCGAGACGTTCTGAGCGCGACACCGCGTCCGGCGTTTCGAACGGCAGGCCGGCTGCGGCGATCTTCGCCTTGGCACGCGTGATGCGCTGCTCCATCGCCGCTTCCGAGACGAGGAACGCACGGGCGATCTGGCGCACCGACAGTCCCGAGACGATGCGTAGCGCCAGCGCGATCTGCTGCGTCGCCGGCAGGTCGGGATGACAGCAGACGAACAGCAGCCGCAGGATGTCGTCGCGATAATGCGAACCATCCAGCCGTTCGGCGAGATCGCCTTCGACATCGTCGAGATCGGAGAGCATCTCCTCCGGCGGCAGCGGCGCCTGGCGGGCGCGCTTGCGCAAGTGATCGATGCCGCTGTTGCGGCCGACGAAGATCAGCCAGGCAACCGGATCGCGCGGCGGCCCTTTCTCCGGCCATGTCCGCACCGCCCGCAGGCAGGCCTCCTGAAACGCCTCTTCGGCAAGGTCGAGGTCACGGAAATAACGCAAAAGCGCGCCCATCGCCTGCGGACGGGCGGAGGTCAGGGCAAGATCGATCCAGCCAAGTTCGCTCACAGCGGTTCCAGTGCTCCACCCGGTTTGAAGACCCGCAGCGGCCGGATTTCATAGGCTCCGGCGCCGGGATTTGCGACGGCGAGTTCCTTGGCAAAGGCGATCGCCTCGTCGAGCGTTTCGACATCGACGAGGAAGAAGCCGAGGAACTGTTCCTTCGTCTCGGCAAAGGGACCATCGATGACGAAGCTCTCGCCTGGCGTCTTGCGCAGCGTCGTCGCCGCCGTCGTCGGCATCAGCCGCGCTACCGGTCCGAGCTTGCCGGCGGCGGCGTATTTCTTCTCCACCGCGGCGAGGTCGGACATAACCTTGTCCTCCTCTTCCTTGCTCCAGGCAGAGACGGCTTCCTCGGAATTGTAGCAAAGCACGGCGTAAAGCATCGTTCACTCCCATCGTTGGAAAGACGTAGGAGTAACGCCGATGTCGACAGGGCGCATCGGATTATTTTTTATTTTGATAGAAGGCTCTGTTGGATCAGATCTTGAACACGTCGTCCTGACAGAAAACGATGACATAGCCGCCGTCGGGCTCGGCCTGATTGGCCCACGCCCGCAGTTGCGTATGATATGGCTCGCTCCGCCAGATGTCGGGCCAATCAGGATCCACAAGCACTGTGATTTGCGGCCCCTGCCGGTAGATCATCATGTGCGAGCGGGATGGCTCCCACGCTTCCCCGAGCCCTTCGTCAGTCATCCAGAGACAGAGAAAATCCCGGCAGACCGAAGGCCGATCCGGATAGATCGAACAGCCCTTGCCCTCGATGCAATACCGGCACCAGGCATTCGCCGGTTTATCGAAGAGATCGATATCGGGCAGCCGGCAACAGAGCGTGCAGGTTCCGCAGGATCGGCCTGCAACAGGGGTCGGGGATGGGTGCATGGCCGACGCATAGCATTTGCAAGCGAGGTCCAGAAGAGCCCTACCCCGCGCTCAACGTCCGCCGCACCGCATCCCGCCAGCCGGCGATCTTGGCGGCGCGCGCCTTCGCGTCCATCTGCGGCTCGAAGCGCCTGTCGCGCGCCCAGGATTTTGCGATCCCCGCCTTGTCCGGCCACACCCCGGCACGGTGCCCGGCAAGCCAGGCGGCGCCGAGCGCCGTCGTCTCCAGGATCGTCGGCCGGTCGACCGGCGCATCGAGAATGTCGGCGAGCCGCTGCATCGTCCAGTCGGAGGCGACCATGCCGCCGTCGACACGCAAGACGGTTTCGCTGTCGCCGTTCTTCCAGTCGCCATGCATCGCGTCGAGCAGGTCGCGCGTCTGATAGCAGACGGCTTCCAGCGCCGCGCGGGCGAATTCAGCCGGGCCGGTGTTGCGGGTCATGCCATAGATCGCCGCGCGCGCCTCCGCGTCCCAATGCGGTGCGCCGAGGCCGGTGAACGCGGGCACCAGGTAGACATCCTGCATCGGGTCGGCTTTCGCTGCCAGTTCGCTCGCCTCGGGAGCCGCACCGATCATCTTCAACCCGTCGCGCAGCCATTGGACGGCAGCGCCGGCGATGAAGATCGAGCCTTCGAGGGCATAAGTGGTCTCGCCGTCCAGCCGGTAGGCGATCGTCGTCAGCAGCCGGTTCTTCGAGCGCACCATGTCTGCACCGGTGTTCAAAAGCGCAAAGCAGCCAGTGCCATAGGTGGATTTCATCATGCCGGGCTCGAAGCAGGCCTGGCCGATCGTCGCCGCCTGCTGGTCGCCGGCAACGCCGAGGATCGGCACCGCGGCGCCGAGATGCTCCCTCACGCTGACGCCGAAATCGGCCGCGCAGTCGAGCACCTCCGGCAGCATGGCCTTCGGCACGTTCAGGATGTCGAGGAGTTCGTCGTCCCAGGCATTGGTCGCGATGTTGTACATCAGCGTGCGGCTGGCATTGGTCGCATCGGTCCTGAACACCTTGCCGCCGGTCAGGCGCCAGATCAGGAACGTGTCGACGGTGCCGAAGCACAGTTCGCCGCGTGCAGCCCGTGCCCGTGCGCCCTCCACGTTGTCGAGGATCCAGGCCAGCTTCGTGCCGGAAAAATAGGGATCGAGGAGCAGCCCGGTCTTCGCGGTGAAGGTCTCCTCAAGACCTTGCTTCTTCAACTCGTCGCAATGGCTTGCCGTGCGCCGATCCTGCCAGACGATCGCATTGTGGATCGACCGGCCGCTGTCCCGCTCCCACACCACGGTGGTTTCGCGCTGATTGGTGATGCCGATGCCGGCGAGGTCGGCGGCACCAATCCCTGCATGCTCGAGCGCCACGCGTGCGGACCAGATCACGCTCTCCCAGATGTCCTCGGGATTGTGCTCGACCCAGCCGGACTTGGGAAAGAGCTGTGTAAACTCGCGCTGCCCGGTGCCGACGACGTGCTGGTTGCCGTCAAACACGATTGCCCGGCTCGATGTCGTGCCTTGATCGATCGCGAGTATGTAACCGCCCATATAATCCTCCCGACGTCGACGGCCGCTCCCGACGACCTTTCGATTTTTTCAATATGCCATCAAATCGAATGCCAAAGGAAAGTAAAGCGCAAACAGAACTCACAACTATTGGCATGTTGGAGACCGAATAGCCGATTGCAACCGTCCAGTCTTTGCGCGTAGGCTACCGCGAAGGCTGCTGGATAGAAATGGGAGAAGCAGACATGAGAACGGCCGTCGTCACCGGCTCCACCAGCGGCATCGGCCTCGCCATCGCCACCGCCTTTGCGAAAAGCGGGACCAATGTCGTTATCAACGGCCTTGGCAGCCTGACGGAAGTGGAGGCCATCCGCGAGCGGCTCGAAGGCCTTGGCGACGGCAAGGTGATCTTCCACCCGGCCGACATGACCAAACCGCCAGAAATCGCCGACCTGATGGCGGTCGCCGCCTCCGAATTCGGCGGCGTCGACATCCTGGTCAACAATGCCGGTATCCAGCACGTCGAGAAGATCGAGGATTTTCCGGTCGAGAAGTGGGACCAGATCATCGCGATCAACCTGTCGAGCTCGTTCCACACGATCCGGGCGGCGATTCCCGGCATGAAGGCGAAAGGCTGGGGCCGCGTCATCAACATCGCCTCGGCCCACGGCCTCATCGCTTCGCCGTTCAAGGCCGCCTATGTGGCGGCGAAACATGGTATCATGGGCCTGACCAAGAGCGTGGCGCTGGAAGTTGCCGAGAACGGCATCACCGTCAACGCCATCTGCCCCGGCTACGTGCTGACGCCGCTCGTTGAAAAGCAGATCCCCGACACGGCGCGCGCGCGCGGCATCAGCGAGGCGCAGGTCAAGTCGGACGTCATGCTGAAATTCCAGCCGACCAAGGAATTCGTGTCCGTGGAAGAGGTGGCGTCCACCACCCTGTTCCTGGCCAGCGACGCCGCCCGCTCGATCACCGGCACGCACATCTCCATCGACGGCGGCTGGACGGCGCAGTAGCTACGCGAGATCAGGTTTCATGCAGATTCAGGCCAACACCATCCGTTTCGTTCTCAATGATGAGAAAATCGCGCTTGCCGACGTTCCGGCGACGCGCACGCTCCTCGACTGGCTCCGGCTGCATCGCCGGCTGACGGGCACCAAGGAGGGCTGCGCCGAGGGCGATTGCGGCGCCTGCACAGTGCTGGTCGGCCGTCTGCTCGACGGGGCGCTCGTTTATGAAAGCGTCAATGCCTGCATCCGGCTCCTGGGCTCGATGAACGCGACCCATGTCGTCACCGTCGAACATCTTGCCTCCGCCGATGGCGCGCTGCATCCGGTGCAACAGGCACTGGTGGATCAGCACGGCTCGCAGTGCGGCTTCTGCACGCCCGGCTTCGTCATGTCGCTCTACGGGCTGTGGCTGACCAACGATCGGCCCGGCCGGCCGGAGATCGAGCGGGCTCTGCAGGGCAATCTCTGTCGCTGCACCGGCTACGAGCCGATCGTCAAGGCGGCCGAAACGATCGCCGAAACGCGGCCGAGCGCCGTCTTCGACCCGATCGAACGCGCCCGCGCGCAGATCAAGGAAAGGCTTGCGGCACTCGCACCGAAAGAGACGATCCGGCTCGGTGCTCCGGGGGACCGGGTCATCGTGCCCGCTTCCGTCGAGGACCTGGCCGATGTGCTGGCGCAGGAGCCGAAGGCGACGGTGGTTGCCGGCTCGACCGATGTCGGCCTTTGGGTGACCAAGCAGATGCGCGACCTCGATCCGGTCGTCTTTATCAATCATCTGCCCGAGTTGCAGGCGATCTCCCACAGTCCCGGCGGACTCACGATCGGCGCCGGCGTGACTTACACACAGGCCTGCGACGCGCTGGCCGCCCTCGTCCCGGCGCTGGGCCCGCTGATTGCCCGCATAGGCGGCGAGCAGGTGCGCAACATGGGCACGATCGGCGGCAACATCGCTAACGGTTCGCCGATCGGCGACACGCCGCCGCCGCTGATTGCGCTCGGCGCACGGCTGACGCTGCGCTCCGTCTCGGGCCGACGTGAACTGCCGCTCGAAGAGTTCTTCATCGCCTACGGCAAGCAGGACCGCCGCCCCGGCGAATTCGTCGAAAGCCTGTTCGTACCCACGCCGCCCGCGGGCGAGCATTTTGCCGTCTACAAGGTTTCGAAGCGGCGCGACGAGGACATCTCGGCGCTCTGCGGCGCCTTCCGGATTGCACTAGACCCGAGCGGGCGCGTCAGCGAAGCGCGCATCTGTTTCGGCGGGATGGCCGGAACACCGAAACGGGCGAGCCATGTCGAGGCGTTCCTCAAGGGCAGGCCCTGGACGGAAGAGACGGTCTCGGCCGCGCGTACGGCCTTCGAGACGGACTACACCCCGCTCACCGACTGGCGCGCGTCGGCGGACTACCGCCTGCTGGCGGCGAAGAACCTGCTGACCCGGTTCCTCCTGGAAACGTCCGGCGCACCGGCGCAGTTGGCGCGCTTCGAGGAGATGGCGTGATGGACAAGACCACCTTCGAGGACCGCAAGACGATCTCGGCGCCGATGCACGCGCCGCTCCGGCACGATTCGGCACACAAGCACGTGGCCGGCACCGCGGACTATATCGACGACATGCCCGAGCCGGAGGGCACGCTGCATGCGGCCCTTGGCATGAGCGACCGGGCGCATGCCGAGATCGTGTCGTTGGACCTTTCTGCCGTACGCGCCGCTCCCGGCGTCGTCTGGGTGATGACTGGCGCGGACGTGCCCGGCATCAACGACATCAGCCCGTCCGGCCGGCACGACGAACCCGTACTGGCCGAGGGCAAGGTCGAGTTCCACGGCCAGCCGGTTTTCGCCGTGATCGCACAGACGCGCGAGGCGGCGCGCCGGGCGGCCCGGCTGGCGAAGATCGAGTACCGCGAACTGCCGCACTGGACCGACGTCACCGACACGCTGGCGAACGGCGCGCAACTCGTGACCGACCCGCTGACGCTTTCGCGCGGCGATGCCGACACGGGACTGGCAAGCGCCCCCCACCGCCTCAGTGGGCAGATGCGGATCGGTGGCCAGGATCACTTCTATCTTGAAGGCCATATCGCGCTCGCCATCCCCGGCGAGGATGACGAGGTCACAGTCTGGTCCTCCACCCAGCATCCGAGCGAAGTCCAGCACATGGTCGGCCACGCGCTCGGCGTGCCCTCCAACGCGGTGACCGTGCAGGTGCGCCGCATGGGCGGCGGCTTCGGCGGCAAGGAAACCCAGTCGAACCAGTTCGCCGCCATCGCCGCGATCGCCGCCAAGAAGCTCAAGCGACCGGTGAAATTCCGCCCCGACCGCGACGAGGACATGACGGCGACCGGCAAGCGGCACGACTTCTTCGTCTCCTACGAGGCGGGTTTCGGCGACGACGGACGGATCCACTCGGTGAAGGCGAACTATGCCGCCCGCTGCGGCTTTTCCTCCGACCTCTCCGGCCCGGTCACCGACCGCGCGCTGTTCCACGCCGACAACGCCTATTTCTACCCGCATGTGAAGCTGACCTCGCAGCCGCTGAAGACCCACACCGTCTCCAACACCGCATTCCGCGGGTTCGGCGGCCCGCAGGGGATGGTCGGCGGCGAGAGGATCATCGAGGAAATCGCCTACGCGCTCGGCAAGGACCCGCTGGAGATCCGCAAGGCCAATTTCTACGGCGAAGCCGGCTCGGAGCGCAGCCTGACGCCCTATCACCAGCCGGTCGAGGACAACATCGTCGGCCGCATCGTCGATGAACTGGAACGGTCCTCCGGCTATCAGGCTCGTCGCGCGGCCATCCTCGATTTTAACCGCACCAGCCGGGTGATCCGCAAGGGGATCGCGCTGACGCCGGTCAAGTTCGGCATTTCCTTCACCGCCACCTGGTTCAATCAGGCGGGTGCGCTGGTGCATGTCTACCAGGACGGCTCCATCCACCTGAACCACGGCGGCACGGAGATGGGCCAGGGCCTGTTCACCAAGGTGGCGCAGGTGCTGGCGGATGCCTTTCAGGTCGATATCGCGCAGGTGAAAATCACCGCGACGACGACCGCGAAGGTGCCGAACACCTCGGCCACCGCCGCTTCCTCCGGCTCCGACCTGAACGGCATGGCCGCCTTCGATGCGGCCCGCCAGATCAAGGAGCGTCTCGTCGCCTTCGCCGCGGAAAAGTGGAACGTGCCGCCGGAGGAGATCGCCTTCGTGCCGCATCACGTGCGCGTCGGCGAGGCGCTGATCCCGTTTGCCGATTTCATCCGGCAGGCCTATCTCGCCCGCGTCCAGCTTTCCGCCGCCGGCTTCTACAAGACGCCGAAGATCCACTGGGACCGCGCCAAGGGCATCGGCTCGCCGTTCTACTACTTCGCCTACGGTGCCGCCGTTTCGGAGGTTTCGATCGACACGCTGACGGGCGAGTACCAGGTCGACCGCGTCGACATCCTCCACGACGTCGGTCGCTCGCTGAACCCCGCAATCGACATCGGGCAGGTCGAAGGCGCCTTCGTCCAGGGCATGGGCTGGCTGACGACGGAGGAACTGTGGTGGGACGACAAGGGGCGCCTGCGCACGCACGCGCCCTCGACCTACAAGATTCCGCTCGCTTCCGACCGGCCGAAGGTCTTCAACGTGCAACTGGCCGAGTGGTCGGAAAACGCCGAGCAGACGATCGGCCGCTCCAAGGCAGTCGGCGAACCGCCTTTCATGCTGGCGATCTCGGTATTGGAGGCGCTTTCTATGGCGGTTGCCAGCGTTGCCGACTACCGCCAATGCCCGCGCCTTGATGCGCCCGCAACGCCCGAGCGGGTGCTGATGGCGGTGGAGCGGCTGAAGCACCTCTGAGCGGAGTTGAAGGTGCGGATAGCGCACGGCGACAAACGCCGCCGTGCGCTCGGCGTGGCTCAGAAATTCCCTCCCTTGCGTGGCTCGCGGCCGTCGAGAAAGCCGAGATCCCGCTTCAGATGGTCCGGCAGCGCGTCGACATCGAGCCGGGGCACGCGACGTCCCATGGACGGAAGCAGCGCGTCGACCACGGTGCGCACCCACCAGTCGAATGGCGTTGGGAGCATGTGGGAAGCATGATCTGCATCCTGGCAAGCCATAATGACACCTCATGGATGATCGTTGAACTTGCTTGCAGTTTGCGCCGCGAAGTGCTCGAATTCCAATCGAACATCCGACTGGACGCATCAAGAGAGCTTATCCATGAAAATGGCGCGGCAATTCCCGCTGAACGCGATGCGCGTCTTTGACGCCGCCGCCCGCCATGGCAGTTTCACGAGGGCCGGCGAAGAACTCGGGATGACGCAGACGGCCGTCAGCTACCAAATCAAGCTCTTGGAGGATCTGCTCGGCGAGCCGCTTTTCCTGCGTTGTCCGCGGCAGATCGTGTTGACCGAAATCGGGCAGCGACTCGCGCCGAAGGTGGCCGAGGCCTTCGGCATACTCAGCGATGCCTTCGCATCGGTGCTTGAGGACGCGGAAGGCACGCTGGTGATCAGCTCGACCTACACGTTTTCTTCGAAATGGCTGGCGCCGCATCTCGGATCTTTCCACCTTCAGAACCCGACGGTGGCCGTGCGCCTCCTGACCGACCAGCACCTGGTCGATTTCTCCCGCGAGACGGTCGACGTCGCGCTCCGCTATGGCGACGGCAACTGGCCGGGGCTGGTAAAGCACCGGATGATGGAACTGACCTTTACTCCGATGCTCAGCCCAGCGCTTGCCGAAAGCGTCGGCGGCATCGCCAACCCAGAAGACCTGCTGAAGCTGCCGATCTTCGATCCGAGCGACCCCTGGTGGGGCCAGTGGTTTGCCGAAGCCGGCGTTCCCGGTGTCGACCTCGGCGACCGGCCACACACCTATCTGGGCACGCAGACGCTGGAGGCCGACACCGTCATGGCCGGCCACGGTGTGGCGATGCTCAATCCGGAATTCTACGCGACCGAGATCGCACTCGGCCGCCTCTACCAGCCCTTCGACATCGCCTGCACCGACGGCAAGGCTTATTGGCTGGTCTATCCCGAAAGCCGGCGCAACGTTCCGAAGATCAAGCTTTTTCGCAACTGGCTGCGTGCCGAGGTTCCGACTTTCGTCGATTGACGCGCCGACATTCATCTTGACCACAAAATTGCCCCTCATCCGCCCTGCCGGGCACCTTCTCCCCGCAAGCGGGGAGAAGGGAGACTCGCGGCTCCCTCTTCGTCTGCTCGTCTACTCGGCGGCCAGGCGTGGCAAGTCCCCTCTCCCCGCTTGCGGGGAGAGGGTTAGGGTGAGGGGCAAACACATCTTTACAGCACGGCATCCTGCGCCGTGGCCGACAGTGGGAACTCCACGCTATCCCCTTCCCTCCCTTGCGATTTTTGCGCAATGTGCCGATGCGAACGAATGAGAGGGGCAACGCATGTATGAATACGCCATAGCCTGGGAGTGGGTCGCCTTTGCCGTGCGCTGGCTGCACGTGGTCACGGCGATCGCCTGGATCGGTTCGTCCTTCTATTTCATCGCCCTCGATCTCGGCCTCGTGCAGCGCCCCCACCTTCCCCCCGGTGCCTATGGCGAGGAATGGCAGGTGCATGGCGGCGGCTTCTACCATATCCAGAAATACCTGGTCGCCCCCGCCTCCATGCCGGAGCACCTGACCTGGTTCAAATGGGAGAGCTATGTCACCTGGCTTTCGGGCTTCGCCATGCTCTGCGTCGTCTACTATGGCGGCGCGGAACTGTTCCTGATCGACCGACACGTGCTCGACGTTTCCGCGCCAACAGCCATCGCGATCTCGCTTGCCTCGTTGGCGCTCGGCTGGATCCTCTACGACCTGCTCTGCAAGTCGCCGCTCGGAAAAAACACCTGGGGTCTGATGATCCTGCTCTATGTGCTGCTGGTCGCCATGGCCTGGGGCTACACCCAGGTCTTCACCGGCCGCGCCGCCTTCCTGCATCTCGGCGCGTTCACCGCCACCATCATGTCGGCCAACGTCTTCTTCATCATCATCCCCAACCAGAAGGTCGTCGTCGCCGACCTGATCGCCGGAAGAACGCCCGATCCGAAATACGGCGTCATCGCCAAGCAGCGCTCGCTGCACAACAACTACCTGACGCTGCCCGTCATCTTCTTCATGCTGTCGAACCACTATCCGCTGGCCTTTGCGACCACCTTCAACTGGATCATCGCGGCGCTGGTCTTCCTGATGGGCGTCACCATTCGCCATTGGTTCAACACCACCCACGCCCGCAAAGGCCGGCCGACCTGGACCTGGCTTGCCACAGCACTGCTCTTCATCGTGATCATCTGGCTGTCCACGGTACCGAAGGTCCTGACCGGCGAGACGGCAGAGGCCGCCGTCCCGGCTCCGGTCTTTGCGAAGTTTGCCTCCGATGCGCATTTCCCCGCCGCCCGCGACGTGGTCGCCAGCCGCTGCAGCATGTGCCATGCGGCAGAGCCGGTCTGGGAGGGCTTGCGGGCCGCGCCCAAAGGCGTGATCCTCGACAGCGACGCGGCGATCGCTAGCCTGGCGCGCGAAATCTATTTGCAGGCCGGCCGCAGCCATGCCATGCCGCCTGGAAACCTCACCGGTGTGACGCCGGAAGAACGCCAGTTGCTGACCGCCTGGTATGAGAGCGCGGTCTCTGGAGAAAAGACACAATGACGACCAAACTCCTGCGCGGTCGCCTGCTGACGTTCGTGCGCAGGCCCGAAAGCGTCGACGACACAGGTAGCTATCGATACGAAAGCGACGGCGGCCTTCTGATCGAGGACGGCAAAATCGTCGTCATCGGCGACTACGCCAACATCAGGGCCGGCGCGCCCGCCGATGCCGAGGAGATCGACCACCGGCCGCACCTCATCCTGCCGGGCTTCATCGACACGCACGTGCATTTCCCGCAGATGCAGGTGATCGGCGCCTATGCCGCCAACCTCCTGGAATGGCTGCACACCTATACGTTCCCGGAAGAGTGCCGCTTCGTCGAACCGGCGCATGCCGCCCGCATCGCCCGCCATTTCTACGACGAGATGATCCGACACGGCACGACGACGGCGGCGGCCTATTGCTCCGTGCACAAGGCCTCGGCCGACGCCTATTTCGCCGAGGCGCTGCGGCGGAACATGTGCATGATCGGCGGCAAGGTGATGATGGACCGCAACGCGCCGCAGGGGCTGCTCGATACGCCGCAGATGGGCTACGACGAGACCCGCGCGGTGATCGAGCAATGGCACGGCAAGGGGCGCAACCACGTCGCCATCACCCCCCGCTTCGCCATCACATCGACGCCGGCGCAGATGGAGGCGACCGCGCTGCTCGCCCGCGAGTTCCCCGATCTCCACATCCAGACCCACCTGTCGGAGAACGACGAGGAAATCCGCTTCACCGCGCAGCTCTATCCCGACGCCGTCGACTACACGGACGTCTACGCGCATTACGGCCTGCTCGGCGCCAAGAGCCTGTTCGGTCACTGCATCCATCTGTCGGAGCGCGAAGCGGACGCGATGAGCGAGGCGGGCGCCGTCGCCGTTCATTGCCCGACCTCCAACCTGTTCCTCGGCTCCGGCCTGTTCCCGCTGAAGGAGCTTGTGCGGCGCGATAAGCCCGTGCGCGTCGGGGTCGCCACCGATGTCGGCGGCGGCACGAGCTATTCGATGCTCAAGACGCTGGACGAGACCTACAAGATCCAGCAGTTGCTCGGCGAACGGCTGAACCCGTTCGAGAGCTTCTACCACATGACGCTCGGCAACGCCGAGGCTGTGTCGCTGGCCGACCGGATCGGCACGCTCGAACCCGGAACGGATGCCGACCTCGTCGTTCTCGACGCGGCCGTCACCCCGGCAATGGCGCTCAGGATGGAAGTGGTGCGCTCGCTCGCCGACGAATTGTTCCTGCTGCAGACGCTCGGCGACGACAGGGCGGTGCGCGAGACCTATGTGGCGGGCAAGGCGATGAAGGCGGGGCTCTGAGCACCCGCCCAGCATCGTCCAAGCGGGAGCAGATGCCCTGCCTGCCGTTTGGTCGGCTCGACCATTCGGCAGGCTAGCTCCCCCGATAGGTCGAATAGCCGAAGGGTGAGAGCAGCAACGGCACATGGTAATGGGCCGAGGGATTGGCGATGCCGAAGCGCAGCGGAATGATGTCCAGGAAGGCCGGGTCCGGCAGGTCAACCCCCGTTCGGCGCAGATAGTCACCGGCATGGAACAGCAGTTCGTAGGTGCCGGCCATGAAGCCGATGCCCTCGACGAGCGGCCCGTCGACGCGGCCGTCGGCATTCGTCTTGACCGTCGTGATCCGCTGCCGCTGTTCGCCTTCCAGCCAGAAGAGCTCGATCGTCAGCCCTTCCGCCGGTTTTCCGAGGGCGGTATCGAGGACGTGCGTGGTGAGGCGTCCAGCCTGAGTCATGCGCTTGCTCCAGGAGCTTCGATGATGAATGGCGTGTCGTAGAAAAATTCCTCGAGGTTGCCGCCAGGGTCGCTGCGATCGACGACGAGGAAATCGCTGACGGCGCCAACCGTCATCAAGGGGTGATGCCAGACGTTACGACGGTAGTTCACCCCTTGCCGTCCGCTGGCGAGAAACACTTGCGGCATGCCCGGCCGGCCGTTCTCGTCCTCGGCGACGACGACAAGCCAGGGCCGGTTGTCTATCGGCGAAAAGCTCTGACTGCCGAGTGGGTGGCGCTCCATCATGGTCACCGCATATGGGAACGCCCGCGGGCTGCCGCGAAAGATGTTGATGATGACGTGCGCGCCCTCGCCAACCGCCTCCGCCTCGGCGAGCGCATGGTAGCGCTCCGTCGCGCCGCTATTGATCAGCCGCATCGTCGCCGGATCGGCTTCGATCACCGTGCCGAAGGGCGCGAACGCCGCCTTCGTCAGCGGATGGATCGGAAGGCGGATCGGCGCGGCGCTGGTAGGAGTGGTCTCAGGCATTCTCGTCTCCAGGAAGCTGGGCTTCAAGCCGCAGGCGCGCGATGCGCTCGACCTGCGCTTTCGCAGTCTCGAATTCCTGCTCCCGACTATTGTCGATGCGTGTTTCGAAGGCCGCAAGAATGTCGTCCTTGGTCAGTCCCTTGACGGCAATGATGAAGGGGAAACCGAATTTCTCGACATAGGCGGTGTTCAGCGCGGTGAAGCGGGCGTGCTCGTCGGCGCTCAGCCGATCGAGCCCGGCGCCCGCCTGTTCCTTGCGGCTGTCTTCCGTCAATTCGCCGGCGATCGCCAGCTTGCCGGCAAGGTCGGGATGGGCGCGCAGGACGCCGAGTTGTTCGACCGACGAGGCCGCACGGAACTGCGTCGCCAAGGCCTGGTGCACGCCGGACGCCATCAGCGGCTCGACAGCCAGGCCGTCATCGAAGGCCCGCTCGGCAATCCAGGGCGAGTGCTCGAACACGCCGCCGAAGCGGGTGATGAATTCCTCACGTGCCGTCACCATTGGCCCGCCTTCGGCTTGTGATGTTCGTGCCAGTGGCGGGCAATGTCGATGCGGCGCGGCACCCAGACCTTGTCGTGCGACAGCACGTAGTCGACGAAGCGGGCTAGCGAGGCAACACGGCCGGGGCGGCCGACGAGACGGCAGTGCAGGCCGATGTTCAGCATTTTCGGGCTGCCCTCCTTGCCCTCCTGGTAAAGCACGTCGAAGGCATCCTTCAGGTAGGCGAAGAACTGGTCGCCCGAGTTGAAGCCCTGCGGCGTGGCGAAGCGCATGTCGTTCGTCTCGAGCGTATAGGGAATGATCAGGAACGGTTCGTCCTTCAGTCCCTTCACCCAGTAGGGCAGGTCGTCGGCATAGGAATCGGAAGAGTAGACGAAACCGCCCTCCTCCATCACCAGCCGCAACGTGTTGTCCGACGGCTTGCCCTGATACATGCCGAGCGGATGCGATCCGGTCAGTTCGGTGTGGAGCCGCACGGCATCGCGGATGTGCTGGCGCTCGACCTCCTCGGAAACGTCCTTGTACTCCAGCCAGCGGTAGCCGTGGCTGGCGATTTCCCAGTTCGCCTCCTTCATCGCCGCGACGGCTTCGAGATTGCGCGCCATGGCGAGCGTGACGCCATAGACGGTGACAGGCACGTTGCGGCCGGTGAAGAGCCGCCACAGCCGCCAGAAGCCGGCGCGCGACCCGTATTCATAGATCGATTCCATGTTGAGATTGCGCTGTCCCGGCCATGCCTGGGCGCCGACGATTTCCGACAACAGGCATTCGGAAGCAGCGTCGCCGTCGAGCACGCAGCTTTCGCCGCCCTCCTCGTAGTTGACGACGAACTGGACGGCGATGCGGGCGTCCCCGGGCCAAAGCGGGTTGGGCGACGTGCGGCCATAGCCAACGAGATCGCGCGGATAGGTCAATGTGGACATGATTTCACCCTTGGACTTTGCCGCGAACGGTAGCATTCGCGGCTGGAAAGTCGAGGCGAAATCCGCAGTTTCCAATGCTCGAATGGAGACCATTCGGTGTTAGGCGGAGGCTGGCGGAACGCTCCATCCGGAACAACCGTCGCAGCTTTACGTTGTCCCACCGAACGACAAAGGAGTAAGCACATGGTCTCGCAGGATCCGAACATCAGGGAAACCGAAGCGCTCATCGCCAGCGACAAGGTGGAGGGCACCGCCGTCTACGGTGCCGACAGCCGGCATATCGGCTCGGTCGAGCGCCTGATCCTCGACAAGCGCAGCGGCCACGTCTCCTACGCCGTCCTCAGCTTCGGCGGTTTCCTCGGAATGGGTCACGACCACTATCCTCTGCCGTGGAGCAAGCTGAACTATGACGAAGGTCTCGGCGGCTATCGGATTGACGTGACCAAGGCACAGGTCGAGGCCGCCCCACACTATGAGAGCGGCGCCGAATACGAGTGGAACCGTCGCAACGGCAAGATCATCCACGACTACTATGGGGTGCCGCCGTACTGGATGTGACCTTCAAGGCTTTGCGCGGCGCGCAGCCTCCAGATGGGCGTCCACCGTGAAGGACGGCGGCAGCTTGCAGGGGCTGCCGCTTTCCATTTCCCCGACCACGAGGCGGGCCAGTTCGTGGGCAATGCCGAAGCTGATCTTGAAGCCGCCGGTGAGCAGGCTAACCGCTGGGAAATCCGGATGCCGGCCAATCATCGGATCCCGTCCGATCGCCTTCGGGCGAAGGCCGGCCCAACGCTCGACGAGCGTGGCTCCCTTCAGGATCGGCGCAAGCCGCCAGGCAGCGGCGATCACCTCGTCGAGCCGCCCGTCGGTCGCGGCCGGGTCATCAAAACTGTCCTCGCTGGTACTGCCGACCGCGCAATACCCGCCTTCATGCGGAACGACAAAGATGCCGCCGTCAAAGATGACCGGGAGCGCCGGATCGATATCGCCCCTGAAAAGGGCCGCCTGGCCTTTGACTGCGGTTCCGATCGGGCGCGGCGGCGACAGCCCGAGGCTGGAAAAGAGATCGAAACTGGAAACCCCGGCGGAGAGAACGACGTGCCCGAAACTGACACGCCCGCCATCGGCAAGCAGTGCCGTCCGGGCCGACGGATCGATCGAGACGACGTTCGCTCCCTCTCGAATCTCAACGTGGGGCATGCTCTCCAACACGGCGCGAAGCACTTGCAGATAGCGGCGCGGCGAGATGTGGCCGGAAAGGCTGTCGAACATGACGCCCGCCGGCATTGCCTCGGTCGCGGGCCAGCCTGGCACCGGAGCAGCGTCGAGGACGTCAAAGGAAAAGCGTTTGCCGTCAAGGGTCCAGGCTGCGGCCGCGTCCCGCGCATGCTTGAGCGCACGCTCGCGGTGATGGTCGGCGGCGAGCGGCATCAGGCGCCCGGTGCGGCGATAACCGGCCGAGAGGCCGCTTGCCGCCTCCAGCCCCGCAATCTCCGCCTCCAGCGAGACCAGCGCCTGAAGCTGGAACTGCTTCTTGGCGTTCCAGCGATCCGGCTGGTGCGGCATCAATGCCCCGAGGAGCCCCCCGCTGGCGCCGGCGCCCACCCGATCGCGCTCCAGGACGAGCACGGAATGGCCCGCGCGCGCCGCCATGACCGCCGCCCACAAGCCCATGACCCCGGCGCCGACCACCAGCACTGCCGGCATCGGTTGACCGGAGGGGCGCGCGCGACTATCGACTGTTGGCATGGCTGAGAACGCTCCTGATACCGCCTCCGCGGAAAACGGTTTGACGCTGGACTGGCACGAGGGCGATATGCCCTATTCCCAGGCCTATGGCGATCATTTTTATTGCCGCACGGATGGGCGGCTGGAATGCGGCCACGTGTTTCTCGGCGGCAATGGTTTGCCCGAACGGTGGGCCGCAGGTGGCGATTTCGTCATTGGTGAACTCGGCTTCGGCACCGGTCTCAATCTGTGCGAGACCTGGCGCCAATGGCGCTCGGTCCGGCCAGCCGGTGGCTCGCTGCATTTCGTCTCGTTCGAGCGATTTCCACTCGCAGGCGCTGCCATTGACCGCGCCCTTTCGCACTGGCCGGAGATTGACCTGGAGCGAGAAACGCTCACTTCGCTGTGGCCGGATGCGCCTCCGGGCGAAGGTGAAATCACCCTCGTCCTCGATGAACAGACGCGGTTGACTGTCGTCTGCGGTCCGGCGCTCGAACGGCTTGCGGCCAGCCACTACACATTCGATGCCTGGTATCTCGACGGCTTCGCGCCCTCGCGCAATCCGGATATGTGGTCGATCGACCTCATGCAGCAGGTGTTTGCCCACACGAACGGTGGCGGCACCTTTGCCACCTATGCCGCCGCCGGTTTCGTCCGGCGCAACCTCGCTGCTGCCGGTTTCAATGTGGAACGGCGGCCCGGCTTTGCGGGAAAACGCGAGATGCTGTGCGGGACAAGGCCGTGGACGTAGAGCTCAGTGCAGTGTCGAACGTCTGGCGGCAGGCTTGCCCATGTTCAGCCAGCGCTGCACCATTTCCTCCAGCCTGTCGGTACTGATCGGCTTCGCCAGATAGTCATCCATGCCGGACGCGAGGCAGGCTTCGCGATCACCATCAAGCACATGGGCCGTGACCGCAACGATCGGCACCCGTTCGCCGGTCCCCGCCTCAATGCGGCGTATGGCACGAGCCGCCTGATGCCCGTTCATGATAGGCATCGACACGTCCATCAAAATCATGCGCGGTTTCAGCTTCCTGAAGCATTCGACGGCCTGCTCGCCATCGGCGACAAGCGTGTAGCTGACGCCCGATGCCTCCAGTAACTGGCGGAAAAGGATCTGGTTGACCTCGTTGTCCTCGGCGACCAGCACATCGATCGGTTCCGCATCTGAGGCGGGGAAAGTCTGCATAAGGGAGGCAGCGGACGAATCGCTGGCGGACGACCTGATTGCGCTGGCAGGCATTTGGTGACGATGGCGGACAGAGCGGATCACCTCGCACACCGTTTCGCGCAACAGCCCCGCGCGGATCGGCTTCATCAGATGGGCATCGCTCTCGAGAGAATCAAAGCCGCTGTCCTGTGGCGGTGCTCCAAGGGCGGAAAGAGCGATCAGCGCGGTCGACGGAAAATCCTGGCGGATCGCCTCGATCAGATTGCGTCCTCGTGCGTCGCGCAGGTTCTTGTCGACGATCGCCGCCTCCACGGTAATATCGATTGCGCTTGCCGCGGAAAGCAATGGGAGCGCCTCCTCGGCATCGGCGACTGCGGTGGCATCGAAGCCCCATTCCGTCAGCAACTCACGAGCGACGCTTCGAGTGGCCTCGTTGCGATCGACAACGATCACGCGAGCGCCGCGGAGGTTGACGGGAACCACCACGTTCAACGCGTCTGCGTGCTCGATCTCCATTGGAAGCGTGACGGTGAACACTGAGCCTTTCCCGACCACGCTTTCCACGGCAAGCGATCCGCCGAAAAGCGTGACCAACCCTTCGGTAATCGCAAGGCCAAGCCCGGTGCCTTCGTGACGCCGGGTGGAAGAAGAATCCACCTGGGAGAACTTGTCGAACACCGACGACAGCTTGTCCTCGGGAATGCCGACACCGGTATCCTCGACGCGCAGAGTGACCGCGACCACGCCGTCTTCAGTTCCGGTCGCCGACATGTCGATCCGAACGTGGCCAAAATCAGTAAACTTCACCGCATTGCCAACGAGGTTGGTTACGATCTGGCGGAACCGCCCCGCATCGCCGACAACGACGGCAGGGATGTCGGCCGCGCCACGCACGACGAGTTCGAGATCCTTTTCCGCTGCCTTCGCCGAAAGCAGCGTCGCCACGTCCTCCACGGCCTCCACCAGATTGAACGGCGCCTTGCGCAGGCTCATCTGTCCGGCGTCGATCTTCGAGAAGTCGAGGATATCGTTGATGATCGTCAGGAGTGCGTTGCCGGACTTCACCATGATGTCGATGAAGGTCTTCTGGCGAGTGTCGAGATCCGACTTGGCAAGCAGTTCGGCCATGCCGAGAACACCGTTCATCGGCGTACGGATCTCATGGCTCATATTGGCGAGGAACTCGGACTTCGCCTTGTCGGCGGTCTCAGCCCGCACGACAAGCCGGCGCAACTCGTCCTCGCGCGCCTTCAGTTCGGTGATGTCGGAATAGACGAGAACGATGCGACCGTGCTCGGTGGGCCGCGCTTCCATTTGGAGCCACACGCCCCGGCCGCTGCGGAAGACAAGGGGCAATGGTCGGGCGCGCATCAATGTATCGATGAAATCACGCGCCTCAACCCGCTGTTCGCCGATGTGGCCAAAGATGCCTCGTCTGGCGCTGTCCTCGACTAGGTCCGCGACCAGCGCTCCCGGCTGAAGCAGCGCCGGCGGCGCGGTGAACATTGAAGACAACGCCTCGTTGGCGAGCTCGATGCGGTCGTTGTCGATGATCAGCAAGCCCTGCCCCATCGCCGACATGGCATCCTTCACCAGGCTGCCGACCTCTTCCAGCGCGCTGCGCGTCTCGAGCACCTCGCGCTCCCGCTCACGACGCTCGGTGATGTCGATATAGGTCAGCAGGCAGCGGCCGTCCGATATGGGCTGGCCGGACTCGATCAGCGTGCGCCCGTTGACATAACCGACCTCGCGCGCTGGAAAGCTGCCGTCGCGTACGCGCTGCAGCCAAGCCTCGTGGTCGGTGTCACATAGGCCCGCTTGAACTTCGATTGCCTCGCCCTGTTCGCGCTTGAATCGGTGCAATTCGGCCAGCGGTCTGCCCTGCATTTGCGGCAGGGTTCCGTCCCACAGACTCTCGAATGCTTCGTTGACAAGCTCTATCATCGAGTTCTCGTCAACCACAACGATCCCGACGTGAAGCGAAGCGACGATGCTCTCCAGATCTGCCTTGATCGCCTCGGCCTGCTGGCGGGCTTCGATCAGTTGATCCTCCCGCCGCTTGAGAAGCGTCGTGTCGGTCATCGAGCCGATAAGATAGTTGCGACCGTCCGCCGAAGTGACGCGATAGGCGCGGGAGATGGTCGGCACAATAGTGCGATCCGGGCGCTGGAATTCGAATTCCGACTCGTTGAGCTCTCCGCTGTCGAGCACTATTTGGTTCTCGGCGTGAAAACGTTCTCCCTGCTCGGGATACATCTCCACGGTGGTCTTCCCGAGTATGTCTGTGGCTGTCGCCCCGATCAGATCGAGGAAGGCCCGGTTTGCGAACATCAGCCGCTGTTGCTCGTCTCGCACATAGGTTGCCGCTGGCAACTCGTCGAGAAGCGCACGATAAAGAGCGATCTCCTGGCCCTGCTGGCGCAGTCGCGCTTCGTTTTCCTTCAGCGCGGTGACTTCCGAGCGCAGCGCGATAAGCGTCCCATCAGGACGGCGCTGCGTCACAAGCCGCATCCACCCGCCGGCAATCGTCCGGCTGACGCGCTCGAACAGCGGCAACTCGTACTCGGCAAGGCGCTGATTAATCCAGTTCTCACGTTCCACCGGATCGACGTCCGCCGTCTCCACGTCGTGGATGGCGCTGAGGAGCGTGCGCATGTCGAGATCGGCATCCGCGAAATCACCGACAAGAGCGCGGTAGAATTCACCCATGACACGGTTGGCGTGCATCAGGCGCCCGCTTCGGTCAAAAATCGCCACACCCGTCCCGATCGCGTCGAGCACATGTTCAGCGGAGGAGTCCGTCATGTCGCCGTTGCCGGTGACGATCGTGTCGAGTGCGTCAGCCGCTGAAGTCCCGCTGAACGAGATTCCGGCGCCGCGGGCGAGCGCATCGACACGGCCAGCAAGCGTCTCGTTGGCCGGAATGAAAGTGGCCACCAGGATCGACAGTTCAGCGGAGATACGCTGGCGTCGCATCGAGATGATGAAGTTTGCGCCGCTTTGCGCGTGAGAGTAGCGCACCGTCTCGTCGCCGCCGAAAACAAGGCAGCGACGCTCGTGCTCGTGCCTATCCTCGTGACCGTCGGCTTCACCGATCTCGTCGTCGCTGCGGCCGAGCACTCTTTCCTGGCTGATCTTGAAAAGTTCGCAAAAAGCGGCGTTGACGGCGAGGTATCGCATCTCGCTGCCTTTGATGTATGCCGGTGATGTCTGCGAGCGAATCCGCTCGCAAGCGGCAAACAGCAAATCGTCTCGTACTTCAGCCACACTAACGCTTCCCAACCAGGGGTGCGGGGAGTCCCGCACGCCGAGTTAGCACGCGGAAATTGAACAGATGGTTAAGAGAACCTTGCTTGGCGCCGTCCGGTTGTGCGAAAGCGTTACAGACCTGCCAAAACGCATGTCCGTCTGCACGCTTCGCTGTCGCAAACGACCGGCTATTTGCCTCTTTCCTGTGGCAGGATAGCCCGCATGAATCGACAATCGGGACCACACCATGGGTGACGTTGTAAATCTGGAACTGCATCTCGCACAGCAGCGTTCAGATTCCCCGACCAGGCAACGCAGACGCCAGAACCGCGCTTCCGAGCGCCAGCGCAAGGGTCCCGGAAGTGCGAAATATCTGAACCTCACCAACGCGACGACACGGTCGACCGTCCTTTCCGAGGATGCGCTTGAGGCCGTCCACAGGGCGTCGCTCACCATCCTCGAAGAGATCGGCATGGACATCATCCTGCCGGAGGCACGGGAGCGAATGCGCGCGGCCGGCGCCGATGTGACGCCCGGCACCGATCGCGTGCGCTTCGATCGCGGGCTGATCATGGAGATGATCACTTCCGCCCCGTCGGACTTTACAATGTATGCGCGCAATCCGCTGCGCAACGTCGAGATCGGCGGCAACAACCTCGTCTTCGCACAGGTCGCGTCAGCTCCATTCGTCACCGATCGGCAAGGCGGCCGGCGTGCCGGCAACCAGGAAGACTTTCGCAAGCTGGTCAAGCTTGCCCAGTGCTACGACGTGATCCACACGACGGGCGGCTACCCGGTCGAGCCGGTCGACCTGCACGCCTCGGTCCGCCACCTCGACTGCCTGGCCGACCTGGTGAAGTTGACCGACAAGGTGTTCCACGTCTACCCGCTCGACCGCCAGCGCACCATCGACGGCATCGAGATCGCCCGCATCGCGCGCGGCATCACCATGGAACAGATGGAGCGGGAGCCATCGGTCTTTACCAACATCAATACGTCCTCGCCTTTGCGTCTCGACGAGCCGATGTTGCAGGGCATCATCGAGATGTCCTCGCGCAATCAGGTGGTCGTCGTCACGCCGTTCACGCTTGCCGGCGCCACGGCCCCGGTAACGATTGCCGGCGCACTCGCTCAGCAGAATGCCGAGGCGTTGTGCGGGATCGCCTTCACGCAGATGGTGCGGAAGGGGGCGCCGGTCATGTATGGGGGCTTCACATCCAACGTCGACATGAGAACCGGCGTGCCGGCGTTTGGCACGCCGGAATACATGCAGGCCGTGATCGCCGGTGGCCAGCTGGCGCGCAGATACCGCATTCCCTACCGCAGTTCGAACACCAGCGCCTCCAACGCGCTCGACGCCCAGGCAGCCTATGAGTCGGCTTTTTCGCTTTGGGCGCTGACCCAGGGAGGCGGAAACTTCATCATGCATGCAGCTGGCTGGAGTGAGGGCGGGCTTACGGCGTCGTTCGAGAAATTCATCCTCGACGTCGACATGCTGCAGATGGTGGCAGAGTTTCTAACACCGCTGGACACCAGCACCGATGCGCTTGCGCTGGACGCCATCCGCGAGGAAGGCCCTGGCGGGCACTACTTCGTGACGCCGCACACGCTCGTCCGCTGCGAGACAGCGTTCTATTCGCCGATCCTTTCCGACCGGCGCAATTTCGAGGCGTGGTCGGAAGCGGGTCGTCCAACCACCGACGACCACGCCAACCGGGTGTACCAGGAAAAGCTGAACGCCTACGAGCGTCCGCCGCTTTCCGCTGCGATCGAGGAGGAACTCGACACCTTCGTCGCCAGGCGCAAGGAAGAAATCAGCGCGCCGACCATCGACACCTGACGCCCCAGCCGCTCACTTTGCTGGTGACGCCGCCCCTTCCGGCACAATGATCGTCATCACCGGGAAGGTGGCCTTCTCACCGACGCCAAGCGGGCCGGGAACCTTGTGCTGAACGGGCTTCAAGGACTTCAGGAAGGCGGCGATCGCCGCAGCATCCTCTGGCGTCAACTTGGCGAAGGCATGCCAGGGCATGATCGGAGCAAGCACGCGGCCATCCGGCCTGGCGCCGGTCTGTAGCGCGGTGACGATCTCCGCCTCGGACCACTTCCCTAGCCCGGTTTCGACATCCGGCGTCAAATTCGGGCCGACAAAGGTTCCCTGCGGCAGCTGAAATCCGACGTCCGACCCGGACAGAAAGGTTTCGGGGGTCGTCTTGCCGAAGAAATACCCCGGCGAATGGCAATCGTTGCAGCCGCCGAACTGCACCAGGTACCTGCCCCGCTCGGCGGGCGGTTCCGCCTGCGCCACTGTCACGGGACAGAGAAACAACATGGACAAGACAAAGGCATGATGCGTGCGCATGCGCGGCCTCCCCTGCACGTTGCGCGACGATATCAAGCATCGCCACGCGCCGACAACTCAGGCAATGGGGGTAGGTGAAGGTCGCTACTCGAACATGATCGACCGCACCGAGGAGACGAGCTTTTCGGTAGGCAGGTTCGTGAAATCCTTGTCGATCTCCGCGGTTGTTTTCTCTCGCGACCTCACGCCGAGCATCGAGCGCAAGGCGCCGAGGGTTTGTGGCGCCGCACAGACGATCAGGCGATCGAAGGCACCAGCTTCGGCATAGCACTCCAGTTTGCCCGCCACTTCGGCGGTGAACTTCTGCTGTTCGTCGCGCACCGGATCACTTGTGTATTCCATCGCCGAGCGGCCCGGCCCATGCGAGGAATAGCTACGCCCTGGCCGGTCGCTCATGATCTCCTGCGCCTTCTTCGGTTCGCTGCGGAAGATTTCCTGCTCCGGGCTCTTCTGCCCGTCCTTGAGAAAATTGACGCCCTTCAACAGGCGAGCCTGGTTACCGTCGGCGGCGAGGATCCAGGTTGTCGTCATCGTTTTCACTCCTTGGCGGTTCCCGGCTGCAGCATCCGTTGCCGCGGCCCGTGGCATCTCGATAGCGTGCCATGCCTAGGTGCAACGCGAGGTTCGGGCCGGGGTTCCCTTCCCGGGGCGGTGGCGCGGAGATGCTGCACCTGCGAAAACTAGTACTTGACTTTCCGGCCCAAAAACATGACATGGGGCCAGCGTTACCTTCCGGCCGCCGCGTGAGCGAGCCCTGCGAAGTCCCCGATTGGATCGCGGAAGAAGGATGCGCGCAATTGAATTGTTCCGCCAGCGCGCGGAAGACTGCGCCAGACGCCTCTATCAACCACAAGTTCCCAGATCACGCGGGGTTCTTGACGCCAGACGAAACCGGATCGGCATGGTGCCTGTCCGGTCGATGTGTTTGGCGCCCCGAAAGGCTATTGATTTGACCACTTTTCACGACCTCGGCCTGTCGAGCAATGTTCTGGCTGCGCTGTCCGCGCTCGGCTTCGACAAACCGACCCCCATCCAGGAGAAGGCCATTCCGCTGGTGCTCGCCGGCAATGACCTGATCGGCCTTGCCCAGACCGGCACCGGCAAGACGGCCGCCTTCGGCCTGCCGATGATCGAACGCCTGCTCGCCGAAGGCCGGCGCCCCGATCCGAGGAACATCCGCGCCCTCGTGCTCGCCCCGACCCGCGAGCTTGTCAACCAGATCGCCGACAACCTGCGCGACTTCGTCAAGAAGACGCCGTTGCGTGTCGTCACCGTCGTCGGCGGCGCCTCGATCAACAAGCAGTCGGAAATGCTGAGCCGCGGCACCGACATTCTCGTCGCCACGCCGGGCCGCCTGCTCGACCTCGTCGCCCGCAAGTCGGTGACGCTGACGCAGGGCCGCTATCTGGTCCTCGATGAGGCCGACCAGATGCTCGACCTCGGTTTCATCCACGACCTGCGCAAGATCTCCAAGCTGGTACCGAAGAACCGCCAGACGCTGCTGTTCTCCGCCACCATGCCGAAGCTGATCGCCGAGCTTGCCGGCGAGTACCTGACCAACCCGATGAAGGTGGAGGTGGCGCCGCCCGGCAAGGCCGCCGACAAGGTCGAGCAATACGTGCATTTCGTGCCCGGCAAGGACCACAAAACGCAGATCCTCAAGCAGTCGCTCACCGACAATCCGGACGGCCTGTCGCTGGTCTTCTCGCGCACCAAGCACGGCGCCGAGAAGCTGATGAAGCATCTCGACCACGTCGGCTTCAAGGCCGCCTCCATCCACGGCAACAAGAGCCAGGGCCAGCGCGAGCGCGCGCTCAAGGGTTTCCGCGACGGCGAGATCCGCGTGCTGGTGGCGACCGACGTTGCCGCGCGCGGCATCGACATTCCCGGCGTCACCCACGTCTACAACTACGACCTGCCGGAAGTGCCGGACGCCTATGTCCACCGCATCGGCCGCACCGCCCGCAACGGCCGCGACGGCATCGCCATTGCCTTCTGCGCACCTGACGACATCCGTCTGCTGCGCGATATCGAAAGGCTGATGGGCATTTCGATCGCGGTTGCCAGCGGCGAGGCCCCGGCCGATCTCGCCGGTCCCGGCGGCAAGTCGCGCAAGGGTCGCGGCGGCAATGGCGGCGGCCAGCGCAATGGCGGCCAGCATCGCCAGCCCCGGCCGCAGGGCCAGGGCGCCCGTGGCGCCAATGGCCAGCAGCGCAATGGCGAGCGTCCGGCTACGGCCCGGGCAGAGGGGCAGATCGTCGATCGCGGCTTCTCCGACCGTCCGCAGAAGCGGCATGAACCCCGCCAGGACCGCGGCGAACACGCCGCCCACGAGGGCACACCAAACCGGCACGCCCCCGGCCGCCCCGCCCAGAAGCAGGGCGATCACCGCAACCGCAACCACGGCGGCGGTCGCAACGGGCCGAACAACGGCGGCAACCGCAGCCAATCGCGCCGCCCGAACGGCCAGCGCCGCGAACAGGCCTGATCTCGGTTCGGCTTAGTCTTCGCAGAAATAAGATGGCGGGCTCCGGCTCGCCATTTTTTTTGGCAGGGCGCAGCCCTATTCCGCCGGCGCCGTTCGCGGCTCCTTGCGATTGGCGAGGTAGACGCCGGCCACGACGATCGCCGTGCCGACGATCATCGGCACGCTCAGTTCCTCTCCGAAGGCGATGGCCGCCTCGATCGCCGCAAGCGGCGGCACGAGGTAGATGAGGGAGGCCGCGCGCGAGACCTGCCCCCTGCGGATCAGGTAGAGCAGAAGCAGCACCGCCCCCATCGAAATGCCGAGCACCGACCAGCCGAGTAAGGCCAAGAACTCCCAGGACAGCTGGATTTCCAGCGGCTCCAGCAGAAAGGCGAGCGGCAGGGTCACGACCAGTGCCCCGAGATATTGCAGCGTGGCAATGGCGCGGATGTCGCCGGTATGCAGATGCTGCTTCTGGTAGATGGTGCCATAGGTCACCGAGGTCATGCCGAGGACGTTGACGACAAGCGCCACCGTCGGAATATCGGCGCCGCCGATCCCGGCGAACTTCGGAAAGATGGCAATGGCCACGCCGGCAAAGCCCAGCGTGATCCCGAGCTTCTGCATCGGCGACAGCCTCTCGCCGATGATGTAGGGCGCCGCCAGCGCCGTCATCAGCGGCTGCAGCGCCGCGATGATGCCGGACAGCGCCGCCGGCACGCCCTGCCCGACCGCCCACCAGACCGCCGCCAGGTAGAAACCGTGCAGGAAGGCGCCGGAGACGACCGCATGGAAGATCGTCGCGCGATCCTTCGGCCACCGCACGCCGGCGAGCTGGCACAGCATCGCAAACAGCACCGCCGCCGAGACATAGCGCACACTGAGGAAGGTTAGCGGATCGGAGTAGATGGCGCCGAACTTTGCCACCACCCAGCCCGTGGACCAGAGCAGGACGAACAAAGCCGGAGCCAGACGGTCGAGGGACATGGGAACTCCGGTGGGCAGTTCATTCGCGCGGAGGACGACCGATAGGCGCGGCGGGCGCCTCGGTCAAAGCAATAATCCTGAACCTCAGGTTCAATGGGAACTCACACGCAGATCAGTTCGGAGCGAACCGCGAATCTGCCGCCATGGTCGACGCCGGCCCGATCCCCAGGAGCGTCCCGCCAAGAGTGGCCGCCGCGGCGTGCGGCGGCCGCTCCGATGTCAATGGCTGTCACGGTCCATCGGAATGCCGGCCCCTCGCGCGCCGACGAGGAAGTCGAGGTCGGCGCCGGTATCGGCTTGCATGACGGTCTTCACGTAGAGGCCGCTATAGCCGCCGACCAGCGGCTGCACCGGATTGACCCAGGCGGCGCGGCGGCGCTCCATTTCCTCGTCCGAAACATCAAGGCGGATCGAGCGGGCGGGAACGTCGACCTCGATCATGTCGCCGTTCTGCACCAGCGCCAACGGCCCGCCGTCGGCGGCTTCCGGTGCGGTATGCAGGATGACCGTGCCGTAGGCCGTGCCCGACATGCGCGCGTCCGAAATGCGGATCATGTCGGTGATGCCCTTCTTCAGCACCTTCGGCGGCAGCCCCATGTTGCCGACCTCCGCCATGCCGGGATAGCCCTTCGGCCCGCAATACTTCAGCACCATGATGCAGTTTTCGTCGATGTCGAGATCGTCGCGGTTGATGCGGGCGTGGTAGTCCTCGATGCTCTCGAAAACGACAGCACGGCCCCTGTGCTGCATCAGGTGCGGCGAGGCCGCGGACGGTTTCAGCACGCAACCCTTCGGCGCGAGATTGCCACGCAGCACCGCGATGCCGCCAGACTTGGTCAGCGCCCTGTCGCGCGGCACGATAACGTCATCGTTGTAGTTCACCGCGTCCTTGACGCCGTTCCAAATTGTATCGCCAGAGACGGTGATGGCGTCCTTGTGCAAGAGGCCCATCTCGCCGACAGCCTTGATCACGACCGGCAGGCCGCCCGCATAATAGAACTCCTCCATCAGGTACTTGCCGGACGGTTGCAGGTTGACGACCGTCGGCACGTCGCGGCCAAGCCGGTCCCAGTCGTCCAGCGTGAGATCGATGCCGACGCGGCCGGCGAGCGCCAACAGGTGCAACACCGCATTGGTCGAGCCGCCGACCGCGCCGTTGACGCGGATCGCGTTCTCGAAGGCCTGCCTGGTCAGGATGTCCGAAGGCTTGAGATCCTCCTTGACCATCTCGACGATGCGCCGGCCGGACAATTGGGAGATCACCCGGCGCCGGGCGTCGACGGCGGGGATCGCGGCATTGCCGGGCAGCGTCATGCCGAGCGCCTCGGCCATCGAGGCCATGGTCGAGGCCGTGCCCATCGTCATGCAGCTGCCGGCCGAGCGAGCCATGCCCTGCTCCGCATCCATGAACTCCTCCAGCGTCATTTCGCCGGACTTCACCATTTCCGAGAACTGCCAGACGGCCGTGCCGGAGCCGACGTCCTTGCCGCGCCATTTGCCGTTCAGCATCGGCCCGCCGGAGACGAGGAGCACCGGAATGTCGACCGAGGCCGCCCCCATCAGCAGGCTCGGCGTGGTCTTGTCGCAACCGCCAAGCAGCACGACGCCGTCGACCGGGTTGCCGCGGATCGCCTCTTCGACGTCCATCGCCGCCAGATTGCGGAACATCATCGCCGTCGGCCGCAGCGTGCTCTCGCCGCAGGAAAAGACCGGGAACTCGACCGGGAAACCGCCCGCCTCGTAGACGCCGCGCTTCACGCGCTCGGCGAGATCGCGCAGATGCGCGTTGCAGGGTGTCAGCTCCGACCAGGTGTTGCAGATACCGATGATCGGCCGCCCGTCGAACGTGTCCGCCGGCAGGCCCTGGTTCTTCATCCAGGAGCGGTGCATGATCGCGTTCTTGCCGGTGCCGCCGAACCATTCCTGCGACCGCAGCTTGCGCGGCCATTCAGCTTTCTTCTTCATTTCGTTTCGTCCTTGCGTAAGACGCCCCGGCCAGTGCCGCGGCACTGGGTCAGGCCAGCGTGTAGGCGGTCTTGACCGTGGTATAGAATTCGTTGGCGTACTTGCCCTGCTCGCGCGGGCCGTAGGAGGAGCCCTTGCGGCCGCCGAAGGGCACATGGAAGTCGACGCCGGCGGTCGGCAGGTTGACCATCACCATGCCGGCCTCCGAGTTGCGCTTGAAGTGGGTGGAGTGCTTCAGGCTCGTCGTGGCGATGCCGGAGGAGAGTCCGAACGGCGTGTCGTTCGCCATAGCCAGCGCCTCGTCGTAGTCCTTCACCCGGATCACGGAGGCGACCGGCCCGAAGATTTCCTCGCGGCTGATACGCATGTCGTTCGTGGCTTCAGTGAACAGGGCCGGTTGCAGGTAGAAGCCGGGGTTGTCGCGTTTCAACAGATCGCCGCCATAAGCGAGCGTCGCGCCCTCGCCTTTTCCGATCTCGATATAGTCGGTGTCCTGCTTCAGCTGCGACGCGTCGACCACCGGGCCGATATGGGTGCCGGTCTTGAGCGCGTCGTCGACGACGAGGTTTTTCAGCTTTTCCGTCAACGCCGCCACGAACCTGTCGTGGATGCCCTCGGTGACGATCAGCCGAGAGGACGCCGTGCAGCGCTGGCCGGTCGAGAAGAATCCGGAATTGGCGGCGGCCTCGACGGCAACGGTCAGGTCGGCATCATCGAGCACGACGAACGGGTTCTTGCCGCCCATCTCCAGCTGGAACTTGCGGTTATACTCGATCGAGGCGGCGGCGACCCGCTTGCCGGTGACCGTCGAGCCGGTGAACGTGATCGCCTGCACGTCGGGGCTGTCGAGCATCACCTGGCCAACGACCGAGCCCTTGCCCATCACGAGGTTCAGCACGCCCTTCGGCAGGCCGGCGCGGTGGAGGATATCGACGATCGCCCAGGCGCAGCCGGGCACCAGCTCGGCCGGCTTGAAGACGACGGTGTTGCCGTAGCAAAGCGCCGGCGCGATCTTCCAGGCGGGGATGGCGATCGGAAAATTCCACGGCGTGATGATGCCGACGACGCCGACCGGCTCGCGGGTGACCTCGACGCCGATGTTCGGGCGCACCGACGGCAGCACCTCACCGGCGAGCCGCAGACATTCACCGGCGAAGAACTCGAAGATCTGCCCGGCGCGAACGGTCTCGCCGATCGCCTCCGGCAGCGTCTTGCCCTCCTCGCGGGCAAGCAGCGTTCCCAACTCGTCCTTGCGGGCGAGGATCTCGTCGGCGGTCTTCTTCAGGATCGCGTGCCGCTCGAGGATGCCCGAGCGCGACCAGGCCGGAAACGCCGCCTTGGCGGCGGCAATCGCCGCCCTGGCGTCGTCGGCGGAGGCGCGCGCATATTCGCCCACCACGTCGTTGGTGTTCGACGGGTTGATGTTCTTCACCGCCTCGGTGCCGACCCACTCGCCGGCGATCAGGTTCTGGTGGATGGTCATGGGCGTTGCCCTCCTGCCATTTGTCGGCGGCGGCGCGGATGCGCCGGCTCGTCCGGTTACAACTGCTTGATCTCGACCGTTTCTTCTTCGGCGACCGCCAGCGAATTGCGCAGCGGCAGGCCGAAACCATCGGCGCCGATCTCGAACACGTCGCCCTCCTGGGTGCGGATGCCGTCACCGAAGGAGAGCGTTGCCGTGCCGAACATATGAACATGCACCTCGCCGGGCTGGCGGAACAGTCCGTATTTGAAATGGTGGTATTCGAGGTTGGCGAAAGTGTGCGACATGTTGGCCTCGCCGGAGACGAACGGCTTCTCCCACAGGACCTTGCCGTCGCGCAGGATGCGCGAGAAGCCGCGAATGTCGTCCGGCGCTTTGCCGATCCGGATCTCCGGGCCGAAGCTTGCCTGCCGCAGCTTTGAGTGCGCGAGCCAGAGATAGTTCACCCGCTCGGTGACATGATCGGAGAACTCGTTGGCGACGGCAAAGCCGAGACGGAACGGCACGCCTTTCGAGGAGATCACGTAGATGCCCGCCATCTCCGGCTCCTCGCCGCCGTCCGCGGCAAAGGAGGGGGACGTCAGCGCCGCCCCCGGCGCAACCGCCTGCGTGCCGTTGCCCTTGTAGAACCACTCGGGCTGCACGCCCTTTTCGCCGGGCTTCGGCTTGCCGCCCTCAAGCCCCATCCGGAACATCTTCATCGAGTCGGTCAGCGTTTCCTCGGCCGCCTCGCTCGTCTTCTTGTGCATGGCGTCGCGCGTGGCGGCGGAGCCGAGATGGGTCAGGCCGGTGCCGGTCAGGTGCAGGTGCCCCGGATCGGGATGGGTGATCGGCGAGAGCAGCCGACCCTCGGCATAGGCCCTTTCCAGGTCGACCGCATCGCCAAGCCCATGGGCGTCGATCACGTCCTTGAGGCTCTTGCCGGCATCGGCGGCTTCCATGGCGAGCGCATGAAGGCTCGCGGCTCCCTTCACGGCGCGACCGCCCTGCCCTTCTTCGCGGACGACGACGGTGATCGAGCCATCGGCATTTTTCAACTGCGATACCAGCATGTTCACTTTCCTTACATTCCGGCGGGCACCTGTCGGCAACGCTCCGCCACGGACCCGGTCCGAGCCGCGCCGTCCGACCGCCGCGCGGCCCAATCTTCAGATGACTTGTCCGGCTGGCCGGCCGCGGCCGATCAGCCCTTGTTCTTGTTGTAGACGTCAAAGAACACGGCAGCGAGCAGCACGAGCCCCTTGATGAGTTGCTGGTAGTCGATGCCGATGCCCATGATCGACATGCCGTTGTTCATCACGCCCATGATGAAGGCGCCGATCACCGCACCGGTGATCTTGCCGACGCCACCGGAGGCCGAGGCACCGCCGATGAAGCAGGCCGCAATCACGTCCAGCTCGAAGCCGACGCCCGCCTTCGGGGTCGCCGAGTTCAGGCGTGCGGTGATAATCATACCGGCAAGGGCTGCGAGCACGCCCATGTTGGCGAAGGTGTAGAAGGTCAGTCGTTCGGTGTTGATGCCCGAGAGCTTCGCCGCCTTCTCATTGCCGCCCATGGCATAGATCCGCCGGCCGATCGTCGAGCGGGTGGTGAGGAACGAGTAGAGTGCGATCAGCACGCCCATGACGATCAGCACGTTCGGCAAGCCGCGATAGGTGGACAGCTGGAAGCCGATGAACAGCGCCACGACGGCGATGACCGCCATTTGGATCGCGAAGAAGACGAAGGGCTCGTTTTCCGTCCCATGCATCTCGTTAATCTGGCGGTTGCGGAAGCCGGACCAGATCGCCAGTCCGACGAGGACCAGAACCGCCACGAGCGCGACCATGTTCTTGATCGTCTCCGGTGCCGGATTGAGAAAATACAGGAAGTCGGGCACGAAGCCGGTCGACAGGATCTGGAATTCCTTCGGGAACGGACCGATCGGCCGGCCGCCGAGCACCACATACGTCATGCCGCGGAAGACGAGCATGCCGGCGAGGGTCACGATGAACGCAGGGATTTTCTGATAGGCCACCCAATAGCCTTGCGCAGCCCCCATGATGCCGCCGACGATAAGGCAGGCGGGAACGACGATGATCGCCGGCAGGCCCCATTTCACCAGCATGATCGCCGATATCGCGCCGATGAAAGCGACAATCGAGCCGACCGACAGGTCGATGTGTCCCGCCACGATGATCAGCAGCATTCCGAGCGCCATGATGACGATGAAGGAGTTCTGCAGCACGAGGTTGGTGATGTTGACGGGACGGAACAGCACGCCGTTGGTGACGATCTGGAAGAACACCATGATGACGACGAGCGCGACCAGAAGGCCGTATTCGCGGATATTGTTCCTGAGATAGTCCCCGATGGACGGTTTGGTGGTGTGAGCGCTGGTATCGGCGACCATTAGTGTTTCCCCCCGGAGCGCATGATGGCGCGCATGATCGATTCCTGGCTTGCTTCCTCCCGGGAAAGCTCCGCGACGATGCGTCCTTCATTCATGACATAGATGCGATCGCAGGTTCCGAGCAGCTCGGGCATCTCCGAAGAGATCATCAGGATGCCTTTGCCCTCGGCTGCAAGCTGGTTGATGATGGTGTAGATTTCGAACTTGGCGCCGACATCGATGCCCCGTGTCGGTTCGTCGAGGATCAGCACGTCGGGCTTGGTGAACAGCCACTTCGACAGCACGACCTTCTGCTGGTTGCCGCCGGACAGGTTGACAGCCTCCTGGTAGATCGAGTGCGAGCGAATCCGCAGCTTGCTGCGGTAGTCGGTGGCAACCTTCGTTTCCTTGTGGTCGTCGATGATGCCGTTCTTCGAGACTGCGTCGAGGTTCGAAAGCGTCGTGTTCTGCTTGATGTTGTTGATCAGCACGAGACCGAGGTGCTTGCGGTCCTCGGTGACATAGGCAAGCCCCGCATCGATCGCCTTCGGGATCGTGCCGACATCGACTGGCTTGCCGCGCATTTTCACTTCGCCGGTGATCTTGTGGCCCCAGGACTTGCCGAAGATGCTCATCGCCGTCTCGGTGCGGCCGGCCCCCATCAGGCCGGCAATGCCGACCACCTCGCCGGCGCGGACGTTGAAGCTGACATCGTGCAGGAACTGGCGGTCGCGGTGCTGCTGGTGGAAGACGTTCCAGTTCTTCACCTCGAGCAATGTTTCGCCGATATCAGGCTCGCGCGCCGGATAGCGGTCCTCCATGTCGCGGCCGACCATGCCCTTGATGATCCGGTCCTCGCTGATGTCTTCCCCGTGACAGTCCAGCGTTTCGACCGTGCCGCCGTCGCGCAGAATGGTGATCTTGTCGGCGACCTTTTTGATCTCGTTCAGCTTGTGCGAGATGATGATCGAGGTCATGCCCTGGTTGCGGAACTCCATGAGCAGCTTCAGCAGCGCATCGGAGTCCTTTTCGTTGAGCGAGGCGGTCGGCTCGTCGAGGATCAGCAGCCGCACCTTCTTCGACAGCGCCTTGGCGATCTCGACGAGCTGCTGCTTGCCGACACCGATGTCGGTGATGAGGGTCGAGGGCGACTCGCTGAGACCGACCTTGTTCAGCAACTCCTTCGTGCGGGCGAACGTCTGCGGCCACTGGATCACGCCGTTCTTGGCGATCTCGTTGCCGAGGAAGATGTTCTCGGCAATGGACAGGAGCGGCACAAGGGCCAGTTCCTGATGGATGATGATGATGCCGAGCTCTTCGCTGTCGGAGATCGTCGAAAAGCTGCGCGGCTTGCCGTCGTAGTGGATCTCGCCGTCATAGGTGCCGGCGGGATAGACGCCGCTTAGGACCTTCATCAGGGTCGACTTTCCGGCCCCGTTTTCACCGACGAGCGCGTGGATTTCCCCTTCGCGGACCTTGAAGCTGACATTGTCGAGCGCCTTGACGCCCGGAAACGTCTTGGTGATGCTCCGCATTTCAAGAATGATGTTGTCCATATCCAAGCATTCCGCGGCAGTCTTCAAGCGATGGATCACAACTGCCGAAAGTACAGTCTTCCCCGTCGAGAAAAAAGGTCCGCGACGGATCGCGGACCCTGCTCGTTGCGCGATCAGTTGTTGATCTGATCTTCCGTGTAGTAGCCAGAGCTGACCAGGATGTCCTTGACGTTGGACTTGTCGGCAGCAACCGGCTTCAGCAGGTAGGAGGGAACGACCTTCACGCCGTTGTCATAGGTCTTGGTGTCGTTCACTTCCGGCTCCTTGCCGTCCATGAGGGCATTGACCATGCCGACGGTGACCTTGGCGAGTTCGCGGGTGTCCTTGAAGACGGTCGAGAACTGCTCGTCGGCGAGGATCGACTTGACCGACGGCAACTCGGCGTCCTGACCGGTGACGACCGGCATCTTCTGGTCGCCAGAGCCGTAGCCGACGCCCTTCAGCGCCGAGAGGATACCGATGGAAAGGCCATCATAGGGCGAAAGCACGCCGTTGACCTGTGCATCGGTGTAGGTCGAGGACAACAGGTTTTCCATGCGGGCCTGAGCGACCGCACCGTCCCAACGCAGCGTGCCGACTTGGTCCATGCCCTGCTGGCCGGACTTGATGACGACGTCGCCGCTGTCGATGAGCGGCTGCAGAACGGACATGGCGCCGTCATAGAAGAAGAAGGCGTTGTTGTCGTCCGGAGAACCACCGAAGAGCTCGACGTTCCAAGGCTTCACATCGCCGAACTTCGCCTTCAGGCCATCGACGAGGCTGGTTGCCTGCAGGACGCCGACCTGGAAATTGTCGAACGTGGAGTAGTAGTCGACATTGCCCGAGTCGCGGATCAGGCGGTCATAGGCGATGACCTTGACGCCGGCGTCGTGCGCCTTGGCGAGGATGTCGGAGAGGGTAGTGCCGTCGATAGCGCCGATCACGAGCACCTTGGCGCCCTTGGTGACCATGTTCTCGATCTGGGCGAGCTGGTTCGGAATATCGTCATCGGCGAACTGCAGGTCCGGCGAATAGCCGGCTTCCTTGAAGAGCTTCTCCATGGTCTCGCCGTCGGAAATCCAGCGGGTCGAGGTCTTGGTCGGCATGGAGATACCGACGGTGCCCTTGTCCTGGGCAAATGCAGGCACGGCGAACGACGCCACGCTGATGGCAGCCGCGGCGAGAAGCGAGGTGATCAATTTCATTGGCAAATCTCTCCCTTGTTTTGCCAGGCCCGCCCCATGGTTCGGACCATAATCAGTGCTTCGTTGCCCGCTGCTGCAGACGACGGTCTCCAACGGAGGAAAAGGATAAAAACCCTTCCGGCCCCCACACTCCCTCGGGCACGAGCGCACCTGGCGAAAACCTCTACCGAATTGCCATAACTGTCAAATACAATAAGGTTCTATTCCCATGCCATTTCTGGTATAAAAAAACTGAATGGTATGATTTTTAGAAAGGCTCGCAGCAGTTGCACGACATCGACAGCCCATTGCCGGAAAAACCGAGCGAGGAACAACTCGGGCTCGGCCTGCTGCGCTCCGGCCTGAAACTCAACCATCTGCGGATGATCGTCGCGATCGACGACCACAGGCAGATCAGTGCCGCCGCCGCGGCCCTCAACATTTCCCAACCCGCCGCCTCGCGGATGCTGACGGAAATGGAGGGGATCCTTAAGGCCCAACTGTGCGAGCGCGCCTCGCGCGGGGTGGAACTGACGCAGTTCGGACGGGCCTTTGCCCGACGGGCAAGAAGCATCCTCCTCGAACTGCACGAAGTCGATCGAGAGATCAGCGCGCTGAAATCCGGTGCCGGCGGAACGGTGTTCCTCGGCACCGTGACCGCACCGGCGATCAGCCTTGCGGTGCCGGCGATCCAGCAGGTCAGCGCCGCCTATCCGGGCATCGAGGTCAATGTCCGCATCGAAACGAGCAACGTGCTCGCCCGCGAACTGTTGTCGGCCAAGCATGACTTCATCATCGCCCGCGTGCCCGACGATCTCGATCCGCGTCTCTTCAACGTCCAGGAGATCGGCATCGAGAAGGCCTGTCTGATCGTGCGCCGCGGCCATCCGCTGCTGGACAAGCGGGCCGTGTCGCTTTCGGACCTGCCGTCCTACGACTGGGTGTTCCAGCCGCCCGGCACGCTGCTGCGCCGCCGCGTGGAGGAGTTGTTCATTGCCGCTGGCGTCCCTCTGCCGACGACGGTGGTCAACACCGCCTCGCTGCTCCTGACTGTTGCGCTCGTCTGCTCCTCCAATGCCATCGCGCCGATCGCCCGCGACATGGCCGAGTTCGTCACGCAAAAAGGCGGCGGTCCGGGCGAGGTACGCATCCTCAACACCGACTTCGACATCGATATCAAGCCCTACAGCCTCATCGCCGTGAAAGGTCGGGCGCTGCCGCCGAGCGCCAAGCTGTTCTATGATCTGATTCTGCAGCGCGCCCGGATGCTCTTCCCGGACCGTGCGCAGCGCTGAGGAGAAACCGTGTTCGGCAGAAGCGTCTTTGAAACCGTGCTGGAACGCCTGAAGGCGGAAGCGCAGGAAACCGAGGCAGCGGCAGAGAGCGAGGCGAGCCGTCCCTCGGCGGCGGTCGGCCCGTCAGCGCCCTTCGTCTTTGGCGCCGGCTCTGCCTTTACCTCGGCGAACCATGCCGCTGCCGCCTACAGGGACGTCTTCGACGATAGCCGTCAGGAGACTGTAGAACATCAACCCCTTGCCCCACCTCCCCCGCCGCCACACCTCCTGCGGACCGCGCCGGAGGACGTGGCCGCCGATCTCGGGCTGACCGGCCGGGAAACACGCGCCCAGCTCATCGCGCTGCGCCGCGCGTTCGCCCGCGACAACCACCCCGACGGCGTTCCGGCCGAACTGAGGCCGAATGCCACGCGCCGAATGATGATCGCCAACATGCTGCTCGACGAAACGCTACGGCGGTTGCAGGCCGAGGAAGCAATCGGTCTGAAGCGCTAGAGTGAAAACGGGCTTCGAGGAAAAGTGCGGCAGGTTTACTTCTGGCCGTCCTCTTCCGGTGCCGTTTCAGCGGGTGCGGCGGAAGCGACGGGCTTGTAGAACAGCAGTAGCTGGGCAAATGCATAGGCGGTCATGACAAGAAAGATCAGCCCCCATGTCTGCTCGCCGTTATAGTATTCGACCGCGGTCCAGGCAGCGCACAGCCCAACCAGGAGCAACCTGACCCAGAGCGGGCGATAGAACGGGTGGGCGGGATCGATGAACTTCACGGGGCTGTCTCCGGCTTTTGTCCGTCACGTTTTTAGGGCGTTTCGCACGGTATGGAAACAGCACAGCTGGAGCAGGAACCGCTTGACGGCTCGGCCACAGAATGGAATAAAAATTCCAATAGAAATGGCATTCGGTTCGCACATTCCGCACAATTGGAGTGCGGCGACCGAGTTGCGGCTCAAACTCCGCGACCATCGCAGGCGCGATCCGGGGAAGCGCGCTCCCCGCCCCCTCACCCGGCAGGTGCAGCCGGCCACAGGAGAGTGAAGCAACATGACTGTCAGATTTGGCCTTCTCGGCGCAGGCCGTATCGGCAAGGTTCACGCCAAGGCAGTGACGGGCAATCCCGACGCCGTCCTGATCGCGGTCGCAGATGCCTTGCCGGCCGCCGCCGAGGCGATCGCCGGCCAGTACGGCTGCCAGGTGCGCACGATCGAGGAGATCGAGACGGCCAAGGACATCGACGCCGTCGTCATTTGCACCCCGACGGATACCCATGCCGACCTGATCGAACGGTTCTCGCGAGCCGGAAAGGCTGTCTTCTGTGAAAAGCCGATCGATCTTGACATCGAGCGCGTCCGCGCCTGCATCAAGGTGGTGACTGAAACCAAGGGCAAGCTGATGGTCGGCTTCAACCGGCGCTTCGATCCTCATTTCAAGGCCGTCCGCAAGGCGATCGACGAGGGGCGGATCGGCGAGGTCGAAATGGTGACGATAACCTCTCGCGACCCCGGCGCGCCACCGATCGACTATATCAAGCGCTCCGGCGGCATTTTTCGCGACATGACGATCCACGACTTCGACATGGCGCGCTTCCTGCTGGGCGAGGAACCGGTCTCTGTTTGTGCCACCGCCGCAGTGCTGGTGGACCAGGCGATCGGCGCGGCCGGCGACTTTGACAGTGTGTCGGTAATCCTGCAGACGGCATCCGGCAAGCAGGCCATCATCTCCAATTCCCGCCGCGCGACCTACGGCTACGACCAGCGCATCGAAGTGCACGGCTCGAAGGGCATGGTCTGCGCCGAGAATCAGCGGCCCGTATCGATCGAAATTGCCAACGGCGACGGCTACACGCGCCCGCCGCTGCACGATTTCTTCATGACCCGCTACACCGAAGCTTATGCGAACGAGATCGCAGGCTTCATCGCCGCCGTCGAAACGGGCGCGCCGCTTTTGCCCTCCGGCGCCGATGGCCTGGCGGCCCTGGAAATCGCCGACGCCGCACTCAGATCGGTCAAGGAAAAACGGCAGGTCGCGATCGGCTGACGACGGCTTCCTCCCAGCGACTGGCCGGGCAACTCGCCCGGCCGTTTTTTTGAGTTCGGCGCGGCAACGCTTTGGCAGGCTTTGTGCTTTGCCCCGGATCGGCGCTCCGATCTGCGTCATGCTTTTTCAGGCCCTCGAAGACCGCTCGGAATTTAGGTGTCCGCTCTAACAGACGCTCGGTGATGAACGGCTGGTCGAAGGCTACGTCCGCACCGAGTACGCGACCAAGGTCGAGGCGCGCGGCATGCCCATGCTCGATCGTGCTTATCCGCGGCCCGGAGCAGCCACCCGAAACGGCCGAACATGCCCAGGTCGGCCACCGCGTCACCGATCAGCGCGCCGCGGATCGGTGTCTGACCGAAAATTCAATGTCCTGGGCCCCAAAAAGGCGCGCATTGGCCCACAGGGTCCAATCAAGCCCAAGGGCTCCATCACAGAGCGCGGCCATTTCGCCGTCCCGATGGATCACCATTGAATTTTCGCATTTTCGTGATTGAAGCCCATCCGATCCTAGGCTAATAACCGTGCATCGGACAGGGCGAGTCATCGACCCCTGCGGCAGGCACCCGTAGCTCAGCTGGATAGAGTGTTGGATTCCGATTCCAAAGGTCACAGGTTCGAATCCTGTCGGGTGCGCCATTACTTGTAACGCTTGGCATCAGCGTGCACCAGCTTGGCAACAGCGTGCACTGCGCTTGGCAACAGCGTGCACCGATTTCCAGAAAATCGAAGAAAACAAAGAAGCCGCTGTTTTCGCGCGTCTCAGCAGAGAGACCGCGAACTCAGACGATCAAGTGCAGGTCTTTGCGTTTACGTTCGAGAGCCTTCAGTACCTTGGCCTTCAAATCGAGCAACTCATCCGTAGATTGAGTACGTAACTTACACCACGAGACGTGACCAATCGCGTGTGCTCTTGCTGCGACATCGATCGAGGATTGAGGTAGATCGCTGATCTGTATATGATCGTTCATTAATCTCTCCGTATGTTCAAGGTACGCTTCAAACGTGGGTGAGGCACAGGACGTAGCTTGTCAGTATGATCCTGCGTCACTTGACCGGCTGCAATGGAATAATCAGAACCCAAGGGCCCGGAGGCCGGGGGTATGCATCAGGTGATGCCGAGCGCTTGCTATCGCCTCCCTAGCCGCCGCATCAGCTCGCCCGTTGCCCGCGATACGCGAATGTCCCTTGCACAAATGAATCCTGACCTGCGGGTTCTGTTCCAGCAGTCTATCGAGTTCCTGCCAGAGCTTCACATCCAGGATCGCCCGGTTCCGCTCACGCGAGTTCGCCCTCACCCCTTCCAGCCGTTGCCGCGCTAGATCGCCGCCATCGGTCGCATGGCGGAGTCCATCCAGATGATCGCGCGTCGGCGCTTCGCGCCCAAGTCATAGCATCGACATCAGTGTCTGCATTGCACTTGGTCGGTCATCACTTAGGGATCTCTGTCGTTTCCAGAACTTGCTCGAACGAGCCCGGACCGACGATATCTTCTAAATGAGGAGATGACGATGGCATGAGCGAGAAGGCAGCTATTGCGATGGCGGCATTGCTGGAAACGAATCTTGCAGCGCCTACGTCGTGCGAATGCAGTATCAGGCGACAGCTCCATTCGTGCGCGAACATGGCACCTGACATGATCGCGCACGATAATTTCGAAGAGCGGCATCCTGAGCTAATGTCCGCCTGGACCTTTCCAGCCACGCGCAACCCCTACCCTTCATCATCATGTCCATCCGATTTAGCCGGGAAATAGCATCGGAACGCCCAGTGTACGCTGTTGCCAAGCAGGGTGAACTCGGTGCATGCCGTTGCCAAGCCCGGTGTAGGTTTCAACGAGCAGTTGATCCGGAAAGCGCAATGATTTCTATGGTTGTCAGTTTACGCTGATGCCGAGCGCTACATTACTCTTTGATTTCATTCAATAAATCTGCATGAGTGGAAATCTGCCGCTAACGTGCCCCTAAATCTGTCTTGCTGCGCAACATCGCCTCCTGTTCTTCTGGTGCGTCGTCGACGGCGTGTCTCGCACGTCCGCCCCACCCCCGGCCTCACGGGAGAGCCACTCGAAATCTCTTACATTGCCCGCGCACAAAACGACGGCTTTTCAAACTTTCTGACAAAACAGACATACCGGTGACGCGGCACGCCCCGTGCACGTTCACGGTTAGTACAAAGGCGCAGGCGAGTTCGGCTCCTGCCCTTCGGCGGGCATCAGATCTTCGTCGATGGAATCGAGAACGTGCAGGCCTCCCGGACTCTTGTGGTCGGCGCGATAGTTGCGGATCAGGAGCGGCATCGCCCACTGGGCATCTTTCCCTTCCGGGACCCAAAACTCGCACAGATCATCATGTAACCATTCCGCACGCCGAACCTTGCAGACTTGTAGGATACCCAGTGCCCTGCGAGCGGACCGTCAAGGCACAGCCCTTTGTATCTCATAAAGTGCCTCCGATCAGGAATTGTATTTCTCCGGCAGTTCACCGCCATTGGTCTCCTCACGCGGAGGCGGACACCAATATGAACCTGCAACTGCGCGTAGCTCGGTGGTCAATCGATCTCCAACAGGCAAGCGCCCGGACGATCTTCATCGCGACCGCATTCTGGCCTCGGTTGGCTAACACCTTCAGGCCCCAAAGAAACAGTCTTTGGGCACGAGCGGCAAATATTTGCGTCTGCAATGCGCCCGCATATCGGTCGTATAAAGTGCCCCCTTCCGTTCCCGAAAGCTGTCGTCTGTTTACCTGGCTCCTGTCGGCAGTCTATCCGAGGTTTCGTTACAATAGTCGGCCGACATCTCGAATATGCCGATATGCTCGGCCAACTCGCCGACCGGCTGCACTACCTCAATGCGTCCGGCGACGAAATTCGCTGAGGACATCCGCTCGGCATTCCCCGTGCCAAAAATATCACACCTGAAACTTGAATACACCGATGCGCGTGAGCACACATTTGCGTCGGTTGCGACGTTGTTACAAATCCGCCATCAAACGGTTAGAAGACGAGGAGTTGATATGAAGCGAGTGATTACGTTCGGAACATTTGACGTCCTGCACATTGGGCATATCCGCATCCTTCAGCGCGCTCGCGCGCTAGGCGATCATCTGACCGTCGGAATTTCGACTGACGCGATGAATTTTGCGAAGAAGCAAAAGAATACAGTTTATTCGCAGTTTGACCGTCTGGAGATCGTGAAGGCGATCGCCGGTGTAAACGAAGTCTTCTTTGAGCATTCTCTGGACTTGAAGGGCGAGTACATCAAGAAATACCAGGCTGATGTCCTCGTTATGGGAAATGACTGGGAAGGCCGCTTCGACGAATTCAAGAGCCTCTGTGAGGTCGTATATCTGCCGCGAACTGAGGGCATTTCAACGACTGAACTGTTGGCGGGAATTAGGGCAACCGCGTCTGCGGTAGCGTGACGAGATGCCCCCAAAAACTGGCTTTCTGGTCAAAAATAAGTTTCAGATTGCGCAGTTTGAAAATCTGGCCAGGTCCTATCCTGGTGCGGAATACCTCCTTATGGATCGTAAGACACTTTGGAGCGAGTTCTCGCCCAAGGATGTTGCCGCGTCCTCAGTTCCGTTGCGAATCGTAAATCGGCAGAACGTAGCTGCCGCTGCAGCTGAGTACGACGTACTTTTCTTCCAGACGGTATTCCCTGGCATAGAGACAATTTCCGGAACGCCCCTCGTATCCATGCAGTATGGCTTGGCGAAGGAGCAGCATAACTATGGCGAATGGCGGTCGCTGGCCGACCTGAATTTGATGTACGGCAAATATTCAGCCGACCGGATTTCACATTTCTCCCCGAGTTTCCCCGTTGGAAACATTAAATTCGCTGGATGGGACTACAGATCGGAGCGGCTCAAAGGCGCTGAAGCGAAAAAAGCCCTTGGGCTAGATCCAGCAAAACACACCGTTCTCTTCATGCCGACTTATGGAGAGCTTGGGTCATTCGAGACCCTCGTGCAACCATTGGCCGCGCTACCCCGTGACTTCGAAGTCGTCATAAAAATGCACCACAACAATGAGATGTCCGGACTAGGTTGGGCAAAAGAGGCTGAGGCTCACGGGCACAGGCATCTCTACCACGGCGGGTCCGACCAACGGGCACTACTTGCTGCGGCAGACGTTGCGCTTAGTGATTTCTCTGGCGCGATTTTCGATGCTGTATATGCCGAGGTTCCGGTAGTGCTGTTCCAGGCTGGAGCTAAGGAGAAGGTTGGCCTTCAGAAATTCGATTTGTCGTCGCTTGAGTTTCGTCGGCGCGACGAAATGGGAATGGTAGTTGAAGATGTCAAAGACCTGGCGCCGACGATTGCGCTAGCGGCCCGACAGTCCCAGTATCTCGTTGCACGGAGCACTTTGTTACGACAAGAATTGTTCATTGATGGGTTGGCAACTGATATCATCGACGTTGTTCATCACTTGATCGGGGATCTGCTTTGCGGGCGCATGCCGACTTTGAGTGAGCAGCAACTTTATGTCCGGCACTGCGTAAAGATGCAGATGAAATCTCAGCAGCAGGGTTTATGGCGGCGGCTTGCCAAACTCGTCACGAGTTGAGCGAGCGTAAAATCGGACCAGAGATTTCAGAGTGACGGCGACGGAGGCTATCAATAGCTGGCATAACCCTGCATCGTTAGTTGGCCGCCTCGTTGATAGTGCGCCTGATCTATATTCGGCCGATCGATGAGGCCTTGCGCTTTGGTGCGTACATCACGGCGCTTAGCAGCTTTTCGAAGCATTCTGATGTCGCTCAATCCTAACCCTATGTCCTTAGCCGACATTTGCCAATACCAGCGTTAATCGATGTAGACAATCTTCCTCCTGCTCGTTAGTCAGCGACAGACTGAGGTGGCTGGGCAGGTAGTGGTAAATGCAGATTTCGAAAAAGTGGTTCAACCGAGTCGATGCCGAACATGTTCGGGCAGCGAGTGAACGCGCAGGGCTTTTAGGCGATATCCTCTTTCCTGTCTCGCAGGCTATTGGAGAATTCCAAGGCAACCTAGAGCAGCTTACGACAACGGCTTTCATCACCTCGATCGATCGGTTGAAGGATGATGCACAGGCCGTCGTTGCAACACACGAATTCGAAGACGCTGGGTTTGAAGCGTTGCTAGTCATTCATGACCTGTTGACCCTCCGCATGCATTTGCTCACCGCTTACGAATGCAGACTCGCTGCGGAAAGGCTGATGCAGCGCCATACTGAGAAAGTGCTCGCCGCACCAAATTCCTGGTCCCGGCTGGGTCCGCTAGAGTTTTCGGTGTTGGCTTCGTGGATTGCGGAACGCGATGAGGGCGGATTGTCGTCACGCCTGAAGGCAGTTTACAAAGCGCTGACCCCGGACGTTTCGCGCGAAGCTAGGCCGGTATATCGAGGTTTTGCGTTGGCTACCGGCGATGTCGAGGCATATCGTGTGCAGTCAACGTCAACGATTTCTCCGATCGCCGATGCTGGATTCGCGGATTATCTACGCGGGAAAAGGATCGCTATTGTTGGCCCCGTAAACACGGGCGCTCGGAATGGAGAGGAAATCGAAGAATTCGACATCATAATCAGGTTCAACCACCATGACAATGCGAAATACGACCAGAAGTTTTTTGGCGGACGAACAGACGTATCTTACTACACTGACCCTGCGTTCAAGAAGCTCGTTGCAAAGCCGGGGGGCAAGCTTGGCGATCTGAAGTACGCAATTCCGCAGAATGCGTCGGAGGTTAGCAAGGACGCTGATCTGTCCGAATTGAAGGCCGTACTAAGGAGCCAGTACCGCCGATCCAACGGGATTTTCTTTAAGTCACACGGGAATGCTCTGCAGCGGACGTTGTTCGACATTATGCGCTTTGACGTTCAAGAGGTCCGCGCGTTCAACATGGACATGTGGGTGTCTTCACATGACCGAAACTATAAAGCCCGTCGGGCAACGATGGACCCACATATGTTCATCCATCACGACCTGATCGCAAATCTGTTGTTTACAAAGAACGCCGTCGCAAACGGGGTGATCACGGTGGACGACGTTTTGGCCAAGGTGTTGCTGATGAGGCCGAAAGACTACGTCACGCGCCTGGAGCTGATTCACGGCGAGAACTTTCGCGATCAACAGGATGCCGCGCTTAAATAGCTTCTGGTTGCGCGTCTCCGCCCGCGGGTAAGCCAGCCGAAGCCTCTACTGGATTTAGTGCTAGATCGCGAATTGATTGGAACATCGCCGCGGCCCGTTTGCGGTGCTTCGCCAAGAATTTGTCAATTTTCTCCAGTTCGATATCGGTGTACTCGAATTGCGAAAGATCTAGGTTTTTGAGTTCTTCTGGCGGCAGGATACGCCGCGTGTCGCCCAAAATATCTTTGAATAGCGATCTAATCTTTGGAGTGTTGGATTCGATCGCCACGACTGGTGTTTTGGACAGAATTGCCAAAGTGGCGCAGTGGAAGCGGCCGGTCACCGCATATCTATGCGTCTGTAGATGTTCGATGAAGGCAGCAGCCGGAGACACTGCCCATAGGCGAGCATCAAGGGCTTCTGGTCTTTTACCCTTGTGTACCATCGACAAGTACTCCCAACCATTGCGCTTCGACGCACCATCGAGAAGCTCGGTGATCGCAGGGATTGTACTGTCCGTAGCAATCACGCCGCGTCGACGGTGTCGACAGTCTTCCGGCGTTGCGCAAAGTGTGAGATCTTGCACAACATATCCAGTGTCAACACCCATGCGTGTCAGTATTCGTTGGCTTGCTTCGCTGCGCAGATAGATTGAGTTGTACGCCCGCAGGTGATGGGCATCCTCATCTTGCATAGCGTGCAGAGTTGTGTTGACCAGGACCGCTGGCACTCCCATTTGTCTGCGGGCAAACTCCGCCAACTGGACGAGCGACTGCGCCCGGCTGTTCCTGGCAGTGTGGTGGATGCTACCCTCGCCATTCACAACGACGATGTCGGGCCGGGGAAATTTGAGGAGGACGTCTCGGTCTTGCCGCCAGTCGCTGTTTACGGAGCGGGTCCAGATCGTTGCTATGCCGACGTACCGCAGTTGCTGCTTCAACTGCTCCATGACCAACTCGCAGCCGTAGTGTTTCGAGACTGAAGTGTCGTTGAATATGGCCGCTGTTAGTGGAGTCGCATCTGACGACCTCTTCATAGCGAAAAAGATCCGATCCTTGGAAGGAAGATACTTGAATATGTTATTGCCCATAGTCGCCACTGACCCATCTCTCGTGTGCTAACGGACGCGTCCTAACTGATCTGATACAGGCCGTAAATAGGCGCAGCGACGGGGCGTCTATCCCATTGCCGCGGTCTTGATGTGGTCGCCATTATCAGGGTAAGGAGAGGCTACTATTCGGAGCGCGAATTACATATGTCGCAGTCAGAAAATACCGGTAGCTTTCTCTTTCAGGCGACTCGAGACACTTATCTGAAGCGGACCGCACGCAAATCCTCGCATCTCTATAACATCGGCAAGGTTCCCGTCCGAAGAGGTGCTATCCTGGAATGCCATCGGGTTGTCGTTGGAAAGCGGCATCTTTTATTAGGGAATGCGCGGCTGGACGGCGTAGCCTTACGGGCGAGCCTGAAATTCGCATATAAGAGCCACTGGAAACCTCTTCCACAGTTAGCTGCCCCAAGTTCACAGCCAAAGCGTCATGCTTCTTCGTCGCGGCCCTTGTTGGAGCTCGACAGTAATTTTGTGCACTTCTACGAGGTAGATTCGCCGACACTTGTGGTCACATTCGACTACTTTGGCGCCACGGAATTGGCCTATAAACCGTGGGGTGGAAAATTCATCCAGGAGAATGGGTGGTCGCTGGTCGGTGTCACGTCGAAAAAAAAGAACTGGTTTAGGTCTCCAGATCTGCATGAATTTCTCATCGGGTTCAGGGATAGCGGCGGCTTTTCAGGTTACGACAAGGTGGTGTTTGCTGGTCCATCTATGGGTGGCTTTGGCGCCGGGGTATTTAGTGGGTTAAGCCGGGGGTCCGTAATTGTGACCACTAGCCCGCAAAGCACGTTGGACCCAAACCTAGTTCCGTTCGAGAAGCGCTATGATCGAGAGCATCGGTTGAACTGGAGTGGATTGTTTGCGGACGCCGCTGTGGAAAGCGCGTCCGCCTCGAAGATCTATGTCGCATATGACCCGCTTGTGATTCCCGACAAATTGCACGTCGACCGGTTGCCGCAGGTCAACCTGGTTCGTTTCGAAATTCCTCATTTGGGGCACACGATTGTATCGTCTCTTTTGAAGATGAACCTTCTCAAGGCATTCATGCGGAAAGGGATCGAAGGGACGTTGAGCGAGTCTTTCACTGATGACGCTCGTCGGCTCCGAAGATTGGACGAGAAATACTACCGAAACTTGATAAAGCATTTGGATCGAACTGGCAGGTCGGGACTAGCAGGACATGTTCGAACATTGTCGCGCTATTAGCTCGACTTGCAACCAGGAGTAAATGTCGTTTCCCATTATCATTTCCGTCCGCCGCTATCGCCTCAGTTTCGGAACTGTCTCTTCAATTAAAACCATGCCGCCTGACAACGCTTCCGGCGTATTTGCGCCTTGAGTGATGGCCAATGTGTAGACCTGGTTGCTTTTGGTGACCAGCAGCCCTTCGTTCTCAAGCCGTTTTGCCGCAACTCCCTGGGCTTTGAGTTCATCTAATACGCTTACTGGATCAGACACCTTGTCGCTCAATAGAGTGCCATCATGCGAAAACACCCTGATCCCGTACGCTGTCTTTTTGGGGTCGCGGCCCGCGATGAAATTGGATCCGTAGCTGCCGATGATTCCGTAATCCGAGATAGCAATGGCCTGCCTCTTAGGCTTGTCGTGCTGATCTCCAGGGGGATCTGTAAGCGTGAACGATCTTGTAGTTCTGAAGTCACTATTTAAGTTGGCGACGGCGCTTCGATTTTCTGTCTGGAGTTCCGCGACCCAACGACCATTTCGCATCGCGGACTGATAGTAGACCGGCGCTTTCGACTTTCGAACCCATCGCGGAGCGGACATTGGCGGCGGGATCTGGCTAACATCAAACGCCAAGAGATTGCCGCCGCGAGATTTCACCCACAGCATTGACGAACGGCCGTTGGCTGAAATGACGCATGTCTCACCGAGACCAGTTCCAACTTGAAAAAGGCTGATGAACTTGCCGTCGCGCCAATTATATACGCCGGCCCACTGGCTTCTATCGCCGTCCCCTCCGCGCGTCGCCATGATAATAAAAAGACGACTGTTCGAGTCATCTAGGCAGATCTGTTGTGGGTAAAGGTACTTCGCTCCGGACTTGTCGAGCACCTGTTCATTGTAAGGCGTCGTCAGGGGTAAGCTGAACTTTACAGTGCGATCATAAGCGAGGCCGGGACTGGAGGTCGATAACAGAAACACAGTCATTTTAAACAAAAAGCCCGCTTCTCGGAGGCGGGCCTTTTGAAACCTGATTTCGAACAACATATACAAACCTGTCTGGATAGAGGATGGGTTTGACCTACACCAAAACTACGTGGGCAAATCAAGTTAAGTTTTCACGTCAAGGTGCTCCATTTTAGGCCGGCCCACACGTCCATCGTTCCCGCGCGGGCATCAAAGAACCCGCTCACTACGGGCTGAATTCCAGTGACAACAAGGAGAAATCCATGGTTCGGGAAACCCTTCCCGGGGCGCCCTCGAACTTATGTTCGGGGCGGGGGCGGCTATTCGAATGCAAAGACCGACCCCCGCAATTTTTCTGAACGGCGTTCTGGCCTGGACGAAGTACCGCGTGACCGGAGCAATGCTTGCAGCGCATCGTCGTTGCGGCAAGCTGCGTTGCAACCCTGGCGACCTTAGGGAATGGATCGCCGTGAACATGGGGGCACGCGATCCACAGGCGGCCATCGGTTCGTTTTGCATAATTCTGAAGCCGATTCAGGAGACCAGCGTCGTGAACCTTCTAATCGCCTCGTACCGGTAGGCTGAAGGGTTGAAGGTGCCGACCGCTGCGACCTGTTTTGTTAAGACTTTCTGCAGCCCTTCAACTAATCCATTTTCACTGTTTGGGACAATCAGCCCATAATTATCGAGCAGCACTCCCCGATTGCCTGCAATGTCCGTTGCCACAACCGGGATATTTAGAATCATAGCCTCCAGAAGCACCATAGGCTGCCCTTCGTGATTGGAAGGGAGAACAAAGCATGTTGACCGTCTCATCGCGGGGAAGGCGTTCTGTCTGTGTCCGGCCAACAAAATTCGATCAGTTAAACCCATGTCCGAAATAGCATGGGCCAACGCACCCCGCAGCGGTCCGTCGCCTATAATGACGAGCTTAGCGTCTGCAAATTCGTCAGAGATCCGCGAAAAGGCCTTGATGAGTTTATGATGATCCTTCTCGGGCGACAGCCGGCCGACCGTAGTTAGTACGATTCTACTATCAAACCATGGATGAAGATCATCGTCTAGGCGCTCTTCACTTCTGGCGATTATCTTCTCGGCCGAGACAAGATTTGGGGACGCAACGAACTTGCTCGGATCGAGGTCGAATGCTGGGGACATTGCCGACCGGTTGTGATCCCGCAGAGTATCGCTAACGGATACGATCGCGTCAAAGTCTTTATAACTTCTGAAGAGATACTGCAGGGGCGGATTCTTTGTGTACCATTCCTGGTACATATCGTTATGCAGGTAAGCAATCTTCTTATCTGCGCCAGAATTTGCCAGAAGCATAGACCAAAAATAGTTGTAACCCTCGTAATGCACAACAGCATCGAAGTGGTTGTCACCAAATATGCGCTGAAATTCGTTTGAGTGCGCTTTATTCACAATTGACGATACAAGAGGATTGTCGATACTCTCCATCGTCAAAGCTTTGTTTACCAGCCATCTTTCCTCAGGCGACATGGGCATCGGGCCGACGCGCCCCAGAAGTTGTACGCTGGCAGGAAGCTTCGCGACTTCATTCAGCCGCTTCTCTTCACGCGCTATAGAGTCCGGGTCGAGCGCCAAGTAGTTGACGCCTCCTTGTGCATCCAGCGCCTCCCCCAGATTGATGAAGGAGGACGTGATGCCATTCGCCATAAATGGACCTGCATAAAAAAGAGTCCGCCTTGCGATACTCGCTGCTACCGGTACCTCATTGAAAAAATACTCGGCGACGCGCTTGCTCGCCTGTCCATCGTCGTCCGCGCAATAGTTGGAGATCGAGTCCTCATAAGCGGTTTTATTATCCTCATAAAAGTCTTTTCCGCTACGCAATGCGTTAAGGGACGATGCCAGCTCATCGATAGTCCGCACGACCTTTCCTGGCATATCGTGGATGTCCAGGCAAAAACCCCGATCCTTTGTGTATTCGTCGTAGTCATAGGCATAGTAGAATATCGGTTTGCGTAGCGGAATAAACTCAAAAAAGACAGAAGAGTAGTCTGTGACCAGAACGTCGGTTACTGCAAGAATTTCGTTTGTATCCAGGTCGGCTGGCGCGATTGTTACGCGGAGGTTCTGGGTGGATAAAGCTTTCTGCATCATCGAGTGGCCACGAAACACGATCGCATGGCCGCATTCGTTCAATGCCGCCAGATCACGCTTGATACGCGCCAGGTCCACCTTGATCTTTTTGTGCGTACCTCTCCAGGTCGGCGCATAGAACAAAATAGGCTTATCGCCTTCCACGTTAAGCATTTTCCGCGTCAATGCCTTCTGCTCCGGGGAAGCAACCAAAGTCATATCAGCTCGCGGATATCCGGTCTGCCGAATCTTGTGTTCAATAAGGCCCTTCACACCGAAGTCATCAGTTGTACTAGCAGTCGTGTGACTGTTGGGCGTGACCAAATGGGTAGCCTGCAAAAAGTTTCGGGCTCCGTTGACATGCTCCAAGAAGCGCCCGTTCATCTTGACGCCAAGCGTTTTCAGCGGAGTTCCATGCCAGGTATTCAGGTACTTCTGCTCGGGGCGACGGGTAAACCAATGTGGGAATGTGCTGTTGTTGATCAGGTGGCTTGCAGTGGCGAGATAACGCCGGTAGGCATCGCTCTCCTTCGCGATGATTATCACATTGCGCAAGTTTCGATACCCCGGCGGGACGGCCGACATATGGTTCACTGCCCAGACATGCTTCCAATCTGCAAAGGCAGGGTCGGTCAGCAAATGCCGAAAGATTGCAAAGGGATTGCAACTCATTGATAAGCCGCCGAATGATTCATATACGATCGTTCTTTCCTGAATCGGCGAGGACGATCGCAGGTAGGAGTAGTCTTCCAACTCGCGGCGATCTACCGATCGCCGAAAGATTACATGGTCCATCCCATGGTGCTGAGCATCAATGCGGGCTTCTAGCAGTGCAGCAACACCAGAAGGCAAGTCGCCGCTGCGGATCAAAGCGTAGCCCAACATTGTGTAATTGTGGATGTCGTGTACGCTGGACCTGGCGATGAGATGTCGATAAGCTGCCGCTGCGGTCGGCCAATCCTCATGCCGGATTGCAGACGAACCTACCTCTTGCAGTCCGGGGATCGAGAAGTCGCGGATCTCTTTAGGTGCACCGATGTTCGGGGGCGGAATAAGCCAATTTGGCTCAAAATCCCTATGCAGCGAATTGAGGAGCGCCGTTGCAGCTCCGGTCCAATCACGTTGGGCGGCCAATACGACGCCAAGGCGAAAGCGCCAGCCGCTATGATCACGAAGCTCTAGCGCTTCGCGGTACGAGGTTGCGGCTTCAGCGAAATTCTTCTGACGCTCATGAATGAACGCTAACCGAGCGGGCCAATGCGGTATACTCTTTAGCTCAATAGCTTTCTGATACCAATGCGCTGCATCATCCCACTGATAACAATAATCATATGCCTGGCCCGTGCGATAGTACAGCTCAGCGTCCGGTTTGGAAGCGACTGCCCGATCTCGATAGGACATGGCCGCATCATGCCAGCGCTGCGCTCGTTGGTGGATATGACCCACCCCAAACCGTTGAACATTACTATCGTCTGTTTCCCTTTCGGCCAAACGGCACTGCTCAGCGGCAGCGTCGTGCTCTCCCACTGACGCCAGAAGTAGACCAAACTCGCAATGCCAGACTGATTTGCCCGGTAGCTTGGTCACAGCCGCTTCGAATGCTTCAATCGCTTCTTCGTAGCGATTCATTTTTTGAGCGGCCACAGCGAGTCGGTGCAGCCTATACGCTGACGCTTTCCCCGAGGCTACCGCGTTCTGCATTGCCTGGAGTTGGAGCCATGGCCTTCTTTGCTTCTCATAAAGCATCGCCAATCTCTCCCAGAGTTTGGGATCGTTCGGGTCAAGTTGCGATGCCTTTTCGAGAGCATTGACAGCGGCTGCGGTCTGCCAGAGGCGCGCCATCCAACGTCCGCGGCTGTGATGTAGGGCTGCGCTATGTGGGAAGATGGACAGGAATGGCGTGTGAAGATTATCGATTGTTTTGGCGGCAATTTTGCTGAACTTTGTAGCGGCCTGGCCCGCCGGTGTGTTTTTGTTCCTTAGATAGTGTTTTTTCAGCCAACCGGCGATCAGTTTCATCTGCTTCGCAAATCCAATATTGACTGCAGTTGTGCGTAGCGCCCCGTTTAACGGGCCAGCGACGGCAGTTCAAGTCTCTATTGTTGAATACACCATGGCTGGCTGTGACTGGCTGTTGATTGCGCAACTTTGATGCCGCCCGCTGCACCGTCTCCCGGCTCATGAGGCGATGGCCGAAGAGTACCATAGTGAGTTGCTCATATTGAAGACCAGAGGCCAACTTGGAGCATGTGCGCATCGTCACCTTTCCCGCATAAGACGGCCTAAATCCCAGGGTGCAGTGACGACCGCAGGTTCTGGTACGTTCTTGCATTCTCCTTGGACAAAACTCCGAGCGGAACTACATCCCCCGGCAAGATCGGGGCCATCGCGTGTACCCTACACCGATCCGAGACATGGCAGTGCTGATCCACCGATTAGGCGCATTTGCGGCTGGAGTTCGGTGGTTGGTTATTCGCGTTTGCGCGGAAGGAATGGGTGACGCGTGCAGCGTTTCGGTTGTGCGAAGCGTTTTGCCCACACTGCCATTGCCGGCGGCCACCGCCGCAATGGAGGCTACCGGTATCATGTCGCGGTTTACGGAAACCCGTTGCTGACATGTCTGTCGCTTGCGAGCGCCAGCGGAATGCGGACCGGTTCCGCCAACCTAGGCCGGATGGCTGAACCGCGCGACACGGGCGTCCTTCGTCAAGGTGCGAAAAGCCGGGCCGCTGACGTGCACCAGTGTCCGATGATCTCCCCCCTCGAAGTAGACGTCGCCGCCGTTTTCCAGGCTCTCATCCAGAACAACCGGCACATCATAGGCCAGTCCGATCGGCGGGACGGCGCCTTCGTCGCAATCGGAGAAAAGCGCACTGACCTCCTCCTCCGAGGCGAGGCCAAGGCGTCGGTCCATGACCTCCTGCAAGGTGGTAAGCTCGATCCGGTGGGTGCTGGGAACCACCGCCAGGACGTAGCCCATCTCATGGTGCACGACCACGCTCTTGGCCAGTCTTCGTCCGGGGACATGGGCTGCCTGCGCAGACTGACTGGTGGTGGCGGTTCTGTGGTGCGCGACGGTATCGTATGCGACACCTTCGCGGTCGATGTAATCCTGAAGCTTCTTGGCGATCGTCATCGTAGGCGCCCCTTCTGCTTTCGTAGTGACGCGAAACGGGACCATTCTCCTCCCATCATCGGTGAAGTCAACGGCGAAAGGCGCGCCTTGGCCCCTCTCGCGGCCACCGCCATCTAGCCGCTGATCGCACTGACGGGGGGCAGATCATTTTCCCTCTGGCTCGGGCATTATCAGCCCCATGGCTCCAAATCTCGGAATGATGCAGTACACTTCTGCATCCAGATCCGTCGCGCACGGAAGGAGGGCGCCATGCAGGAAAAGTACTCGGGGACCTGCTTCTGCGGGGCAATTGAGATCGACGTGACCGGCGAACCGCTTGAGATGGGTTATTGTCACTGCAACTCCTGCCGGGCCTACTCCGGCGGCCCGCTCAGCGCCTATGCCCTGTGGCGGAGCGGGAATGTGAAGATAACGCGCGGCGCAGAGTTCATCGGCCGTTACAACAAATCGGGTATGAGCGACCGGCAGTTCTGCATGAAATGCGGCGGCCACATCATGTCCGCGCATCCCGACCTTGGCCTGACCGACGTGAGGGCCGCGGTCGTTCCAGGCCTCGCATTTGAGCCGACGGTGCATCTGAACTACATCGAATGCGTGCTGCCCGTGCGTGACGGCCTGGCGAAGCTAAAGGACTTTCCCGCCGAAGCCGGCGGGTCGGGCGAGACGGTGCCGGAGTGACTTTGGCACCAAGGGAGGAGCAACAGCCGCCGCCGTTGCCTGCCATTTTGCAACCATCACGCATGGTCGCGTCGATCAGACCCCGCATTGATAAGCTTGCCGGCGCAATCTAAAGTAAACATGGATATGGCGGCGGCATTTCCTGATGAGACTGTCTCCGACAGGAGGTCAAGACGGGAAAGCGCCCGGCCGTCGCCTGGCTCGGCAGAATCATTTTCGTGGACGTCGTGCAATGAGCAAGATCGCGGTGAAGCGCATATATGCCCCCTCCGATCCCGGCGACGGGATGCGGATACTCGTCGATCGGCTCTGGCCGCGTGGCATTTCAAAGGCGAAGGCGAACATCGACCTTTGGCTGAAGGACATTTCTCCCAGCGACGACCTTCGCAAGCGCTTCCACGCCAAGCCGGAAAGCTGGGACGCCTTTCGCAGCGCCTACGCGGAGGAACTGACGGGCGAAGCGGCGCAGGCGGCGGCAGCGGAACTGCGCGCCCTCCTCCGGAACGGCCCCGTCACCCTGCTCTTTGCCGCGCGGGACGAACGGCAAAACAATGCCGTCGCCCTGAAGGAATGGCTGCAACAGCACGTCTGAAGTTTTCTGGTTCCGCAAAGATCGCGCCGTTCAAGACAGCCGGGCGTGCACGGCGCATCGTTGTACGCCCCATTGATGGCGAACCTCGATGGCACGAGCATGCAGCGTGTCAATGAAATGTCGATTTCGAGAACAGGTTCAGGACAAGGACGCCGGCAATGATCAGGGCCAGCCCGATGACGGCGGCGAGATCGAGCGTCTGGCCGAAGACGAAGTACCCCACGAGCGAGATCAGGACGATGCCCAGCCCGCTCCAGATTGCATAGGCAATGCCGACGGGGACGTAGCGCAAACTCCAGGAGAGGAAATAGAAGGCGATCGCGTAGCACACGACCATCATCAGCGTCGGCATTGCGCGAGAAAAATGCTGCGCCGCTTGCATCGCCGACGTGCCGAGCACCTCGAACACAATCGCGACCACGAGGACCGAATAGACAAGGGAAAGGTTCATGACAACTCCGGCGCAGCGCACGAGGCAAAAGGGATATTCAGGATCGGGTGAGCTCGACCAGCCGATGCATCAGGTCCAGCTCGCGACCCGGATCGAGCGGGTGGCTTTCGAGCAGGGACGCGAGCCAGAGGCCGTCGGCGGCGAAGCGGACCAGTTCGCAATCGATCGACGAGTCCGTTCCGGCATGGAGTAGCGACTGGTCTTCCACCCAGCGGCGCCAGCGTTGGCGCAGGTGCGGCTCGCCAAGCAGTGCCATCGTCATTGCCTTCCAACGCTCCTCCTCGGCCATCCCGCCCAGCACGAAACACACTCTCAGATACGCCCTGGTAAAGCGGCCGCGCGGTTCGGGATCGTCGATCATCGCCTGACGGATCGCCGCATCCAAGCGGCCCATCAGGTCGTCGAGAAGCCCATCCAGCAAGGCGGCCTTGCTGGGGAAATGATGCAACAGACCGCCCTTGCTGACGCCCGCCGCCGCCGCGACCGCATCGAGGGTGACACCGGCCGCCCCCTTTTCGATGCAGAGTCCGGCCGCGACCCCCAGCAGCAGCTGGCGGACGGCTTCGGGTTGCTTCTTACGGTGATGTGCCGTTTTCATGAGCAAACATACCGTCTGGACGGTTTTAATTCAATTGCTTTGTTCAGCCATGCTGGTTGTTTCTGTTTGTCGAACCCGTGGCGATTCTCGACGATTCCTCGCACCGGTTCCGGTGCCGAGATTGCCCTCGCGCGTCCGCTGATCTATCTGTAAAGGCGAACGAAAGCAGCGGGAATGCCAGTGCAGGACGAGAAGCAGGAAGCGACGACAACGCTCTACGACGCAGTCGGCGGCGATGCCGCTGTGCGCGCGCTGACCAGCCGGTTCTACGAGCTGATGGACACGCTGCCCGAAGCCGCCGCCTGTCGCGCCATCCACCCGACAAGCCTCGCCGACAGCGAGGAGAAACTCTACGAGTACCTCACCGGCTGGCTTGGCGGCCCACCGCTCTACACCGACAAACGCGGCCATCCGATGCTGCGCCGCCGTCACTTTGTCGCGTCGATCGGGCAGGCCGAACGCGACGGCTGGCTCCTGTGCTTCACCCGGGCACTGGAGGAAACCGTTGCAAGCCAACAGTTACGAGCAATCGTTCTCGAGCCGGTGACGCGGCTGGCGCATCACATGGTCAACCAGGCATAGGACACGCCCCCGATGGCAGAATCAATCGCACGTTCAGCAACGCTGTTCTTCGCGGGCATCATTGGTGTGGCGGGGGTGGCGAGCGCGGCGCTGGCATCGCATGCAAGCGCCGATCCACGCCTGATGGCGGGTGCATCGGCGATGTGCCTTGCGCATGCTCCAGCCCTCGTCGCGCTCTACGCCGCCTGGCCGACCGTGCGCACGGCAGCCGTGGCCGCAATCCTTCTGGTCGTCGGAACGCTTCTCTTTGCCGGGGACCTCGCCATGCGGCATGCGGCGGGCCATGGCCTGTTTCCGATGTCGGCCCCAACCGGCGGCTTTCTGATGATGACCGGCTGGCTGACAGTCGCTGTCGGCGCGTTCCGCCATCGCACGACGACAGAATGAAGCGCGCAGACATCATTAAGCGGCTTGTCGTCCGCCCAGATCCGCCGCCACAGACCTAGCCCGTTTCGGGCAGGTCCTTGCGACGCTCCACCTGCACAGCGCGGCTTGGAAACGCGGTCACGTTGTCGCCGGTCTCCGTCTCCGCCTGAGCAACCGGGGCGAAAGGAATGTCCCGCGCCGGCGGGCGGGCCTCCCATACCGGAAACGTCGCGACGTTGGGATTTTCCGCCTGTAGGCGGCGCTCACGCATCAAGAGCGCATAGAGTTCCGGAACCAACCCATCGCCGTTTTGCGCGGCAAGCCTGTGCAGGCCGATCAACATGACGGCTCCCTGCCCCTCACCGCTCATTGGACAGGATTTCCCTCGCTGAGGTTCTGCAGGGCCCTCTCGAAACTGGACTTGCTGCCGTTGCGCAGCGGCACGAACGCCTTTTCCCATTTCTTGCAGCCCGTTTTCACCCGCAGACAGGCGTCGTGGCTGATGCAATCGATCGGGCAGAAGACGCAGTCGACCGAGGGCAGCACATTGTCGATGCGCGAAACCGCTTCGCGAAGGCCGCCATCGTGATGGATCAGGTTGGCGCCGAACGTGCTGGCAATCTGTCTGAGATGCGCCACCTGGCAATCGCGACCGCCGACATAGAGAAAGCTGCGTCCCTCGAGCGCCGATTTCGCCGACGCTTCCGCTTCGGCCGCGTTGCCGCCATCTGCGGGCTTCGCCTGCCGGTTCTGAATCGGCCGCCTGTCGATCTCGATGCTGCGCCGTTTCACCCGCGTAACCTCGACCGGGCGCGGCCCGCGTGGCTCGGCGACAGGCGGGCGCGGCATCTGCATGCCCTCCGCAGAACGGCTCGAAGCAAGGCGCGCCTTGAGCGAAGTCACCTCCTTTTCGAGCGCGGCGATACGAGCGTCACGCGCGGTAATCATCGCCCGCAGCACCGCTTCACGCTGTCCGTCCCTAGCTGTCTGCATGCGTCACTCCTCGAAACTTCTGATTGGTGGCGCGACCCTACAAAACATGACTTTGGGAGTAAAGTATAAACATGATTGTGTCCGTCATCTTTTTACAATGCCCGGCGCCCCCCCCCGGGGGAGGTCGGAAGCAGCACGGCGCGCCAATCCACTATCGTTCAAAGGGGCACGTTGAAGAGGGAAGAGCGGCCGGCGCGTTCCTGGCCACGGCATGGTCGCCACGTGATGGTAAATTTCGCCGAGGTGATGGTGATGACAAGACTGCCGCCGCGGCGCTGCCGGTCGGTGTTCTCACGGATGAAACCTGAAGGAAGTCTTTGATTGCGGAATGCACGTCGGCGGCTTGCTTGAAGAGGGAACTCCGTTCATTCTGCCTCAGACCACCTCGCCTGACGGCCTGACCTGCGCGCACAGGTGGAACCAGGGCGTCTCGTCGGCGTTGTGCTCGCAGAGCAAGGTTTTGCGTGCCAATCGGCAAGGAGAAAGCGAATGTCATCGGGAATGTTCTCGCGCGGTAAAGACCGCACCACATCGGAAACGGCCGAAAGCATCGAGGACCAGATCGCCGAACTGCGCGACCAGATTTCGGCGCTTGCCAAGGCCGTCGCCCGCGACGTTTCGGATGGTGCCGACGACGCGCGCAGCCGCTTTTCCGCGTTTCGCAAGCGCGCCGTGGATGCCCGCGACGACGCCGAGGCCAACCTTGAGGAACTGGTCGCCAGCGGCGAGGAGATTCTCGCCGAACTGTCGGAGAAGTATCGCGACGCCGGGCGCGAGATGCGCCGGACGGTCCGCGAACATCCGCTCGCAATGCTAGGCGCCGCAGCACTTGCCGGCTTCGTCATCGCCGCAATCCTTCGGCGTTGATCCATTTGCTTGCCTTCAGCCGGTAACAGTCTTTCGACCTCGCTGAGGAAGAGATCGGCTGGGGCTGGTGCGCATCGGCCCGAGAACAGGAGCGGCAATTCATGCATTCGATCGTAGCGGCCCTCGCCCAGAACCTGATTTTCAGGATCGAGGACAGGATAGAGGAGACCGTGGCTCGGTCGAAGCGCAACGCGATGTTTGCCGGAGCAGCAATCCTGCTGCTGCTGACAGCCTACGTCCTGGTGATCGCCGCCATCTGCGTGGCGCTTGCCAGCCACTATGGAACCGTCCCCGCCCTGCTCGGCCTTGCGGGCGGCGTGGCTACGATCGCACTGGTGCTGATCGCCATTCTCCTCTATCTCAACAACCGCGACGCCAAGCTGCGCCGGCACCGGCGAAAACAGATGCAGGCGCGCCGTCAACTTGCAGCGCTTGCCGCCGGAACCGCCGCGCGCCAGCCGCTGGCGACCGCAGCACTTGGGCTCGCCCTTGCGCTTTTTCTTAAGCCAGGGTCACGCGGGCGCCGGCGTCGGGACGACTAGGCTCTAGCTACAGCACAGACCGGTTCGAACGTCCGTCAATTTACTGCAGCGGCAGTCGAACGAGCGCCGTAAGCCCGCTTGGCAGAAATTCGAGATGCACGCTGCTTCCCAACACCTTGTCGAGGCTGCGCTCGATCAGCACGATGCCGAACCCGTAGCGCTTCGGCGGCTCGACCGGCGGTCCGCCGACTTCATGCCAGGTCATGTGCAGCACCGGCTTGCCCTCGTCCTCGACAATACGGGCGGTCACCACTAGCTTGCCGCCAGCGACCGACAAGGCACCATATTTTCGGGCGTTAGAGGCGAGTTCGTGCAACACAAGACCCAGGCCGATCGCCTGGTCCGGCCCCATCTGGACTTCATCCTTGTGGATTTCAACCTGCGCATCGAAGTCATCGACATAGGGCTTGATCTGCGCCTGCAGCAGTGCCGTAAGCCGAATGCCTCCCCACTCGTGGTCGCTCAGAAGACCGTGGGCCTCGGAGATCGCCTGCAGGCGACCGGCAAAGGCCTCCATGAAAGCGACCGGATCATTGGTTCGACGCAGCGTCTGGCGTGCGAGCGATTGCAGCATCGCGAGGGTGTTCTTCACGCGATGGTTCAGTTCGCGCAGCAGCAGGCGCATCCGTTCCGAGGCAATCTGTCCTTCCGTCACGTCGAGCGTGATGCCCAGAAACATCAGCGGTCGTTCTCCGTCCCACTCATGGACCCGACCCCGCCCCAGCAGCCAGCGCCCCGTCGCCCTCGCCCGAAACATGCCGTCGTATTCGGCGCCCGTCTGCAGCGCTCGACGCAAGCTTGCGATCGTCGCCTTCCTGTCCGCGGGATGGATCGCCGAAAAGACCCTGCGCGCGGTCAGCGGCGCTCCCGGCTTGAGGTCAAGCATCCGCATTAGCGGCGGATTGCCGACGACGGTCCCCGTCTTGAGGTTCCACAGCCAGCTTCCGACATTGGCCGCATCCAGGGCGGACGCCTGTCGCTGCTCCTCTCGCGCAATCGCCACGTTCGCGACCGCCCTCCGCCTCGCCTCCTCCTTGAGCAGGAGAAGCGTGCCGGCAAGCTTCGCAAACTGTTGCAAGTGCAGCAGCGCATCCTGCGGCCCGTCCGCGCGGGGAACGACGTCGAAGACGCAGACGCTTCCGATCGCCTGACCGAGATGCATGATCGGCGCCCCCGCATAGAAGCGCAAGCCGGCGCCGCCGGTTACACTGGGCAGTCTGGAGAAACGCCTGTCCTTCAGCGCGTTCCTGACGAGGAGCGGTGCGCAGGTCCCCGTCAACAGGTGTGCGCAGAAGGTGTCCCGCGCAGTTGCACTGATCTCGGTCATGCCTTTGCGCGCCAGAAACCATTGGGTGGCATCACCAATCAGGCTTACAAGTGCGATAGGCGCTGAAAAGAGCCCAGCCGCGAGATCTGCAATTCCGGTAAAGTCAGAATCCGGTCCCGCATAAGCGGGCAACGTCGCATCCACAGCGGCAAGCCGCTCGGGCGACGCAAGCGCGGCGGCGACAGACGGTGACGGCATGGCGCTGCCTATTGTTACGCCGGTCATTGACGCCCCACCCGCAGTTGCGGCGCGACGTCACCCCCGTCTCGGATGCCTGCATCTGTCACAACATTGTCCCCACTCACCAAGCTTGAAGCGTTCCGCCTGCCTAACATGCCGCGGTCCTTCCGGTTCGATTGCCGCGCCATTTGCTCCTTTTCGCATGTCTCTGACCCGATACCGCTTCCAGCTTTGGCAGAACGCTTCAGGACACGAAAGCCCGTGAGGTCAGCGGCGCCGAAACCGCATCCGGGCCGAATTCATCCTCATCGGTGATTTTCAGGATCTCCTGCAGTTTCTGCCTGGCCCGGTTCACGCGGCTCTTGATCGTGCCGAGCGCACAGCCGCTGATCTCCGCCGCCTCTTCATACGAAAGACCCGAGGCGCCGACGAGGACAATCGCTTCGCGTTGCTCGGCGGGAAGCTGCGCCAGCGCCTTCTGGAAATCGTGCATATCCAGCGCGCCGTACTGCGCAGGATGCTGAGCCAAGCTTTCCGTCAGCAGGCCGTCGCTGTCCTGCACCTCGCGGCCGCGCTTTCGCAGCTTGCTGTAGAGTTCGTTGCGCAGAATTGTGAACAACCAAGCCTTCATGTTCGTGCCCATCTCGAACTGCTCCTGCTTGGCCCAGGCCTTCAGGATCGTGTCCTGCACGAGATCGTCGGCCTCATGGTGGCGACCGACGAGGGAGATGGCGAATGCTCTGAGACTCGGCAGATTCGCGAGCAACTCTCGCTTGAAATTGGTGGCCTGTTCCATCTCGCTCACCGATCACCGTCTTCCAACTGCAGCTCGCTCAGTCTTTCGGCATCGTCGAGTTTCTCAAGAAGATCGAGAAACTGTTGGGGTACCGGCTCGCTCTCGATCGAGAGATAGAACGAGCGCAATTTATGCGCGATCTGGGCTTCGGCGCCGACCGGCATCGTCGGAGAATCTGGTTGTTGGCGTTGTGTCACGATCAGCATCTTTCAAAACACCTGAGAGTATTTCGCACAAAATGCGCGGCAACTAAAAAGGTTCCGTTTCCTGGGAACCCAAGAAGGCCGCGGGCGTTCATCGGTGACAGGTTAAATTCACAACACCAGGGGAGAGTTCCATGCCCATTTCCGATCGCATCCTGCCATACCTCCCAGGCCTTCGGCGGTATGCGCGCGCACTGACGGGCTCGCAGTCCTCTGGTGATGCATATGTGGCCGCCACACTGGAAGTGGCACTGTCCGATCCCCTGATCCTTCAGGGCGGTAATGATGGTGATGATGACCGTCTGTGCCTTTTCCGCCTGCTGTCGAGGATGATCGCAACGCTTCCCCTTTCGCTGAGCGTTTCGGTGCCTGTCCGCAGCGGCCCAGAGGCGCCGTTCGACTTCGCAGCTGTAGCTCCACAAGTCCGCCAGGCGCTGTTGCTGGTGACGATGGAGGGCTTCCCCACAACTCAGGCGGCGGCAATTCTCGAATTGGATGAGGCCGAAGTCTGCGACCTGCTCACTATCGCCTACCGCGAGATTGCGGCGCAGGCCGAAACCGGGATTATGATCATCGAGGACGAACCACTGATCGCGCTGGATCTGGCCGACATGATCACTGACATGGGCCATCACGTTACCGGCATCGCCCGCACCAAGGCCGAGGCAGAACAGCTCTGGGGCGACACCCTGCCCGGGCTGATCCTGGCGGACGTTAAGCTCGCCGACGGCAGTTCGGGCATCGATGCGGTCAATTCCATCCTGTCACGTACCGACCTGCCCGTGATCTTCGTGACCGCCTATCCGGAAAGACTGCTGACCGGCGAGCGGCCGGAACCGGCCTACCTCGTCAGCAAGCCGTTCCATCCCGAAACGATCAAGGTGCTCATCAACCAGGCATTGCTGTCAAACCAGTCGCAGCGGGCGGCCGCTTGAAGCAGACATCCAAAAAAAGCAGCAGCCAGTGCAGGGGGCACTGGCTGCTTGTTTTTCCGCGGCCGGAGGGGACACGGTCGCGGTCCTCTCACCGGCTTCAAGGGCCTCGCATTGGGGGAATGCGGGTGCCGGTGACATTGCCTAAAACACCGGTGTGGTGAAAAGGTTCCCGCTGTTGCAACTTTTCTTTTTGAGACCTCAGGCGATCCGTTCCAACTCGTCACGATGCCGATACATGGCCAAAAAGCGCCTGTACTCCCTGTCGTAAAGCGCGCGCTTTCGAGGATCAGGCAGATACTCAGTCCCTCCCGGGTACATGTGCTCACCCGCAGAGGCCAGGTTCGCATAGAGCCCGCCCGTGACCGCCGCAGCCATCGCCGTTCCCAGCAGCACCGCATCACTCGTCCGCGGCACCACGAGCTTGCAACCGGTCACGTCCTTGTAGATCTCCATCAAGAGCGGATTGCGAAGATGCCCGCCGGTCACATGCAACGCCTCAAGCGCGTAGCCGCCCTCGCCGAGCTTTTCGATGACGTGCCGAATGCCCAGAACGATGGCCAGGCAGGCTTTCCAATAGAGCCTGCACAATCCATCGAAGGAGCCGTCCAGCGAAAGGCCGCTGATGACGCCGAGCCCGTGCGGATCGGCTAGCGGCGAGCGGTTGCCATGGAAGTCCGGCAGAACGTGCAGGCGGGAAGCAAAGTCGTCCCCTTCCTTCTCTCGCAGTTCGCCGATCCGCGTCACGATGCGCTGATGGATAGCGGCAACCGGATCGCCGCCGGCACTATGCAGGCGGACGATGTGATCGAGCAGCGCACCCGTTGCCGACTGGCCGCCCTCCACCAGCCAGTGCCCGGGCAGAACCACTTCGTAGTATGGTCCCCACATGCCGAAACCGAACTTCTTTTCCCGCGACAGAGCCGCCACACAGCTCGAGGTTCCACCGATCAGCGCCAACTGGCGCTCCAGGCGCCCGCAGTCGCCGAGAAATCCACCAAGCACACCGAGCACCCCGGCATAGGCGTCAATCATCCCGGGGCCGACGACGCAGCCGGTATCGAGACCGAGCTCGGCGGCTGCCTGCGCGGTGAGCCGCCCGACCGCCGTGCCGACCGGCAGCGTTTCCTTTGGCAGGGATCCCCGCTCCCGCAGATCCTCAAGACCGATCTCGGCAAGAAAATCCTCGCACCAGCCGTCCTGTTCGTGCGCCATATAGTTCCACTTGGCCGTGATCGTGCAGCGCGACCGGCCCAGTGACCCGGTCGCCTTCCAGGTCATGAAGTCCGCGAGATCGAAGACATAGCCGACCTTGGTCCACTGTTGAGGCTGGTGGCGCTTCAACCACATCAGCTTCGGCATCTGCATTTCCGGAGACATCACCTTTCCGGAATGCGCAAGCAGCGGATGCCCGGTCGCCGTACAGAAATCGGCCTCTGCCAGCGCGCGATGGTCGAACCAGACGATCGTGTCCCAGCGCGGGTCCTTTCCGCCCGAAACGGCCAGAGGCCCTCCATCGCGATCCCGGACCACGAGGGAACATGTGGCGTCGAAGCCAAGGGCCGCGACCCGCCCTGCGCCAATGCCGGCCGCCTCGCGCGCTTCTCTCACCGCGATGCAGACGGCGCGCCAGATGTCCTCGGAATCGTGTTCCGCATGATTTTCGCACGGCTGGTTGATCGCGATGGGATGCTCAGCCCGCGCCAGCATCGCGCCACTTCGATCGAAGACGCCCGCACGGGCGCTCCCGGTCCCGATATCGACCGCAACGATCAGATCGCGCATGAATTCATGTTCCCGTCGGATATTCTTTTCGAACAAACTGGAGCAAATCCCGCATGTCGTCAAACAGGGCATCGGGTTGCAGACGGGAGAGAGATTGTCGATGGCGCTCGCCTTGCGCATGCGAGCCGCCGGCAAAGGCAAAGACCCGCATACCGGCCGCTTTCGCGGCCATCACGCCGGCCGGACTGTCCTCGATCACGGCGCAGGCATCGGGTGCAACTCCCATTGCCGCGCTGGCGTGGAGGAAAAGATCCGGCGCCGGCTTGCCGCGTTCCACCATCGAGGCGCTGAAGATATGCGGCTCGAACCGATCGAGCAGCCCGGTTACGGCAAGCGACAGCCGGATGCGTTCCGGCTGGCTGGAGGAGGCGACGCAGAACGGCACCGGCAGGGCTTCGACCGCGGCCCGGACACCATCGATCGGCTGCAACTCCTCGCGGAAGCGCGCATAGAGCGCCTTGCGCATGTTTTCCAGGAAATGGTCGTCGATCGCCAGGCCATAGTCCTCGTGCAGAATGTCCGACATGCTTTTGAGGCTTCTGCCGAGAAACCGGTCCGTGGCTTCATCTGCATCCATCGTCACACCGGCCGCGTCGAGGGCATCGACCAGAACCGCAAGGGAGATCGGCTCGCTATCGACGAGCACGCCATCGCAGTCGAAGATGATCAGGTCGATCGGACTTGCAGCCATGCTCTCCATTCCAGGCCGTTCGGCCGTCGAAAGCGGCCTGTTTCTTTCGTGCGGGCTTTGCGTTCAGTCTGCCAGACGGTCGTCGAGATAGAGCCGAAGCGTTGTGCGCGTTCCCTTTTCCCACAGCATTGTCAAAGCTTTGGCGAATCGCCGCCGGAACAGCTCGGAGGCGGCAACGTCACCGAATATGTCGGAGAGCGCAAGAAACACCGCCGGATCGTCCTTCGCCTTGACGGCTGCCGCATGCAGGCGGTCGGCGCTGGCATCGTTGAAGACGATGTTCTTGCCGCTGTCGGAGGTGCCGGCAAAGTAGCGGCACCACAAGGCCGACACGAGCGAAAGCCCGACGACGTCCTCACCGCGCCGCAATCGGTCGGCGGTCGACGGCAGGATGAATTTCGGCTGCCGGTTCGATCCGTCCTGGGCAAGGCGCGGAATCGTGTCGCCGATCTTAATGTTGGAGAAGCGCCTCTCGATCAGCTTGAAATAATCATCAAGGTCGGTGTCCGGCACTGGCGGGACGACCGGAATGATCTCTTCGCGTTCGAGTTTGGCGAGGAAGGCGCGGATATCGGCATCCTCCATGGCCTCGTGCACGAAGTGGATGTCGAGGAGTGCGGCGGGATAGGCGATCGCCGCGTGGCCGCCGTTGAGGATGCGGATCTTCATGTGCTCGTAGGGCGCCACGTCGGGCACGAACTGAACCCCCACCGTCTCGAGAGCAGGCCGTCCCAGCGGGAACTTGTCCTCCAGAACCCACTGCTTGAACTCCTCGCAAAAGACCGGCCATTGGTCCTCGATATCGTAGTCGTCCTTGACGATGCCGATCTCGCGCGGTCCGGTGGCCGGCGTGATCCGGTCGACCATGCCATTGGGGAAAGCCACGTTCACGTCGATCCAGTCGGCAAAGGCGGTATCCGAGAGACGCGCAAGTCCGGAAACAGCGGCATGCGTGACCTCGCCATTGCCGGGAATGTTGTCGCAGGACATGACGGTAAAGGGACGTGTCCCCCTTTCCTTGCGCGCCTTCAGTCCGGCGAGGATCAGTCCGAACACGGTCTTCGGATCGTCCGGATTCGCCCCATCGGCCTCGATCGCCGGATGGGCCGGGTTGAACACACCCGAGGCCGGATCGATGAAATAGCCGCCCTCGGTGATTGTCAGCGAGACAATGCGGATGGCTGGGTCGGCAAGCCGTGCGACGATGGCCGCCACATCGCCGGGCTTGAGATAGTCGATCATCGCACCGGTCACATGCGCGCCGGTGCGGTTGTTGTCCTGCTCGACAACCGTCGTCAGGAAGTCCTGGCTTTCGAGCTTTACCCGCATCGTCTCGTCGGATGGAAGCACGCCGGCGCCAACGATGGCCCAGTCGTGGTCGCGGCCGGCGTTGAACAGCGCGTCGAGATAGACCGCCTGGTGCGCCCGGTGGAAATTGCCGACGCCGAAATGTACGATCCCCGCCGCCAATGCGGATCGCGGATAGGATGGCACGCCTGCGGTCTTCTTCACCTGTTCCAGGTTGGCGAGCGACAGTTTGGTCGTCATAATCTCTTCCTTCCGGGTCCCAGCGGCAAGGCCGCTTCCCGTTCATGCAATTTGCAGCGTGCAGCAATGCTGCGGGCACCCCGCAGCGTTTCCTTCGTTTGCCTCAATCGACCCGAGCGGCGCAGCAGAGCCTCAACTCATCCAGTTGCCGCCGTCGACGTTGTAGGTCTGGGCGACGACGTAATCGCTTTCGGCAGAGGCGAGGAAAATCGCCATGCCGGTCAAATCCGCGGCCGTCCCCATCCGCCCGAACGGCACCTCCTGCCCGACCAGCCGCTTCTTCTCACCGAGCGGCCGGTTCTCGTATTTGGCAAACAGCGCATCGACCCCGTCCCAGTGTTCGCCGTCGACGACGCCGGGGGCGATCGCGTTGACGTTGATGCGGTGCTTGATGAGGTTGAGGCCCGCCGATTGGGTGAGGCTGATGACGGCCGCCTTCGTGGCGCAGTAGACCGCCACAAGCGCCTCGCCGCGCCGTCCCGCCTGGCTTGCCATGTTGATGATCTTGCCGCCGCGCCCCTGCGCGATCATCTGTTTCGCCACCGCCTGCAGGGTGAAGAGCGTGCCGGCGACGTTGATGGAAAACAGCCGCTCGTAGCTCTCTCGCGTGATCTCGACGATCGGTGCGAGATCGAACAGGGCAGCGTTGTTGACGAGGATGTCGATGCCGCCCGCCTCCTTCACGCAAGCCGCAATGGCATTGTCGATCGAGGGCTGGCCGGTGACGTCCATCTCCACGGCATAGGCAGCGGCGCCGATGTCGGCTGCGGTCTGCCGCGCGCGTTCGATGTTAATGTCGGCAATCGCCACGCGGGCACCTTCGCGCACGTATGCTTCGGCGAACGCGCGTCCAATCCCCCTCGCCGAACCGGTGATCAGGGCGCTCTTCCCGTCCAGTCTCTTCATCTGATCGCCAGTCCTTCCTCGTTGAAACGGTGCACGCGCCCTTCCTGCGGGCTGAGATACACCTGGTCGCCATGCCTGACGGGGAAGTCACCACCGACGCGCGCCGTCAGCGTCCCCACGCCATCGACGGCCACGTGCAGGAAGGTGTCGGATCCGAGATGCTCGGCGACCCCGACCGTGCCGCGCCAGGCGCCGGTCGAGGTGGAAAGATCGATATGCTCCGGCCGCACCCCCACGGTGTGCGCGCTGTATCTCCTGGCGATTTCGCCGGTGATGAGGTTCATTTTCGGCGAACCGATAAAGCCGGCAACGAAGAGGTTTGCGGGCCGGCGATAAAGCTCCAGCGGCGAGCCGACCTGCTCGACATTACCCTTGTTGAGCACGACGATCTTGTCGGCCATAGTCATGGCCTCGACCTGGTCATGGGTGACGTAGACCATCGTCGTCTTCAGCTGCTGGTGCAGTTGGCTGATCTCGAGACGCATGTTGACGCGCAGCGCCGCGTCGAGGTTTGACAGCGGCTCATCGAACAGAAACGCCGCCGGCTGGCGCACGATCGCCCGGCCGATCGCCACCCGCTGGCGCTGGCCACCCGAAAGCTGCCGCGGCTTACGGTCGAGATAGTCGGTGAGGTTCAGGACGCGGGCGGCGTCCTCCACCTTGCGATCGATCGCACTTTTGTCTTCGCCGGCCATCTTCAGCGGGAAGGCAATGTTCGAGCGCACGCTCATATGCGGATAGAGCGCGTAGGACTGGAACACCATCGACAGCCGTCGCTTGGCCGGCGGAAGGTCGGTGGCATCCTTGCCGTCGATGACGATCTGTCCGCCGGACACATCCTCAAGGCCGGCGATCAGCCGCAACAGCGTGGACTTGCCGCAGCCGGAGGGGCCGACGAAGACGACGAACTCACCGTTTTCGATAGCCAGGTCGATGGACGGGATGACGTTGTGGGCACCGAAGACCTTCGACACATTCTTGAGCGTTATGCTTCCCATTGTTCTTGTTCCCTATTTGACTGCGCCGAAGGTGAGGCCGCGCACCAGCTGCTTCTGCGAGAACCAGCCGAGGATGAGAATCGGGGCGATCGCCATCGTCGAAGCGGCCGAGAGCTTCGCGTAGAAAAGCCCCTCGGGACTTGAATAGGAGGCAATGAACGCCGTCAGCGGTGCGGCCTTTGATGCCGTCAGGTTGAGTGTCCAGAACGCCTCGTTCCAGGCGAGAATGATGTTGAGCAGGAGCGTGGAGGCGATCCCCGGCACCGCCATCGGCGTCAGCACGTAGACGATCTCCTTGGCAAGCGAGGCGCCATCCATGCGGGCCGCTTCGAGGATCTCGCCCGGTATTTCCTTGAAGTAGGTGTAGAGCATCCAGATGATGATCGGCAGGTTGATCAGCGTCAGGATCATGACGAGGCCGATGCGCGTATCGAGCAAGCCGGTGTTGCGAAACAGCAGATACATTGGCACCAGCACGCCCACCGCCGGCATCATCTTGGTGGAAAGCATCCACATCAGCACATCCTTGGTCTTCGGCGTCGGCGCAAAGGCCATGGCCCAGGCGGCGGGAATGGCGATGAGCAGACCCAGGAGCGTCGAGCCGAACGAGATCACCACCGAGTTCATGAAGTGCTTGAAGTAGTCGGAACGAACCTGGACCTCGCGGTAGTTCTCGAAGGTCCAATCGAAGAACACGAGGGACGGCGGCGAGGCAATCGCCTCGGCCTCGGTCTTGAAGCTCGTCAGGACCGTCCAGAGGATCGGGAAGAAGATCAGGACGCCGATCGTCCAGGCGACGACCGTGTTGACGATCTTGCGTTGGCTGGAAACGGTGCGGGCCATGGTTTCACGCCTCCAGGGTCTTGCCGATCATGCGCATCAGGAAGAATGCGACGATGTTGGCGAGGATGACGGCGATGATGCCGCCGGCGGACGCACCGCCCACGTCGAACTGCAGCAGCGCCTGCGCATAGACGAGGAAGGTCAGGTTCGTGCTCTGCGTGCCAGGCCCGCCGTTGGTGGTGACGAGGATTTCGGCAAAGACCGAGAGCAGGAAGATCGTCTGGATCAGGATGACGACGGTAATGGCGCGCGACAGGTGCGGCAGCGTCAGATAGACAAAGCGCGACCAGGCGCCGGCACCGTCCATCTGCGCCGCTTCCTTCTGTTCTTCATCCAGCGACTGCAGCGCCGTCAGCAGGATGAGCGTCGCGAACGGCAACCATTGCCAGGCGACGATCAGGATGATCGACATCAGCGGTGCATTGTTGAGGAAGTCGAACGGCTGCAGGCCGACAGACTTCGCCAGGTAGGCAAACAGCCCGTTGACGGGGTTCATGAACATGTTCTTCCAGACCAGCGCCGCCACCGTCGGCATGATCAGGAACGGCGCGATCACCAGGATGCGCACGATCCCCTGCCCGAACATCGGCTGATCGAGCAGGAGCGCCAGTCCAATGCCGCCGAGCACCGTGATGAAGAGGACACCAAGTACGATGGCAAGCGTGTTGAAGATCGCCTGGAAAAACGCAGGATCAGTCAGGAAGTACCTGTAGTTATCGAGGCCCGCCCACTCCTCCATGCCAGGCATCAGCAGATTGTAGCGCAGGAAGGAGAAGTAGACCGTCATCGCCAGCGGCACGACCATCCAGGCAAGCAAAAGCAACACCGAGGGCGCCATCATCAGGCGGGCGGCGGATCGGGTGTGGAGTGTCGCCATGGCAGTTCCCGGTCAGTTTGACCACCAGCCTCCGTCCACTGGGGCTTGGAAGGCGGCAGGTCCGGTTGAAAAAAAGCCGGCGCAACCCTTCAGGACACCTGCCGCTTGGGCTCGGAAGTTGTCCCGGCGGCGCCGGCAGGGAGGTTCCCTTCCCCCGGAGAAAAGGAGCTGGGAACCCCAACCCGGCGCACCGATCATGTCGCATGCGCCAGGCCTTGGGAGCCCTATTTGATGTAACCGGCCTTCGTCATTTCGCGCGTCGTCAGCTGCTGGGCGGCAGCAAGCGCATCATCCACGCTGGTCTGCCCGGCAAGCGCTGCCGAGAATTGCTGGCCGACGGCCGTGCCGAGACCCTGAAATTCCGGGATCGCGACGAACTGCACGCCGACATAGGGCACCGGCTTGACGGCCGGGTTCTTCGGGTCCGCCGCGTTGATGCTGTCAAGCGTCATCTTCGCGAACGGCGCAGCCTTCTGGTATTCCGGGTTCTCGTAGAGCGAGGTGCGGGTGCCCGGAGGCACGTTCGCCCAGCCGTCCTTCTCAGCCACCAGCTTCAGGTAGTCCTTGCCGGTTGCCCAGGCGACGAACTTCTCGGCGGCCGCCTGCTTCTGCGTGCCGGCCGGGATGGCGAGATTCCACGCCCACAGCCAGTTGCCGCGCTTGCCAAGTCCGGTATCAGGGGCGAGTGCGAAGCCGACCTTGTCGGCGACCGTCGATGCCTTCGGATCGGTCACGAAGGAAGCAGCGACGGTGGCGTCGATCCACATGCCGCACTTGCCGGTCTGGAACAGGGCCAGGTTCTCGTTGAAGCCGTTCGAGGAGGCGCCCGGAGGGCCGGCGTCGTTCATCAGCTTGACGTAGAAGTCGAGCGTGTTCTTCCATTCCGGCTGGTCGAACTGCGGCTTCCAGTTCTCGTCGAACCAGCGCGCGCCAAAGGCGTTCGCGGTTGCCGTCAGGAAGGCCATGTTCTCGCCCCAGCCGGCCTTGCCGCGCAGGCAAATGCCGTAGATCTCCTTGTCCTTGTCGGTGATCTTGCGGGCGGCATCGGCGATGAACTCCCAGGTCGGCGCATCCGGCATGGTCAGCCCGGCCTTCTCGAAGAGGTCCTTGCGGTACATCACCATCGAGCTTTCGCCGTAGAAGGGTGCGGCATAGAGCTTGCCGTCCTCGCCGGTCAGGCCGGAACGGATCGCCGGCAACAGGTCGTTGACGTCGTAGTCGGCGCCGAGATTGTCGAGCGGCAAGAGCCATCCCTGCTTGGCCCAGATCGGCACTTCATAGGTGCCGATCGTCAGGACGTCGTACTGGCCGCCCTTGGTGGCGATGTCGGTCGTCACGCGCTGGCGCAGCACGTTTTCCTCGAGCGTGACCCAGTCGAGCTGGATGTCCGGATTTTTGGAGGTGAAGTCGTCCGTCAGTTTCTGCATGCGGATCATGTCGCCGTTGTTCACGGTCGCAATGGTCAGCGTCTCCGCATTGGCAAATCCGCACAGGACAACGGCCGAGCAGGCGCCCAGCAGCAGCGTCTTCAATTTCATTTCTTCCTCCCAGAAGCCAAATGAGCATTTGCTTCGCTCATGGGCAATTACTCACCCATTCCCGCCAAATGTCAACGCTGATTCTTCGCTGCGCCGCCGAAAGCAGAGAGCGGGGATTGATGTACCTGGATAAATTTTCGCTTTTGCCCCGCGGGCGTTGGTGTATGTCCGAGCTCTCAATTTACATCGGGCACCGCCCGATAGATCGTCGCGATGGAGCACACGTCATGGGCCGAGACACACTGGACATTGCCGCCCTTCTCGACGCGATGGCGGAAAGTCCCAGACGCGACAACAGCGCCTATCACGCGGCCATGGCCGAAGCCCGCCGGGCGTTCGAGAATGCGGAAGCAGCATTGGGCGGACCCGTGAAGGTCAAGATCAAGACCAAGACCAAGCGAAACGGCAGCCACGTCGTGAAGTGGACCTTCAAGCGCCTCGCATAGAGCTGTGCCGGCAAACGTTTATCGGCTGTTTTCAGTCTGAAAGCGAACTGGTCGAGAAAGACGCAGAGCTTGACCTATGCGGGGCCTCTGACAATATCGAGCTACAGTTCCAGGAAGTTCGACAACAACGCAAAATGGAAGTCCTCGGCTTGGCAACGCCAGCCGGCAATTGAATTGCGATAGCGGCCACGCTTTGCATGGCCGGCGCTACTTGATGCCAGCAAGGAGTTCTCAAAATGATTTCAGCGTCGGAATGTCTGAATTTTGCTCGCAACACAGCGCTTGGCCTTGTTGCCTGGGTTGCGATTGCCACCGTCGCACAGGCGCAGTCCGATCCCCTGCCTTCATGGAATGACACCGCTCCCAAGAAGGCGATCGTCACCTTTGTCGAGAAGGTCACAAAGGAAGGAACACCTGACTTCGTGCCGGAACCGGCGCGCATCGCGGTGTTCGACAATGACGGTACGTTATGGACCGAGCACCCAATGTACACCCAGCTCGTCTTTGCCCTCGACCGGGTCAAGACCATGGCGAAGGACCATCCGGAATGGAAGGATAAGCAACCGTTCAAGGCTGTTCTGGAAGGTGACCTGAAGGCGTTGGCAGCCGCAGGCGAAAAGGGTCTGATGGACCTCATCATGACCACCCATGCGGGAATGACCGATGACCAATTCGCAACGATCGTGACCGATTGGCTCGCTACGGCTCGGGACCCGCGGTTCAAGCGTCCCTATACCGAACTTGTCTACCAGCCGATGCTGGAACTGCTCGCCTATCTGAGGGCGAACGGCTTCAAGACCTTCATCGTTTCGGGCGGCGGCATCGAGTTCATGCGTCCGTGGACAGAGAGCGTCTACGGCGTCCCGCCCGACCAGGTGGTCGGCTCGTCGATCAAGACGGAGTTCTTTATGCGAGATGGCGTACCGGTGCTGCTGCGCCTGCCGCAGGTCAATTTTGTCGACGACAAGGCCGGAAAACCGGTCGGCATCAATGCGCACATCGGGCAACGGCCGATTGCAGCATTCGGCAATTCCGACGGCGACCTGCAGATGTTGCAGTGGACGACGCTGGGGGCGTCGACGCCCCGCTTCGGGATGATCATTCACCACACTGATGCCGAACGGGAATATGCCTACGATCGTGACACTGATTTTGGCCGCCTGGACGAAGCCCTCGAAATCGCACCGATAAACGGCTGGACAGTCGTCGACATGAAATCCGACTGGAAGGAGATCTTTCCGCGCAATTGATCCAGGCGTGGAGACCCAGGGAGGATCGGGCGCAGGCATCGCGCTGGTAAGAGCAAGATCGTGCGCTCGCCGCCCTTCTGTTCCACCAATGAAGGAGCTTTCGGCCCGGACTCACGCCGACAGCAGATAGCGCGCCGTCGCCTCGTCCGTGACAAGGCCGTTGATCATCCGCCCCTTCAGGGCCGAAAGGATAGCCAGGTGTTTGCGCCGGCCCTTGGCAAGGCCGATGACGGTCGCCCTGTCACGCGAGGGAAGCGGGACGGAAGCGACGCGCTCGTTGATGCTTCCGGGCATCAGAACGCCCTCGCGGTCGAACATCCAGCCGCAGATTTCGCCCGCCGCCCCCTGCTCCATCAGCCGCGCCATTTCATCCCGGCCGAGAAAACCGTCCTCGCAGAGCGGCGCGTCGGGACCGAGTTCGCCGATACCGACGAAAGCGACGTCCGCCTCCTCTCCGAGTTTCAGGGCCCTCTGTACGAGACTCTGCCTGTGCAGCAGGTCCCGCTCCTCAGCCGACGAAACCAGAACGGGCAGCGGCATCGGAAAATGCCGCGCCTTGACGGCGTCCGCCATGCTGAAGATGACGTTGTAATAGGCGGCCGAGCCGTCCGGTCCGATATTGCCCGTCAGCGACATGATGCGATGCTGCGGACACTCCATGGCCGGCAACTGATCTATCGCGGCCTTGAGCGTGCGTCCGGTGCCGACCGCAAGCACGATCGGATCCGGACGCTTCAACCAACGCTCGATTTCCGCCGCCCCCGCCTCGGCGATGCCGACGGTCGTCGAGGTCGAGGCAGGATCGGTCGGCACGACGTCGACATAGCGCAGAGCGAAGTGCTGCTTGAGCCGCTGGGCAAGCTCGAGGCACTCGGCGATCGGATGATCGAGCCGCACCTTGATCAATCGCTCGGCGACGGCGAGCGAGACAAGGCGCTGCGCGGACTGCCGCGATATGCCCATGGCGGCCGCGATCTCGTCCTGGGTGCGGCCGGCGACGTAATAGAGCCAGCCGGCTCTCGCCGCATCGTCCAGCCTGCCACCTGTTTCGGATCGCCTTGCCATGGTCTGACCTCAAACTGTCTCGATGTGCTGACATCATTTCAGCAGCGCTGTCAAATCCGTCATCGAGGTTGCGCCGCAACCAATAGTTTGCGTTGCAGCATCAAACAAAACCAGATTTATGACTTTTGTAGTCAGGATTTATTCAGCTCAACCACCTGGAAATCCAGCACTTCCACCAAAACTTTTACCGTTTGATAAAAAAATAAAGCGTGTTACCGTTTCATCATCCAAAGCCCACTCGAATGGGAGATAACAATGGGAACAAACGCATCTGGGATTCATGGCGGCAGGCTTTCGTCGGCGGACTATGAGAAAAACTTCTCCGACCTTCATCCGCCCCTGGATCATCATGAGGCACTGGTGGCGGCCGATCGCTGCTACTTCTGCCATGACGCGCCATGCATGACGGCCTGTCCGACCACCATCGACATTCCGATGTTCATCCGCCAGATCTCGACCGGCAATCCGGTTGGGTCGGCCAAGACCATCTTCGACCAGAACATCCTCGGCGGCATGTGCGCCCGCGTCTGTCCCACCGAGACGCTGTGCGAGCAGGCCTGCGTCCGCAACACGGCGGAAGAGCGCCCCGTCGAGATCGGCCGGCTGCAGCGTTATGCCACCGACACGGCGATGGAGCGGAATATCCAGTTCTACGAGCGCGCCGCCCGCACGGGCCATCGCGTCGCCGTCATCGGCGCCGGCCCGGCCGGTCTTGCCTGCGCCCACCGGCTTGCCGTGAACGGCCACGACGTGGTCGTCTTCGACGCCCGCATAAAACCCGGTGGACTTAACGAATACGGCATCGCCACCTACAAGGCGACGGACGACATCGCCCAGCGCGAGGTGGACTACGTGCTCGCCATTGGCGGCATCGAGGTCCGCAACGGCCAGAGGCTCGGCCGCGACTTCACCCTTGGGGAACTGACCGACAATTTCGATGCCGTCTTCCTCGGCATGGGCCTTGCCGGCGTCAATGCGCTTCAGGTCGAGGGCGAGCAGCTTGCCGGCGTCGATGACGCCGTCGACTTCATTGCCGCCCTGCGCCAGGTCGAGGACAAGGCCGATATCGCGATCGGCCGCCGCGTCGTCGTGATCGGCGGCGGCATGACGGCGATCGACGCCGCCGTTCAGGCCAAACTGCTCGGCGCCGAGGAGGTGACGATCTGCTACCGCCGCGGCAAGGAGCAGATGAACGCTTCGGAATTCGAGCAGGACCTCGCCACGTCCAAAGGCGTGATGATCCGGCACTGGCTGCAGCCGAAGAGAGTCGTCGGCAAGGACGGCCACGTCGCCGGTATCGAGGTCGAATACACCGAGATCCGGGACGGCAGGCTTGTCGGCACCGGCGAGACCGGCATCCTGGCCGCCGACCAGATCTTCAAGGCGATCGGCCAGACGTTCGACCCGATCGGTGTCAGCAACCTGCAGCTTGAAGGCGGGCGCATTGCAATCGATGCGGAAGGCCGGACCTCCGTGGCCCGCGTCTGGGCGGGCGGCGACTGCGTCAAGGCAGGCGAGGACCTGACCGTCACCTCGGTCGCGCAAGGGCGCGATGCTGCTGATTCGATCAACCGGACGCTTGCCGCTGGCGCACGTCCCTCCGTTGCCGTCGCCTGAAGGGAGAACGAACCATGGCTGATCTCCGCAACAATTTCGTCGGCATCAAGTCCCCGAACCCCTTCTGGCTGGCCTCCGCCCCGCCGACCGACAAGGCCTACAACGTCGAGCGCGCCTTCAAGGCGGGCTGGGGCGGCGTCGTTTGGAAGACGCTCGGCGAGGAAGGCCCGCCGGTCGTCAACGTCAACGGCCCGCGCTACGGCGCAATTTGGGGCGCCGACCGCCGGCTCCTCGGCCTCAACAACATCGAGCTCATCACCGACCGTCCCCTGCAGATCAACCTGCAGGAGATGAAGCAGGTGAAGATGAACTGGCCGGACCGGGCGTTGATCGCCTCGATCATGGTGCCGTGCGAGGAAAATGCCTGGAAATCCATTCTTCCGCTGGTGGAAGAAACAGGCGCCGACGGCATCGAACTCAACTTCGGCTGCCCGCACGGCATGTCCGAGCGCGGCATGGGTGCGGCCGTCGGCCAGGTGCCGGAATACATCGAGATGGTGGTGCGTTGGTGCAAGCAGTACACGCGCATGCCGGTCATCACCAAGCTGACACCGAACATCACCGACATCCGCAAGCCGGCGCGTGCCGCCAAGGCCGGCGGCACCGACGCCGTGTCGCTGATCAACACGATCAACTCGATCACCTCGGTCAACCTCGACACCTTCTCGCCCGAGCCGTCGATCGACGGCAAGGGCAGCCATGGCGGCTATTGCGGCCCGGCGGTGAAGCCGATCGCCCTCAACATGGTGGCCGAGATCGCCCGCGATCCGGAAACCTACGGCCTGCCGATCTCCGGCATCGGCGGCGTGACGACCTGGCGCGACGCGGCCGAGTTCCTGGCGCTCGGCGCCGGCAACGTACAGGTCTGCACCGCGGCCATGACCTACGGCTTCAAGATCGTCGAGGAGATGATCACCGGGCTCTCCGACTGGATGGATTCCAAGGGTCACAAGACCCTGGACGACATCACCGGCCGTGCCGTGCCGAACGTCAGCGACTGGCAGTACCTCAACCTCAACTACGTCGCCAAGGCGCACATCGACCAGGACGCCTGCATCAAGTGCGGCCGCTGTCACATCGCCTGCGAGGACACCTCGCACCAGGCGATCACCTCCATGGTCGACGGTATCAGGCATTTCGAGGTGATGGAGGACGAGTGCGTCGGCTGCAATCTCTGCGTCAACGTCTGCCCGGTCGACAACTGCATCACCATGGTGCCGCTGGCCGCCGGCGTCCTTGACCAGCGCACCGGCAAGCCGGTCGACCCGAACTACGCCAACTGGACGACCCATCCGAACAATCCGATGGCCCGCCAGGCCGCGGAATAGTTCCACCCCGCAGCTATCCCAGGCCCCATCCTCATGGTGGGGCCTGGGCACCGGTCCATGCGCCAAACGTTCGCATACCGGCACTCGGGCCGATGCCCAAACATCCGGGCGACGCCCTGCCTCACCTCATGGCGGCGGGCAAGATTTCAGCGAAATTTCAGAACCCGTTCCAGATTTTCTGCACCGATGAGGCCACACTCCCCTATCCGATGGAGGGAGTGGCCATGACGACGCACCGCCACGAACGCACCGCATATCAAGACCGCAGGGATGAACTGATCGACCTGATCGGTTCCGGCATCACCGCCTATCCCGGCAGCGAGATGGGCTATCTGCTCGACATGCTGTCCGACGATGCCACAGAGGCTTCTGCGCCGACGCCCCTGCGCGCCTGGTCCTGGCGAGAAATGTTTACGTTTGGAGCCGTCCTGCGCTTGACTTGATGGCCGCGCGGGGCTCCGATGGAGGGGGTGTTCCGCGGGGACTCCATCGGTGGACGAGAGTGGCGATCAACGGCTGTTCCGCATCGGTGACTGCGTGCTGGATCTCGATTGCGGCACGCTGGTGCGCTCCGGCACGCCGGTTTCGGTCCGCGCCAAGACCTTTCTTCTGCTCTCCCATCTTGCGCGGCATCGCGGCAAGGTTCTTTCCAAGGATGCGCTGCTCGACGCCATCTGGCCGGACGTTTCGGTCACTGAGGATTCGCTGACGCAGTGCATCTGCGATGCCCGAAGGGCGCTGGGCGGCGAGGCGCAGCAACTGCTTCGGACGGTCCCGCGGCGCGGCTACGTTCTGACACTCCCCGACGCCACCGAGCACCCGCCGGCCGTTTCGCCCGAAGAACCCGCCCATGACGCGGCCCTGCATCTCTCGCAGGAACCGACGGTCGCCGTGCTTCCCTTCAAGAATGCGGGCAACAATCCGGATGACGCGCTGTTCATCGATGGTATCGTCGAAGAGATCACAAACGGGCTGGCGCGCTTCAAGACCGTTGCGGTGATCGCCCGCAATTCCGCCTTCGCTTACCGCAGCGAGCCGGGCCCGGCGGGCGAAACGATCGGTAAGGCGCTGGGTGTCGATTTCGTGGTGGAGGGATCGGTGCGCAGGCTCGGTTCGCGCCTGACCATCGCGGCATCCTTGAGCGAGGCGCGCGACGGCCACCGCCTCTGGGGTGAGACGTTTTCCGGCGACGGCAGCGACCTTTTCGCGTTGAACGAAATTATCGCCTACCGCATCATTTCGCGGCTGCTAGCGAACATCGAAGGCGCGGTCCTGCAGCGCCCGGCTGCACCGACACCGGAAAACATCGACGCTTTCGAGCATCTGACGCGCGGCATCGCCCTGCTGCGCAGTTACGGCGAAGGCGTGAACGAACGCTCCCGCATCCATTTCCTTCGCGCCGTCGAGCTCGACGAGCGATACGGTCTCGCCCATGCCTATCTCGCGCTGACAGATCTCATCATCAACGGCTACGGCGGGTCGCCGCGCGACGTCATTGTCGCCTGCCGCGACCGGGTGCTGACGGCGCTTGCGCTGGCTCCGGAGGAAGCCCGATGCCATCGCATCATGGCGGTCGTCCTGCTCTGCCTTCGCGAGCACGCGGCGGCCGAGCAGCATCTGCGTCGCTCGCTGGACCTCAACCCTTACGACGCCGACACGCTGGCGCAGATGGGCTATTTGCTGACGATGCGCGGGCGTCCCAACGAGGCGCTGGAGTGGATGGATCGTGCCGTTCGCCTCAATCCAATCCATCCGCAGTGGTATCACTACGATCGGTCGATACTGCTCTACACGATTGGTGAATACCGGAAGGCGGCCGAGGAACTGGTTAGCATTCCCCAATGCGGCGTTCTGCACGACATACGGCTTGCAGCCTGCTACGCGATGACGGAAATGCACGCAAAAGCCGCCGCGCAGATACGGCAGATTCTCCAAGCAAAGCCCGGCCTATCGATTGAGGAGACTATCAAGACGCGGCTGGAGTTCGAGCGGGATGAGGACATCGAGCATATTCTGCGCGGCGTGCGGCTGGCGCTGGATTGCTTTTCCCGTGACGATGGTTCCTAGACCGGACATTGCGACAATCCTCAATTTGTAAGAACCGTAAGGGGGAGCACCTGCCTGGAGTGACACCCCGTCCGTCATGGAGGGTTTGCGGATAATCGACCTCCCGGAACAAATACCCCTGACGGTACGTGTCACCCATGCTAAGCCGGCAAAGTTTCGCACAACCGGAAGCATCTTCGTGGATCGGACGACGCAGCACACCAGACAGGCCGCTTCAAACCCGCAGGTATCGCGCCGGGAGCGGCTCTTAGGCCACCTTGCCATGCTGCTCTTCTCCGTGCTCATCGCCGGCTCCTTCTCCTTCGGCAGGCTGGCGACACAGCACATGGATGCGGGTCCGTTGATGCTCTGGCGTTATCTCCTGACCATGCTGGTGATGGCCGTCCTTGCCTTCGGCATATTCCGCGCTCCGTTTGCTCTGCCAAGGGAAACCTGGCGCTTCCTGGTCCTCGGCGGACTGATCGCCTTCTACATGCTGACGATGTTCATCGCGCTGGAGTTTACGGATCCGGTCTCGACCGGAGCCGTCTTCACGCTCATGCCGTTGCTGAGCGCCGGCTTCGCACTGCTCTTCCTCGGCCAACGCACCCGCTCGGGCGTCCTGATCGCCCTGGTGATTGCGGCCATTGGCGCTGTCTGGGTCATTTTCCGCGGCGAAATCGACGCGATGCTCTCCTTCGATGTCGGTCGCGGCGAAATCATCTTCTTCATCGGCGTCGCGGCACACGCCGCCTATGTGCCGCTGCTACGCAAATACGGCCGGGGCGAGAACCCGTTCGCCTTCGGCTTCTGGGTCACGGTCGCTTCCACCCTGTGCCTGCTGCCCTTTGGCGCGCGGGAGCTCGCGGCGACCGATTTCGCCACGCTGCCTCTGGTCGTCTATGGCGCCGTTGCCTATCTCGCCGTCATGACCACGGCGGTTACATTCCTCCTTCTCCAATACGCCTCCATGCGGCTGCCAGCGCCGAAGGTACTTGGATACGGCTACCTGACGCCGAGCTTCATCATCGTCCTCGAAGGTCTTCTCGGTCACGGCTGGCCCCATGCAACCGTGTTCGCCGGCGCCCTCGTCACCGCCTGTGGCCTTGTGGCCATGGCGCGCTTGCCGGACTGACGACACGCCCTGGCTGCGAAGGAACGTCGCACCCCATCGCAATTCAGAAAAATTTCACAGCCATGGTGTCAAAGGGGGGCGTTCGCTGCCTTAGCTGGCGCGGCGGGGCGAAGTTGGGGGCATCATATGACTGACGACAGCTGGTCCGTATCGGGCCTGCCGGCGAGTTGGGCGCGCGTTGCGCGTGATGCATTGCTCGTTGCCGGCGTCATCTTTTGCGCAGCACTGTTCGGCATCCTCACCAGGCCCGTCGGTTTTCTTGCAGCGTTCTGGCCCGCAAACGCGGTCTTGCTCGGCATCATGATCCGCAGTCCACGCCTGGCCTCCTTTTCCGGCTGGACCGGCGCCTTCGCCGGCTACGTCGCGGCCGATCTGGTGACTGGCGGATCATTCGGCCTGACCTTGTGGATGACCTGCGCCAATATGGCCGAAGCGGCCGTCGGCTATCTGTTGTTTCGGCGAATCTCCGTGGATCACCAGCGCCTGCGCTGGCCGCAATCGTTCATGCTCCTCTTCGCCGTCTGCTGCAGCGCCGCCGCCGCAGGCGCCTTTATCGGCGCCGGTGCGGCGAGCCTGGCATTCGGACGCGATTTTGCGATCGGCCTGGAGTACTGGTTCGGCACGGAACTCGCCAATGCCATCGTCGTGCTGCCGGTCATCCTGACCGCGCCGCGGCCGCGCGACATCCCTTGGCCGAGGCGAATTTTCGCGACAGTCGAAGGGACGCGCGATGTGATGCCGGTCGCAGCCCTTGCCGTCTCCATCCTGCTTGGCAATCTGATTGAAGGTCCCGGCTCGTTCGCCTTTCCGGTCCCGGCGCTGCTGTGGTGTGCCGTCAGCTACTCGCTGTTCACCACCGCCGTTCTCACCCTTATCTTCAGCATGTGGGGCATGGTGATCGTCACCGGGTCTTTCGCGACGCTGCCGGCCCACATCGACCTGCTCACATGGGGCAAGTCGATCCGCCTGGCGCTTGCGCTGATCGCACTGGCACCCCTCACCGTCGCCAGTGTCACCACCACGCGCAACGAACTCCTCAAACGCCTGCAGGATTCGGTCGATCACGACGCGCTGACACGCGCCCTCACCCGCAGCACATTCATCGATCGAAGCGAACGCCTGCTGGAAGCGGATGCCACCAGACCCGGCTTTGCCGCGGTGCTGATGCTCGACGTGGATCGGTTCAAGTCCGTCAACGACCGCCACGGCCATGCTGGCGGTGACGCGGCGCTCGTTGCCTTCGCCGGTTCGGTTACCGAAGCGCTTCGCAAGGAGGACCTGTTCGGCCGGCTGGGAGGCGAGGAGTTCGCCGTCTTCTTCCCGGATACGATGCGCGAGGAGGCCGCCGCGATCGCCGAGAACATCCGCCGGACGGTCGAAGAACGGCTGGTCGATGTCGGCAACGGCAACCGCATTCCGATAACCGTCAGCGGCGGGCTGGCCTTCCAGACCGATACAGCCAAGCCCTCTCTGGACGCCCTTCTGGCTCAGGCCGACACCGCGCTCTATCGGGCAAAAGCCGACGGACGCAACCGCATCGTTGTTTTCACGACAGCATGTCTTGCGAAAGTGGGAACCGGCGAAGGAACAAGCCCCTAAACAGTGACAAGCGGCCGGTGATCAGGAAGCCTGGTCCCGCACCTGCAAGCCGCCGATGAAGAGCTGCTCGAGAAAGCGAGCGGCATCCTCGAAACGGCCATCGCCCGCCTGATCCTGCCCCAATACCGCGCGCACCTGCACGTCGAAGTCGGCGTAGTGCTGGGTCGTCGACCAGATCGAAAAGATCAGGTGATAGGGATCGCATTTCGCGATCTTGCCGGCCTTGGCCCAGTCGAGGATCACTGCCGCCTTCTCGTCGACGAGCGCCTTGAGCGGTCCTTTCAGCTCGTCCTCGATGTTGGGCGCGCCCTGCAGGACCTCATTGGCGAAGAGCCTGCTTTCGCGTGGGAAATCCCGCGCCATCTCAAGCTTGCGGCGAATGTAGCTGCGGATTTCCGTTACCGGATTCCCCTCTGCGTCAAACTCGCGAAGGGGGTCAAGCCAGGTGTCCAGCACGCGCGTGATCAATGCGCGGTGCATCGCCTCCTTGGTGCGGAAATAATAGAGCAGGTTCGGCTTCGACATGCCTGCAACCTCGGCGATCTGGTCGACCGTCGCCCCCCGATAGCCATGCAGCGAAAATACTTCCAGCGCGGCCTCCAGGATTCGCTCTTCCTTTTCCTCCTGAATTCGCGTGCGCCGCTGTGTCTTCGCCGCTCTCGGTAGAACCATCTTGCCTCTCAGCTTTTGCCCGAACAGAAAAGTGCAGTCAAAATCACCAGTTTAGCCCATGCCATTTTTCTGGGCCAAGCCCGCGGCTTTTCGCTTTTTCGACTTGAGTGCCGCAATGGAAGCTGTAATGTTTACCAACCGGTCAAATTATCGGCGAGTTGCGCTTCAAACGCAACGGCTGTTCGGAGGCGCACAAAAACAAATCGCGCCCCATTGTCCGGCGGGAACACATAGGCGGTTGCGCAAGGAGCCGCTCGATAGAAATGGGAGCTAGTGACATGGCCGCACCCGGCGAGAACATGCGCGTCAATGCCGACCGCCTGTGGGATAGTCTCATGGAAATGGCGAAGATCGGCCCCGGCGTCGCCGGCGGCAACAACCGCCAGACCCTGACCGACGCGGATGCCGAAGGCCGCAGCCTTTTCAAACGCTGGTGCGAGGCCGCCGGCATGAGCATGTCTGTCGACAAGATGGGCACGATGTTCGCCACCCGCCCCGGCACCGATCCGGATGCGCTGCCCGTTTATATCGGCTCGCACCTCGACACCCAGCCGACCGGCGGCAAGTTTGACGGCGTGCTCGGTGTGCTCTCCGGCCTCGAAGTCGTCCGTTCGATAAACGACCTCGGCATCAAGACGAAACACCCGATCGTCGTCACCAACTGGACCAATGAGGAAGGCGCGCGCTTTGCCCCCGCCATGGTCGCTTCCGGCGTCTTTGCCGGTGCGCTGACGCTGGACTACGCCTATTCGCGCAAGGACCCTGAGGGCAAGACGTTCGGCGACGAGCTCAAGCGCATCGGTTGGGTTGGGGATGAGGAAGTCGGCGAGCGCAAGATGCACGCCTATTTCGAGTACCACATCGAGCAGGGCCCGATCCTCGAGGCCGAGAACAAGCAGATCGGCGTCGTCACGCACTGTCAGGGCCTGTGGTGGCTCGAGTTCACACTGACCGGCCGCGAGGCGCATACCGGCTCGACGCCGATGAACATGCGCGTCAATGCCGGGCTTGCCATGTCGCGTATCATCGAGATGGTGCAGGCCGTGGCGATGAAGAACCAGCCGGGCTGCGTCGGCGGCGTCGGCCAGGTCCTTTTCTCCCCCAACTCCCGCAACGTGCTTCCCGGCAAGGTCGTCTTCACCGTGGACATCCGCTCGCCGGACCAGGCGAAGCTCGATGGCATGCGGGCGACGATCGAAGCGGAAGCGGCAAAGATCTGCGAGGCGCTCGGCGTCGGCTGTTCCGTCGAAGCGGTTGGCCATTTCGACCCGGTCACCTTCGACCCGACCCTCGTTTCCGCGGTACGCAAGGCAGCCGAAGCCCTCGGCTACAGCCACATGAACGTCATTTCCGGCGCCGGTCACGACGCCTGCTGGGCGGCCAAGGTGGCGCCGGCCACGATGATCATGTGCCCCTGTGTCGGCGGCCTCTCGCACAACGAGGCCGAGGACATCTCCAGGGAATGGGCCAGTGCCGGCGCCGACGTGCTGTTCCACGCGGTGATCGAGACGGCAGGGATCGTCGAGTGAAACAACGGGCGGTGCGAAAGCGCCGCCCTTTTTCGTCATGGCAGCTTGCCGTCCATACACAGTTGCGAAGGTAGAAAGACATGAGCACAGTCATCAAGGGCGGCACCGTCGTCACCGCCGATCTGACCTACAAGGCCGACGTCAAGATCGAGGGCGGCAAGATCGTCGCGATCGGCCCGAATCTTTCCGGCGACGAGGTGCTGGACGCGAGCGGCTGTTATGTCATGCCGGGTGGCATCGACCCGCACACCCATCTCGAAATGCCCTTCATGGGCACCTATTCCTCCGACGACTTCGAGAGCGGCACGCGCGCGGCGCTCGCCGGCGGCACGACGATGGTGGTCGACTTCGCGCTCCCCTCGCCCGGCCAGTCGATGCTCGAAGCGCTGCAGATGTGGGACAACAAGTCCACTCGGGCCAACTGCGACTACTCCTTCCACATGGCGATCACCTGGTGGAGCGAGCAGGTCTTCAACGAGATGGAGACCGTCGTCAAGGACAAGGGCATCAACACCTTCAAGCACTTCATGGCCTACAAGGGCGCCCTGATGGTGGATGACGACGAGATGTTCTCCTCGTTCCAGCGCTGCGCCGCACTCGGCGCCCTGCCGCTTGTCCATGCCGAAAACGGCGACGTGGTGGCGCAGATGCAGGCGAAGCTCCTCGCCGAAGGCAACAACGGCCCCGAGGCGCACGCCTATTCGCGCCCCGCCGAGGTCGAAGGCGAGGCCACCAACCGCGCCATCATGATCGCCGACATGGCCGGCTGTCCGGTCTATATCGTCCATACCTCCTGCGAGCAGTCGCACGAGGCGATCCGTCGGGCCCGCCAGAAGGGTATGCGCGTCTACGGTGAACCGCTCATCCAGCACCTGACCCTCGACGAGACCGAATACTTCAACAAGGACTGGGACCATGCCGCCCGCCGCGTGATGTCGCCGCCCTTCCGCAACAAGCAGCATCAGGACAGTCTTTGGGCGGGCCTGGCCTCGGGCTCGCTGCAGGTGGTCGCAACCGACCACTGCGCCTTCACCACCGAGCAGAAGCGCTTCGGCGTTGGCGATTTCACCAAGATTCCGAACGGCACTGGCGGCCTCGAGGACCGCATGCCGATGCTGTGGACGCATGGCGTCAACACCGGCCGGATCACCATGAACGAGTTCGTCGCCGTCACCTCGACCAACATCGCCAAGATCCTCAACATCTATCCCAAGAAGGGCGCCATCCTCGTCGGCGCCGATGCCGACATCGTTGTCTGGGATCCGAAGCGGTCGAAGACGATTTCCGCCAAGGCCCAGCAGTCGGCGATCGACTACAACGTCTTCGAGGGCAAGGAGGTGACGGGCCTGCCGCGCTTCACGCTGACCCGCGGTGTCGTCGCGATCGAGGAGGCGGCCGTCAAGACCCAGGAAGGTCACGGGGAATTCGTCCGCCGCGACCCCTTCCCCGCCGTCTCCACCGCGCTGTCGACCTGGAAGGAAGTCACTGCACCCCGCAAGGTGCAGCGTAGCGGCATTCCGGCAAGCGGGGTCTGATGGCGCCCCGGACGGTTGCTTTGATCTTCATGGCCGGCTGTTGCATCTGGGGTCAGGCCCAGGCGCAACAGCGCTTTCCCGATGGCTCCTACGGCGACGCGGACGGCTGTCGTTACGCCCTGACCGGCGAAACGACAGGCTCCGACCTTTTCTTTCTTCTGGATAAGGAAGGCATCACCACCTCCGTTTCCTACTGCGCGTTCAAGGACGAAGTGAAGAAGAGCGGCGACGCCTTTACGGCAACAGTGGCCTGCCACGCAGAAGACGACGACGCGGCGGAAACTGAGTCGATTGCGATTGTTCCGGCTGTCGACGGATCGGTCACCATCACGTTCTCCGACGGGACGGCCTGGGGACCGCTGGTGCAATGTCGATGACACGTCCCGAATCGTTAGACCGGCACCAGCCCGTCCAGTTCCGGCAGCAGCACGACGCTTTCCTGCTCGTGCGGATCGGTGCGGGCAATCACCGCCGAACAGGGGGCGTCGGAGACGTTCGCTGGCAGGTGCGGCACGCCGGCAGGAATGTAGAACATCTCGCCGGCCCTGACGACGACGTGCTGTTCCAGCCGCTCTCCGTACCAGGTGTGCGCCTCACCAGAGAGCACGTAGATCGCCGTCTCGTGGCTCGCATGCAGATGTGCCTTGGCGCGACTGCCCGGCGGAATCGTCAGAAGATGCATGCAGATGCCTGTCGCGCCGACCGTCTCGCGCGCAATCCCCTCGAAATACGAAAGCCCTTGCTTGCCATCATAGCTGCCGCCCGGGCGGATGACGCGGCAGGTCGCTGTTTCACCCCGTTCCATCGCCCTTCCTCCAACAATCGAGTGTGAAGTCACGTGTCCGATCTAGCCATGAAGACAATGCCGATTGCAATGCGCCCGACAGGCATGCAGTCTGGTTACGCCAGCGCCACCGAGGGTAATGGAATGAACAAGGCATCCGCATCCTCCGTCGTCTGCGCAACAAATCTCGGCCTGACCTTTGAGACCGCCGATGGCCCGGTGAATGCGCTTTCTGACGTAAATCTCACGGTCGAAAAAGGTGACTTCGTCTCCTTCATCGGCCCGTCCGGCTGCGGCAAGACCACATTTCTGCGCGTCATCGCCGACTTGGAAAAGCCGACGTCGGGCACGATCACCGTCAACGGCATGACGGCGGAAGAAGCGCGCCACAAGCGTGCCTATGGCTACGTCTTTCAGGCCGCGGCCCTCTATCCCTGGCGCACGATCGAAAAGAACATCGCCCTGCCTTTGGAAATCATGGGCTATCCGGCCGCCGAACAGAAGGAGCGCATCGCCCGCACGCTCGATCTCGTCAATCTCGCCGGTTTCGGCCGGAAATATCCCTGGCAGCTTTCCGGCGGCATGCAGCAGCGCGCCTCGATTGCCCGCGCACTCGCCTTCGACGCCGACCTGCTGTTGATGGACGAGCCCTTCGGCGCGCTCGACGAAATCGTCCGCGATCACCTGAACGAGGCGCTGCTGAAGCTTTGGGAACGCACGAACAAGACCATCTGCTTCGTCACCCATTCGATCCCGGAGGCGGTTTATCTTTCGACCAAGATCGTCGTGATGAGCCCCCGCCCCGGCCGCGTTACCGACGTGATCGACTCGACGCTACCGAAGGAGCGCCCGCTCGACATTCGCGAGTCGCCCGAATTCCTCGAGATCGCGCATCGCGTCCGCGAAGGCCTGCGCGCTGGGCACAGCTATGAGGATCACCGGTAAATGAATCCGCAGTTCATCCTCTGGCTGACCGGCTCCATGGCCGTGTTTCTTTCGGCGGCCACCGCCTCGCGCGCCTACGTGTCGAACAACAACCTGCTGATGCTCGTCTTCTCGCTTGGGCTTTACTGCGTCGGCAACCTGATGATGGTGCGACTGATGCGCGAAGGGGGGCTCGGGCTTGCCATCTCGGCGTCCGCGATCGCGCAACTGCTGCTGATCAATATCATCGCCTTCGTCGTCTTCGGCGAGCGGCTCAGCAGCACACAGCTTGCCGGCGTCGGCCTCGGCGTGCTCGCCATGGGGCTGATGCTGATGCCGGCGGCGGAACGGAGCTGACGATGGAACAGCAAAGCTTTTTCAAGGACCGCCTCGTCCCCATCGGCACCGTTATCGTCGCGATCATCGCGCTCTGGTACGTCTCCGCCGTCTTCCTCAACGCCCCGTTCGAGCGCGACACGGCTGCACGCAACGGGACGACGATCACCTTTACCGAATTGCTGCCGAAGACCATGGCGCAGGAACGGCCGGTGCTTCCTGCACCGCATCAGGTCGTCGCCGAGCTTTGGGACACCACCATCGACAAGCCGATCACCTCGAAGCGCAGCCTCGTCTACCACGCCTGGATAACGCTGTCGGCGACGCTGCTCGGCTTTGCCATGGGCACGGTGCTCGGCATCCTGCTGGCGATCGGCATCGTCCACAACCGGGCCATGGATCGCTCGCTGATGCCCTGGGTCATTGCCAGCCAGACCATTCCGATCCTCGCCATCGCGCCGATGATCATCGTCGTGCTCAACGCGGTCGGCCTCTCCGGCCTGCTGCCGAAGGCACTGATCTCCACCTATCTCAGCTTCTTCCCGGTCGTCGTCGGCATGGTGAAGGGGCTGCGCAGTCCCGAGCAGATCCAGCTCGACCTGATGCACACCTATAACGCCTCGTCCTCGCAGACCTTCTGGAAGCTGCGTTGGCCGTCCTCCATGCCCTATCTCTTTACCTCGCTGAAGGTCGCCGTCGCGATCTCGCTCGTCGGCGCGATCGTCGGTGAACTGCCAACCGGGGCAGTCGCCGGTCTCGGTGCGCGGTTGCTGGCCGGCTCGTACTACGGGCAGACGGTGCAGATCTGGGCGGCGCTGTTCATGGCGGCAGCCGTTGCCGCCCTCCTCGTCATCATTGTCGGCATTGCCCATTCGGCCGTTCTCAGACGCATGGGAGCCCGTGCATGAACTACGCCCCGCTCCTCTCCGCCGTCGCCTTCTGGCTCGCCGCCTGGGCCTTTAACGAATGGCTGGTGCGCCAGCATTTCCATAATCATGCAGCGCAGCGAGCGGCGCGCCTGGCCGTTCCCCTCCTGTTCGGCATCGCCATTCTGGTGCTGTGGGAAGGCATCGTGCGGGGCTTTGGCATCCCGTCGGTGCTGCTGCCGGCACCAAGCGCCATCTGGTCCCGTCTGATCAGTTCGCTCCCCACCCTCTGGGCGGACTTTCGGCAGACGTTCCTGAAATCCGTGATCACCGGTTATGCGCTGGGCTGCGGCCTCGGCTTCCTGGTCGCGATCCTGATCGACCGCTCACCCTTTCTGCAGAAGGGCCTGCTGCCGCTTGGCAATTTCGTCTCGGCGCTGCCGGTGATCGGCGTCGCCCCCATCATGGTCATGTGGTTCGGCTTCGATTGGCAGTCGAAGGTGGCCGTCGTCGTCATCATGACGTTCTTCCCCATGCTGGTGAACACCGTCGCCGGCCTTGCCGCGGCCAGCCACATGGAACGTGACCTGATGCGGACCTATGCCGCCAGCTGGTGGCAAACCCTCGTCAAGTTACGGCTTCCCGCCGCCTGGCCTTTCATATTCAATGCACTCAAGATCAATTCCACGCTGGCGCTGATCGGCGCCATCGTCGCCGAGTTTTTCGGAACGCCCATTGTCGGCATGGGTTTCCGGATCTCCACGGAAGTGGGCCGCATGAATGTCGACATGGTCTGGGCCGAGATCGCGATCGCCGCGCTCGCCGGCTCGGTTTTCTACGGAGCGGTTGCGCTCGTCGAGCGCGCCGTTACCTTCTGGCATCCGTCTGTCCGCGGTGGGCAGGCGTAATAATAATGAGGGAACCGCTATGAAAAAAACAATTGCATCGCTGCTTATGGCAAGTGCCTTCTCGCTTGCCGCCTTCCAGGCCGAGGCCGCCGACAAGGTCACCTTGCAGCTGAAATGGGTTACCCAGGCGCAATTTGCCGGCTACTATGTGGCAAAGGACAAGGGCTTCTACGAGGAGGAAGGTCTTGACGTCGACATCAAGCCGGGCGGCCCCGACATCGCCCCCGCGCAGGTGATTGCCGGCGGTGGCGCCGATGTCATCGTCGACTGGATGCCCTCTGCCCTTGCCACCCGCGAGAAGGGCGTTCCGCTCGTCAATATCGCCCAGCCGTTCAAGCAATCCGGCATGATGCTGACCTGTCTGAAAGAAACCGGGGTCAAGGGACCGGAAGACTTCAAGGGCAAGACGCTCGGCGTCTGGTTCTTCGGCAACGAGTATCCGTTCCTGTCCTGGATGAGCCACCTGAAGATTCCGACCGATGGCGGACCGGAAGGCGTCACCGTCCTCAAGCAGGGCTTCAACGTCGATCCCTTGATCCAGAAGCAGGCCGCCTGCATCTCGACCATGACCTACAACGAATACGGTCAGGTTCTCGACGCCGGCATCAAGCCGGAAGACCTCGTGACCTTCAAGTATGAAGACCAGGGCGTCGCCACACTGGAAGACGGCCTCTACGTGCTGGAAGACAAGCTCAAGGACCCGGCCTTCAAGGAAAAGATGGTCAAGTTCGTGCGTGCCTCCATGAAAGGCTGGAAATATGCCGAACAGAACCCGGACGAAGCCGCCGGCATCGTGCTGGAAAACGACTCGACCGGCGCGCAGACCGAGGCGCACCAGAAGTTCATGATGGGCGAGGTCGCCAAGCTCACCGCCGGCTCGAACGGCGCGCTCGACGAAACCGACTACAAGCGCACCGTCGCCTCGCTGCTGGCGGGCGGTTCCGATCCGGTCATCTCCAAGGAGCCGGAGGGCGCCTGGACGCACGAGATCAGCGACGAAGCCCTCAAGTAGAACTCGGACTTGATTGCAACGAAGGCGCGCGGCGGTTACCTCCTCCGCGCGCCTTCTTCATCGGCCGCAGATGCGCGCCATGCTAGCACGGCCTGTTATGTTGCACGGCGACAACGGTCGATGTAGAATATTGAGGCACCATGCTGTATGGCGCCTTGTAAGGCGGAAGCCATCCCATTACATACATCGCGCAGCTTGGGACCCGGCCACGCAGGGCCGCTGGACGTGCGCCTGAACGCAGCGTCCAGCCAATCTGGGAGAATGGCGCCCGGCCATATCAAGAAGAAACTCCGGCGTGTCTTGCGAATTCACTTGCATCGAGAAGGTCGGCCCATGGCGCGTGGACTAAAGTACATTCTCTGCCTTTCCGTCGCTGTTTCGACTGCGGCCAGCGCAACGAGTTTGCGCGCGGCCGACGTTGCTGCCCAACCCGCAGGCGACCAGGTCCAGAACCTGCCGGCAATCGTCGTCACCGCTGCGGAAGAGCGCACCATCGTCGATCGGGTGATTGCCACCGGCACGATCCAGCCGGTCGAGGAAGTCTATGTAGCGCCGCTCGTCGACGGTCTCTCCATTCGTTCCCTCGGCGCCGAAGTCGCCGACCGCGTGCAGGAGGGCGATACGCTCGCAACGCTGAACGACGATGCACTGCTGTTGGCGAAAAGCCAGCAGGAGGCAATGCGCGCCAAGGCCGAGGCAGCTCTGGCGCAGATCGAAGCGCAATTGATCGAAGCGAAAGCAAACGCCGAGGAAGCCGACAAGGCACGCGAGCGCGCGGAAAAGCTGGTCAAGTCGGGCGCGACCTCCCAGGCGGTTTTCGACCAGGCGACCGCCGCTGCCAAGGCTGCCGTTTCGCGCGTCACGTCTGCAGAGCAGGCCATTTCCGTCTCGAAGGCAGAGATCAAGGTCATGGAAGCGCAGATCGCCGACATCGACCTGAAACTCGCCCGCACGGCCGTCAAGGCTCCGGTCTCGGGGATCGTGTCGTCGCGAACCGCCAAGATCGGCGCAATTGCGATGGGCGCCAGCCAGCCACTGTTCTCGATCATTCGCAATGGCGAAATCGAGTTGAAAGCGGATGTATCCGAGACCTCGATCCTCAAGCTCGCCGTGGGCCAGCCGGCAACCGTGACGCTTGCCGGTGGCACGGCCAAGCTCTCCGGCAGCATCCGCCTGGTCGAACCGACGCTCAGCAACGATACCCGCCTCGGCCGCGTTTACATCAAGCTGGACGAGCCGGAAAAGGCACGTGTCGGCATGTTTGCCAGCGCCGAGATCATCACGCAGGAGAAGAAGGGCGTCGTTCTCCCGCTTTCCGCCGTGACCACCTCGCGCGAAGGCACGGTTGCGCGTAAGGTTGAGGACGGTATCGTCAAACTGGTGAAGGTGGAAACCGGTATCCAGGACGGCCAGGTGATCGAAATCGCAAGCGGCCTTGCCGCCGGCGATGAAGTCGTTGCCAAGGCTGGCGCTTATGTCCGCGACGGCGACAGGGTCAGACCGGTGAAGGCCGTCACACCCGTTGCTGCGAACTAAGGCATGTGCCTCGAAAGCGAAAATCGCTTTCGGAAGAGACATGCGAAAAATCCAGGCCCTAGAGCGCTGCAAGCAAACCTGAGACACCGCGGCTCGCTTTAGGACTGACAACCCGAATCCATGCAGGCGATCTCTGGGACGAGGACATTTGCAACATGAACTTTTCTGCTTGGTCCATTCGCAATCCGATCGCGCCGTTGCTTGCCTTTTTCCTGCTGATCGTCGTCGGGCTGCAATCTTTCTTTTCATTGCCGATCACCCGCTTCCCGAACATTGACGTTCCGGTCATAGCGATCACGGTGACCCAGAGCGGTGCGGCGCCTGCCGAGCTCGAACTCCAGGTGACCAAGGAGATCGAGGACGCGGTCGCCGGCATCTCCGGCGTCGACGACATCCTGTCGACCGTCACCGACGGCAGCTCCGTGACGTCCGTTCTGTTCAAGATCGAGGTGCCGACAAACCAGGCGCTGCAGGACGTCAAGGACGCGATCGACCGCGTGCGCAACGATCTGCCGGCATCGGTTGACGAACCGATCGTCACCAAGATCGATGTCGAGGGACAGGCAATCCAGACGTTTGCGGTTTCTTCGCCGAACATGACCCTCGAAGAGCTGTCCTGGTTCGTCGACGACACCGTCAAGCGCGCGTTGCAGGGCCAGCCGGGCGTCGGCAAGATCGACCGCTTCGGCGGCGCCGATCGGGAGGTGCTGGTCGACCTGAACTCCGACAGGCTTGAATCCTTCGGCATTTCCGCCGCCGATGTGAACAGGCAGTTGCGCAGCATGAACGCGGATGTCGGTTCCGGCCGCGGCCAGATCGCCGGTGCCGAACAGGCGATCCGCGTGCTCGGCGACGCGCGCTCGGTAGAAAAGCTGGCAGCGACGATGATCGCGCTCCCGAACGGGCGCTTCGTCCGCCTGTCCGAGCTAGGCCGGATCACCGACACCTACGAGGAGCCCCGCTCCTTCTCGCGCTTCAACGGCACGCCGGTCGTGACCTTCGCCGTCTTCCGGTCGAAGGGCGCCAGCGAGGTGACTGTTGCCGAATCCGTCGACAAGGCCCTTGCCAAGGTGCGCGAGAAGAACCCCGACGTCGCCATCAGCCTTGTCGACGACGCCGTCTACTTCACCTACGGCAACTACGAAGCAGCGCTCCACACGCTGATGGAAGGCGCGATCCTGGCCGTGATCGTCGTGCTGCTCTTCCTGCGCAACTGGCGCGCGACGCTGATCTCGGCCGTGGCCCTGCCACTCTCCGCCATACCGACCTTCTACATCATGGAACTGCTGGGCTTCTCGCTCAACCTCGTCAGCTTCCTCGCCATGACGCTCGCTACTGGCATTCTCGTCGATGACGCGATCGTCGAAATCGAGAACATCGCCCGTCACATCAAGATGGGCAAGACGCCCTATCGCGCCGCGATCGAGGCCGCCGACGAAATCGGCCTCGCGGTGATCGCCACCACGTTCACGATCATCGCGGTTTTCGTGCCGGTGTCCTTCATGCCGGGGATTCCGGGACAGTACTTCATCCAGTTCGGCCTCACCGTTGCCGTCGCCGTGTTCTTTTCTCTCATGGTGGCACGCCTGATCACGCCTGTGATGGCGGCCTACCTGATGCGCTCCAGCGACGCCGACGGTCACGACGAGGAGACGGACAGCACCTTCATGCGCGGCTACACCTGGCTCGTGACGGTGACGACCAAGCACTGGTACAGCCGTTACGCCACGCTTCTTGGCGCCATTGCCTTCCTTATCGGCTCGGTGATGCTGCTTTTCACCGTTCCCGGCAGCTTCATGCCGCCGGAGGATGCCTCGCGCGTCGTCATGTCGGTCGAACTCCCCCCCGATGCCATGCTGGAAGACACCGACCGCGCGACGTCGGAAATCGTCGAGCGTCTGAAGGACATCGATGGCGTCAGCGACATCTTCGTGTTGGGAGGCTCCTCGCCGAAGGGCGATCTTGAACTGCGCCGCGCGTCAGTGACGGTCATGCTGGACAAGCGAGATCATTCGCTCCTCAACAAGATCGTCAACGATGTCCTCGGCGGCCTGCCGGTCATCGGCCAGCACCTCCCGAAGCTGCCGCCGGCCGGCCGTATCAAACCGCAATGGGATGTCGAAAAGGACATCTTCGCGGCAATCCGCGATATCCCGGATGTCCGCATCATAAAGCTCAACGACCGCGCCGAGCGCGACCTGACGTTCAACCTGCTTTCCAACAATGAAGCAGATCTGAACAACACGGTCGCCGTGCTCGAGGCCAAGCTGCGAGCCGACCCGCTGCTCTCGAACGTGAGCTCCGAAGGCTCGCTGCCCCGGCCCGAACTGCAAGTCCGGCCGCACGACGACAAGATGGCACGCCTCGGCATCACCACCGCACAGATCGCCGAAGTGATCCGCGTCGCCACAATCGGCGACATCGATTCACAGCTTAGCAAGATGTCGCTCGACGGGCGCCTTATCCCCATCCGGGTGCAGGTTGACCGCGAATTCCGCGGCAATCTCGGCGCGATCCGCAACCTGAAGATCAAGACGGCAAGCGGGCAGGTCGTGCCGTTGTCGTCGGTGGCCGATATTGACTACTCGGAAGGCCCCAGTTCGATCAAGCGCTTCGACCGCAGCCGGGTCGTCGCTATCGGCTCCGATCTGAAGCCCGGTGTGGCATTGGATACGGCGACGGCCCGTTTCAAGGAAATCGCCAACAGCATCGACATGCCCGAGACCGTGCGTTTCCAGGAAAGCGGCGACGCCGAAATCCAGGCCGAAATGGTCCAGAGCTTCGGCAACGCCATGCTGCTTGGCCTCCTGCTGGTGCTGATGGTGCTGATCCTGCTGTTCAAGGACGTCATCCAGCCCTTTACCATTCTGTTCTCGCTGCCGCTTGCAATCGGCGGCGTGGCTGCGGGCCTGATCCTGACGCAGAACTCCCTGTCCATGCCCGTCCTCATCGGCATCCTGATGCTGATGGGCATCGTGACGAAGAACGCCATCCTGCTGGTCGATTTTGCGATCGAGATGATGCACCGCGGCATGGACCGACTCGGGGCAATGGTCGAGGCGGGGCGCAAGCGTGCCCGACCGATCATCATGACGTCGATCGCCATGTCGGCCGGCATGCTGCCGTCGGCGCTTGGCGTCGGCGAAGGCGGCACGTTCCGCGCACCCATGGCGATCGCGGTGATCGGCGGCATCATCGTCTCGACGGTTCTGTCGCTGGTGGTCGTGCCGTCCTTTTTCCTGATCATGGACGACCTCTCACGGCTTCTGGCAAGGCTCTTCGGTCGCCTCGTCGGCAAGAAGGACGAGGAGCCCCTGCCGCTCGACAATGAGGCGCTGACGCAAACAGCGAACGAAACAACAAGAACGGTCGAGGCCCTGGAGGATAGGGTGGCAGCACTGGAGAAGGAGCGCACGGCCGGCAAAAAGCCCCTCAGCGTCGTGCACCGCTCCACGCTCGCAGCGGAATAAGGGTTTCAAAACTTGAGGTTAAACGAAAGCCGGGTGGCAAGTTCACCCGGCTTTTTCTCGTCTTCCGGCTATTTTAGAGCCTTGTGACTATTTGACCGAAATCAACGAAGGTCCTGAAAATGCGCTTTACCATCTCTTCTACATCGAGGGATGGGCATTGTTGTTCAAACAACACCCTCCCTTGGAATGATATATGGGGAAAAGGCGGTGTGAAGCGATGAACAGGATGATAAGGCCAAGCGCCTGGGAGCGCGAAACACTGATGGGGCTGCCGCTGCTGTCCAGGCTGGAACTGGACACGCTGTCGGCGATGCTCGAGATTGCCACTGTACGAACGATCGGACCGCGACAGGTGCTGTTTCGCGAGGGGGACCTCGCCGACACGCTCTGCTGCGTGCTCAGCGGCTACGTGCGCAGCTTCCATCTTTCCTCATTGGGCCGCGAGGTGGACCTTCTGGTCCATGAACCGGGCGACCTGATTGGCGCGAGCGCCTGTCTGCATGGGCACGCCTATTGCGCCAGCGCTCAGGCCACCGACAGCGTCAAGATCGTCCAGTTCAGCCTGCAACGGGTCCGGGAGCTCGCCGCCCGAAAGCCAGATCTTGCACTCGCGCTGGCTGCTGGGCTGTCCGGCCAGTTCGCAGGCAGTCTTTCCACCTTGGCGGACGACCGCCTCCACACCGCCCCGCAGAGGGTCGCGCACTATCTGAAAAAGCAATGCCCGCAGGGCTCTCGCAATGTCAGCTTCCGCCTTCCCTATCAGAAAAACCTGTTAGCCGGTAAGCTCGGGCTTGCACCAGAAGCTTTGTCGCGCGCGTTCTCGCATCTGAAGCGGTACGGCGTCAGTGTGCGTGGCCGGCTGGTGCAGGTCAGCGATCCCGAGGCGCTGCAGTCGGTCTGACGCGCCGCTATGGAAACATTTTGCTGCGGCAGGCAATGGCGCGGGGTCACAGGGCGGCCGTGCCCTAACTACCGGCAGAATTGTTTCGTAGCATAGCGGTTATGTGCGGTTTACCCGGCGCCGCACGGTGAAGTTTACCTAATTAGCCGTGGTCATCTCACGGCTTGAAGTGCCAGCGCCTTCCGAGCATGCCCCCGAAGGTTCAGCAGTTCCACACCTTTGCATGCCCCTCGAAGGCAAGGACCGTATGTTCGCAGGCGCTATCTCTGCCATGGTCCGCCGCCCGCCGCGCGACCTCTAGCGCCAAGGAAGCCGGCATATTCGGCGCGACCTCCGCTATGGTAGCCGACAGTGCAACGGCCAATTCCATTCCTCCTGTTGCGATGGTGCGTGCCGCCACCGAACGGCGAACCTCTTCCACAAGCAGAATACAGTCGTCATGACTCTGGGACCCCGCCATGACGAGGAATTCGCCGCCGGGGCATCGCCTGATTGCGTGCGGAGCGCAAAAGGTGCGAGACAGCTCCTCCATAACCCGTCGCGTCGCACCGTTCGCGGCATCCGCGCCATAGCGGCTGGCGATGAACGCAAAATGCTGCACCTGAAAGAGCACCAGGAACCGGTAAGCTTCAGACCCGGCAATTGCCTCAACAAACGCGTCGGGCTCCACCATACCGGCGATCGAACTAGCGGGACCACCCTGATCACGCGCGCCACGCGAGCGATAGACACTCCCGACGCCGAGGCCGACCAGCGCCGCGACCAAAGCGGCGACACTGGTCGCCATCAGCATCGATGGGGCGGGCCCCTGGGAAGCCAGGCTCGGCTCCGCCAGCGGCAGCAGATGGAAGGGTACATGGAGCGCGCTAAAGATCAGGTGGATCGCTGTTGCGAGCACGGCCGCCACCAGAACCCCATAGGCCACAAGCGTCGCAAGGCCGTCCCTCGCAAGGGTGAAGCGGTCCCCTCCCAGCGCTGTCTGTCGACCAACGTCCCGAAACATTACATTCTCCGCATTTCGCCGGTGAACATAACTGGGTGAATTTCATATTCGCCTAATACGAAAGCTAAAAAGCGACGAAACCCGTGCGCTCGTCCCAAGATGGGACCACCACCATGGCAGGCACGACAGCGAGGGCACTAAAGCGCAGCACGCAATCGCCACGCGCCTTGGAGAACAGAGGTGCCGCGGCGGCGGTATCAGGCAACCCGGTCCGGCGGCTCGCGCCCCTCGAAAAAGGCAGTGACATTCTCCACCACCTTCATCCCCATGGCGCTGCGCGTTTCCGCCGTTGCGCTGCCGAGATGCGGCAGAAGCACGACATTCTCCATGGCGCGCAGCGCGTCGGGCACCTGTGGCTCCGCTGCGTAGACGTCTAGACCGGCCCCCGCGATTTGCCCGTTGGAAAGCGCTGCGATCAGTGCCGGCTGGTCGACCACATCGCCGCGCGCAGTGTTGATCAGGAAGGCGGACGGTTTCATCGCCGAGATCCTCGCCGCATCGATCAGATTGCTGTTTTCCCCGCCGCCCGGACAATGCAGCGATACGAAGTCTGCTGCCGCCAGCACGTCCTCGATGGTGTCGAGCTGGCGTGCGCCGTATCGCATCGCCTCCGCCGGATCGACCCGGGAGCGGTTGTAGAAGACGACATCCATGTCGAACCCGAAGTGACAGCGCTTGGCCATGGCCTTGCCGATGCGGCCGAAGCCAATGATACCAAGCGTTTTGCCGGTGACCTTCGTGCCGATCATATGCGTCGGACACCATCCGCCCCACGCCCCTGCCCGCATCTGCCGCTCGCCCTCGCCGGCACGACGGGCGACGGCAAGCAACAGCGTCATGGCGATATCGGCCGTGCAATCGGTCAGGACGCCCGGCGTGTTGGTGACGACGAGGCCTTTGAGGGAGGCAGCCGCCACATCGATGTGGTTGTAGCCGACACCGTAATTGCCGATGATCCTTGCGGTTAGATTCGGCCGTTCGAACACGGCTGCCGGGAGACGGTCGGAAACGGTCGGCAGCACCGCGTCGTAGCGCGCCAGCGCCTCGGCGAGCGCCGATTGGTCCATCGGCTGATCGTCACGATTGAAGGTCGCCTCGAAGCGTTCGGCGAGAACCGCCTCGACCTTCTCCGGCCATCGCCGCGTCACCAGAATGCGTGCCTTGCTCATGTCGTCCCCTGTCTTGCTTTCGCATCACCAGACATGAAAAGAGCCCGGACGCAAGCGCCGGGCTCGAATTCAGTCCGGTCCGGGCGGTCTTTGACGCCGCCCGTGCCGCCAGAACGACTACTGGTTCTGGAAGTAGTTGTACTTGCCGTCCTCACCCTTCTTCCAGGTGTAAAGGACGTAGTCCGGACGGGTGATGTCGCCCTTCTCGTCGAAGCCGAGTTCGCCGATCGCGGTCGGGAACGGGCCCTTCGACTTGATGGCTTCGGCAACGGCCTGCGTGTCGGTGCCGCCGGCAGCCTTGGCGCCTTCAGCGATGACCTGAACGGCAGCATAGGCATAGAGCGTGTAAGCCTCTGGCTCGAAACCGGCAGCACGGAACTTCTCGACGAGTTCCTTGGCGGCCGGGTTCTTGCGCGGATCGGGCGCGAAGGTCATGAGCGTGCCGTTAACGGCGTCGCCGGCGATGGAGGCCAGTTCGTTCGAAACGATGCCGTCGCCCGAGATGAACTGGGCCTTCAGACCCTGGTCGGCGGACTGACGCTCGATGAGGCCGAACTCGGTGTGCAGGCCGCCCCAGTAGACGACCGACACGCCGGCTTCCTTCATCTTGGCGATGAGAGCCGAGAAGTCCTTGTCGCCCACATTGACGCCTTCATAGACCGCTTCGGTCACGCCGGCTTCGTTCATCGCCTTCTTGGTTTCGTCGGCAAGACCCTGACCGTACGGCGTCTTGTCGTGCAGGACGGCAACCTTGGCGTCCTTGAAGTTGGCGGCGACGAATGCGCCGGCTACCGCGCCCTGCTGGTCGTCACGGCCGCAGGTACGGAAGGTGTTCCACAGGCCGCGCTCGGTGTAGGTCGGGTTGGTGGACGCCGGCGAGATCTGCAGTACGCCGTTTTCGGCGTAGATTTCCGAAGCCGGGATCGAAACGCCCGAGTTGAAGTGACCGACGACGAACTTCACGCCATCAGCGACGAACTTGTTAGCGACCGAAACGCCCTGCTTCGGGTCGGAAACGTCGTCGCCCAGGACAACCTTGATCTGCTCACCGTTGATGCCACCGGCCGCATTGATGTCGGCAGCAGCCTGCTCGGCACCCTTCTGAAGCTGTGCGCCGAAAGCAGCGTTCGGGCCGGTCAGCGGGCCGCCGACGCCGATCAGGATGTCGGCCCAGGCGTTGCCGCTGAAAGCGACCATTGCCGCCACAGCAACAGCCGACAAAAGAGACTTCTTCATCTTGTTACTCCCAAGTTTAAGGCAGGCATATTATTGACCGTTCGCAATACCCGCCATCATTGCGCCGGCGTCTTTATTCCACGTCCGGCGCCTACACGCCGTGCGTGGGGTTCCCTCTTATTTGGCGCGCCACGAAAATGGCGAGGCCTTCTCGTAGAGCCAGTAGTAGTTGTTTGTCATCTGCTTGGTGCGGTAGTACCGATACCCGGCCGTAGCAAACAACAAAAGCACGGTCGTGTCCACGAAATAGTACTGAAAAGTCAGCATGCTACCTCCGAACAACGCATGGTGGATGAAGCGGATCGCTATACCGAGCAGAAGTACGTAGAGCGCCAGCGTGCCGTAGTTGTGCCAGTTCTCCGCAACGCTCTTTCCTGTCCGCCAGGCCGTCCAACCGCCCATGATCACGGTGACGAAGAGAAACTGCATGAATGATGCCTCTTCGTAGAGAATTCCCTGCATGTCACATACTCCTCTTGCAACGCCGCGCGTCACTCCTGGTGCGCAAGGGCCGCTGCAACTCCTTGAATTGGCGCATGTTCCTCTGGGTCCGCCTGAGCTGGGAACATGCGCGGGCTCATCCTCAATGCCTTCCGCCTTCGAGATAGGCAGCGCGTACTTCCGGATTTGCCAGCAGTTCCTTGCCCGATCCGCTCATCGTCACCCTGCCGTTGACCATGACATAACCACGGTTCGACAGTTTCAGAGCGGCAAAGGCGTTCTGCTCGACCAGGAACACGGTCAGCCCCTGCTCCTTGTTGAGCACCTTGATGGCGTCAAAGATCTGCTTGACGATCAGCGGTGCGAGGCCGAGCGACGGCTCGTCGAGGAGAAGCAGCTTGGGGCGCGCCATCAGCGCGCGACCGATGGAAAGCATCTGTTGCTCACCGCCCGACAACGTGCCGCCACGCTGGGCCTGGCGTTCCTTCAGGCGCGGGAAGAGCGTGAAGATCTTCTCGACGTCCTCGTTGAAAAACTTCAGATTGTCGAGACTCGCACCCATCTGAAGATTTTCGTAGACCGTCATGCGCGGGAAAATCCGCCGGCCTTCCGGCGACTGTGCGATGCGCATGCGCGCGATCTCGTGCGTCGGCAGCCTGGTGATGTCCTGACCGTCGAAGGTCACGGTGCCGGTGCGTGCCTGCGGGCTGCCGCAAATGGTCATCATCAGGGTCGACTTGCCTGCGCCGTTTGCGCCGATCAGGCTGACGATCTCGCCGCGCTTGACCTCGACGTCGACCCCGGCGAGCGCCCGAATGTTACCGTAATAGGTTTCGACGCCCTGCACCTTGAGGAGGGTCTCGCTCATTATTGCAGTCCCCCCTGCTGGCTTTCGATTTCTTCGATCTGCTCGATCACCTCTTCGACCTCTTCGTCCTCGACGCCCAGATAGGCCGCGATGACCCTCGGATCATTCTTCACCTCGTCGGGTGTCCCGTCGGAAATCTTCTGGCCGTACTCGAGGACGATCACATGGTCGGAGATTTCCATGACGACCGACATGTCGTGCTCGATCAGCAGGATCGATGTCCCGGTCTCGTGGCGGATCGACCGCAGCAGTTCATTCAAGGCCAGCGACTCGCGCGGGTTGAGGCCCGCCGCCGGCTCGTCGAGGCAGAGGAACTCCGGCCCCGTGCACATGGCACGAGCGATCTCGAGACGGCGCTGGGCACCGTAGGGAAGATCCCCGGCCGGGTCGTCTGCGCGGTCGAGCAGATGGGCCTTCTCAAGCCACTGCTTGGCGACCTCGATCGACTGTTCCTTGGCGCGCCTGTAGCCGCTGAAGCCCAGCAGGCCGAGAATGGTGTAGCCGGACGCCCGCATCAGCATGTTGTGCTGCGCGACCAACAGGTTCTCCAGCACCGTGAGGCCGGAAAACATCCGGATGTTCTGGAACGTGCGGGCCACCTTGGCATCGCGAGTGATCTCGAAATCCGGCATGCGCTCCAGGAGGAACCGCTTGCCCGACTTCTGCGTCATCGAAATCATGCCCATCGTCGGCTTGTAGAAGCCGGTGATGCAGTTGAAGACGGTCGTTTTGCCGGCACCATTGGGACCGATGAGCGCCGTGATCTCGCCGCGCCGTGCCTCGAAGGACAGATCGTTGATCGCCATCAGGCCGCCGAAGCGCATCGACAGATGCTCGACTTTGAGGATTGCATCGTTGTTCATTGCGTTCGTCTCGAGGGCCATCAGCCGTGCCCTTCCTTGGTGAAGCTGCCGGACACAGCCTTGCGCTCGTGCAGGAAGGCTGTGGGTTCACGGCTTCCGACGAAGCCACGCGGTTTCCACACCATGACCACGACCATGGCGATGCCGAAGATCAGCATGCGATACAGCTCGGGGGTGAAATCCGGGCCGAAGATCGCCTTCAGGAAAGTCATTTCACGCAGCAGTTCCGTGCCACCAACCATGACGGTGGCCGCAACCGCGATGCCCACGAGCGACCCCATGCCACCGAGAACGACGATGGCAAGAATGATCGCCGATTCGAGGAAGACGAAGGACTCCGGCGAGACGAAGCCCTGGCGCACCGCGAAAAAGGAGCCGGCGATGCCGCCGAACATCGCCCCCGTCGCAAACGCGGTGAGCTTGGTCGTGACCGTGTTGATGCCGAGCGAGCGGCAGGCAATCTCGTCCTCGCGCAACGCCTCCCACGCGCGGCCGATCGGCATGCGCCGCAGGCGGATGGTGACGAAAGCCGTCAGCAGCGCCAGTGCCAGAATCACGTAGAACAGGAAGATCTTGTAGTAGGCCGACGACATCGGCAGGCCGAAGGCCTTGGCGAAGTTGTTGGCCGCGCTCACATCGAAAGACCAGATACCGAAAATTGACGCCTTGGCAATGCCCGAGATACCGAACGTCCCCCTGGTGACCTCTGTCCAATTGATAAGGACCAGACGGATGATCTCACCGAAGGCGAGCGTCACGATGGCAAGGTAGTCCCCTCTCAGCCGCAGAACCGGGAAGCCCAGAATTACGCCCCAGCAGGCGGCGAGGATGCCGGCTAGCGGCAGCAGGAGCCAGAAGGAGAAGCCGAAATGCTGCGACAGCAGCGCATAGGAGTAGGCCCCGACGGCATAGAAGGCGACGTAGCCAAGGTCGAGCAGGCCCGCGAGGCCGACCACGATGTTCAGGCCCCAGGCCAGCATCACGTAGATCAGGATCTGGATGCCGAAGTTGTCGACCCATTTTAGCGAGCCCTGCACACCAACCAGCGAAACGGCGACAGGCGGCATCAGGATGAGCGCGAGGATGGCGATCTTGCTGAAGTGGCGCGCCAGGAAGCCTTCCGGGACCGCCTTCCCGACAACGGCAGCCTTGGCGGTCTTGCGCGCGGCAAGCCATGGCTGGACGTAGGCGACCCCCAGGAACCGGCCGACTGCGGCGACCGCGACGAAAATCGCAAGCAAGCCCCAGCGTTGGTTCAGGACAAGCTCGTTGCGGATGTTCTGGGTTGTCTGCAAGCCGACGAACAGAACGAAAAGGCCAAGAGCGATCAGACCGGCATAAAAGCCCTCGCGCAGAGCCCGCGCCGTCAGGTTCCCGCCGGCGCTCTCTTTGGAGTAGGAAATGGTTGCCATGGAATTATACCTTCTCGACTTCCGGTCGTCCGAGAATGCCGGACGGCTTGAAGATCAGGACGATGGCGAGGATCGAGAACGTCGCGACGTCCTTGTAGTCGATCGTGAAATAGGCCGACCAGAGCGATTCGATCAGTCCGATCAGCAACCCGCCGATCACTGCGCCGGGAAGCGAACCGATTCCGCCCAGAACCGCCGCAGTAAACGCCTTTACGCCTGGCACGAACCCGTCGGTGAAGACGATCACGCCATAGTACATCAGATACATCGTACCTGCGACCGCCGCGAGGGCAGCGCCCATGACGAACGTGATGGAAATCGTGCGGTCGACGTCGATCCCGAGAAGCGCGGCCATCTTGCGGTCCTGCTCGGTGGCACGTTGCGCGCGGCCGAGCGCGGTCTTGTTGACGATATACCAAAAGATCGCCAGTAGGCTCACCGTCAGGACCATGATCAGGATCTGCTTCAGCGAAATCGCGATGCCGAAGACATTGTAGACCGACGACACCAGCGGCGGGATCGGCTTGTTGCGCGGCCCCTGGGTGACCTGGACGAAGTTCGACAGCGTAATGGACATGCCGATGGCAGTGATCAGCGGCGCAAGACGGAACGAACCGCGCAGCGGCCGGTAAGCCATCTTTTCAATAGTCCAGTTCCACAGCGAGGCGGTCAGCATCGCCGCCGCCATCATCACCAGCAGGAGAATGACGATCGGCAAACCGACGAAAATGCTGGTCAGCACCAGAAAGATGATCAAGGCGGCGAACCCGCCCAGCATGAAAATATCGCCATGGGCGAAGTTGATCATGCCGATGATGCCGTAAACCATGGTGTAGCCGATGGCTATCAATCCATAGATAGAGCCCAGAGTCAGCCCGTTGATGAGCTGCTGCACAAAATATTCCATTATCGATCCCCTGGATGCGATCCTGACGGTCGCATCTCTTGTTATTTGAGCCCATTGGGCAGGCTCATGGATAGGCACGATTCCATACTGTTTTCCGATCAAAAGGGAAGCCTAAAACGGCACATCCTTAAACTTCTTCGCTTTTTTGGTGGATTTGACGATTGAACCGACCAAAAGCTGAAAATTCAGCACCGCATAACGGCCGCAGCCCCTGAACACGGTGGAATCCACCGGTTACAACCGGTTCAACGAGGCCGGCACTCTGGAGAGCAGCCCGTGACAGGCGCATCAGCCTTGCCGCAGCGGTTTTGCGAAGCCGCAAACGTCGGGTCTGCCTTGATAATGAGAACGGCGCGAGACGCATACAACAGGCGAGACGCATCGCGACCTGTCATAAAATGACCGGAATGACGCGCCAAAGTTGGCGCGGTCCGCTACCTTGTAACGCAACGGCAGTTCGAATAAACTGGCACACGATCAGGTAGTTAACAAATAATTGCCGCAGCAGCGAGAGTACCAACGTGACGAATGAATCTGCGCCCGCAGCACCGGAGCCGGAAGCAGAGACCCGCGCTCAGCCGCCGGCCAGCAACCTTCTGGACATTGCGAAAGCCCGCATCACGCACCGTGCCGAACGGCAGAAGCAGCGCTTGATGCGTGAAGCGTCCGCTTTTGCCGGCGCGAAGGTGAAGCGTGACGAGTTCGACGAAGGCGACGAACTGCCGCCGGCGAAAGCCAGGCAGGACAAGAAATTCTCGGCACAGTCAATCTTCGAGATGCCGAACCTCTCTTCGATGAAGAAGAAGAAGAGGAAGGTCAGTTGGACTGCTATCTCTTTCGTCCTTGCTGTTTTCGTGCCAACCATCTTGACTGGACTGTATTTTGCTTTCATTGCCAGCCCGCAGTATGAAGTCGAATCGCAGTTCGCGGTGCGGGGATCGAGCCAGAGTTCGCTTAGCGCGCTTGGGCTAAGTACCTTGATGGGCACATCCGCACAGGCCGGCGACTCCTATATCGTGGCCGACTACATCCACTCCAAGCAAGTCCTGCAGGATATGGTGGATCAAGTTGGGCTGGACGTTCGGGAGCTTTATGCGCGGGACGGCATCGATTTTGTCTATCAGATCGCCGGGACCGAACCTCTGGACGAGTTTGTCAGTTATTGGCAGGACATGGTGAATGTCAGCTTCAACTCGACGACCGGCAACGTCACCCTGCAGGTCTACGCATTTACCGCCGAAGATGCGAAGAAGATCACGGACGGCATCCTGCTCGTCGCCGAGAACCTGGTGAACCGGCTCTCCGAAGAGTCGCGCAATCAGTACATCGAGGTGGTCAACAAGCAGGTCGAACGCGCAGAAAACCGACTGGCAAGCGTTCGCGAACAGATGTCGCAATTGCGGCAAACGGAGCAGGCCATCGACCCGACCGCGTTGGTTTCGATGGAGTCCTCGATTATCGGCTCGATCGAGGAGCAACTCGCGTCCGTCCGCACCCGTTACCGAGCCTTGCTGGATACCATCAGCAGGGATGCGCCGTCTGCCAAGGTCCTCGAGCGACAGATCGTTGCTCTGGAAGCACAACTGGCGGAACAAAAGGCGCGCGTCGGCACCGGCACGACGAAGAAGACCGGACGCAACCCTGAATCCGCGAACGGTACGGTCAGCGATGTCATCGACCGCTTCTCTAAACTGACGATTGAGCAGGAATTTGCGGTGAAGGCCTATTCGACATCGTTGGCAGGCCTTGAAACTGCCCTCGTGGAGGCACAGAAACAGGAGCGCTTCTTCGCCACCTATGTGGCGCCGCGAGTCCCGGAAATCGCAATCTATCCGCAGCGTATACTCAATACGATGCTCGGCTTCATGCTGTTTTGTGCGGTCTGGCTGATCGGTTTCTTTGGTTACAAGTCGATCAAGGATCACGCGATTTGACCTGCATTGGCCGTGCCATTCGGACATAGGGTCAGCATATGTACTTGACCGACAAGAGCTTTGGCTACGCCCTGAAAGAAAATGGGCGAGTCATAGCGGCCCTCATCATCCGCAGCAGCGTGACGCGTTTCGGAGAGAGCCGCATCGGCTATCTATGGACGCTTGCGGAACCGGCGATCTATGTCGGGATGTTCCTTTCAATGCACGGCTTTGTCCGGTCGTCGTTGCCGTTCGGCGACAGCGCCATGCTGTTCTTTCTGACAGGTGTTATCGGGTTTCGCATGACAAACCTGATAGCCCGCAAATCAGCGAACGGGTTGTCGCACAACCAAGCCATGTTGACCTACCCCTTGGTCAAGCCGCTTGACACGATTGTAGCGGCCTTCATCCTTGAAGTGATCATCTGGATGATCGTCTGCACGCTTTTCATCTTCTTCATGTATGTAGGTCTTGATCGAAAGATCATCGTCTACCCGCTCCAGTTTGGCGCCGCCATCCTGGCGATCGCCTTCTTTGCGTTCGCGCTGGCGGTGTTCAATGCGACCTTTGGAACTCTGGTGCCTCTCTGGAGCAAGATGCTCAGTTATGCCAACATACCTCTGATGCTGGCGTCCGGCGTCGTGTTCGTGCCTGCAACCCTTCCGCCATCGGTGCTGGCAATCATCTCGTGGAACCCGTTCCTGCATTGTGTCGAATGGTTCCGGTCGGCAACCTATCTCGATTACAACAGCGTTTTGGATAAGTCCTATCTGTTGTCGGCGGCGACGGTATTGCTGGTCATCGGTCTGACGCTGGAACGGGTATATCGCAACAAACTGCTAGAAAACGAATGATAGTTTTCGACAACGTAACCAAGATCTTCAGGAATCCGCGCGGCGGCCAGAAGGTGATTCTTGAGAACTTTTCGGCGGCATTTCGGCCAGGGCTGAATATTGGCATCCTCGGACGCAACGGCGCCGGCAAATCAACACTGATGAACCTCATTTCCGGCATTGATACCCCGAACTCTGGCCGCATCTATCGCCAAGGCAAGATCTCTTGGCCGCTGGGTTTCAGGGGCGGCGTCCACAGCCGCTTGACGGGGGCCCAGAACACCCGTTTCATCGCTGACATCTATGGAAAGGATCGCCACGAGGTTCTGGAATTCGTCAAGGACTTCTCTGAACTCGGAACCTATCTCGACATGCCGGTAAGAACCTATTCCGCCGGCATGCGGGCACGTCTTGCCTTCGGGATCTGCATGGCGATCGATTTCGAGTACTATCTCATCGACGAAGTCATCGCTGTTGGCGACACGAACTTCAAGAAGAAGAGCAAGCGCGTGTTCGACGAGCGCCGCGAAAACGCAACCCTTCTTCTCGTCTCTCACTCGTCCTCCCTATTGCGTGCCTTCTGCCACGTGGGCGGGGTCATGAAGGACGGCAGGATCACTTTCTACGACGATATCGAAGAAGCGATCGACGTTCACGAAGCCAATCTCGCGAACGGAAAATAGCAGTCGAGCGGGGATATTCTCTTCACCGCCGAAAGCGGGACCCAAAGCACGGAAAGGCGTTAAGCTTGTCCGAGGCGGATGGTACCGCCTCTTGCATTGTCGCGTGAAACCAGCAGCTTACGAAATGCGTCGTTCAGCTGTCGTAACGGCGCGGCATTCCGATTAAGCGGCATCTGCGCGCTTCCATCTCATTGTCTGATCGGGGATTTTCCCCGCCTCGTGCGCGAGTTCTATCCTGAATCGAGGCATCGTTGCCGATGACGACGGCGACGGCCACCCGTTCAGGAGATGATGATGCAAGAACATACCACACGACTTGGCCTCCCCTACATTCTGCCCTCGCAAGCGCAGAAACATGTCCCGCACAACGAGGCCCTCGATGCATTGGACACAATGGTCCAACTTGTGTTGGAGAGCATTGGAAACACTCCTCCTGCGTCTCCCTCGGAAGGCGCCTGCTTCGGGGTCGATGCCTCACCATCAGGCGCATGGCATGCAGCGGCGGGCGCGGTCGCGCAATGGCGTGACGGCGGCTGGCACCTCGTGCGACCGAAGGAGGGGTGGCTCGCCTGGTGTACCGCAGAGCAACGTCTGCACGTGCATGACGGCAACCGCTGGCAGAGGTTTGCGCAGTTTCCGTCCCTGGGTATAAACGCGACGCCGGACGGTACCAACCGACTGACTGTTGCCGCCGATGCCAGTCTTCTATCACATGACGCTGCCGACCACCGACTGAAGATCAACAAGGCCACGCCGTCGGACACGGCCAGCCTGATTTTTCAGTCGAACTGGACGGGGTATGCCGAATTGGGACTCGCTGGCAACAACGATTTTGCCATCAAGGTGGTGAACGCAGAGGGAGATTGGCAAACCGCGCTGCGCATCGACGCTACGGGCCATGTCGCCACGCCTCTACGGCCGGCAGTGCGGGCCTGGCTGGCAGGTGGTGTCCAGATGTCTATGCCGGGGTTGGTCGGCTTCACCAACACAGCGTTTGCAAGCGGGGGCTTTCGGATCGGCGACGCAGTGCCATCCGGCATCGGCAACAAGCTTGTCGCGCCGATCACCGCTTACTACCTTATCAGTCTCTCCATGGTCCCCACCTCGTCCTCCTCCGCTCAGATCGACGTCATGGTCAATAGTACAACAAGCGTCCTCAACTCCCTTGCCGTTTCTGGTGGCCCGGTCGGGCGAAAAATCTGCTTCACCGGCATAGCTCCAATCGCCAGGGACGCGTGGGTTGCGCTCAAACACCAGGGAGCCGGAAGCGTTGACTTCGACTTCGACAAGACGGAATTGTCCCTCATTGCGCTGACCTGACAGGGACAGCTAATGCCGGCCGCAGAGACCGGACCGCTATGACCGCGATCGGGTCGAGGCTCACCCCTGCGCGGCGCCCGAAATGCTGTCTCGGAAATTGCCGCCCAACACCTGGGCACCGGAGGCGCCCTGTTCAGATCCGCCGCCCGCAGCAGCATCGGCAATCTTGTCCCGTAATGCCCTGATCGCGATTTCCACCCCATCATAGGCATAGAAATCGCCGGGCCGGAGGGATTGCTCGTGCAGCCACGACAGGTACCGGCTGCGGACCTCGGCGGGAGCCACCTTGTTCCATGTCCAGAACCTGTCGAGGTCAATTCCTCTGTTCACGCAGAAGGCAAGATCCGGATGGCGGTAGATCGCCTGCCCCATGATGGCGAGCGGAATTCCGTGCAGGAGGGCGAAGAATCCCGAGGTGCTGTTGATGGTGATCATGCCCGCCGCATGGCGCGTCAACAGTCCCAGGGAGCCGCCGTCAATGATGTGGACCCTGTCCGCCACATCGTTGAGGAGACTGACCTGCTCGATGAACTGCCGATCCCTGCTATGGCCGCGCTCCAAGGGGTGGATCTTGAACACCAACTGATGGGTTGCGGGGGCGTTGCGCGCAAATGAGACGATCGACTTCAGGATCAATTTCTGGCTATTCCAGGTGCCAGCCGCACGCCCCAACTGGCTGTCGTCGTGAACCTGAAGCGGAATGAGGTAATATTTCCTATCAAAGTGCTCCAGAAGTTTCTCGATGCAGCGATAGTTGCCATTGAGATTGCGAAACTTCCGGTAGTAGTTCTTGATCCAGTAGAAAGCCTCGGATGCGAGCATGCGTTTCCGCTTGTGGAAAAGCTTGCGCTCGGCGGCGGTTGAAAAGAGGTTCCGGAGCGAGAAATAGAGGAACGCGTAGGACGCCATGGCGCCGAACGAAGAGGGGTAGGAGACCCCTTTCGGGCGATCCGACGACGAATACTCCGGAGGCGGCAATTTCCCGGCAAGCGGCGAACACCAGTTGTTGCCGCCGAATTCAATGGTGATGTTGCCGGGGCGCAGATACCCCTCCTCGAGACAGATCACCGGAACACGCAACTTCTCGCAGCGGGCGATCGCGACCCGGTGGATTTCTCTCTCGCAACCGAACAGGACGACGGAGTCGAAGCCATGGGCGCTGATCATTTCCGACAACCAGGCGTCCCAGGCGTCGGCCGTCCCGGAAAAGTTCAGCGTCTTTTCCCGCAGCGCAAACAACCTGTCGCCGATATTGAAACAGACACGCCAGACATCAAAGCCGCTTTCATTCAGCAGGGTTTGCGCCTTGCGAAAAAACGGCCCGACCGGTCCCTGCAAGAGCAGGACGCGCGGGACACTCTTGGCGGGAAACGGGCTGGATGACCGGCGGCGGAGATTGAGGTATACGAGCGGCGCCGTCCTGCGGCCCGCCGGTTGATCCTCGCGCGCACCGCCATTACTCGACCGATTCGTAGAATCGCTTTTACTCGGCATAACGTTCCAGCTTTGCTAGGGATGCGCTTAGGCTGCACGGTCTTTGCACAAAAAATAAACCGCATCAACCGGATTTCATTCAATTAATCTTACCCAATGTCATTTTCCAATCCTATGCTTACGGCAATCCGGCCAAAGCAAGGATGTCCACCAGCACTGGCCAAACCGCCGGCTCAACCGAGCCGGCGATCGCGCATTGCTACGGCAATCCGGTTTACCGCACGCGCAAAATGCGTAGCGAAACGATCTGCGACAGAGCGCGTTGCGCTGCTTCCGTCGGCGATCTCCCGGACCAGATCTTCCGGACGGCACGGCATTCTGCTCAAGGGGTGAACGTAGAGCGGGTACTGGATCAGGGTGGCGGCGACCAGCATCTGCAGATCGATCCGTCGTTTCCGGCGTTCAATCGGACAGCGGTCGTCCGTCAATCCCCAGCCTGCGTAGAACGGGATTCCGTGAACACCCACTTCCTTTCCGCGCAACAGCGCCTCGAACCCAGCAAGGGAGGTCATCGTTTCCACCCGATCACACCAGCGAACCCAGTGCATGATATCGCCGTCGCGCTCGATCCGGTCGGCCGCATCGGGTACAGCCCCGCCAGGACGCATGCCCGACACCACGTCCGGATGCTCCTTATAAACGATATAGGCGTCAGGATAGAGGTGCCGCACCGCTGCCACCAGGGCCGCATTCGACCGGATTTTGGGCGAGCCAAAGCGGATCGATGCGTCCTTTTCCACCTGTCCCGGCACCAGGACTTTCAACCGGTTGCCCGGAACTTCCGGCAGCGCAGCGGTGGTTCCGACGTTGTATTTCGATATGCCGCGTTCGATCAGCGACTGGCGCAGCGCTTCGGCGCGTTGCAACAGCGCACTGTCGAAATCGGTTTCCGCGATGATCTGCTCCAGGCCGCTCGGCATGCGCGCGTCGTAGTAGATGGTGTTTCCGTCAATCGCGACGGAAGACGGCATGACAAGCGCGGCGCCCAGCCCTTTCGAGCGAATGAAACCGTCCTCGATACGGAGGGTCTCGACCCCGGAGGGCAGCGGATTGTCCGATCCCCAGACTGCGACCGCACCGTCGATTTCCGAAGCCCGACGTACGGCACGCTCCAGATTGCGGGCGTGGAGCGGCGGTCCACACATCCCCTTCAGGAAAGGTGTCATCGCCTTGCGCTTCCATGGCGACATGCCTGCGGTGACGACTTTCTTCGGTAACCTGTGCCTCTGGTCGCGAACCACGATCGCCTGCTCAATCGTGCGCTCGATGTCGCAGTCGGCGCGGTCATGGAGATCGAGGTAGCGCGAATACCGAATGTAGGCCGCATCGAATATCTGCTCGAGGTTCGCAGGCGAACGGGTCGTCGGCGCCTCGGCATGATCAATCGTGACACCTCGGCCGGAATAGAAGTTAACACCGAAGCAGTGAACGTTCTTGCCCGCCATCAGCGCCTCGAAACCGAGCTGGCTCGAGACGGTATAGACGGTGTCCGCATCCTCCAGAAGCGGCCATGGGTTCATCGGAGGCGGCACGACGATATCGATGCCGAGGCGGTGCGCGGCCTGCCGTAATAAGCTCCGATCACCAGCTGCCGGATGTGTGCGCACCACCAGCGTTTTACCGGGGTGATGCTCGGCTGCGTGCTGCAACATCGTGGTGAAAGTGCCATCATCGGCCAACGCGCCGGCAATTGAGGCATCACCTGCGACCTGGTCGACGAGCAGCACATAGGGCCGCCCTTGGGGAATCCCCGTGCCTCGCAGCCCGACGATTGCGCCATTGTTGTATTTCGACAACCTGGCCCGGCGTATCGTCGCAATGAGGCTGCGTGCGCGCTCCAGGTCTTTGCCGTCGGTCACCGGGCTCTCGAGCAGGGTCTGCAACCGGCTTGGTCCGGTGGCGTCGAAATACATGCCTTCGTCGTCGATGACATAAGCGTGCGAAGGCTCGCTCGGCCCTGGCGCGAACCCCCTTATGAAACCATCTTCGAGCAGGATTGTAGGCTTGCCGGTACGGGCAGAGAGCGCACTCGCCCGCCGGCCCGATGGCCGCCATCCCCAGCCGACGAAAGCGTCAACGCGTGCTGAACTGCCAAGCGGCCAGAGCTCCACCTGCGCATCGAGCAACCGCGAAATGTCGGCCCGAATCCGCCACAAGCCGAGCGAGGTGACGGCATAGGTTTTGCGTTTCGCCTCGGCCACGATGATCAAGATCCCATCTCCGGCAGGCAAGCCCGCCGGCATCGCATTGAGTTTGCCGGCACGGCCTCACATGCGTTGCACGAGTGCACAGACGCGGGCGCCTCCCCGGAAGCAATGCCTGAGATTATAGCGCGTTCAGCCAGATCAGAAAGTCTGAACGGTCCGGGTCGCGGTACTGACCGGCGCAAGCGTGCCCGTGATCATCCCTACGAACCGGCTGAAATCGGTTGCCGGATGCCGCGACAGGTAGACGACGTCGCGGTTGCGGATCGGGAACGACTGGGCGACGATAAAGCTCTGCGTCTGCGCCAGATCCAGTCGGTAAATGACCGGGTAACGTCCCTGGCCATCCGAAGTCATGCCCTTCGCCAGCAGGTCGCGGAAGCGGTCGTCGCCGACGACGTGGCGATAGACGCTTTCGTTCTCGTAACGGAAAATGAAATAGCCCTTCGGATCGGCCGTCGACAGGTTGCCGCCGCCGGCGAGCGCAGCCGCCTCGATCAGGCTCAGGCTGGCTGCACCGAATGGTACCTTGCCCTTCTTTTCCGTCTGGCCAAGCGCGGAGAAGGTCTGCGGATCATATGTTACATAAACGTGGTCGGCGGGCTTGACGATGATGTCTTCCTTCGGGTTGTCAACAATCGTCTGCAGGAGCACCGTGCCCGTGCGCCCACCGCGCTTGAGCGTGACATAGGTATCGTAAGGCGGTTTCGATGCCCCGCCAGCACGCGCCAGCACTTCGCTCAGGTGCTCGGCGCTGAGTCCGAGCGGAATCATCGCGGCCTGATGGACATCGCCCTGGACGGAGACATTTCGCGACTCGTTTCCGGCCATCGACACCAGCACATCCGGCTCCACGGCCTTGGCCTTCAGCGCGTCTACGATCGTCGAGCGCGCCGTCTCCAGCGTCATCCCGGCGAAACGCACCGAGCCGACATACGGGATCTGGCCACGGCCATCAGGCTGCACCACGACGGGGATTGTCGTCGACTTGCTATCCGTCGTCGAAAACAGGCCATCCGGGCCGGCCTCGAAGATCGTTACCTGAAGCTTGTCGCCGACACCGATCACCGGTACGCCGCCGGCCCCACCGAAGCCGAAGGTGCGCGCAAGGCTGGGGGTTCCGAGCGTGGTCACGCCGTTGGCGACTCGCTGGTCGATGTCGACCACGTCGAAAATCATCTTGGTTTCTGGAATCTTGTAGGAACTGCCTCCCGCCGCGCCGGCTTCGAGCACTTCGCGGGTCAGCGGACCATCACTGGGGACCATACAACCGGAAAGCGTCAAAAGCGCCACGCCGGATGCGAGGCGCGCCAAAGACCGTGCAAACCTCGCCCCCGAGTTGCCGATGCCCTTATTCTTGCTCATCACACTGCGATTCCCTTTCGCCGCACCCTTTTGAGGCAAGGCGCCGAAAACGGACAAGTGTCCGCTCCATCAAATGTGTCGATGGAAAAGTCAATGTCCCACCACGATCTGTCCCAGAGACCGAGCCGCGAACGGGCCTCCGTGTCACCTTGGTGCAAATCCCTTGCATATTCGTTACGCCAAGAAAAGTCGATTTCGCGGCATCACGCTAAAACGGCGCTTTTCCACGAGAATTTCCCTTCCTGTGCGATAAAAAGGGCGCATCCGGCAGCACAGGTTTCAGGTTCGCCCCGTGTTCACGACACCGTTTTTCCGCGGAATCAGCAGCTTCCGACAACCAGTGTGCCTCCACATCGAAGAGCTGGGCCATCCGTCAACTTCGGACACGGCTGCCGGTCGGATCATACAGCGGCACCAAGTGCGGCGTGCACGGCACGCGCTGGCCTGCAACATCCAGTTCGTAAGTGCCGGAAAGCACATAATCCAAGTCGACCCCGTCCCGGTTGCGCACATAGCCCAATCCGACCGCCCCTCCGATCGTGTGGCCGAAACCGCCGCTCGTGAGCCAGCCCGCCTTCTCGTTGTTGCGGTAGATCGTTTCGCGGCCGAGGAGGATCGTATCCGGCTGGTCCGGCACGAAGCAGACGAGCCGCTTGCGCACGCCTTCAGAGAGTTGACGTTCGATAGCCGCCCGGCCGAGAAAATCGATCGCCCCGCCGGCTTTGACGGCCCAGGCGAGGCCTGCCTCGACCGGCGTATGATCCGGGCCGATATCCGAGCCCCAGGCCCGATAGCCCTTTTCAAGCCGGCAGGTTTCCAGCGCCCGGTAACCGGCATTCGTCAGCCCCTCTCCCCTGCCCGCCTCCATCAGCGCGCCGTAGACGGCCGCCGCGTCTTCGACGGAAAGGTGCAGTTCCCAGCCGAGTTCGCCGACATAGGTGATGCGCATCGCCCGCACGGCACGGCCGGCGACGGCGATGGTTCGGACGGTGCCGAAGGGAAAGCCGTTGTTCGACACGTCGTCCTCAGTGAGCCTCGCCAGGATCGTGCGCGAGTTCGGCCCCATCAGGACCAGGACAGACCACTCCTCCGTTACATCTTGCAATGTCGCGTCAAGCCCGACCGGGATGTTCCGCCCGATCCAGTCGAAATCATGGGTGGCGAAGCCGGTCCCGGTGACGATGTAATATTCGTCCTCGGCGATACGCGCGGCCGTCAGGTCGCATTCGATTCCGCCCCGTTCGTTGAGCATCTGCGTGTAGATGACGGAGCCCGGTCGACGCGCGACATTGTTGGCGGCGATCCACGAGAGGGCGCGTTCGGCATCCCTGCCCTTCAGCGAAAACTTGGCAAAGGAAGTCTGGTCGAAGATCACCGCCGCCTCGCGCACGGCGCGGTGTTCGCGCGCGACGGCGGAAAACCAGTTGGGCTGGCCGTAGGTATAGATGTCCTGCGGCTTCTCGCCCGCGGCCAGGTCGGCGAACCAGTTTGGCCGTTCCCAGCCGAGCTTTTCGCCAAAGCAGGCCCCTTGCGCCTTTAGCCGCGCATAGAGTGGCGACGTTCGGAACGGACGCGCACTTGCGTGCTCCTCGGACGGCCAGGCCATCGTGTAGTGCTTGCCATATGCCTCGACGGTGCGCCGCCGGATCCAGTCGGAATCGAAATGCGGTCGGCCGAAGCGACGGATATCGACCGGCCACAGGTCAAAGGGGGGCTCCCCCTTTGCAACCCATTCGGCCAGCGCCATGCCCGCGCCGCCGCCTGAGGCGATGCCGAATGCGTTGAAACCCGCGCCGATGAAGAAATTCCGCAGGCCCGGCGCTTCGCCGAGAATGAAATTGCCGTCCGGCGTAAAACTCTCGGGTCCGTTCAGGAGTTGCTTCACGCCTGCCGTTTCAAGGGCCGGGACCCTGCCAAGCGCAAGCTCCATGATCTGCTCGAAGCGCTCGAGATCGGGATTGAGCAGACTGTAATGAAAGCTTTCGGGAATTCCGTTCACCGCCCATGGCGCGGGATTCGGTTCGTAGCCCCCCATCACCAGCCCGCCGACCTCCTCCTTGTAATAGGTCAGCCGGTCCGGGTCCCGCAGCGTCGGCAGATTGGACGGCACGCCGAAGGGCTCGGTGATGAGATACTGATGTTCCATCGGCACGAGCGGCACATTGACGCCGAAGCGCGAGGCGAATTCCCGCGTCCATTGCCCGGCGCAGACGACGACGCGCTCGCATTCGATCCGGCCATGCGGCGTGACGACGGCGCGAATGCGGCCGTTGTCGATCTCGACATCGGTAACCTCGGTGTCCTCGAAAATGGAGACACCCGCCATCGTCGCGCCTCGGGCCAGCGCCTGTGTGATATCGGACGGATTGGCCTGGCCGTCCGTCGGCAGGAACGCCGCGCCGACGAGGTCATCGATCGCCATCAGTGGCCAGAGTTCCTGCGCCTCCTTTGGCGTCAGCAGTTCCATCTCCAGGCCGAAGGAGCGTGCGGTCGTCGCCTGGCGTTTGACCTCGGTCCAGCGCTCCTCGTTGCAGGCGAGCCGAAGCCCGCCGTTCATCTTCCAGCCCGTTCCCAGGCCGGTTTCAGCCTCGAGTCTCTTGTACAGGTCGACGGAGTAACCGAGGAGTTGGGTGATGTTGGCGCTGGTGCGTAACTGGCCGACGAGACCGGCCGCGTGGAACGTCGTTCCCGACGTCAGCTTCTTGCGCTCCAGCAGAACGGTATCGGTCCAGCCGAGCTTCGCCAGATGATAGGCCGTCGAACAGCCGATGATCCCACCGCCGATGACGACCGCTTTCGCGCTCGCTGGAAGTTCTTTCATACCTCCCGCTCCTATGCTTCTGACTGCTGGAATTGCTCATAAGCCCGTTCGAAGCGGGCGAGATTATCCGCCGTGTAGGCGGCATAGTCGAAATCGATGGTCGAATGGAGCTCCGAAACCATGCTCCAAAGCGTCTCGCGCAGGAGCGAGGCACACTTCATCGCCTGATACCGCCGCCAGAGGTCACCCGGTGCCGCGCGCTCAAAGTAACGCTCCAACAGCCATACTTCCTGGGCCTCGCTGAGTTCGTTATTCGACGCGAGGCCGCCGAGATCGAAGAGCGGCGTGTTGTAGCCGGCATAGTCCCAATCGATCAGCCACAGGCGCTCGCCGTCATCCAGGAAATTGCCCGCGAGAAGATCGTTGTGGCCGAAGACGATGTCGTAGGGACCGGCGACCGCCTCCAGTGCCCTTGAGATCCGAAGCAGGTCCTTCAGCCGGGGAACATGTGGGCTGCCGGCATCGCTAAGTGTTGCGGCATAATCCTCGATCACGTGGAACGCCCAGAAGATCATCGCCGCCCCGCGATAGTGACGCCCGGTCTCCCGGTGACAGGTCTGGATCAGCGGCACGATCCGTTCCAGGCAAGCGGATGATCGGATGTCCTCCGGGGTCAGCGTCCGGCCGCAAATATGGTCGAGCACGAGGACACCGGGCTGGTGGTGGATGACGGCTGGAGAGATGCCGGCCGCGTGGGCCGCCCGGCTTGCGGCGAGTTCGTTCTGTCGGCTGATCTGGTGAATGGGTATGTCGTCGCCCAGCCGGACGACATAGCTACGCTCCCCGTCGACAACCCGATAGTTTCGATTGGTAATTCCCCCCTTCAGAACGGACACCTCCGGCGTGCCATTCCACAGGGGCAGCGAACGGATCGTCTCCAGCGCCGCCAAGTCCATGTCTGTCCGTTCCCCGGCGCGCCTCAGTGACACGCTCGTTTGGAAGCGACGTTCCCGCACCCACCAAACCCTGTCAAGAAAATTCCACAAAAACGAACATAGGCATGGGTTTTTGTTGTAACATTGCGTGCTGCTTTGCTTTGCAGCCGGTTTGAACACGACAGTCATCTGCGAATGCAGACAGGAAACGGAATGGACACCCCAACAAACTCACCCGCCCTATCCAACCACCGCGAGCGGGAGATCCTGGAGGAACTGCGACTTGCAGGCGGCTCCAGCCGTATTCAGTTCCTCGCCGAGCGCCTCCGGGTCTCCGAGGAAACGATCCGCCGCAACATCCGCACGCTGGAAGCCAATGGCCTCGTCACCAAGGTCCACGGCGGCGTCCACATCACCGACAGCGTGAGCGAGCAGCCGCTCCATTACCGCATGAACGTCAATCCGGAACCGAAGCGGCTGATCGCTGCCAAGGTCGCCACGATCGTTAAAAATGGCGACAGCCTGTTTCTCGATATCGGCTCCACGACCGCCTTTATCGCCGTCGCCCTGCAGAAACATCGCAATCTTTTCATCGTCACCAATTCGCTCTCGGTCGCCCATACGCTCGCCACGCGCAACGACAACCGCGTCTATTTTGCCGGTGGCGAACTTCGCGCACACGATGCCGGCTCATTCGGCATAGAGGCGCTGCGCTATATCGAGCGCTTCAACCTGCAACATGCGATCCTGTCGGTGACTGCCATCAACGCTCGCTCCGGCTTCATGCTGCAGGATGTGCAGGAAGCCGACATCTCCCGCGTCGCCGCCAGTCAGGCGCAAAACCGCATTATCGTGGCCGACGCCGAAAAGTTCGGCCGGACGGCACCGATCACGATCGCTCCGCCCGACACCTACGACATGCTCGTGACCGACGCTGAGCCACCGGCGGACATTCGCCAGATGCTGGACCAGAACAACGTCAAGGTCGTGCTGGCAAACGACAGCTAGAATCCAGCCATCGCGCATCAGAGAACAAAAATGCCGCCGTAAGGGCCTCGAGCCTGACGTGGCTCGCTGGCGCTGGACGGCGGCATTTCCGGAGCGTTCTTCGTGGACGCTTCTCTTGGTGAAGCCCCCTCTGGACCTCACAAGCCTGGAAGCAGAAACCGTGCCAGACGCATTTTGGCTCATTTTCGAACGGCTATCGGGCATGGAGTTGATCGAGGCGGACAACCGCGCCCAATTCAGGAGCAATCCGCCCCGCGCCTCGTTGGGCAGAGCCCAAAAAGTGCGCACATCCGGAACAGGTCGCGCAGCGTTTGCCGAAACGGAAACGGCCCGCCGAAGCGGGCCGCAATTGACTTTATCGGTGTCGGATCGGTGCCTGCGCGCGGCTTAGAACTCTTCCCAGGTCTGTTCGGCCGCCGCCGCACCACCGCCGAACGCCCTGGCGACGCGATTGCCGAGCGCCCGCGCGGCTGACACAACCGGACGATGCTCCGACGTTGCGGAAGCCGGTGCCGCGCGCTGCGCCGCAGCGGTATCCGAGAGGCGGAACTGCGACAGCAACGCATTGAGCGAAGAGACTTCGGAGGCGAGCGTGTGGCTCGCGGCCGTCTGCTCCTCGACCATGGCCGCGTTCTTTTGCGTGCCCTGGTCGATGTTGTGGACGGCGGAACTGATCTCGTTCAGCCCGGTCGACTGTTCGCGTGCCGATCGCACGATCGCGGCGACGTGTTGATCGATCTCCTGTACCTGCCCGACAATTTCTTCCAGTGCCGTGCCCGTTTGGTTTACGAGCGTCACGCCCGTGTGCACCTGCTCTCCCGATTTGGTAATGAGGGCCTTGATTTCCTTGGCTGCATTAGCGGAACGCTGCGCCAGTTCGCGCACCTCCTGGGCGACGACGGCAAAACCCTTGCCCGCATCGCCGGCCCGCGCTGCCTCGACGCCGGCGTTGAGCGCCAGCAGGTTCGTCTGAAACGCAATCTCGTCGATCACGCCGATGATGTTGGAGATTTCGCGCGAGGAGGTCTCGATGCCGCTCATCGCAACAACGGCCTTCTTGACGATTTCTCCCGACCGCTCGGCACCGCCTCGCGTGCGATCCACCAACTGGCCGGCATCCTCGGCGCGCCTGGTCGCGTCCTTGAGCGAGGTCGTGATCTCCTCCAGCGCCGCTGCGGTTTCCTCCACCGATGCTGCCTGTTGCTCGGTGCGCGTCGCCAGTGCGTCGGATGCGGTGCGGATCTCCTCCGTGCCCGCATGGATCATCTGCGCATTGGCCCCGACCGACTGCAGCGCCTGCTGCAGTTTTTCGACCGACGCATTGAAATCGTGGCGGATCTGATCCAGCGATCCGCTGAAAGCGGCATCGATGCGATGGGTCATGTCGCCATCAGCCAGCTTTTGCAAGCCGTTCGCCAGCGCGGTAACGGCGAGCTGTGTCTGGCGCTCCCGCTCCGCGGCCTCTTCCGCCCGCTGGCGACGTTCCTGCTCCGAAAGCGCGCGATTTTCCTCGGCCTCGGCCTCCAGCCGCAACTTGGCGACCGTCGCATCGTACAGCACCTGAAGCGACCGGGCCATCTCGCCGATCTCGTCCTTGCGGCTCGATTCTGAAAGGTCGATATCCGAACCGCCGCGGGCGATCTCACCCGTCGCGCTGATCACTTTCTCCAGACGCTTGCGGAAGCGCGCCGAGAGCATCCAGCCAATCGCAATCAGCAGGCCGGCAGCAACGGAAATGATGACGATGGAGGTAATAGCCAGACTGGTCAGATGCGCAAACAGCGTCGCTTGCGGGACGGAAACCACCGTGTACCAGGTCGTTCCCTCCAGCAGGTTGACCGGCACGGCCACCGCCATGTTGTCCTGCCCCTTGCCGTCCGACAGATCGAAGGCCTTGCCGGGGTTCGCCATCAGCGCGTCCCATGCGGAAACATCGAGGCCCGAATCCTTCAACGCCTTGCCGAGCAGGCTGGTGTCCGGATGGCTGACGATTGCGCCGTTCTGGCTGAACAGGGCAACATAGCCGTCGCCGAGCGGCTTGAGCTTGGCCATATCGCCGGCCAACGCATTGAGCGCCAGATCGACGCCGGCAACACCGGCGAACCTGCCATCGAGCGTGAGCGGCACCATGAAGGATGCCATCAACACGTCCTTGCCATTGATCGAATAGGTATAGGGCTCTGTCAGGAGCTCTTTGCCCGTCCGCTTGGGAACTTGATAGTAATCGCCGGCGCCTTCCTTGTCGTAGTCGACGAGCGCCTCGTGCACGATCCCGTCACCCGTACGCGGGAAATAGGGTATGTAGCGGCCCGTCGCATCGTGGCCGGGTTTGTTGGCGTATTCGGCATCCTTGCCGTCAAAGGCATTGGGCTCCCAGCCGGTGCTGAGACCGAGCGCGAAAGGATTGTCGACCATCAGATTGTGCAGCAGCGCGTCCGTACCTTCGCGCGACGGCATGCCGGCTTGCTTCATCGCATAGAGCGACGAGCGCAGGTTCTGGCTCAACGCCTTCGCGGTGGCAAAATAGGTTTCGACGTTCGCGGCGCTTGTCTGCGCGGCATTGGTCATTTCGGCGATCGAACGGGCGCGCACTTCCTCGAACGACAGATAGAAAAGCGTACCGGCAGTGGCCACGGTCGTGGCGACGCCTGCTGCCACGATGGCAAACATATTGCGCGCAGTCGCAGTCTTCAGAAACATCAATTCGACTCCAGACCCCTGCCAACGGGTAGCGGCGTGGGGAACTTGCACTGAGGTGGGGGAACATGCCGAGGCGGAGGAAGGGCGCGAAGTCATTTCGCATCACAACCTTATTGGGCAATTCCTTGCAGAAAGAATAATGCGGCGACGCCCGAATGCGACTAAAGTCGAGTGGAACCCTGATCGTTCAAGAAAGAAGAACTGACCGTTCGCCGCCCGCCATCTTCAAGTGAACGGCCATTGGCGCGATATTCCGGTCGAGAAATCCTTCGCACTGAGGAAGGGAGTTTTAGATGACCATGCAACTGACCGGCATTCACCACCTGACCGCCATCACCGCCAATGCGCCTGAGAATCTGCGCTTCTACACGCAGACGCTGGGCCTGCGGCTGGTCAAGAAGACCGTCAACCAGGACGACACCAGCGCCTATCACCTTTTTTATGCTGACGGATTGGCATCCCCCGGCACCGATCTGACCTTTTTCGACTGGCCGGTCGGCCGCGAGCGCCGTGGCACCCACAGCGTTTCCCGCACAGGGCTGCGCGTGGGAAGCCTCGAAACGCTGAAATGGTGGAAGGACCGCTTTGCCGAACTGAAGGTCAAGGCCGGCGAAATCCGTGCCGTCGGCGGCCGACAGGCGCTCGACTTCGAAGATGACGAAGGCCAGCGCTTCCGCCTCACCGTCGATGACAGCGGCGCCCCGTCGCACCCATGGGAGAAAAGCCCGGTTCCGCCCGAGCATCAGATCAAGGGCCTCGGCCCGATCACGATGAGCGTGCCGGACATCACCAACACCGAGACTATCCTCGTGCATGTGATGAACATGACCGAGACCTCGAAATACCCGTCTCCGGACGGCAAGGGCGCGGTGCACGTCTTCTCCATGGGCGACGGTGGGCCGGCGGCGGAACTGCACGTCGCGGTCGAGCCGGACCTCCCGGCCGCCCATCAGGGCGCCGGTGCCGTCCACCACGTGGCCTTCCGGGTCCCGGACATCGAGGCTCTGCACGCCTGGACGGAGCGGATCCGCGGTTTCCGTGTGCCCTCGAGTGGTGAGGTCGAGCGCTACTATTTCCGCTCGCTCTACTTCCGCGAGCCGAACGGTGTTCTGTTCGAGCTCGCCACCGACGGCCCGGGATTTGCGGTCGACGAACCGCTCGACAAGCTCGGCGAAAGCCTGTCGCTGCCGCCGTTCCTGGAACCGCGCCGCGAGCAGATCGAAGCCCGGCTGAAGCCGCTGGTCACCGAGTAGCGCGTATCTCGACGTCCTCACCATGGCCAAACGCGCGGGGATAGACCGACAGGAACATTGCTATCCTGGAAAGGTTTTCGTTTGATACCCGAAATGAGATTCGGCCGGGCTGCGACTAGTCAAGGGCAGCCCGACCGACGATTGGAGAAATGAAGATGACCAAACTGGTCGCGATTTCCGGAAGCCTGCGCAAGGCCTCGTTCAACACGGCACTGATGCGTGCGGCGATCGCCATGGCGCCGGACGGCGTGCAGATCGTCGAAGGCTCGATCCGCGGCATCCCGCTCTACGACGGCGACGAAGAAGCGGCGAGCGGCGTGCCGGAAGCAGCAGCAAAACTCAAGGACCTCGTGGCCGCAGCCGACGGCGTGATGCTGTTCACACCCGAATACAACAACTCCATCCCGGGCGTCTTCAAGAACGCGCTCGACTGGATGACCCGACCGGCGTCCGACATTCCGCGGGTCTTTTCCGCCAAGCCTTTTGCCATCACCGGCGCCTCGCCCGGCAATTTCGGCACGCTGCTGTCGCAGGAGGCCTGGCTGCCGGTCATGCGCACGCTCGGTACGCGCCCGTGGTTCGGCAGCAAGCTGATGGTCTCGAAGGCCGGCTCGGTCTTCGACGCGGACGGAAAGCTGGTGGACGAGGCGATCGAAAAGCGTCTGCGCAACTTTGTCGAAGGGTTCGTTGCTTTCGTGCAGGAAGCGAAAGGGTGAGATCAGCCGGTCTTGACGTAAAGATCGCCCGCACAAGCGTGCTTAGGGATTGAACTCCGCGGCGGCGAAGCCGGGCAAAGGCTCCGTCGCCCGGCAAACGGTTAGAAGATCGCTGCAGCAGGACCGCGCAAGCGCCCCTACCCTGGCACCCTCTGCATAAACTGGCGGACCAGTTCCATATCGGCCGCGCCGATGTCATGTCCGGCAGGCAAGGCGCGGTTCTCCACGCTGGCGCCGGCGCGCTCCAGGAAAGCCTCGATGTCCGCTGCGTAGGGACCGTAAGGATCCGACTGGCCCGTCACCATCAGCACGTTCGTGCCTGACAGGTCTGCCATGGGAACGTCCTCGAGCACATTCATCGCCCTGAGCAGCACCGCGTTGCGGACGATGCCCGGATGCAGAAGCATCAGGGCACCCAGCATGTTCGCCCCGTTGGAATAGCCGAGGAACACCGTCTTTTCGGGGATCAGTCCATAGGCGGAGTTCGCCTCGCCGATGAAGGCCGCAAGGGCGGTCGCCTCGCTCGCGATCTCTTTTTGATCGAAGGTCACGGCGGTGATGCGCCGGAAGAAGCGTGGGTAGCCCTCATCCATGCTACGGCCCCTGAGGCTGACCAAAGTGGCGTTCGGCGCAACGCGGGCACCAAACGGCAAAAGGCTCGTCTCGTTGCCACCGGTGCCATGCAACAACACGAGCGCCGTACCGTCGGCGTTCTCCGGCCGGTGGACACGATGGACGAAAGGCAGATCGCGCTCGGTCATTCTTTCTTCTCCTGGAAGGGAAAACTGCGGCAACCGGGCCCGGATATCGTCCGGATCGGCCAGGAAATGCCGGGGCACGAACAGCTTGCTGCCCAACGCCTCCGGCGTTTCGTCGACAAGCATGCCCGGCGCGTCGGTGGCATATTCGAGCAGTATTCCGCCCGGCTCGCGCACGTAGAGCGAATAGAAATAGGTGCGGTCGTGCATATTCGTGGCGCCCGCCTGCTCAGCGCGAAGCGAAGCCTCGACCCGCTCGACGGCAGCCCGGTCGGGCGCACGCAGCGCGATATGATCGATCGTGCCCGTTCCCGGCGCCGACGTCCAGAAACCGCCGGCATCACGGATATCGAGCACGTCGGCTGCCTCGCTTGCAAGCCGGCGTATCCCGCCCGCTTCGGCCACCGGACGGAAACCGAAATGGCGTACAACAAAATCGGCCGTCGCCTGCGGCTGATCGGAAAAGATCGTTGCGCCGCGGATCCGCTGGACGGCATCGGCAGCAAGAATACCCTTTGCCGTCCAAGGCGACGTCCCCGCGACACCGGCCTCGCCGACAAGCTTGACGATGATCCCGTCCGGATCCTTCAAGCGCAGCACCGGTTCGCCGAATTCCTGGGTCGGACCCGTGATCTGAACGTTGAAGGTCAATGCGCGTGTCAGCCAGAAACCGATTGCCTCGGGCCGGATCGACAGGGCGATTTCCGCAGGCTGGCCGATCCCCAAGCGCCCGGGCGAGCCGTCTTCCCAGGCCAGAAAGGTGATCAGCGTACCCGGCGCTCCGGTGCCGTCCCCATAGAAAAGGTGAAGCTGGTCGGAATCCTCGAACCCCGCCGTCCGCTTGACGAGCCGCAGGCCCAGGAAGCCGACATAGAAATCGACGTTAGCCTGGATCTTCCGGGTAATCGCCGTAATGTGATGAATGCCGCTGGTCATGATCGTTCTCCGTTGAACGACACCCAATCAGAAGCCTTGCCTGCAGGCCAGATCACCAGCAGTGAATTCATTGTCTACCGTTCGCGCATGTTTTTAAAGGTGATCAGTTCTGATCAAGAAACGCCTTGAAGGCTTGACCGTAATCGGGATGCCACCGCGACAGCGGCGGACGATTCTCGATGATGTCGCCGGCGGCCCACTGGATGCGCTTTTCGTCTGTCGCCCGGTCAACCTCGTTGTCGGGACAGAGGATATAGAAGTCACCGCGAGCGACACTGGTCATCATGAAGTCCACCGTCTGTGCCGGCGTCCACGCGCCAGCCGGCTTTTCAGTTCGGTCTTTGGCCGCCAAAGGCGTGAAGACAAAACCAGGAATGAAGAGATGCGCGCTAACCCGGCAGCCGTCGCGATTGCGCAGGTCATGCTGCAGCGCCTCGGTGAAGACCTTCACGCCTGCCTTTGCGACATTGTAGGCCGGATCTCCTGGCGGTGTCGTGATCCCCTGCTTCGAGCCGGTGTTGATGATCAGCGCCGGCTCGCCGTGGGCAATCATTCCCGGCGCAAAGACCTGGCTGCCGTTGATGACGCCCCAGAGGTTGACCGACAGCACCCTCTCCCAGTTCTGCCTCGGCCCGGTAATCCCGCTTCCAGGTTGGATGCCCGCGTTGTTCATGAGGACATGCACACGACCGAACCGGGCAAGCACGGCGTCGCGCAGCGCTTCGACCGAGTTCAAGTCGCCAACGTCGGTCACGACCGCCAGCACCTCTGCCGCCCCAGCGGCCGCAACGGCGGCAGCCGCCGCGTCGAGGCGATCACCGTCGACATCGGCAAGCACGACGCGCATGCCGAGGCCGGCGCAATGCTGCGCAGCCGCAAGTCCGATCCCGGAGGCGGCTCCGGTCACGATGGCAACGTTCAATGGCGAGAAAGCAGCAGGTGTCATGACAGGGATCCATTCGGTGCGTTGTGACGGCGGCTAGCAGCTCATTCCCGGCAACTGGCGGCCCATGTCCGAATGGATAGCGGCGGGCGCCGGCAGTGTCCACGCCGGCGCCCGCCGAAAAAGTGCCCTAGGCGGCGGTCACGTCGCGCACCATCGCGCGCGGTCCGGCGGCCGATGGATCGCTCATAAGCTTGCGGATCGCCACGCGAACTTCGTCCGCGGAATTGAACCGCTGCGAGTCAAGGTCCCACACGTGATACTTCACGGCAACGAACCTCAACCTATCCTGGTCCGGAACTACAACGCCGACGGCCTCGCCGCCGATCTCAATAACTTGCTTTTCCATAGTAACTCCTGCCATGCGGAAGCACAGCGAATGCCAAACTTGCGTTTCAATCGAAGTGGAGAAAGTTACATTCGGCAGAAAGCCGGAAGCATAATCTCTTGTTTCGTTCCGCGACAGGAGAACACATCACCAGCGGAGGCGATGTTGGCATTGTGATGCATGTCACACTCCCTTGGTTAGGCCACACGCCAAGATGGCTGTGGGTCGACCCTTTTGAGTTTCTGCGAGGGCCCTTGCGCATGGTCGATGAGATAAGTCGAGATGGGCATCTTGTCAACTCGAAGCGAAATTTTTTGGGAAATTTTTGCGTTGGGACAGGACCACGATCGCCGAAAGAGAAAATAGTTCGCACATGCAGCAAATCTGGGAAATGGACTTGCCCATGATGAAAAATGGGCAGTCGCTCCAACTTTAGGCGCATTCGCCTTTCTGTCGCCTCGAAATTTTCGCGCAAAAGGCGTATTCGAGGCGATCCCCGCCCCCATCTCAAGGCGTATCCGCACGAACTACCGGGACCAAAAGGCCACACGCAGCGTGAATCGGCAGGATTCAACCGCCATTCGCAAACAAAAACCGATTGGCAATGTTTTCACTGTAGCTATGGTGATCGGGATGATTCTGGGCATAGTCCGCTTTGCCCTTGCGATGTTGTTTGTGCGTTAACCATAAGAGGGGAAAATGCGCGGACTGCTTTCTGGACTCAAGAAAATTGAGCCGCCGTTTTCAGGGGCTCGGGGAAGACCATGAAGATTGCAAAATCCCTTTTGCCCCTGACGATGCTGCTCTTGTCGGGATGCGTCGTCGGGCCTGATTACAAGACTCCTGGGACTGCCTTGCCGGCAAAGTTTACCGAATCGGCTGGCAAGTCTGCGGGCGACACGACGCTCGATCCCTGGTGGGAGAATTTCCGCGACAAGCGCCTGACCGCCTATGTGGCGCAGGGCATGAACGAGAATCTCGACGTTCTCACGGCACTGGAGCGCATTACCGAAGCCCAGGCGAACGTCGTCCTCGCCGGTGCCGGTGCCTGGCCGCAGATCAGCGCCAATGGGGCGGCGACTGCCGAGGGTCAGGACGGTTCGCTGTTGCGACGCGGCGGCGCGGGCGGCGTAGGTGGCGTAAGTCACACGCAGTCGAAGAACCTCAACGCCGGCCTCGGCGCTTCCTGGCTTCTGGACCTGTTTGGCCAGTACGCACGCGCCCGTGAATCGGCCAATGCTTCGCTCGACGCCGCCTATGACACCGTCAACGTGGCGCGGCTGGCATACCTGTCCAACCTGACGACCACCTACATCAGTGCACGCTTCTTCCAGGAAGCGCTGGCGTTGAACCGCCTGAACCTGGCGTCGCGGCGCGAAACGCTGAAACTGACGGAGGATATCCGCGCGGCCGGTGCTGCCTCGAGCCTCGACGTCGTGCAGGCGGAAGGCCTGGTCAACCAGACGCTGGCCGAGATCCCACCGCTCGAAATCGGCTTCTACCAGGCGGCAAACAGCATGGCCACCCTGCTTGGCGTCCCGGCCGGCACGATCACGCCGGACCTGATCAGGGGCGGCGGACAACCGATGCCGCGCTATTCGGCCAAGACCGGCATCCCGGCCGATCTGATCCGCAACCGCCCCGACATTCGTCGCGCCGAACGGTCCCTCGCTGCCGCGACCGCCCAGATCGGCGTCGCCGAATCGCAACTCTACCCGGCCCTCACCCTTGACGGGACGATCGGCGCCGCTCGCGTCTTCAGCGCGACCACCGGCAACCTCACAAACTGGTCCTTCGGTCCGACGCTGGTGCTGCCGATCTTCAACGGTGGCGCCTTGAGGGCACAGGTCGATATCGCCGATTCCCAGGCCAAGCAGCAGTATTTTGCCTGGAAGCAGACAGTTCTGAATGGCGTGGAAGAGGTCGAAAGCGCTCAGGCCGCCCTCATTCGCGATTACCAGACCGTGGCTGCATTGCGCAGGCTGATCGCTTCCAACGAAGAAGCATTGTCGCTTGCGCGCGAAAGCTACAAGGGCGGCGCAAGCACGATCCTCGACGTCCTCGATGCCGAGCGCAACGTCGCAAACAGCCGGCTGACGCTGGCGGCAGCGATCCGTACGCTGGCATCGGACTATGTCGCCCTCAATGCGGCGATCGGCGGCGGTTCCTCGATCGAAACGCCGGTCCCGACGCCGTCCCCGACCCGCGTCGCCTCGGCGGAAGCCACCAAGTAGACGACCGCGCAGAACTGACAAACGCATTCATCCCCCTGAGAGCCTAGTGCCCTCAGGGGGATTTTCTTTCCGGATGAAGATAGGCGCATCGGACAGGATGGAACCGGCGACTGGCGGTCGCGGCCGCACGGCTTCCCGCGATCGGCGCAGCTGCCGAAAATTGCCTCTGGCATCGGCAGTCATTTTGACAACGCGCCTCCATCGCCCCTCCCCCATCCCGCGTCATTGACACCACCCAGGACTCGTGGAAGGTGGGCAGCAGGTATCGTCAGTCGACCGCCCCGTTGCGGCGGCCACCGTGGGAGGATTTGGTCCATGAAACTCGTTCGCTTTGGAAAGCCGGGGGCGGAGAAGCCCGGCCTGGTCGACGCCGACGGACAGGTGCGTGATTTGTCCGCCGTGGTCGCCGACATCGCCGGCGAGGTCCTCCGCCGCGAAGGCCTGAAGCGGCTGAATGCGATCGACCCTGCCAGCCTTCCGCTTGCGCCGGCCGGGGAGCGGCTTGGCGCCTGCGTCGGGCGCGTCGGCAACTTCATCGCCGTCGGCCTGAACTATGCCGACCACGCGGCCGAGAGCGGTCTGGCCGTGCCGCCCGAACCGGTCCTGTTCAACAAGGCTCCCTCCTGCGTCGTCGGCCCGGACGACACCATCCTCATTCCGCGCGGTTCGGAAAAGACCGACTGGGAAGTGGAACTCGCCGTCGTCATCGGCGAACGCGCATCCTACGTTTCCGAGGCGGACGCGCTCGACTATGTCGCCGGCTATTGCATCTGCAACGACATTTCCGAGCGCGCCTACCAGATCGAGCGCAGCGGCCAATGGATGAAGGGCAAGGGCTGCCCGACCTTCGGCCCGATCGGTCCCTGGCTCGTCACCACCGACGAGGTGGACCCCGGCAATCTCGCCATGACACTCAGCGTCAACGGCGAATTGATGCAGAACGGCTCGTCGGCCACGATGGTCTACAAGGTGCCATTCCTCGTGCACTACATCTCGCAATTCATGATCCTGGAGCCCGGCGACGTCATCACCACCGGCACGCCGCCGGGTGTCGGCATGGGCATGAAGCCGCCGCGCTATCTCAAGGCCGGCGATCGCATGGAGGTTTCCATTGCCGGCCTCGGCGTCCAGCGGCAGCCTGTCGCCCAGGGCTGAAGAGCGAACACGGTTTGCCTTTACCAAAGGAGCCGCATGAAACCGCGCGGCTCTTTCGAAACACTGCTATGCCAAGCACCATTGCGCCGATCGTTCAGTTATCCGCCGGTCCGCTTGCGGCAGTACATACGCCCATCAGATTTCACCTGGCGTAAGCAACGGAACCGCCTCCAAACATGCTAGAAGAGATCCAGGCCGACGCGACGTGCACCGGGCGACGCGCAGCAAAGAAAACGATTGTATAAGGAGCCATCCTCATGAAGCGACACAACCTCCTGGCAACCGCCACACTCGCGGCACTCATCGGTATCGCCGCTCTGCCTGCTGCAGCGCAGGAGCGGGTCGTCAATGTGTATAACTGGTCCGACTACATCGACAACACGATCCTCTCGGACTTCACGAAGGAAACCGGGATCAAGGTCGTCTACGACACGTTTGATTCCAACGAAACTGCGGAAGCGAAGTTGCTCGCCGGCGGAACCGGCTACGATGTCGTCGTCCCGACCGCGGACTTTCTGCAGCGGCAGATCCAGGCGGGCGTGTTCCAGAAACTGGACAAGTCCAAGCTGCCGAACCTCGTCAACATGTGGGATGAGATTTCGGCGCGCGTCGCCTTCGCCGATCCCGGCAACGAGTATGCCATCAATTACATGTGGGGCACGAACGGGATCGGCTACAACGTCAAGAAGGCCGCGGAGATCCTCGGCCCCGATGCGGCGCCGGGATGGGACGCCATTTTCAATCCGGAGATTGCCGCCAAGTTCAAGGATTGCGGCATCTACTTCCTCGATTCCCCGACCGAGATGATGCCTTTGGCGCTCCACTATCTCAAGCTTGATCCCAACTCACACGACCCAGCCGACCTTGAGAAGGCCGGCGAACTGCTGCAGTCGGCTCGCCCCTATGTGCGGAAGTTCCATTCCTCCGAGTACATCAACGCGCTCGCGAACGGCGACATCTGTCTGGCGGTCGGCTGGTCCGGCGACGTTCTGCAGGCGCGCGATCGCGCTTCCGAAGCCGGTGCCGGCGTCGAAGTCGGCTACTCGGTTCCCGCCGATGGGACGATGATGTGGTTCGACATGATGGCGATCCCCGCCGACGCCCCGCACGTGGAAGAAGCGCACGTCTTCCTCAACTACCTGATGAGGCCGGAGGTGATCGCCAAGGCCACGGACTATGTCTTCTACGCCAATGGCAACAAGGCCTCGCAGCAGTTCGTCAGCAAGGAAATCCTGGAGGATCCGGCGGTCTACCTGTCCGAGGATACGATGAAGAAGCTCTTCACCCACGGTCCGTACGACGCGAAGACCCAGCGGGTCGTCACCCGTATCTGGACCAAGGTCGTCACCGGCCAGTGACCTTGGCGCTCAGGGTCACGTCCAACTCGCGGTTCGGGCAGCCTCTACAGCCTGTCTGCCGAATGGGAACCGAATTCGGGAGACATGCGTAAGAACAAGGTCCTAAAGCGTGGTCTGTGAATCTGAAGACCACGACGCGCTTTAGGTCTGTTCTGGAACGAACGGCTCGAGCGTCCTTGCCGTGGAGCCTCAAGCTCAGAGGTCCGCCGCAAGGCTATTCCACGAGTTTTCGCAGGACGTCGACCAGTTCGTCGGGGTCGAATGGTTTGGAGAGGACGGGCGCGCTTCCGGTGATCTCATTGATGGCCTGCGCGCCGTAGCCGCTCAGGACAAGGAAGGGAATGGCCCTTTTGGCCGCCGCTTCAGCGATAGGTCTTGCGCTGGTCCCGTTGAGGTTCATGTCCAGTACGATTGCGTCCACGTGCTCGTGCTGGAGAGATTTCAGTGCCCTTTCCACACTGACGCTGGGTCCGACCACTTGGGCCCCAGCATCGACCAGGGCATCCTCGATCGACATTGCGATCAGCGCCTCGTCTTCGACTACGAGAATGCGTCGTCCTGCCAAGAGCGCAGTCACGTCTGGATTCCCCTGTCCCTGGGCGTGCTGCGCTGCGGATCGCCTCCGACGAAGTCCATCCTGATCGTACAGATGACACCGGTCGGCTCGAACCTGAGATCCGCCGGATAGCCCAGTTCATAGGCCAATGCCCGGTTCAGAACGCGAATTCCGAAGCCTTGCCGATAAGGGGCGACCGCCGGAGGTCCGCCACGTTCTTCCCATCGAACCGTGCAGACGCCGTTGCACGCCCAGGAAAGCATGATCCTGCCTTCTGGTCGCGATAGCGCTCCATATTTGATCGCATTGGTCAGCAGTTCATTGAATGCCATGGCGAGCGCCAGGGCTTGCTTCGGGCTTATGCGAATTGGCGGCCCCTCCAGGACCGCTCGGCCGTCTTCGATCCATGCTTTCAGGACCGCACGGGCAATATCGCCCAGTTGCACGGCCTGCCAAGCCTCGCGGGTTAGCAAATCGTGTGCTTCGGCGAGGGCGAGCAGCCTGGTGGTGAATGCCGTTGCGAATGTCTTTGGCGTGTCAGCATTCTTCAATGTCTGCTCGGCAAGCGACTGCACGGTTGCAAGCGTATTCTTCACGCGGTGATTAAGTTCACCGATCAACAGTTGCTGACGCCGCTCGGCTCGGCGCTCCTCCGTCCGGTCCCGGAAGATCTTCAAGTATCGGTCCGGGCTGCTGGCCTCGACGGGAAGCATGACGCCCGATCCCCAAAACCGCGAGCCATCCTTGCGATGGTGCCAGCGCTCGTTGGCCGCCCGACCGTCGTGAAGTGCGGACCACATTTCGCGTTCTGGAACATTCGCCGCGCGATCCTCCGCGCTAAAGAA
>NZ_JBFTIM010000006.1:0-410760 GCF_056394765.1 Mycoplana sp. 10N416 | reverse complement strand
ACGCCAGCACGAAGACCGGCGGCGACCAGGCCTTCACCTTCATCGGCACTGAGGCCTTCCACAAGAAGGCCGGCGAACTGCGCTACGAGATCAAACGCGGCGACACCTACATCCACGGCGACGTCAACGGCGATGGAAAGGCCGACTTTGCGATGGTGCTCGATCTCTCGCTGGCAATGAGCAAGGCGGACTTCGTCCTCTGAAGCGGATAATCGCGGACATCAAAAGGCCCGGCGCAGTTGACGCCGGGCCATTGGGAATCACAATTCGATCGGCTAGGCCGCGACAACTTCGGCCCGCTTCGCAAGCCGTACATGGATCTTCTCGATCGGGTCGTCGTCTGCCGCGAAGGGGTGGATCGCTAACCGAAGCAGCGCTCTAAGATGATCGCGCCCGCGGCAATGCAGGATCGGTGCCACAGGTGCCATTGCCGGTATCGTCCCATCCGGGAACAGACGCGTAAGCTCGGCAAAATTCGAGAATGCTTCGTGATTGTCCGCCTCGAGAAGAAGCGTCTCTGCCGGTACGCCTTCGGCGACCACCACCTCATGGCTATCGAGCAGAATATGATAGTACTCGATGGTATCACGCCCCACCGGCAGGGCAGGGGCGATCGTTGTCCCGTTGACGAGTTCCTTCGCCCTGATCAGCACGCCGTCGATCAGCAGAGCGTGATGGGGAGAGACATAAAGATCGCTATGCGGCATGTTGTCTTCCAGGGCATGGCGAGAAATCCGGATAGGCAGGGCTTTCCTGTTCCGGGACACCCCGAAGGCCTGCCGACCGATCCACTTGATTGCCATCGATCGGCCGCGGGCGGTGCGAACGAGATCGCCAGCCTTTAGACTTTCGATGGCGATTTCGCCCGCCGGTGTCGCAATCATGGTTCCACGCAAGAAGCAGCGGTGGCGACCTCTACCCCTCCCGCCGTGCGCCGAGGCCAGCCCGGCGATCAGCGATGGAAGCGCTGCTAGGCCACCAACCGTCGCAATCTTGGTGCCAGCCGATGCAGCAAGCCCCAGAAAATGGCGTCTCGCGCGATTGATCTTGTTTGTTGATGAGAACATCACTCGGCTCCTTCGTTGGGCTTGCCCCCCGTCCTGGCACACCGTGAGTGGAATTTTCAGGATGGCGCGCTTCTAATCTCCGGATCAACCCGCCTGTTCGCAGCTTGAGTTTCCCAAAATGGATGCGGGGCCCACCAAAGGGTGTAGATAAGTTGTACCGCCCCCGAGAGGAGACCGCGAACGACCCGACGACGTGCCGGATCGCTTGGCAAAGGGGTCACAAACATCAGTCATGGTTGCCGGCGTCAGAGCTTCCTCTTGACCGGGCTTGGTGCTGGGCACGCCGCGCCGCCGATGAAGCGGGCCAGCCTAGCTGCCACTGCAGTGAAGTGCAGCGGAACACAGAGGCGTACGTCCGCTCCGCGACCTCAATGGAATTTGCTGGAAGCAGACCTTGGTGTGGCCACTTCGGATCATGCCGATCTGGATCGCTGCCGCCCTGGACAGGTCGAGCACCCGGCCGCGCACGAACGGCCCGCGATCATTGATGCGTACGACGACGCTGCGGCCATTGCTGGAATTGGTGACCTTCAGTTTCGTTCCGAAGCGAAGCGTCTTGTGGGCTGCCGTCAGGTGCGCCGGGTTCATGCGCTCACCGGAAGCCGTCTTTGAATGGAGGGCATACCAGGACGCGCGGCCACAGCCATCAGCCGCCGCGCCGCCTGGAAAAAGTGCGTCGATGATCAGCGCGGCAACTGCGGCAGTAGCGAACCCGATCGACATCATCGTTGTTTCCAGTCGTGAAGATTATTGGCCGCACTCGCGCCGCGGCTAGTCGAGGAACTCTTCAACCAGGGTTGGGTTCCAGGTGTGCTCCGGCACCCATGATGGTGCTGGAACAAACAAATCTCGGTGCGGGTTATGCCCCAGGTCAAACACCAGTGAACGAGGGACGGACAATGAAAACCGCCGTTTTTGGAGCCATTGCATTAATTGTGGCAGCGCCCGCTGCCTGGGCGCAGAGCGCAAAGCCGGGTGACAAGCCTGCGATCGTGACGCCGGGCGAGCAGAACCCGGCAGCACCGGTGACCGGCGAGAACAGCTTTACAGAAGATCAAGCCAAGGCGCGGATCGGCGACGCCGGCTACACCGGCATCTCGGATCTGGCCCTGGACGACACCGGCGTATGGCGCGCCAAGGCGATCAAGGATGGAAAGCCCGTCGTCGTTTCGCTCGACTACCAGGGCAACATCGTTGCCAATTAAAGACGAGGAGCACTGTGATGAGGACCGCAACAGGACTGTTCGATACCTACGAAGATGCCCGGCGCGCCGTCACCGACCTTGAGGCGGCGGGGATACCGGCTGACGACATCAGCATTGTTTCCCACGCTGGCGGCGCGGACAAGTCGTACGCCGCGGAAGGGGTGGGGGCGGGGGCTGGCCTCGGCGCGCTCGCCGGCGGTGCAGGGGGACTGTTGGCCGGACTGGGGCTCATGGCGATACCCGGCGTCGGGCCTGTTGTCGCAGCAGGTTGGCTGGTGGCAACCGCGGCCGGCGCAGCGGCCGGTGCCGCCGCTGGCGGTGCAGCCGGAGGGATTATCGGCGCGTTGATAAACGCGGGTATCTCCGAGGAAGAGGCGGACATCTATGCCGAGAGTGTCCGTCGCGGTGGGGCGATGGTCGTTGCCAAAGTCAGCGACACGCAAATGGCCGAGGCCGAGGACATTCTCCAGAATGCCAATCGCGTTGATGTCGCCTCTCGCGGCCTCGCATATCGGGAGGCGGGATGGGGCCGTTTCGACGAGGCCTCTCCTCCATACAGTGCTGCGGAAATCGAAGAGGAGCGCCGTCGTTGGCGTGCGCAACCATAGTCGCCCCTGAGATAAAGGAGACCACGTTTGACCGAGCATCGCCGGATGTTGGCCTGGTCTATGTCAATGACGGCGAACCAGGCATCCGGCGAGAGAGGCGCGGACGTGGGTTTTGTTACCGCTTGCCCAGCGGCGAAGCGGTGAGCGATCCGGCGATAAAGGCAAGGATCGCGTCGCTTGGTTTGCCACCCGCCTACACGGATGTGTGGATCTGCCTGGACGAGAACGGCCATTTGCAGGCCACCGGTTACGACGCGCGCGACCGTAAACAATACCGATATCACAACGACTGGCAGGCACTTCGCAGCACCGACAAATTCGGACAGTTGGTTCCGTTCGCAAGAGCTTTGCCGCGGTTCAGGCGGATCGTCAGACGACACCTCGAGGGGCCCGTCTACAGCGCCGATACGGTTCTGGCGGGTTTGGTCACTTTGCTGGATGAGGAGCATCTGCGGGTCGGCAACCAGGCCTACGCCGTGCAAAATCGCACCTACGGAGCCACCACCCTGTTGAAGCGCCATGTCCGGCTCGACGAGGAACGGATCGAACTGAGTTTCGTCGCCAAGGGTGGCAGGCGCATACGCCGCGTGCTTCGTAATCCTCGGCTGCACCGAATCCTGGAGGCTGTGGCCGACCTGCCGGGGCGGCAGTTGTTTGTCTGCAGGAAAGAAGACGGTACGGTTCATCCGATTGATTCCGGCAGGTTGAACGCTTATTTGGCCGAGCATTTGGGCGCCGGGATCACGGCCAAGACATTTCGGACCTGGGCGGGGAGCGTTGCAGCCTTTGCGGCCGCGCGGGAGGTACTGGAACGGGGAGAAAGGCCCACCATCCGCCGGATGTGCGAAGCGGCCGCGGCTATGCTGCACAATACGCCGGCAGTCTGCCGCTCAAGCTACATTCACCCGGATATCATTGCACTGGCAGAGCGCAATGGTTCGCCCCCGGACCTCGGCGAACCGCAGGCCCTTGCGGGGCTACGGGCGGAGGAAAATCGGCTGTTGGGTTTTTTGCTGCGCTCCAGCGACAACGATATCGCATCGCAGACGATGCCGCCCTCTGTCGCGCGGCGATAAAAGCGCTGCTGTTGCGGGGACAGCCTCTCGGAAATCCGAAAATGCGGATCTGCCCGAATGCCTCTGCCGCGGTGGTTACGCCGCTCTCAAGTCCGCCTTCGCTATCGCGAGCTCGCGCGTCACGCGTTCAACATCACCCTCCACCTGCAACACCTGTATGAGGTTGTCATTCAGATCCGCGATTTTGACGTCACGGGCCAAACTGTTGCTGATGGCCCTGCGAACAAAGTTCTCGTCGCTCTCGTTCGGTGATCGTGTCAGCGCCTGAACGGCCTGCAGGATCGGGCTTGGAAAGCCCTCGGCCGCGAGCCGGTCAATCGACCAGGAACATGTCTTCTCCACCACGTCGTGAAGATAGGCGACTGTCTTCTCATCGGTGGACGCAACGTTTTCGGCGACGCGCCTGCAGTGCTCGAAGTAGGGTTCGCCAGCCTTATCCAACTGCCCCTGGTGCGCTTCATGTGCGATCTCGATCGCGCGGTTCAGCATCTCATTGTCGTGCATGGTCGGCCTCCTGCGCCTGGACCTTGGCGAGGAATTGCAGGCCGCAACTTTTGTTCCTCCCAACCTGTTGGATCACCAAAAATGTTTGCCGGAGCGGAACCAGGCAACAGTCCAAGCTGTTTCCATTTACCTGTCAACGAGGAGGCATTCCCATGCCCGCAAAGTCAAAAGCCCAACAAAAGGCCGCCGGCGCCGCCCTGGCTGCGAAGCGCGGCGATATGAAAAAGAGCGAACTCAAGGGTGCTTCGAAAGAAATGGAACAATCCATGACCGAGAAACAGCTCGAAGAGTTTGCTTCCACAAAGCGCAAAGGCAAACCGGAACACGCCAAGTAACCGGAGACACGGCTCACGGAGGCCGAAATGCCCACTGCATGGGTGACGGCCCGGCAAGCCCTGTGACGTTGCGTTAAGATCCGCGCTTTCTTGGAGTTCTCTGCTGGCGCAGCGCGACGGCAGATTGGCGGACCACTTCGGAGATGCGCAGGTACTGTTCGGACAGCGGGCTCGCCTTCCGCCAGATCATGCCGATCGTCCGCGAAGGTTGAGGCGGCTCGAAACGGGCGATGGAAACCGGCGCTGACCGTGTTTCTACAGCAACGGCCATTTCCGGAATGAGGGTGACGCCGATGCCGGCGCCGACCATCTGGACGAGCGTCGATAAGGAACTACCGTCGAGCAGTTCCCGCGGTCGCGCCGATTGCAGGTTGCAGAACGACAGCGCCTGTTCGCGAAAACAATGCCCCTCTTCGAGCAGGAGCAGGCGCATTTCGCCGAGCATCTCGCGATCGGGCACCGGCTTGCCCGCGTCCTGGCCCGGCCGCACGAGCACGAAGTTTTCCTCGAACAGGGCAACCTCGGTGAGTGAGGGTTCGGAGACGGGCAGGGCGACGATGGCCGTGTCGAGTCGGCCTTCCGTCAATTCCTGGAGCAGCTTCTGCGTCTGGGTCTCGCGCACATGGATGTCCAAGCCGTCATGCAGCCGCGCAAGGTCGCCGATGATCCTGGGCAGCAGGTATGGCGCCACCGTCGGGATCACGCCCATCCGGAACCGTCCCACCAGTTGCTGCCGCGACGCGCGCGCCAGATCTTCCAGCTCGTCAATGGAGCGCAGTATATCGCGGACGCGCTCGGCGAACCCCTCGCCGAAGCTGGTCAAGCGGATCTGCCGGGCGCCTCGTTCGAATAGCTCGGCGCCCAGTGTTTCCTCCAGTTCCTTGATCTGCACCGACAGCGCGGGCTGGGAGATCGCGCAGGCATCCGCTGCGCGGCCGAAGTGACCGTGCCGGGCGAGCGCCTCGAAGTAGCGAAGTTGTTTCAGCGTCAAATTCATCATAACTATCTCTTATCACAGTCATCAGGAAATCCAACTTCGGATTATCGGTCTGGTTTGCTACAGATCGAAGGCGGGGAGGAGAAGGCTCGTTCGCTGGCGTCGAACAGATTGCCGGCGGCAGTGCCCCATCCCCTACATGGCCATGGAATCGACCGCCTTTTGGGGGTAATTTCCTGTGCAGCAAGTTCAATCAACGCAGCCACGACCGGAGAATTGAAATGGATACAAAGACTGAGAAGATCGAGAGCAAGTGCCCGGTCGCGCACACAAAGGCGGGCAAGGGGAACCGGGACTGGTGGCCGAACCAGCTCGATCTCCAGGTACTTCACCAGCATTCACGCCTGTCCAATCCGATGGACGAGGCGTTCGACTATGCCAAGGAGTTCGAAAGCCTCGACCTCGACGCTGTGATCAAGGACCTTCACGCCCTGATGACGGACTCGCAGGATTGGTGGCCGGCCGACTTCGGTCACTACGGGCCGCTGTTCATCCGCATGGCCTGGCACAGCGCGGGCACCTACCGGATCGGCGACGGGCGCGGTGGCGCCGGCGCCGGCCAGCAGCGGTTCGCCCCGCTCAACAGCTGGCCGGATAACGTCAACCTCGACAAGGCGCGCCGCTTGCTGTGGCCGATCAAGCAGAAATACGGCCGAAAGATCTCCTGGGCCGACCTGATGATCCTGACCGGCAACGTCGCTTTGGAGTCGATGGGCTTCAAGACCTTTGGCTTTGCCGGCGGGCGCGCGGACGTCTGGGAGCCGGAAACTGATATCTACTGGGGGCCGGAAGGCACGTGGCTGGCCGACGAGCGCTATAGCGGCGAGCGTGACCTCGACAACCCGCTCGCGGCCGTGCAGATGGGCCTGATTTACGTCAATCCGGAAGGCCCCAACGGCAATCCGGATCCGCTTGCCGCGGCACGCGATGTCCGCGAAACCTTTGCCCGGATGGCGATGAACGACGAAGAGACCGTCGCGCTGATCGCCGGCGGACACACCTTTGGCAAGACCCATGGCGCCGGTGATGCTGCTGCGGTGGGGCCCGAGCCGGAAGCCGCCGACATCGAACAGCAAGGCCTCGGCTGGGCGAGCAGCTTCGGCACCGGCAGGGGCAGCGACACGATCGGCAGCGGTCTGGAGGTTACCTGGACTTCGACGCCGACCAAGTGGAGCAACAACTTCCTTTGGAACCTGTTCGGTTACGAATGGGAACTGACGAAGAGCCCGGCCGGCGCACACCAGTGGACGCCGAAACATGGCATGGGCGCTGGGACCGTGCCGCATGCGCATGACAAGTCGAAGCGTCAAGCTCCGTCCATGCTGACCACCGACCTGGCCCTGCGCTTCGACCCGGAATACGAGAAGATCGCGCGGCGCTTCCTCGAAAATCCCGACCAGTTTGCCGATGCGTTTGCCAGGGCATGGTACAAGCTCACCCACCGCGACATGGGCCCGATCGCGCGCTATCTCGGCCCGCTCGTCCCGAAGGAGGTGCTGTCGTGGCAGGATCCCATTCCGGCGGTCGATCATGAACTGATCGGCGAGCAGGACGTGGCGGCGCTCAAGGCCAAGATCCTTGCGGCGGTGCCGTCGGTGCCGCAACTGGTGTCGACCGCTTGGGCTTCGGCCTCGACGTTCCGCGGCTCCGACAAGCGCGGCGGCGCGGACGGCGCACGCGTCCGGCTTGCGCCGCAGAAGGACTGGGAGGTCAACCAGCCGGCCCAACTGGCGACGGTGCTGGAGAAGCTCGAAGCGATCCAGAAGGAGTTCAATGGGGCGCAGCCGGGCCACAAGAAGGTCTCACTCGCCGACCTGATCGTCCTTGGCGGTGCTGCGGCGGTCGAAAAGGCGGCGAAGGATGCCGGCTATGACGTCAAGGTGCCGTTCGCACCGGGCCGCATGGATGCCACGCAGGAGCAGACGGACGTGGCTTCCTTTGCCCCGCTCGAGCCGATGGCGGACGGCTTCCGCAACTATGTCCGCGGCGGGCTGCGCCTGCCGCCGGAGATGGCCCTGGTGGACAAGGCGCAACTGTTGACGCTGACAGCACCCGAAATGACGGTTCTCGTCGGCGGCCTGCGTGTGCTCGGCGCGAACGCCGGCGACAGCGCGCATGGCGTTTTCACCTCGCGCCCCGGTACGCTCACCAACGACTTCTTCGTGAACCTGCTCGACATGGGCACGCAGTGGAAGGCGGTCTCTGAGGCGAGGGACGTGTTCGAAGGACGCGACCGGAACACAGGCGAGGTGAAGTGGACCGCCACGCGCGTCGACCTCATTTTCGGCTCGCACTCGCAGCTTCGGGCGCTCGCCGAAGTCTACGGCAGCGCCGACGCAGGGGAGAAGTTCGTGAAGGACTTCGTCGCTGCATGGACCAAGGTGATGAACGCCGATCGCTTCGATCGGGCCTGATCTACATTATGATGACTTTCGGACGCAGCCGATGGACGGCTGCGTCCGATCATGCAGCGGTCTATGGCCTGAATCCTAGTCGGTGTAGACAATTTCCGCATCTACTGCGTTTGGGATTCCTGACTTGAGCTTTGTCTCAATCATGGCGTGCCCCCTAAAATTTGGAGGTCGGTAACGGCATTTCAATGCTTGGCGTGTAGCGTCAATCCATGTCCTGGAATGTCCTCCGAAAAGCACTCGTGACGACGGTGCTGAGTTTCGTATTGCTTGCATCTCTGCACGCTGCGCCCCTTGGCGCGGCTGAATCCATGGACATTCGCAGCTCCTGCTGGACGTCCAGCAGTTTGTCGGACGACGTGGTCACTGTCGTCCACTCGCCCGGGCGCTGGACCTGCGGAGATCGGACCTATTCGCTCGAAGGCGAGCGGACGCTGCTGCGGTTTGAAATCGGTCCAGACGATGCTCTTCCCCAATACCTCTTTTCAAGGCGAAGTGCGCTCACGGCCGTGCATCTGCTGGCGATCGACCAAGACGGCGCAATGCGCCAGACCTCGGTGCCGGCGGGTGACCTGTCTAGCGCCCTGTCTGGCGGCTATTTCAAGGCCTCTCTGCCGACGGTAACCCGCGACACACGAGAGGTCGTCGTCGCGTTCGATCTGCCGAGCCACCGGATGACGCTGGAGAGGGCCTATCTGTCACCGTCTGACCTCGTTCTGAGCCCGGACTTTCTGCGCTCCCTGCTCCTCCTGGCTACACTTGCCGGAATGCTGTCCATGCCGCTGATTTTCAACGCGGCCTTCTACCGGATACTACGCGAGCCATTCGTTCTGTGGCATTCGATGCTCACGATCTCCTTGCTGCTGACCATCCTGGTGACTTCCAGTCTTGCAATCGTTCTCTTCGATCCGCGGGCCATGACGTTGAGCTGGATGACGACGGTGATCTTCGGTCTCTCGGTCGCTTCGGGAGCGATGTTCACCCACAGCTTCATCGAAGCTGGCCGCATGCATCCGTTCCTGCGTCGGGCGCTGCTCTATTGCGCCGCTTGGGCGATGCTTCTCAGCACGGCTCACGCGGCATTTCCGTTCGTGGGGCGCTCTGTTCAGTCGACAGTGTACACGGCGGCTTTTGCTCCGGTGGTCGTCATTTTCCTATTGGCGGTTGCCGACGCGCTGCGGCGCGGAAGTCGCGCCGCCAAGTTCCAGGCGGTCGGCTATATGCCTATGGTTATGGTCGGATTGGTCCGCCTGGTCACGGGCGTGGTTCCCTGGTTGCAGAGCAACGATGCCATGCTCCTCTTCTATGTGGCTTGCGTCTGCGAAGTCCTGTTCACCACGCTCGGCGTGGCAGACCGCTTCATGACGATCAAGCGCGAGCGAGACCACGCACGCTTCGAAGCTGACGTGCTCGAGCGCCTGTCCGAACGCGACGCACTGACGGGATTGCTCAACCGGCGGGCAATCGAGCAGAATTTTGAGAAGTTCCGCGCCGAGGGCTACCGCACACTGGCCGTGCTCGACCTGGACCACTTCAAGCCGATCAATGATATTCACGGCCATGTGGTCGGCGATGCCGTGCTGAAAGCCGTGGCCGACGCGCTCCAGGCGGACCCGGAGGTTCATGCGTTCCGCCTCGGCGGCGAGGAATTCGTGCTGCTTGTGCGGGGAGAAGATGCCCAGGTTCGGGCGGAGCGCCGGCGCCAGGCGATTCCCGCGGTCGTCGCCAATGCCGTTCCAGGACTTGGGCGACCCGTGACTGCCAGCATGGGCATGACGGATGCGCCACCAAATGCCGATGCGCAGTTCGCAGAGCTCTACGAAGAAGCTGACAAGCTACTTTACAAAGCCAAGCTTGCCGGCCGCAATCGAACCAAAGCAGCATCGGTGCGAGCATCGAATCATGAGGTGGATCCAGTCTTTGGTGCTGTGGCCAGGCGGAGCGGACGGATTTGACCAAGGTGAATGCTGCCGCGATGGAAACGATGGCCGCTGAACTGCGCTTCGTTTTCTCGACGTGCGGCAGTCCGTCCACACCGCCTAGATGTTGAAGGGCATCGCCGGCGGACAGTAGGCGACGCGTGGTTGCGTGGCCGGCACGTAGAGCGGATGCCGCGGATACCCGGTCCCGGTCAGACCGAGGCAGTCAATGTCGCGGCCGGCAAGCGACAAGACGTGCCCCGCTCGCGCCTGTGCCAGCGGGTGCGCTCCCCAGGCAGCGATGATAGCATCACGGCGGCGTGCCGGTGAAAGTGCTGCGCAAATTCTAGCCAAGTGGAAGTCATTATCCGGCCCGACTGGGTCTGCAACGCCCATCAGTTCCTTGGGTTTCGTGGCGCACTGCGCATAGAGGTTGACGACGATCAGCGCCCCGTAACCCCAGAACCGGGTAAAGCACATGCACCGCCGGATGGTCGCATCGTCGACGTCGCCGTCCGCCCTTGACGGATTGAGCATGATCCAGACGAGTTGCCCGCCATCCTCGGACCAACGTCGGTCGAGCGTGTAGCGATAGCGGCCGCAACGGGAAAAGACCGCGGCCCGCTCGCAGGGCGGAAAAGCCCGTCCTGGGCTCACAGGCGGGCCTTCGGTCCACGGCCAAGGCAATCGGGGCAATGCTGCTTCAGCCATTCCACGGAGCGGCCCTGTTGCTTTTCGATGTGGCCAGCCGGTGCTTCGCCACTTTCGAGCTCGTTTGTCGCGCAAGAGGCAAGGGCAGCCAGAACGAACAGGACCATCCCTTGTTTCATTGTTGCCTCATGCACCGTGCTCGGCAAAGCGGGCATTTTACATCAGCCGCTGCCTTGAGGCGATGCTTGGGTATGCGGTGATGTGCCGGATGAAGTTTCACCGGAGCCTGCGTGCTTTCTTTGGTCTGTGCAACTCTGGAGCGGTGTTTTTCTCGCTGAGCCCAACGTAATTTGTACTGGGACGTACAGTTGTCGGTTAGTTGCAGCCAACACAGCGGCAGGAAACTATGCGGCACAGCATGCTAAAAGCTATCCTGTTTGCCGATGCTGTGCAGTATAGCCAGCATATGGCGGTGGACGAGCCGTCGACGGTTGAATCCATCCAGCGTTGTTTTGATGTATTTCGCACGCTTGCGCCTCAATACAGAGGTGAAGTCCTCAAGACGATGGGGGATGGTGCGCTCGCGGACTTCGAATCTGCAGTTGAAGCGCTTCGCTTTGGCTTGGAGGTCCAGAGCCGATTTCGCGAGATGGATGCGGCCCTTGCCCCCGATCGAAGAATAGACTTTCGAATAGGAATCGATCTTGGTGAGGTCCAATTTCGCGACGGAGAACTGTTCGGCCACATCGTCAACGTCGCCGCACGCCTGCAGTCGCTCGCCGAGCCAGGCAGCATCTGCATCTCGCAGGCGGTGTTTGACCAGGTGCATCGCCAAGTCGCCGCGACCTATCGCAGTCTCGGCCCCCAGGCCCTCAAGAATATCCCTCGCCCTGTTCTTGCCTATCAGGTCCAAGCGGGGGAGGAAAATGCGCAGGTTCGGGATGACCGACTGTTCCGCAGGCTGACGATCTCGGTCCTCGATCAGTTTTCCGTCCGGAGTTCCCTCGGTGAAGAGTTGACACCCGGTTCGCTGAAGGCACGGGCGCTGCTCGGCTATCTCGTTCTTAGCCATCGCTCTGGCGAGATGCGGGAGCGTTTGGCCGGACTTCTCTGGAGCGACCGGAACCGCATGGCGGCGCGGCACGCGCTTGCCGCTGTTCTAAAGCAGATCGGCGAGGCGTTCAGGCGAGCCGGCTCGGATGCTCTGACGAGCGGCAGCGACAAGGTCAGCGTGGCGCCCGCCGGCCTGGACGTCGACCTGCTCTCGATCAGCGAGGCGTTGGCACAAGGCTCAGTCTCGAACGCCTTGCTGGAGGGCCGTGTCTCGCCGGACGGCATACTGGCCGGCCTCGATCATGTCGATGACGTTTTCGCGTCATGGTTGCGCGTGGCAAGGCATCGCTGGCGAGAACGCCTTGTCGACCAACTGGAGCGATGCATCGAGCGCTTCGGCGGCGACGTGGTGTCGATGAAGCATGCCGCAACCGCGCTGCTCGCCATTGACCCCAGTCATGAGCGCGCCGCCTGCGTGCTGATGCGCGCCTATGCCTCTGAGGGGCAGGGGGCGGCGGCGCTGCGCGTCTATCGCGCGCTTGCCGACGTGCTGTCGTCCGAGTTCGGTATCGGTCCTTCCCCGGAGGCCGAGGAGATCGTCGCCGCTATCCGGTCCGGTCGCTCCGGGGCAGGCGCGATCGCGGCTCCGTCGGTCATCGCAAAGGGGCAGGCCGGCCGCTTGCCGGTCATCGAAGTCCGCCCGTTCGTTGCCCCCGACGCCATGATCGCCTCGGCCCATCTTCTGAGCGGGTTTCGTGCCGATATCATCGGGTGCCTGACCAAGTTCCGCGAATGGGTGATCATCGAGGATCAGGACAATGCGCTGGCTGAGCCGGGCAATGCGACGATCGACTACATGCTCGACGCTCGCTCGCCGGTGGGCGAGGGCGTGGTGGTCGTCACGCTCATCGAGGTCAAGAGCAACCACGTCCTTTGGAGCGAGCGTTTCCCGCTGGCGCTGGAGGACTGGATCCAGACCTCGGCAGGGATTGCGCGACGGATCGCGGCGACGCTGGATATCTACCTTTCAGCCGAGCGCGTATCTGGCAGTCACGGGCGGCGCGATCTCTCGCTCTCCGCCTACGACGCCTGGCTGCGCGGCGAGAACCTGCTGCTGCGCTGGGCCCCGGAGGCCGAAGCCGAAGCGGAAGTGTTGTTTCGTGAGGTCATCCAGGCGATGCCGCAGTTCGCCCCGGCCTATTCCAGCCTCGCCAGCATCTTCAATGTCCGTCATCTGATCGTGCCGGGATTTCGTCGCGATCCACAGCTTGCGGCCGAGGCCCTCCGCCTTGCTCAGACGGCTGTGCAGCTCGATCCGCTCGAAACACGCGCCCATCTGACGCTTGCCTGGTCCTGTATCATGGCCGGGCGCTTCGAACAGGCGGCGATCCACTATGACCTTGCCTTCGAGCTCAATCCCAACAACCCCCGCACATTGCTTTCCTGCGCCCACGGGCTTGCCTTTCTCGGTGACAGCGACAAAGCGGCGTCGCTTGAGCGGCTGGCGCTGGAACTCTCGCCGGTGGTGGCGTCCTATCAATGGGGGTACATTGCCGGCATCCACTTCATCGCCGAGGACTACGCGGGGAGTGTATCGGCGGCTGAAAGAGGCGCGGGAAGCCTGCTTGACCTCCACGCCTGGCGCGCGGCCGCGCTGGCGCATCTGGGGCGGCCGCGCGAGGCGGGCGAAGCCTCGGCGGAATTCCTTGCCTCGGTGCGCCGGCAATGGGGGGACGCAGCACCGGACGATCCAGGCATCGTTTCATGGGTGCTCCACGGTCTGCCATTCAAGGACGAGAAGTGCAGGCAGCGGTTTGTGCATGGCCTTCGCATTGCCGGGCTGAATACCGAACAGACGGGAGGGTGAGATGAAAAGCCTGATCAGGATGATTGCACTTTCGTTCGCGCTCGTTGCCTTCGGGGTGTCGGCCGTGCGCGCCGAGCCGATCAAGATCGGCATTGCTGCGGAGCCCTATCCGCCCTTCGCCTCGCTCGATGCGTCGGGCAAGTGGGTCGGCTGGGAGATCGAGTTCGTGAACGCGCTCTGCGACGAGGCGAAGCTCGACTGCGTGCTGACGCCGATCGCCTGGGACGGCATCATCCCGGCGCTCAACACCGGCAAGATCGATGTCATTGCCGCGTCGATGTCGATTACCGACGAGCGTAAGAAACTGATCGACTTTTCCGATCGCTACTATCGGTCGCCCGTGCGCATCGTCGGCCTCAAGAGCAAGAAGATGGACGCGACGCCGGCGGGGCTGAAGGGGCTGGTACTCGGCGTCCAAGCCTCGACGACCCATGAAGACTACGCGCGCAAACATTTCGCCGACTCTGTCGCCGAGGTGAAGATCTACCAGACGCAGGACGAGGCACAGCAGGATCTGGTCGCCGGGCGCATCGATGCCATCCAGGCCGAGGCGATCGGGCTCGATGCGTTCCTGGCGGCGGACCCGGGAAAGTCCTGCTGCGAGTTCAAGGGCGACGTTCCGGACGATCCGGAGATCCTTGGGCTGGGTGCCGGACTGGGGTTGCGCAAGGACGACGCCGCGCTGCGGCAGACCCTCAATGCGGCGATCAAGGGGATCCGCGCAAACGGCAAGTACAACGAAATCACGGCGAAGTATTTTTCTTTCGACATCTATGGCGATTGAGGCGACCTGAAATTGCGCGCTGTTGTGGTGCCGTGAATCCGGCTACGATGCCGTCCTGATCCGGCCTCGCTGGTCTGGACGGTTGGCTGGCGGAGGCGATCCGATGCACGGTTCTGCGCGCGACTTCATCGCAACCGCATTCGACCCGGTCCTGGTCAGCCCTGCGGATTTCCCGGTGGCCTTGAACGTGGCGCTGCCACGCGCCTCTGATAATCCGCTCGAAATTCCGGCCGCGGCCACACCCGAAAGAGGACGGATCGCCTCGGGCCGGGGCCTGACGGCCGAACAGGCGCAGGCTAGCTGCCTGGGCGAGGCGGCGGAACTCGTGTCGTCCTGCCGCTGGGGAGACGAGGCATTTCATAGCGCGTCCTATGGTATGGTGAAGGAGCGCGCCGTCCACCCCGTTTCGTTGCTGCTTGCGAGCGACGCTCAATACGAAAAGCGGCCGGAATGGAACGCCAGGCACGGTGAATACGACTGGCTGCCGGAGCGCTTCGATGAAGAGGAAATCGTCGATTGGGTCGAGGCGGTCGATCTAAATGACGGCGCGCCGAAGCTCGTCACCGCTGCCCAAACCTATCTCGGATATACCGAGACGGGCGAGGCAGGCGCCTTCGCCGTGGCCGACAGCAACGGCTGCGCTGCCGGCGCGACGCTTGACGAGGCCATAATTGCTGGATTTCTGGAGCTTGTGGAACGCGACGCGGCCGCGCTGTGGTGGTATGGCAAGCACACGCGCCCAGCCGCCGATCCCGCCGAAGCCGACTCGGCGAGGGAGATCCTCGAATGGCTCGCCGATAAGGGCCGCGACTGCCACCTTCTCGACCTGACGTCCGACTTCGGCATTCCCGTGCGTGCGGCGATCTCGGCCGAGCGAGGCGGCGGCAGTGTTGCGATCGGTGCGAGCGCGCATTTCGATCCCGAGCGCGCGGCGACGTCGGCGTTGACGGAAATGATGCAGAGCTTTCTGTCGCTGGAGATGCGCAAGGCGATACCGACCGAGCCCGGCGATCCGTTCCAGTTCTGGCTGAATTCGGTCAGCTTTCATTCGATGCCGCACCTGTTGCCGTCAGTGCAGCGTGAGGGACAGGGTAATGCGGCAATCTCTCCTTCGCTCGATGCCTGCGTGGCGCTCTGTCACGACCGCGGCCTGCGCCTGCTCATTGTCGACCTGACCCGTGTCCGCGTCGGCGTGCCGGTTGCGCGGGTTATCGTACCGGGCCTGCGGCCGCCGCATGCCCGGTTCGCTGCGGGGCGGCTGTTCGATGTGCCAAAACAGCTAGGCTGGTGCCGAACGCCACCAGCCTATGCGGAGCTGAACGATGTGCCGATGGCCATTTAAACCGCAGCTATCGGCGGCCGCGATCAGCGGCAGCGCCTCAAGAGGATCGTTCCGAGAAGGTAGGCCATTGCTTGCGGTTGGCTCGCCGCCTTGATGTTCGCGACGATGTTGGCAAGATACTGATCGTTCAGTTCCGGCTTTTGTCCGGGTTTGATCATCATGACCTTCTTTGTATTCTTGTTGTCGTCATCTCCCTTCAGCTTGAGATCATACTGGGTTCCGGCCGCGTCTGTTGCGATGAACTTGTTGCTCTGAAAAGAGACGGCCCAGTCGTTGTCGCCATATGTGACGCGAACGCCACCTCCCATATTGATGAGTTTCTTGATCCACTCCTCGAAAAGCTTCGTCGGATCTATTGTGGGCGTATACAGTCCATTGAATTCGGTCGCCGCAATGATTGATCCTGCGACTTCATCGTTTCCTTGGTATACCTTGAACGTTGACATTGCCTGGTCCTTTCCTTTGTTGGGCATGTCACTGGTTTGAGAGGCCTGCGAAGGAGATCAGATCTGAAAACGTGTAGCGGTCGTTGGCGGTGGGCCGCAGGCTTGGATCGGGCTTCCAGCGGGGTCCGAGAATCGAGGGCTGCGCGGCCTCGATTGCCGCATGCACGGTTTCCATGACGATGCGGCTTCCCATCGGTCCCAGCCGCTTTCCGTTGTTTAAGACCGCGGCTTCCTTCAGTGTGTAGAGCAGCAGCGGCGTGCTTTCGGCGAGCGTTCTGGCGCCGCCCCGCGCCTCGCTAAGCAAGGTTCGCACGGCTTCCGGTTCGTCCTGCACGATCTGGTCGGGCGTGAGGACGGGGAAGGTCGGTCCGCCGCGATCCATGACAGCGGCCAAGACCTGCCGCGCGACGGCCTGGCCGCTGCTCAATCGCAGCGACAGACCGCGCAGCAGCGACAGCGTGGCAATGTTGGTGGATGGCAGCAGGCTGCTGGCAGCGAGCGCCGGCAGGGCGATTTGCGGTATCTGCGCCAGCGGATAGGCAAACACCGTGTCGATCCGGGAGGCGAGCAGGGCGGGCTGGCCGGATGGTGACGGCCACGGCGACAGCAACCGCTCCCACTCGGCGATCCATCGGTCGGACAGGTGTATCCGCGGCTCGTCAAGCGTGCCGTCCAGAGGCGGATCGCTGCTGTTGTAGGTGTTTTTCCAGAAGCCGTAGAGCATGGCGCCGGGGTTTGCGGCATTCCAATGCTGGTAGACCGTCCGGATCATTGAATGGCCGAAACGGGCGGAGGCGGCAGCGAATTCGAGTGGGACTAAAAATTCGGTGACCTGCGGATCGACATGGATGACCGAGCGCCCGTTTTGCATGACGTCGGCATAGACGACAGGATCGATCAGGCGTGGCAGGAGGTCATGCAGGACGATTGATTGAACGTGCGTGACCGCGAGTGCTCGCGCCTGGCGCTCGGAAATGCCCGGGTATCGCGCGACAATCGCATTGTAGAAGCGGATTACGGCCATGTGCGTTTGCGCCAGCGCCAGATTGTCGTCGTTCCGTGCGTCAGCGATCGTGGCCTGGCCAAGCGCATCCCGCGGCAGGTCGCAGGGTCGGGCACCAGGTGCGGTCCGGCCGAGGGCCATCGGCGACGCAGGCTTTCTCGGGTCCGTGGTGCCGGTCCCGAACACGCTGTCCAGGTCCAGCCGGCCGGAACGCAGGTTGAACGGTTCTCGGCCTGCGTCTGCGACCATCGACGTCAGGTCGTGAAAGATGAACTGGCAAAGGTAGGTGTATCCGACGGGAATCTCGGTTTCGGCCTCGGTATCGGTGACGTTGAAGCGAAACGCAGCGCCGAGTTCGCAGAGGAGGGAGGCACCGGGCAGTTCTGCTTCAGGCGTATTGCCGAAGCAGCGTTTGAACGGCCTATGGAGGGGAGGGGCAGGTTGGTTTCCGGAGGTCGGTGCGCTCTCATGCGGTCCCGGCATTTCAATCGGTGTCTGGAAAGTGAGTTTGGAAATGCCGTGTGGGCGAGGCGCATTTCTGCGGCGGGTAGCGCCCGCACCGGTAGTCGATCCACGATGGCGCCGCGTCACCATGCCGAAGAGCCTCCCTGGCCCTGGAACACACGCGTGATCCAAAGCCGGGTACGCGCGCTTCAGCTGACTGACAACACTTGCATCTAGACTGCAATCTCTGGTTTTTCAGTCTTGCGACGACTGTCGGCTATGCTTGCGCATAATCCCGCGAATCTGCACAAAGCGTGGCATGGTCGTTCGAATAACTGTTGCTGCGGCAGCGAATAAATTGTCGCCACACGGCACGCTATGATCGTAACATTCGGCGTCGCTGCTGTCGATGCGCGCATTTTCGGCCTGCAGATGCGTATCTGAATTCGACCACGCTTCGTAGAACCCTGAGGAAAACGACTTGCCGTTGCAGAACCGTGTCACTCCGTTTGGCGAAATCGTTTCGGTTGATGCGCGCGGCATGTTCATCGGCAATCGCGGCATCATTCATGACCCGGCCACCCGCACTCTCTCGGCGCGGCGATGGACGTCCAAGGCGTGGATCACCTGCACATGTGACTACAGGGGAATCCGGCGCGTGGTGATGGCGCAGCGAAGCTGGACGGAGCTGTTCTTCCTCGACGAGGCGACGGCACTTGCGGCCGGACACCGGCCCTGTTTCCTGTGTCGTCGGGCTGCTGCGGACGCGTTTCGCCGCTTCTGGAGTATCGGCAACGGTGTTGCGCCTCCGCCGGCGGCAAAGATTGACGCGACCCTGCATGCCGAGCGGCTGGATCACGGTCGCAAGCGGCTGCATGCGCTTGCGGTGCCGTTGGAGGAGTTGCCCGATGGCGCCTTCGTCGCATCGGGGGCGTCTGCCTATCTCCTTGTGAATGGCCTACCTTATCTGTGGGCGCCGTCCGGCTACCGACGCGTGGCTGCGGCTGGCCCTATTGACGGTGTTCTGACGCCGCCGTCGACGTTGGCGACGCTTGTGGCCGGTTACAGGCCGGTCCTGCATCCTTCTGTCGACGGTTGATCGCTGGCACGGACGGTCACATGCCGAGACTATTCGCCCAGTTCTGCACGGTCTGAGCCATGGTGCGCAGATGGTCGGCTGTCGAAAATCCGGAGATCTTCTTGCGTGGTTTCAGGTCGTGATCACCGTCCTCCAGCCAGAGGAACCGGATGCTCTCGGAGAGATCGTAGCCGTCGACTTCATCCTTGGTCCCGAACTCGTCGCGGGTTCCCTGGCAGATGAGTGTCGGTGTCGCAAGATTGGCGAGGTGACGCGTACGAAGCGCCTCCGGCTTTGCCGGCGGGTGGAACGGGTAACCGAGGCACAGCAAGCCCGCGATCTTTCCGGTCGAATGAAGGTCGTCCGCCACCATGCTCGCCACGCGCCCACCCATCGATTTGCCGCCGATAATCAGCGGACCGGTTGCATTGAGCTGCCCGATGGCCTCGAGGTATTCCGGCTTCAGCGTTTCGGCGCGCGGCGGCGGCTTTCGGTTGCCCGACGTCCGCCGGGCCGCCATGTAGGCGAATTCGAAGCGCGCGATACGAAAGCCCGCGTCGGCAAGCGCGCCGGCGGCCGCTGCCATGGATGCGGAGTCCATCGGAGCGCCGGCGCCATGCGCCAGCAGGATCGTGATCCCGGCGTCCTTTGGGCCATCCAGCAGAAACCTGTCATCCATTCTCTACCCCTTGAAATTGACCGCGAGGCGCCACATATCCCGGCCATGCCTGGAAAACGGACACGTGTGGTATCGGCGATCGCCGAGCCGCCGGCGTTCGACAGGATAAGGGCGCTCCCCGAAAGGGTCGAGCGCCCTTTTTGCATTCTGCGACTGCCGCGCCATGCGGCCGAAGCGCACATTGTGAGGATGGTGAGCTTGCGCTAATACGATCGCATCTGGTCGATGGGCATCCAGCCCGCTCGCACAACGGCTTCGCAAACCGCATGATGACGACGTTTCTATTGACCTCCGCGGTCATCCTCATGACGCCCGGCCCGACCAACACGGTCCTGGCCGCTTCCGGTGCCGCCCGAGGGCTGCGAGAGGCCCGGCTGTTGCCGCTAGCGGAAGCGGCGGGCTATGCCTTGGCGATTTCGTTCTTTGTCTTCGTTGCGGCGATGGTGAGTGGTCTGTCCTGGGCATTGCCCGCCATGAAGATCGCGGCTTCCGCGTGGCTGGCGCTGTCGGCCGTGAGGCTCTGGTCGGCATCGCCTGATACGGTGCAGAGCGAAAGTGGCGCTTACGCGCGCGTGTTCTTCACGACAATACTGAACCCCAAGGCCATGATTGTCGGCACGATGATGATTCCGCAGACGACGGGTGATGAGGTGACGTTGAGGATCGCGTCCTTCGTGCTGCTGTCGACCTTGGCCGGGATCGGATGGGTCGCGCTTGGTTCGTCGCTTCCAGGCAGCATCAAGCGGCATTCCTACAAGGGGGCGGCCTTCATCCTTGGCGGCTTTTCCCTCGCCGCCATCACCAGCGCATTCGCCTGACCGACCTGTTCCCTCGGATGCGGCATGCCGCGCCGCCGGGCTGGTGACGCCTTGCCCGCCAGTCTGCGAGCTTCATGATTCCGCAAGCCACTTGATCTGCCGGCCGGACTGGGCGAACCTCGTGGCTATCGCGGCATGGTGTTGGGGCGTGGAAGGTTGGCCGATGAACGATCGAGTGCAAGCCGGTCCAAAGGTGGCGTCCGCCGAAGTCTGGATCGAGGGCGGAACCTTCACGATGGGCTCCGATCACCATTATCCGGAAGAAGCGCCCTCGCACCCCGTTCGGGTCGATGGCTTCTGGATCGACGTGACGCCCGTCACGAACCGCCAGTTCATGGCTTTCGTCGAGGCGACCGGATACGTCACGGTGGCGGAGCGGAGGTCTAATCCCGAGGACTATCCCGGCGCTCAGCCACACATGCTGCGGGCTGGCTCGGTCGTCTTCGAGCCGCCAAAGCGAATTTCCGGAACCGATCCGTCCCAATGGTGGAACTTCAGGTTCGGCGCCGACTGGCGCCGACCCTATGGCCGGCAGAGCAATATCCGCGGCAAGTACGACCATCCGGTGGTGCAAGTTTGCTATGCGGATGCCAAGGCCTATGCCGACTGGGCGGGCAAGGATCTGCCGACCGAAGCCGAATGGGAGTTTGCCGCCAAAGGCGGGCGCGAGGGAACGGAGTTCGCCTGGGGTGACGAATTGGTTCCAGACGGCCGCTTCATGGCGAACACCTGGCATGGGATGTTTCCGACCGAAAACCTGAAGCCGGACGGCTTCGAGCGCACCTCGCCGGTCGGCAGCTTTCCACCGAACGGCTACGGCCTCAACGACATGATCGGCAACGTCTGGGAATGGACCAGCGATTACTGGTCGTCCCGCCATCCGGAGCCGGCGCAGAAAAGCTGTTGCGTCCCGGTCAACCCTCATGGCGGCGGTATCGAAGGCAGCCGCGATCCGCGCATGCCGGATGTCCTGATCGCCCGCCGGGTGGTCAAGGGCGGCTCCCATCTCTGCGCGCCGAATTACTGCCGGCGGTACAGGCCGGCAGCGCGGCATGCGCACGAGGAAAATGCCGCCACGACCCATATCGGCTTTCGCTGCATCAGGCGGCCGTGAGTGTGGTGATGCGCCCGGCCCTTGTAGGAAGGCTCATGGCGGGCTACCCAGATAGCACAGGTGCAGCTGAGGGGAGGCGATGATGACGGAAGATCTCAAGGGCGATATCGCGCGATTGGAGCGGCAGGAGGAACTGCTGCGGTTCAATCGCTTCGACGCGGATACCGCATGGACGCTCGGCGGCATATTGCGCGAGGTCGCCGTCGAGCGCGGCGCGGCGATTGCCATCGATATCTCGCTGCGCGATCGCATCCTCTTCCACTGCGTCCTTGACGGCACGACGACCGACAACGCGGAATGGATCCGCCGTAAACGCAACACCGTGCTGCGGCTCTGGCATTCCTCCTATCTCGTCGGGCGGCGACTGGCGTATTCGCACCGCGTCCAGGAAGAGGCACACAACCTGCCGCTATCCGATTTTGCCACCCACGGCGGCGGATTTCCCATCCTCGTCGACGGGCTCGGTTGTGTCGGGGCCATCACCGTTTCGGGCGTGCCACAACGCATCGACCATGCGATCGTCGTTGACGGCGCGGCGCGCTATCTCGGTGTCGATCTGGGTGATGCACGTCTGGCGGAATAGGCCGTCTAATGGTTGCAGGATGCATCGACGTGGCGCCACCCGTCCGGGGGCGCTACGCAATCACCGTCGCTGACAGCAGCCCTAGATTACAGAAACAGGGATCCCACTATCCTCGCGGCTCGCAGGCATTCCTGATCCTGCCGTCAGTCGCTCAGTGCGTCTTCAACAATGACGAGGCGGTTCACCAGAAGCAGCGACCGGTCGGGTTGGACGACGTAGGTCTCCTGAACCAGATTGCCAAATTGATCCGTGAAGCGATGGTGGAACCAACTGCCGACGGGGGATTTGGTGAGCTTCGTGCGAGGCTGTCCGCCATAGGTGATGCTCCCCGGAATCGGCTCGGGATAGTTTCCGCTGCTCGCTGTCGGTGAGCAGCCTGCCAGGCATAATGAGAGGGCGCAGAGCAAAAACTGGCGTTTCATCAGCGTCGCTCCCCTGCGACATCCAGGCGGCGCTATCGACATTCGCACCGATGCCGCCCGACTGATCGAAGCATATCAATCGTTGCCGTTCTGCAATACGCGCAGCGCTTGGCGCTGCGTACAGCGTCAAGCCCTTGCCGCGTTGACCACCCTCGTAGGGTGCACTTGCAGCATGATGATGCCAAAATCCTCCCGGGCAGGGCGCGTGCCGGGGAAGGGGATCAGACCTGCTCCCTGCGGGTGAAACCCTCGCTCGCCTCGAAGAGCTTTTTGGTATAGTCGGCCTTGAAGGCGTGGTCGGCCAGTGCTGTGGCCGGCAGGGTCTCGACCACGTGGCCGCCCTGCATGATCGCCAGGCGCTCGCACATGTGGTTGACGACCGCGAGGTCGTGACTGACCATGACGAAGGTCAGCTTGCGAGCCTTGCGGGTCTGCTCCAGCAGATTCAGGATTTCCGCCTGCACCGAGGCGTCGAGTGCGGATGTCGGCTCATCGAGCAGCACGATCGACGGCTCGACGATCAGCGCGCGGGCGATGGCGACGCGCTGGCGCTGACCGCCGGAGAGCTGATGCGGATAGCGGAAACGGAAGCCCTTGCCGAGCCCGACCTCTTCCAGCGCGCGGACGATGCGGTTCTCGGTGTTGTCGAAGCCGTGGATTGCGAGCGGCTCCAGGAGCGCGCGGTCGATGGTCTGGCGCGGGTGCAGCGAGCCGTAGGGGTCCTGGAAGACCATCTGCACTTCGCGATAGAAGGCGCGGTCGCGCTTGCCCTGCCGCAACGCCTTGCCATCGATCGCGATCGAGCCGGCGCTGACCGGCGCCAGCCCGGCGACGGCACGCAGCAACGTCGATTTGCCGGAGCCCGACTCGCCGACGAGGCCGAAGGACTCGCCGCGCGCCACCGAGACGCTGACGTTATCGAGCGCCTTGTGCCCATGGTATTCGACGCCGAGCGCCTTGACTTCGAGCGCCGCGGTCATAGGGCCCACTCCGGTTTGCGGTCGAGAACGGGAAGCGGATGGCGATCCTGGCCGATGCGCGGCAACGAGTTCAAGAGCCCGCGTGTATAGGGATGCTGCGCGTTCGCAAGGTCGGCACTGGCGAGTTCTTCGACGATCTTGCCGGCATACATGACGATCACCCGGTCGCAGAAGGTCGAGACCAGCCGCAGGTCGTGCGAGATGAAGAGCAGGCCCATGCCGCGGTCGGCGACAAGCCGGTCGAGAATGGCAAGCACTTCAAGCTGCACCGTGACGTCGAGTGCTGAGGTCGGCTCGTCGGCGATCAAAAGCTCGGGGCCGGCGACCAGCATCATTGCGATCATGGCGCGCTGGCCCATGCCGCCGGAGACCTCATGCGGATGCAGGTCGAACACGCGCTTCGGCTCGCGGATCTGTACCGCCTCAAGCATGGCGAGCGCCCGGTCGCGGGCCTCGGCGCGGGAGACGTTTTCATGCGTCTTCAGCGTCTCGATGATCTGGCGGCCGATGGTCATCACCGGGTTCAGCGAGTATTTCGGATCCTGCAGGATCATCGCCATCTGCTTGCCGCGCAGCGAGCTGCGCTGCTTCGGGCTGGCTGTGAGAAGGTCGACGTCGTTGAACATCATCTTCTTCGCCGTGACCGTTGCCTGTGGCGGCGTCAGGCCCATGATGGCGCGGCCGGTCTGCGACTTGCCGGAGCCGGATTCGCCGACGATGCCGAGCCGTTCGCGGCCGAGCTTGAGCGAGACGCCCCGCACGGCCTGGATCGGGCCGGAGCGGCCCGGGAAGGTGACGCGCAGGTCTTCGATGTCGAGGAGGGGCTTCACCGGCCTTCCTCCTTCGGATCGAGCGCGTCGCGCAAGCCATCGCCGAGCAGGTTGAAGCCGAGGCTGACGATCAGGATCGCCGCACCCGGGGCGGCGGCAACCCACCACTGGTCAAGGATGAAGCGGCGGCCGGAGGCGATCATCGCACCCCATTCGGGCAGCGGCGGCTGGGCGCCGAGGCCGAGGAAGCCGAGGCCGGCGGCCGTCAGGATGATGCCGGCCATGTCGAGCGTGACGCGGACGATCAGCGAGGGCATGCAGAGCGGCATGATATGGCGCAGCACGATCCGCATCGGCGATGCGCCCATCAGCTTCACCGCCGAGATGTAGTCGGCATTGCGGAAAGTCATCGTCTCTGCCCGCGCAATACGGGCGTAGGGCGGCCAGGAGGTGATGGCGATCGCGAGCACCGCATTCTCGATGCCCGGTCCGAGGGCGGCGACGAAGGCGAGCGCCAGCACGAGCTTCGGGAAGGCGAGGAAGATGTCGGTGATGCGCATCAGCACCGCGTCGATCCAGCCGCCGGCGTAGCCGGAAACCGTGCCGATCAGAAGCCCGACCGGAGCGGCGATGATCGCCACCAGGAAGACCACGAACAGGGTCAGCCGCGAGCCGTAAATGACGCGCGAAAGAATGTCGCGGCCCTGATCATCCGTACCGAACCAGTGCAGCGCGCTCGGCGCCAGCAGGCGCTCGTCCTTCAGGTTGCCGATGTAGGGCGAATAGGGGGCGAGCAGATCGGCAAACGCCGCCGTCAGCAGCAGCAGCAGCAGGATGAGAAGGCCCAGGAGCGCCAGCTTGTTTTCGCAGAAGCGCAGCCAGGTCGTGTAGGTGCGGCCGAGACGGGCCTGCGTGCGCGAGCCGGGTCGCTCGGTCATCAGCCATTCCCGCCAGGAGAGCGGAGCTTGGGAAGTCATGTCGCTCATCGCGTGCGCGTCCTCGGGTCAAGGGTCCGATACAGCAGATCCGACAGCAGATTGATGGCGATGAAGACGGAGCCGATGATGATCGTCCCGCCCAGCACCGCGTTCATGTCGGCGTTCTGGAGCGAATTGGTGATGTAGAGGCCGAGGCCCGGCCAGGCGAAGACCGTCTCCGTCAGCACCGAGCCTTCGAGAAGGCCGGCATAGGAGAGCGCGATCACGGTGACGAGCGGGACGGCGGCGTTGCGCAGCGCGTGCCCCCAGATGATGCGGGTCTCCGAAAGCCCCTTGGCGCGGGCGGCGACGATGTATTCCTGGCTCAGTTCGTTGAGCATGAAGCTGCGCGTCATGCGGCTGATATAGGCCAGCGAAAAATAGCCGAGCAGGCCGGCGGGCAGGGCGATGTGTCGGATCAGGTCCCACAGCACGTCCCAGGCACCCTGCATGGTCGCATCGATCAGGTAGAAACCGGTGACGGGTGTGAAGGAATATTCGTAGATGACGTCCACGCGCCCGGGGAATGCGGCCCATTGGAGCTTGGCGTAGAAGAGCACGAGCGAAAGCAAGGCCAGCCAGAAAATCGGCACCGAATAGCCGATCAGGCCGATGACGCGGACGATTTGGTCGGCGAGGCTGCCGCGCTTGACGGCGGCAAGCACGCCGAGCGGGATGCCGAACAGCGCACCGATGATCGTGCCGAGCGTCGCGAGCTCGATCGTCGCCGGAAAGACGCGGCGGATATCGTCCATCACCTGGTTGGTGGTGAGAACCGACGTGCCGAAATTGCCCTGCAGCGCGCCCTTCACGTAGATGAAGAACTGTTGGTAAATCGGCAGGTTGAGGCCCATCTCCTCGCGCACGCGGTCGACCACCCGCTGCGGCGCGCGGTCGCCCAGGACGGCGAGAACCGGATCGATCGGGATGACCCGGCCGATGAAGAAGGTGACGGCGAGCAGGCCAAGATAGGTGGTCACCACGATGACGAGAAAACGCACCGTGGCGAGGAACAGCGAACGGGCGCGGGCGCTTGTGCGCCCGGCCCCTGCTTGTGTTGGAATAGAAGACAAGGTTTCTCTTTCCGATCAGTCCTTGGAGACGGACCAGACGAAGTTCGTGTCGAAGGTCGGCCCCAGCTTGAATTCCTTCAGGTTGGCACGGTACCCGGCCACTTCGGTCTGCTGGAAGATGACGACGAAGGGACTGGTCTCGAGCACGGCCTTCTGCAGTTCCTCGTACATCTGGGCACGCTTGGCGCTGTCCTTCTCAAGAAGGGCGGCCTTCGTCTTCTCCGTCAGATCCGGAACGTCCCAGGCGTTGCGCCAGGCGAGCGTCTTGTTCTTTCCTTCATCCGAGTTGTCGGTGTTGGACGTGAAGGTCTCGGCGTTGGAGTTCGGATCGAAGTAGTCCATGCCCCACTGGCCGATATACATGTCGTGGTTGCGGGCGCGGTATTTCGTCAGCGTCTGCTTGCCGTCGCCCGGGATGATTTCGAGCTTCACGCCGGCTTCGCCGAGCGTCTGCTGGAAGGATTCAGCAATGCCGGACACCGGCTGGGTGTTGCGCACGTCCATGGTGACGGTGAAGCCGTCCGGAACGCCGGCCTTGGCAAGCAGTTCCTTCGCCTTGGCAACGTTCTTCTCGAAGGGGTTTTCGTCGAGTGCGCCGAGAACGCCCTTCGGCAGGAAGGTCTGGTGAACCTCGCCGATGCCCTTGATCAGCGTCGAGCCGATCGCATCGTAGTCGACCAGATACTTGAAGGCTTCGCGCACTTCCGGCTTGGCGAGCGTCTCGTTCTTCTGGTTGAGGCTGATGTAGTAGAGGGTCGTCTTCGGCGCGCTGGTGGCGGCGAGATCGGCGTTCTTGGCGATCGCGTCGAGATCGCCGGGATCGAGGTTGCGGGCAACGTCGACGTCACCGGCTTCGAGCGCAAGCCGCTGGCCGGAGCTTTCCTTCATGTGACGGTAGATGACGCGGGCAAGCTTTGCTTTCTCGCCGTTGTAGTTGTCGTTGCGCTCGAGCACGACGAGCTCGTTGGCGCGCCATTCGCGCAGCTTGAAGGGGCCCGAGCCAGCAAAGTTGGTCTTCAGCCATTCGTTGCCGAAATCCGTGTCGTACTTGTACTCATCCGTCGGCGTAACCGACTTGGCGTGCTCCGTCACGAGCTGCTTGTCGAGAACGGCGGCGACGGTTGCCGTCAGGCAGTTCAGCACGAAGCTCGGTGCATAGGGCTGGTCGACTGTGAAGACGAAGGTCAGTTCGTCGGCGGCCTTGGCTTTTTCGGTGACATTGTCGCCGTTGAGACCGAACTGGGTGAGGATGAAGGCGGGGCTCTTGTCGAGCTTGACGGCGCGCTCGAACGAGAAGGCGACGTCCTCGGCGGTGATCGGGTTGCCGGAGGCGAATTTCAGGCCGGGCTTGAGCTTGAAGGTGTAGGTCAGGCTGTCATCCGAGACCGTCCAGCTTTCGGCGAGATCGCCCTTCACCTTCGAGGTGTCGGCCGGATCGAGGCGGATCAGGAAGTCGTAGGTGTTGCCGGTCATCTCGGCGGCAGAAAATTCGAAGGCCTCGCCCGGATCCAGGGTGATGATGTCGTCGAAGGCCATCGCCTCGACGAGCGTGTCCTTGGGCGTTTCCGCAAATGCGGCCGGCGCAGTCATCATCAGAAGCGAGAGTGCGGCGCTCGTTGCGAGCAACCTTGCGCGGCCATTCAACATTTTCATCGTCATGATCCGTTCCCTTGTTTTCCTTTAGTTTCAATACCGGGGCATCAGGCTTCGTGCCATGCCTGCCCAAGCACTCTCAGCCAGTTTTCCCGGCATATCTTTGCAAGTTCGTCGGCGCCGTATCCGGCAGCGGCCAGGGCGGCAACGAGCTTCTGGTTTCCGGCGGCGTCACGGATCTCGGCGGGAATCGTTGCGCCGTCGAAGTCCGAGCCCAGTGCCACGCAGTCGATCCCCATGCGCTCGACCATATGGTCGACATGGCGAACCATGTCGGAAAGCGGCGTGTCCGCGCTGTCCTGACCATCGGGACGCAACATGGTGGTGGCGTAGTTGAGGCCGACGAGGCCGCGGCTCTCGCGGATTGCGTCCATCTGCTTGTCCGTGAGGTTGCGGGCGACCGGCGTCAGCGCATGGGCATTCGAGTGGCTGGCGATCAGCGGCTGGTCCGAGGTCTTCGCCACATCCCAGAAACCCTTTTCGGTGATGTGGGAAAGATCGATCAGGATGCCGAGGCGATTGCAGGCCCGGACGAGATCGAAGCCCGCTTCGGTGAGACCGGGGCCGGTATCGGGTCCCATCGGATAGGCGAAGGGGACGCCGTGGCCAAAAATGTTGTTTCGACTCCAGACGGGGCCGAGCGAACGCAGGCCGGCGGCATAGAAGGTCTCGAGCGCAACCAGGTCCTTGTCGATCGCCTCGCAGCCTTCCATGTGCAGAACGGCGGCAAATTTGCCTTTCTCGATGGCGGCGCGAATATCCGCCGTCGTCCGGCAAAGTGTCCATGCGCCGGCGCGGTCGAGCCGGTAGGCGATCGCGGCCATGGCGAGCGCGATGTCGAGCGAAGGCTGCCGTTCCAACGGCGCTTCGAGCGGCGTCGCGTAGTGGCCGTTCTCTCCGGGTTGGCGGAGTTCGAAATGGCCCGAGGAGATGTAGATGGCGCAGAGGCCGCCGGCTAGCCCACCGGCGCGGGCGCGCGGGCCGTCGATGTGGCCATGGTCGGTGCCGTCCCTGAACTCTGCGACGGGATCGCTCCCGCCCTGCATGTTGTTGAGCAGCCGGAGCAGCACGTCATTGTGCCCGTCGAAGATCAGTTGCATGCGGTTACCTGTCATTAGGGTGACTGGGATTTCCATGACGGATCACGAAGGGGGAGGCCAACTTCGTCAAAGCTCCTGCGACGCGATCCGGGAAGTCCCTGTCTGGATGTATGAGAAAATGATCCTAGAACTGAAAAGCGGCGCCCTGCAAGGGCTTAAAGCGGATATCTACGAAGTTGATTCCGAACTGGCAACGAATACGGGCTTGCCTCCGATGTAGGTCGCCAGGACGCGGAGTCGATCATCAAGTGCTGTGAAATCTGCGTCATGCCCGTGCGTCAGCCGGCCCTTGCGGCCGGTCATGCCGATCGCTTCCGCCGGATAGAGCGAGGCCATGCGAAGTGCTTCCTCGAGCTCCAGGCCGACGCGTTCGTGCATGAAGCGCACGCAGGAGACCATGTCGATGTCGGCGCCGGCGAGCGTGCCGTCGGCCAGCGTCAGGCGTCCGTCCTTGCGGAAGATTTCGCGGCCGTTGAGGGTGAAACTTGTCATGTCCGTGCCGATCGGGGACATGGCATCGGTGACGAGGAAGATGCGCCCTGGTCCCTTCTTGGCTCGCAGCGCCACGCCGATCGAGACGGGATCGACATGATAACCGTCGGCGATCAGGCCGGCATTGATATGGCCGAGATCGAGCGCCCCGCCGACCATGCCGGGTTCGCGGTGGCCGAGCGCGCTCATGGCGTTGAAGAGATGCGTCATCATGCGAGCGCCTGCAGACACCGCGGCACTGACGGTGGCGTAGCTGCTGTCGGAATGGCCGAGGCTGACGGTGACGCCGGCTTCCGCAAGTGTGGCGATCTGGTCGTTCGTCACGCTCTCGGGGGCAACGGTCATCATTAGTGCTGCGAGCTTGCCGCGCGCCTCGACGGTGCGGGCAAGGTCGTCGGCTTCCATCGGACGAATAAGCTTCGGGTCGTGGGCGCCCTTGCGGGCGATCGACAGGTGCGGCCCTTCGAGATGCAGGCCGAGGAAGCCCGCTACGCCTGCCTGCTGCGCGGCGATGCCGGCTGCGATCGTCCGGATCGTGATTTCGCGTGTATCGGTAATCAACGTCGGCAACAGGGCGGTGGTGCCGAAGCGGGCGTGGGCGGAACAGATGGTACGGATGCCTTCGAGATCCGGCTGTTCGTTCAGGAGGACGCCGCCGCCGCCATTCACCTGCAGGTCAACGAAGCCGGGGACGATGCGGGCGCCGTCCATCGGCTTGCGGGCCGCAGTCGGCGGAATTTCGTCGCCGCCGACGATGCCGACCACCTTGCCGCTCTCGATCAGGAGCGCCTTGTTGTCATGCCAGAGGTCACCGTCGAAGATGCGGGCGGCGGTGATAGCGGTTTGCGCGCTCATCTTGTCTCCGTCACTTTCTTGAGGTTGACCGGCTTGTCGGGGTCGAGCCCGCGGGCCCGCGACCAGGCTTCGACGAAGCCGTAGAAGGGGACAATCAGCGTCAGCGCGTCGGTGATCGGGTGACCGGTGGCGATGAAGGGCAGCTTCCCGGCCGACTTCGCGCCAGCCGAGGTGACGCAGGCATAGGCCCCCTTGTCGGCCAGACCGTCGGCCATGCCGGTTACGGATTGTTCGGCGGCATCCCGGGCGGCGAGCGCGATAACGGGGAAGGACGGGCCAACGAGGGCGACGGGACCGTGGAGTACCTCGGCGGACGAGTAGGCTTCCGCGTGCAGACCTGACGTTTCCTTGAACTTCAGCGCCGCCTCGCTGGCGATCGCAAGGCCCGGTCCGCGGCCGAGGACGTAGAGCGACTGGGTGTCGGCGAGGTCCTCGATCAGACCGCTCCAGTCGAGTGCCACGGCCTTGCCGAACTGCTCGGGGAGAGCTTGGACAGCGTTGCTGAGCAACGCGTCCCCGGTCCATTCGGCGAGGATCGCAAGGCCGGTGACGATCGAGTTCACGTAGGATTTGGTCGCCGCCACGCTCAATTCCGGGCCGGCGCAAATGTCGAGCGCATGGCTGCAGGCTTCGGAGAGGGGGGACGGGATCGTATTTGTCAGCGCCAGCGAGAGGGCGCCGGCATCTGTTGCGGCGCTGGCCATGGCGACGATGTCAGGGCTTTTGCCGGACTGCGATATGGCAATGGCCGCAGCACCATCGAGCTTCAGCTTCGCACCGTAGATAGAGGCGAGCGAAGGGCCAAGCGAAGCGACCGGGCGACCGGCGGTCAGTTCGATCGCATATTTCAGGAACAGGGCAGCGTGATCGGAGGAGCCGCGCGCGACGGTAACGACGAAGCGCGGATCGGCCGCCTTCAGCGCCTTGCCGGCACTGGCGATTGCGTGCTCCTGCTGCTCCAGCACACGGGCGGCCGCTTCCGGGATTTCGTTGATTTCGCGACGCATATTGGTTTGCATGATCATGCCTTTCTTTGGACCGGCCGGCTCAAGCGTCCGGTAGCGTCAGTTCCGCGACGAAATCATAGGCGTCGCCGCGGTAGAGCGAGCGGGTGAATTCGACGACCTTGCCGGAGGCGAGATAGGAGACGCGCTCGATCGAAAGCCCGGCCGCACCGGCGGCAACGCCGAGCAGCGCGGCATCCGGTTCCTTGATATTATAGGCGGAAATGCGCTGAACGGCACGTACCGGGCGGCAACCCTGCTGGTCGAGGGCCGCGTAGAGCGAGCCCGTGACCTGGGCGGGATCGGGAAGAAACTCGGACGAGATGCAGGCCCGTTCGATCGCAAGGGGCATGTCGTCGGCAATCCGCAGGCGCCCGAGCCTTGCCACGAGCGCATCGGCGGGCAGGCCGAGGATCATCATCTCGTCCGGCGAGGGGTGAAACAGGCCGCGATCGAGCCATTGCGCGCGAGTGGTGAGCCCGCGGCGTGCCATGTCTTCGGTAAAGGAGGTGAGCCGCGACAGCGACTGCTGTACCTTCGAGACCGGCTTGATGACGAAGGTGCCCGACCCGTGACGCCGCACGAGCAGGCCGTCCTTGACGAGGTCGTCAACCGCCTTGCGCACCGTCACGCGGCTTATGTTGGCATACTCGGCGAGATCGCGCTCCGGCGGCAGCGCATCGCCATGATTGAGCCTGCCGGAATTGATCGCCTCTTCCAGCGTCTGGCGCAGCTTCAGGTACAGCGGGCCGGACCCGCCCGCCTGCAGGCGCTCCGGCGACAGGATGGAGGCGAGGAGGTCGGTCATGCGGCCGCTCCGCCGTTTCGGGCGCGGAAACGGTTGGCGGCAAGTGCTACGGCGCCCGTCAAGGCATCGGCCTGCGGCTCGACGAGAATTGCGCGGTGGCGCGGTTCGAGCCAGCCCGGATAGAGCGGCGCCAGGCCGCCGAGCAGGCACAGCCGCTCATGCCCGCCGATCGCAGTAATGGCGTCGAGTGCCTCGTTGACGGATCTTGCCGCTGCCTCGACCAGCGCCAGCGCGCCCGGGTCGTTCTGTTCGGCGTATTGGAAGACGAGTGGCGCATAGCGGCCAAAGTCACCGGGCTTGGAGAGCCGCGCGAATTCGACTATCGCGGTCGGGTCGTTCTTGAATTCGGTCAGGATCGCCTCGGTGACGGCGGAAGCCGGGTGGATGCCGTCATGGGCGAGCAGCGCCTCCTGCAGCAGCGCATGGCCAAGGCGGGCGCCGCCGCCGAGATCGCCGATCATGAAGCCCCAACCGCCGATATAATGGACGTTGCCGGCCCTGCGGGCCATGAAGATGGTGCCGGTGCCGAGGATTGCGACGGAGCCCTCCGCGTCGCCGATCGCGCCCTGCAGGGCGATCAGGCCATCGGAGTCTATATCCGTGTGGCGGAAGGGCAGCCGCTCGCGCACATACTGGGTGAGGTTACCGACATTGGTTCCCGCCAGACCCAGAAAGGCGCAGGCCTTGGCGACGTCTTCGGGCGGGATACCGGCATCGCGAAAAGCGGCCTCTGCAGCCTCGGTGATGCTGTTTATGGCGTTGTTCGGGTCGGTCAGAATGTTCGCAGCACCACTCTTTCCCCGGCCGAGGATGGTTCCATGCGGATCCGCGACCGCGGCGCGGCAACTGGTGCCGCCGCCATCGATGCCGATGATAAAGTCTGCCATGAAACACCTCCGAGAGAGATAATACCAAAAAAATACCATTAACCAAGTGGAAAACCGAGCGTTGTTCCGGCTAATCATCCAATGCATTGAATTGTGACGGTAATTTCCTGGCTATCGATTTTTCTGCCACCAGAAGTTAATTTCCTATAGACAATTGGTATTTTTTTGGCATTAACTTGTCGCGAGGAGAACGACAATGACGGCAGGCAGAACCGAAGCCAGGCATGAGCAGGCCGAAGGGCTGGACGCGCGCAGTCCCATGGAGGTTCTTGCGGTCCTGTCGGTGGCGCAGCAGGCCGCGGCAGCAGTCGTTGATGCGGCGATTGCGGATCTTGCCGAAGCGGCGAAGCTTGCGGCGAATGCCCTGCGATCCGGCGGGCGCCTGGTGTATGTCGGCGCCGGCAGCTCCGGACTCATGGCCATGGCGGATGCGCTCGAGATTCCGGGCACTTATGGGATCCCGCGGGATCGCATCGTCATTCTGCTGGCAGGCGGGGCCGCCAGCCTTCAGGATCTTGCCGGCGGATACGAGGATGACGAGGCGCTCGCGATTGCGGACGCCGAAAAGGCCGGTATCGGCAAGGGCGATTGCGTCATCTGCGTCACCGCAAGCGGTTCGACGCCCTATGCCATCGCGATTGCGGACTATGCGCGGGAACGCGAGGCGCAGGTGATCGCGCTTGCCAACAACCCCGGCGCGCCGTTGTTTGCCTATGCCGATATTTCCATTTTGCTGCAGACGCCACCGGAAGTCATTGCCGGCTCCACACGGATGGGGGCGGGCACAGCGCAAAAGATTGCTTTCAACATGCTGTCGACGCTTGTCGGAATTCAGCTCGGCCACGTCCACGACGGATACATGGTCAACCTGAAGGCCGACAATATCAAATTGAAGGCGCGCGCCGGCCGCATCGTTGCCGGGATCGCCGGCGTCGGCACCGACGAGGCGCAGAAATTGCTGGAGCAAGCCGAAGGATCGGTCAAAGTTGCCGTCCTGATTGCCGCCGGTGCGCCGGACGTCGCTGCGGCGAAGGCCGCGCTGGACAAATCCGGGCAGAACCTGCGAGGCGCCCTGAAGAGCCTAGAATAACGAAATCAGAACTGCGCCAGCGTGCGCATCAAAAGGGGAGAATGTGATGACTCGTAACGCAATCAAGGGCTTGCTCCTTGCCACGAGCATTCTCGGCACCGCCGGGATCGCGCATGCGCAGGACGTGACGCTGACCATCGAAAGCTGGCGCAACGACGACCTGCCGATCTGGAAGGACAAGATCATCCCGGCCTTCGAGGCAAAGAACCCGGGCATCAAGGTCGTGTTCTCGCCGACGGCGCCGACCGAATACAACGCCGCCCTCAACGCCAAGCTCGATGCCGGCTCCGCGGGTGACCTCATCACCTGCCGCCCGTTCGACGTCTCGCTCGAACTGTTCAACAAGGGGCAGCTTGCCGACCTGACCGGGCTCACCGGCATGGAGAACTTCTCTGACGTCGCCAAGTCCGCCTGGACGACCGACGACGGCAAGGCCACCTTCTGCGTGCCGATGGCCTCGGTCATCCACGGCTTCATCTACAACAAGGACGCCTTCGACCAGCTCGGCATCTCCGTTCCGGCCACCGAGGCTGAATTCTTCGCCGCCCTCGACAAGATCAAGGCCGATGGCAACTACATCCCGATGGCGATGGGCACGAAGGATCTCTGGGAAGCCGCGACGATGGGCTACCAGAACATTGGCCCGAACTACTGGAAGGGCGAGGAAGGCCGCCTGGCGCTGATCAAGGGCGAGCAGAAGCTGACCGATCCGCAGTGGGTAGAGCCCTTCAAGACGCTCGCCAAGTGGAAGGACTATCTCGGCGACGGCTTCGAGGCCCAGACCTATCCCGACAGCCAGAACCTCTTCACGCTCGGCCGCGCCGCCATTTATCCGGCTGGTTCGTGGGAGATCGGCCTGTTCAACACCCAGGCCCAGTTCAAGATGGGCGCATTCCCGCCGCCGGTTCAGAACGCTGGCGACACCTGCTACATCTCCGACCACAACGACATCGGCATCGGCCTGAACGCCAAGAGCGCGAATGCGGACGCGGCGAAGGCCTTCCTGACCTTTGTCGCCTCGCCGGAATTTGCCGACATGTACGCCAACTCGCTGCCGGGCTTCTTCAGCCTGAACTCGACGGCGGTGAAAATGACCGATCCGCTCGCCCAGGAATTCGTCTCCTGGCGCGAGAAGTGCAAGCCGACGATCCGCTCGACCTACCAGATCCTGGCGCGCGGCACGCCGAGCCTCGAAAACGAGACCTGGACGGCGTCCGCCAACGTCATCAACGGCACCCAGACGCCGGAAGATGCTGCCAAGAAGCTGCAGGAAGGCCTCGACAGCTGGTACAAGCCGGCGAAGTAAGCGTCGGGCGGCGCAGGCTTGCCCCTCACCCTAGCCCTCTCCTCGCATGCGGGGAGAGGGAACTGGCGCAGCGCTCGTCGCCCGCGTTTTTGGGCGCTTCTTGCGCTACGAGGGCAGCGGGTGCGCGGTTGCGGCATGGTCCTTCTCCCCGCTCGCGGGGAGAAGGTGCCGGCAGGCGGATGAGGGGCAATTGCTTGCCCTGTTGATTGCGGTCCGCGGTCCGCGCTATTCGCCAAAAAACGTGTAAGCTGAATGTCATCTGCCGGGATCTTCCGGCGCGGCATCATGCGGCGGGACCGGCCGTGTGACGCCGGTCCGTCACCGGGTAACACTCGAACCATCGGTCGCAACGAACGGGCAGGGCCATGACGGACGCCACATTATCTAGGGACGAAATGGAAGTCGTACGCCGCCCGCGGCGCTGGCACATCGGCGTGTTCCTGTTGCCGGCACTGGTCGTCTATACGGCCGTGATGATCCTGCCGCTCTTTGAGACGCTGCGGCTGTCGTTCTACAATACGGTCGACGGGCAATACACCTTCGTGGGGCTCGACAACTTCCGCGTTCTGTTCGGCGATGGACGCTGGGCTTCCGACTTCTGGAATGCGCTGAAGAACAATTTCATCTTCTTCGTCATCCACATGCTGGTGCAGAACCCGATCGGGATCGCGCTGGCTGCCCTGCTGTCGCTGCCGAAGCTGCGCTTCACCGCCTTCTACCGCACCGCGATCTTCCTGCCGACGCTGCTGTCCTTCGTCATCGTCGGCTTCATCTGGAAGCTGATCCTGTCGCCGATCTGGGGCGTCTCCCCCTACCTCATGGACCTCGTCGGTCTGAAATGGATGTTCGCGCCCTGGCTCGGCAAGCCGGGGTCGGCGCTGATCGCCGTGTCGCTGATCTCGGTCTGGCAATATGTCGGCATCCCGATGATGCTGATCTATGCCGCTCTCCTGAACATCCCGGAGGAGGTGATCGAGGCGGCCGAATGCGACGGCATCACCGGCTGGGCGCAGTTCTTCAAGATCAAGCTGCCGCTGGTGCTGCCGGCGATCGGCATCATCTCGATCCTCACCTTCGTCGGCAACTTCAACGCCTTCGACCTTGTCTATACTGTGCAAGGTGCGCTCGCCGGGCCGGACGGCTCAACCGACATCCTGGGCACGCTGCTCTACCGCACCTTCTTCGGCTTCCAGCTGCAGCTCGGCGACCGCTCGATGGGGGCGACGATTGCGACGGTGATGTTCCTGATTATCCTCGCTGGCGTCTCGCTCTATCTTTTCGTCATCCAGCGGCGCATCCGCCGCTACCAGTTCTAAGGGAGGCGGTCATGTCCAAGGCACGCACGACCTACGGTCGCATGGCGCTGGTCCACCTCGCGCTGATCGCCTACACGCTGGTCGCCGTGTTCCCGGTGTTCCTGACGCTCATCAACTCGTTCAAGAACCGCAACGCGATCTTTCGCAACCCGATGCAGCTTCCGACGCCAGAAACGTTCGACCTCGTCGGTTATGCCACGGTGCTCGGGCAGGGGGACTTTGCCACCTACTTCCAGAATAGCCTGATCGTCACCGTCGTCTCGATCGCCCTGGTGCTGCTCTTCGGTGCGATGTCCGCGTTCGCGCTCTCCGAATACCGTTTCCGGGGCAACACGCTGATGGGGCTTTATCTTGCGCTCGGCATCATGATTCCGATCCGTCTCGGCACGGTGGCGATCCTGCAGGGCATGGTGGCGACCGGGCTCGTCAACACGCTGACGGCGCTGATCCTCGTCTATACGGCGCAGGGCCTGCCGCTCGCGGTCTTCATTCTCTCCGAGTTCATGCGCACCGTCTCCGACGACCTGAAGAATGCGGGTCGCATCGATGGGCTTTCTGAATACTCGATCTTCTTCCGTCTTGTTCTGCCGCTGGTGCGACCGGCCATGGCGACGGTCGCCGTCTTCACGATGATCCCAATCTGGAACGACTTGTGGTTCCCGCTGATCCTCGCGCCGAGTGAAGCCACGAAGACCGTCACGCTCGGCTCGCAGATCTTCATCGGCCAGTTCGTCACCAACTGGAACGCCGTGCTCGCCGCCCTGTCGCTGGCGATCCTGCCGGTGCTTGTCCTCTATCTCGCCTTCTCGCGGCAGCTCATCCGCGGCATCACCTCAGGAGCAGTGAAATGACCCCTTCGTCCGCCCCGATCCGCGTCCTGTCCGCCGGTCTCGGTAATATGGGCCGCAGCCATGCGCTCGCCTATCACGAAAACCACGGTTTCGAGATCGTCGGCCTCGTCAATCGGTCGAAGGTTGCGGTTCCGACCGGGCTGGAAGGCTACGAAATCCACCCGTCTTTCCCAGAGGCGCTGCGTGAATTGAAGCCGGAACTCTGCTCGATCAACACCTATTCGGACAGCCATGCCGACTATGCGATCGCGGCGATGGAGGCGGGTGCGCATGTCTTCGTCGAGAAGCCGCTGGCGACGACCGTTGCCGACGCCGAGCGGGTGGTGGCCTGCGCGAAGGCCAATGGCCGCAAGCTCGTGGTCGGCTACATCCTGCGCCACCATCCCTCGTGGATGCGGCTGATCGCCGAGGCCCGCAAGCTCGGCGGTCCCTACGTGTTCCGCATGAACCTGAACCAGCAGTCGAGCGGGCCCACCTGGGCGACGCACAAGCAGCTGATGCAGACGACGCCGCCGATCGTCGATTGCGGCGTGCATTATGTCGATGTCATGTGCCAGATCACCGATGCCAGGCCGGTCGAGGTGCGCGGCATGGGGCTGCGCCTCTCCGACGAGATCGCGGCTGACATGTACAATTACGGCCACCTGCAGGTGCTGTTCGACGACGGCTCGCTCGGCTGGTACGAGGCCGGCTGGGGACCGATGATTTCGGAAACCGCCTTCTTCGTGAAGGACGTGATGTCGCCGAAGGGCTCGGTTTCGATCGTCATGGACCCGAACGCCAAGTCCGACGACATCGACACCCACACGAAGACGGCGGTGATCCGCGTCCACAACGCTGAAACCGGCCCGAATGGCCGGTTCCTCAAGGCCGACGAGGACCTGAAGATGGCCGGCGAGCCGGGGCACCAGGAGCTCTGCGATCGCGAACAGGCCTATGTGCTGAAGGCGATCCGCGAGGATATCGACCTGTCGCGGCACATGGAGGATGCGGTGCAGTCGCTGCGCATCTGCCTTGCGGCCGACGAAAGCGTGCGCACCGGCAAGCCGGTCAAGCTGTAAGAAGGAAGCATCGATGGGCTCTCTGCAACTGAAATCCGTCCGCAAGTCCTTCGGCCCGGTCGACGTGCTCAAGGGCATCGATCTCGAGGTGAAGGACGGCGAGTTCGTCATCTTCGTCGGGCCGTCCGGCTGCGGGAAGTCCACGCTGCTGCGCATCATCGCCGGGCTTGAGGACTCCACTTCTGGAAACATCCTGATCGACGGTGCCGAGGTCAGTGCCGTACCGCCGGCCAAGCGCGGCATCGCCATGGTGTTCCAGTCCTACGCGCTCTATCCGCACCTGACGGTGAAGGACAACATGGGGTTGGGGCTGAAGCAGGCCGGCGCACCGAAGGCGCAGGTCGAGGAGCGGACGAAAAAGGCGTCGGCCATGCTGTCGCTTGACAAGCTGCTCGAGCGCCGCCCGGCCGAGCTTTCCGGCGGCCAGCGCCAGCGCGTGGCGATCGGGCGTGCCATCGTGCGCGAGCCGAAGCTGTTTCTGTTCGACGAGCCGCTGTCGAATCTCGATGCGGCGCTGCGCGTCAACACCCGCCTGGAGATCGCGCGGCTGCACCGTGAGCTGAAGGCGACGATGATCTACGTCACCCACGACCAGGTCGAGGCGATGACGCTGGCGGACAAGATCGTCGTGCTTGACGCCGGCGTCATCCAGCAGGTCGGCTCGCCGATGGAGCTCTACAACCAGCCCGCCAACCTCTTCGTCGCCGGCTTCATCGGTTCGCCGGCGATGAACTTCATCGATGCGGAACGACTCGGCCAGAATGGTGTTAAAACGATCGGCATTCGCCCCGAGCACATCACACTTTCGCGAGAAAGAGGTGACTGGATGGGCAGGATCGTTCACGTCGAGCACCTTGGCGCTGACACGATCGTCTATCTGGAGAGCGACAGCATCGGACTGCTGACGGTTCGACTTTTCGGAGAACATCACTACGCATCCGACGATGTTGTCTATGCGACGCCAGACGCCGGACACCTGCATCGCTTCGATGCTGAGGGCCGGGCGATACGATGAGGCCCCTCATCACAATCTCGTGATCAGGGGTATTGTGCGGCGCAGTAATCCATTGCGCTTCGCCAAGATCCAACATACATGACTGTTTGTATAACTGCGATGCGGAGGGCGACCGGCTTTCCGCATCGAGTCTTTTCAAGGCCCTGCGGCCGTATGCTCGACGGCCTTGGAAGCCGAGACCCCCTTTTGATGGAAGAACCCATGCGTTTGACGAGACCTTTCGTGATTGCGACGATGAGCAGCCTTCTTGTGCTGGCGGGATGCCAGAAGGAAGAGGGCCAGCAAGGCGCAGGCGGCTTTCCGCCGGCACAGGTGGCGGTCATCACCACGAAGACCGAGGAAGCGCCGATCACCAACGAACTGCCGGGCCGCATCGCCGCCACGCGGACGGCCGAGGTGCGGCCGCGCGTCTCCGGCATCGTGGTCGAGCGCGTATTCCAGCAGGGCTCGATCGTGAAGGAAGGCGATGTGCTCTATCGCATCGACCCCGAGCCGTTCCGCGTCCAGGTCGCGAGCGCCGAGGGCACGCTGCGCCGCGCCAAGGCCGTGCAGCTGCAGGCCAAGCAGGCCGCCGACCGCCAGGAACAGCTGAAGAAGTCGAACGTCGCCTCGGCACAGCAGTTCGACGATGCCGTCGCGAACCTGGCGGCTGCCGATGCGGACGTCGCGATCGCCGAAGCGGGCCTGGCCACGGCCAAGCTCAACCTTCAATACTCCCAAGTGACCGCGCCGATCAGCGGCCGGATCGGCCGCGCGCTGATCACCGAGGGCGCGCTTGTCAGCTCCAACGGCACCGAGGCGCTGGCCACCATCCAGCAGCTCGATCCGGTCTATGCCGACTTCACCCAGTCGGCGACCGACCTCATTCGCCTTCGCAAGGCGCTTGAGGAAGGCGACCTGATGACCGATGGAAACTCGGCCGACGTCAAGCTGCTGTTCGACGATGGCACCGCCTATGAGCATCAGGGCAAGCTGCTGTTCTCGGAGGCGGCGGTGGACACCACCACCGGCCAGGTGACGTTGCGCGGCGAGTTCCCGAACCCGACCAACGACCTGCTGCCGGGGATGTACGTCCGCGTCCAGATCCAGCAGGGCATCGAGAAGAACGCGATCCTGGTGCCGCAGCAGGCGGTGCTGCGTGACACCGCCGGCCAGGCGCAGGTCTATGTCCTCAATGCGGAAAACGCAGTCGAAGTGCGCCGCATCACCGTCGGCCGGGTGGTCGGGCAGCGCTGGGTCGTCACCAGCGGCTTGCAGGCCGGCGAGAAGATCGTCGCCGAGGGCTTCCAGAAGGCGCGCCCCGGCAGCGTGGTCGCGCCCTCGGAATGGAAGCCAGCAGTCGCGGCAGAGGCCGGCGAGACCGCCGACGCCACGCCCGCGTCCGACGCGAAGGCCGAGCCGGCCGCCGCAGCGAATTGAGGTCCTGACCAATGCCACGTTTCTTTATCGACAGGCCGATCTTCGCCTGGGTCGTTGCCATATTCATCATGATCGCGGGGCTGATCACGATTCCGATGCTGCCGGTCGCGCAGTATCCGAACGTGGCCCCTCCGCAGATCTCGATCGGGACGAGCTATCCGGGCGCCTCGCCCGAGGACATGTATCTCAGCGTCACGCGTCCGATCGAGGAAGAGCTGAACGGCGTTCCCGGGCTGATCTACTTTGAGTCGACCTCGGAATCCTCCGGACGTATTTCCATCAACGTGACCTTCGCGCCCGGCACGGACATCGACCAGGCGCAGGTCGAGGTTCAGAACCGCATTGCACGTGTCGAGCCCCGCCTCCCGCGGTCGGTGACCCAGCAGGGCATGCGCGTCGAGCAGGCCGGAACCAGCTTCCTGATGGTGGTCGCGCTGAAGTCCGACGATGGCAATACCGATGCGATCGGCCTCGGCGACTACATGAGCCGCAACATCATCGGCGAAATCCGGCGCGTACCGGGCGTCGGCAGTGCGACGTTGTTCTCCACCCAGCGCTCGATGCGCATCTGGGTGGATCCGGACAAGTTGGTCGGCCTGAGTTTGACCGTCGACGACGTCACCAGAGCCATCGCCGCGCAGAATGCGCAGGTCTCGGCCGGCCGCATCGGCGCGCAGCCGAACCCCGTCAACCAGCAGATCTCCGCCACCGTCCTCGTTCGCGGCCAGCTCGCCACGCCCGAGCAGTTCGGCTCGATCGTCCTGCGTGCCAACCCGGATGGTTCCTCCGTCCGGCTGCGCGACGTCGCACGGATCGAGATTGGCGGCGAGACATACAATTTCTCTGCCCGCCTGAACGGCAAGCCGACCGCGGCCATCGGCGTCCAACTGTCGCCGACCGCCAATGCCATGTCCACGGCGGAGGGCATCCGGACGAAGATGGATGAACTGGCACAGTTCTTCCCGCCGGGCATCAGCTATGAGATCCCCTACGACACGACGCCCTTCGTCGAGGCGTCGATCGAAAAGGTGGTCCACACGCTCATCGAAGCCATCGGCCTCGTGTTCCTGGTGATGTTCCTGTTCCTGCAGAACATCCGTTATACGGTCATTCCGACGCTTGTCGTGCCGGTTGCGCTTCTCGGCACCTGTGCGGTGATGTTTGTTTCCGGTTTCTCGATCAACGTGCTGACCATGTTCGCCATGGTTCTGGCGATCGGCATCCTCGTGGATGACGCCATCGTCGTGGTGGAGAACGTCGAGCGGATCATGGCGGAGGAGGGGTTGCCTCCGAAGGAGGCGACCCGCAAGGCGATGAGCCAGATTACCGGCGCGATCATCGGTATCACGCTGGTGCTGACGGCCGTGTTCGTTCCCATGGCCTTCTTCCCTGGCGCAGTGGGCATCATCTACCAGCAGTTCAGTCTGACGATGGTGGTATCGATCCTGTTCTCGGGTCTCCTGGCGCTCTCACTGACGCCGGCCCTCTGCGCCACGTTCCTGAAGCCGATCTCCCACGGGCATCATCAGAAACGCGGTTTCTTCGGCTGGTTCAACCGCAGCTTCGACAAGACCACGAATGGCTACTCGAACATGGTTGGTGGCGTCGTCAAGCGCTCCGGGCGGCTGATGGTCGTCTACCTCGCGCTGCTCGTCGGCCTCGGCTACGTCTATATCCAGTTGCCGACGTCGTTCCTGCCGAACGAGGACCAGGGCTTCCTGATCGTCGACATGCAGGCCCCGTCCGAGGCAAGCGGCAGCCGCACCCAGCAGGTGATCGAACAGGTCGAGCAGATCTTCGGCAAGGAAGAGGCGGTCGACAGCGTCGTGGCCGTCTCCGGCTTCAGCTTCTCCGGTTCGGGCCAGAATGCCGGCCTAGCCTTCGTCAGCCTGAAGGACTGGTCCGAACGCGGACCGGAAAACGCGGCGGACGCGGTCGCCGGACGGGCCAACGGGCAGATCTTCGGCACGGTCAAGGACGCGATGGCGTTCTCGCTCTCGCCGCCGCCCATCCAGGGCCTCGGCAACTCGAGCGGTTTCACCTTCCGCCTGCAGGACCGCGGCGGCATGGGCCAGGCCGCGCTCTCCGCCGCGGGCGACCAGTTGATGGCCGCCGCCCAGCAGAGCAAGATCGTGGCCGGCCTGCGCGTCGAAGGCATGCCAGACGCCGCCCAGGTCAACCTGATTATCGACCGCGAGAAGGCGAACGCCTTCGGGGTCACCTTCGCGGACATTAACTCGACGATCTCGGCAAACCTCGGCTCGTCCTACGTCAACGACTTCCCGAACGCCGGCCGCATGCAGCGCGTGACGGTGCAGGCGGATGCGGAAAAGCGCATGCAGACGGCGGACTTGCTGAAGCTCAACGTCCGCAATGCCAGCGGTGGCATGGTGCCGCTGTCGTCCTTCGCTTCGGTGGAATGGATCCGCGGCCCGGCGCAGATCGTCGGCTACAACGGCTATCCGTCCGTCCGCATCAGCGGCGGGGCTGCCCCTGGATACTCCTCGGGTGACGCCATCGCCGAGATGGAGCGGTTGGCAGCGGACCTGCCGAACGGCTTCGGCTACGAGTGGACCGGGCAGTCGTTGCAGGAGATCCAGTCGGGCTCGCAGGCACCGGCGCTGATCGCGCTGTCGATCCTGTTCGTCTTCCTGCTCCTGGCAGCGCTGTACGAGAGCTGGTCGATCCCGCTGTCGGTCATGCTCGTCGTGCCGCTCGGCGTCATCGGCTCGGTGGTCGCCGTCATGCTGCGGGGCATGTCCAACGACGTGTACTTCCTGGTCGGCCTGATCGCCATCATCGGCCTGTCGGCAAAGAACGCGATCCTCATCATCGAGTTCGCCAAGGACCTGCGGGCCGAGGGCAAGTCGCTCAAGGAAGCCGCGATCCAGGCGGCGCGGCTGCGGTTCCGCCCGATCCTGATGACGTCGCTGGCCTTCACGCTCGGCGTTCTGCCGCTGGCAATCGCCACCGGCCCGAGCGCGGCGAGCCAGAACGCGATCGGCACCGGGGTCATGGGCGGGATGATCTCGGCCACGGTGCTCGCGGTCATCTTCGTGCCGGTCTTCTTCGTGTTCATCATGAAGCTGTTCGGCGGCAAGGCGAAGTCGGTGAAACGGGTGGCGGAAGCCGCACCGGTTGCAGGCGAGTAAGACACGAATGCCCGCCGCAAGGCGGGCATTCCCTTGGGCACGCATCTTCGGCTGCGTGCCGCAGTGATGGAGGAACAATTGCGACGGACCAAAGCCGAAGCGGAAGCGACGCGCCAGCAGATCCTATGCGCGGCCGAGCGGGTCTTCTTCGAAAAGGGCGTGTCCACCGCGACGATGGAAGAAGTGGCGAGGGCTGCCGGCGTCACCCGCGGTGCCATCTACTGGCACTTCGCCAACAAGACCGCTCTCTTCATGGAACTCTACAAGTCCGTGCCGCTGCCGCAGGAAGACATGGTCGCGCGCGAGCTCGAATCCGAGGATGCGGATGTGCTCGCCGTCGTGGAGCGGGCGGCAGCCGGTTGGCTCGACGCGCTCTCCACCGACGAGCAGCGCCAGCGCATCCTGACCATCCTTTTGCGCTGCGACTATTCCGGCGAGTTCGCGCCGGTCCTGGAAAAACAGCAGCATGTCGACGACGACCATATGTGCAAGCTCGAAAGCGCACTGACGCGCGCGGCCGCGAAAGGGCAGCTCGGTGCCTGCTGGACGCCGAAGTCTGCCTCGTCGGCGCTCCGGTGGATGATGAAGGGGCTCTGCAGCGAATGGCTGCTTTATGGTCGCCGGTTCGATCTCGCCAGGGAAGGGCGAGAGGGAGTGCGGCGCATGATCGCGAGCCTCAGGCCGGAAAAGAACCTTTCCTAAGGTACGGCGGCAGGAACGGCCGTTGCTGCCGCTAAAGCGCGTCGCGATCTTTCAGATTCGCTCATCACGCTTTGGCTCCTTGTTCTTTCGCATGTCTTTGTCCCGAGACCGCTTCCCATTTTCGCGAGACATGCTGTAGTCCGGTCCAGCCTCCATCCGGCCGATCCAATCTTCACCTATTTTCCAACGCTTTAGCACCGAAAGCGGATCCTCTGAATCAAGCCGGGAGCAGATGCGGTAGACCTCCAGCACCTCCGCACTCATCTCGCCCTTCTGGAAAAAGTACATGGCTGCCGCATAGCGGGTACGGCCCGACCAATCGATGCCGGTCGGGGTGCGGACCAGGGTCCAGTTGTGGCGACTGTCTTTGTCCATGGTGATTGCCTTTCACCTGGTGGTCCTTCTTACCTCACCGCAGTCCTGGCGGCGTGGCGGTGCGGCGGGCCAGCTTCACGAACGGGCGCGGGACGATCGTCGCACGCTTCATCATCTTCTGGTAGCGCAACTCCCGCATCGCATAGATTTCCACCCAAAGATCGTTGACGAACTTCGTGCCGTAGGGACGGTCCAGGCTGGCGATGGCGATGTTGCGCTTCGCCGTCGGCGACCAGATCGCGGCCGTGATAAGACCGGCTTCGTGCTTGCGGCGATGGTAGACGATTGCGTGCTCGGCAGGAATATTCCCTTCGATTTCAAGGCCGACCAGCACATGCTTGAGAGTTTGATTCCGCCGCGCCTCGAGGATCGCCTTTCTGCCGTTGAAGTGCGGTTTGTCCGGATCGACCAGCCAGTCGAGGCCGATCTCGTCGGGCAGGCGGACGCGGTCCGCGCGAAGGGCGCCTTCAGCGGTGACGAAATCGGCATTGGCGACGATGAAACCGGCCTCGATGCGGGTGCGGTTCAGCGCGGAATAGCCGATCGCGCGGATGCCGTGGTCGGCGCCGGCGCTCCAGAGCCGATCCCAGAGCGAGAGCGCCGCAACGCGCGGCACGAACAATTCGTAGCCGAGATCTCCGCTGAAGCCGGTTCGTGAGACGGCGACCGTCCCGGCGTCATGCGGGAACGTGCCGATCTCAAACGGCCTGAGGAGCTCCGCGCCGGCAAAGCCGGCCTCCTTCAGGACCGCATAGCTCGTCGGTCCCTGCAGCGCGACGCCGGCGATCTCCTCGGTCTCCTCTCGAATCTCGACAACAAAGCCGATGGCGCCGTCGAGCAGCCAGGGCAGGTGGCGCTCCTGGCAGCAGAGACGGAAATCCTGCTCGCCGAGCCGGAACAGCGTGCCGTCATCCAGCACGTGGCCGTGATCGTCGCACCAAGCGGTGTAGTGGACGCGGTTGATGCCGAGCTTGCGCACGTCACGCAGCGTCAGGCGATTGACGTAGCGTTCGGCGTCCGGGCCGGCGATGCGATATTTCACCATCGGCGAAATGTCGAAAAGTGCCGCCGTCGAGCGGATGGAGAAGTACTCCAGCTCCTCGTCAAAGAGCGAGTGCGGCGCCTTGTAGCCGGCCCAGTTGTACCAGTCGTTCACCTCGTCGAGGGCTGCGAGGCGAGGGTGAAACGGTGTTTCGAGGCGCGGCATCAGGATGTGATTGCGTGCGGCACGGCGGACTTCGGCGGTGTGATGGGGCTGGGTTAGGGCGTTCATCGCTTGGCTCCCGACAGGATGTGCCGTGCGGCGTTCCAGCCGGCAAGCCCGGAGATGCCGCCCCCGGGGTGCGCTCCGGCGCTCGCAAGATGCAGGCCGTCGATCGGGGTGGCATAACCGGAAGCCGCACGGGTCGGCCGGTTGATCAGCAGTTGGTCGGCCTGGAGTTCGCCGTGGTGCCAGTGGCCGCCGGGAATGTCGTATTCCGTTTCGATATCGGCAGGTGTGCTGAGATCCGCTGCAATGATCGTCTTGCCGATGCCAGGTGCATGGCGTTCCAGGATATCGAGAACGATCCTGAGGAAAGCGGGCTTGCCCGCTGCCCAGCCCATCTTCAGCTTGTAGGGCGCATACTGGATCAGCGCTGAAAGCGTACAGGCGCCGTCTGGCGCGAGCGTTCGGTCGGCCAGGCTCGGCAGGACGATCTCCATGACCGGATCGGGGGAGAACTCGCCGTATTTCGCCGGATTGAAGGCCGTTTCCACGTGCTCCATCGAACGGGTGATGACGATGCGGCCGCTGTGGTCGCGGCCGGTGAGGCCGCTGAAGTTCGGCATGCGCTCGAGTGCCAGGTCGAGCTTGGCAACATTGCCGGCCGTGCGGATATGGCTGATGGAGCGAAGGAAGCCGGTATCGCTCTCGGCTGGATCGAGCAAATGCAAGAAGGTCGTTCGCGGGTGGACGGCGGACACGATCACCGGCGCGGCTATCTCCTCGCCATCCCCCAGAACGACGCCACCTGCCTTGCCGCGATCCGCAAGGATGCGGCCGACGCGGGTGCCGCAGCGGACGGTGACGCCGTTGATTTCCGCGGCCTTCAGGAAGGCCGGCGCCACCGCCGCCATGCCGCCTTCGGGAATGAACTGGCCGCCGGCCTTGCCGTCCACCTCGCCCGTCAGGCGATAGTAGAGCCCAAGCAGCGACGTCGGCGAGCGCGGGCCGAGATGGATGCCAAGCGTGGCGTCGAAAGCGAGCAACCCCTTCAAGCGGTCGTCTTCCAGATACTCGTCGGCGACGTCGGCGACGTTCATCAGCAGCATGCGCAGGAAGTCACGCCCCTCGGCGCGGCCCTTGCGGATCAGACCGAAGCCGGCGGCGGCGAGCGTCGAGATGTCGCCGATGCCGATCGCGCCGAGTTGCGGCGGCGGCCGGCGCAGGAAGCGCTTCAGGATGCCGGCCTGATAGACGAGTTTCTCGCGCAGCCGGCCGAAGGCTTCGGCCTCGGAGGCGGAAACCCCGTCGATCGTCTCGCCATAGGCGTCGCGCAGAACTGCGGGCTCATTCGCTCCATCGAGTACGACGGTCGGCATGGCCGGGCCGGATCTAGGCACCAACGCCAAGCCAAGGTCTCCGGCGACCTCCGGGTCGAGGCGGTTGACGAGGTGGGCGAGGCCGGCGGAGCGGAAGCCGGGGGCGAATTCACGGCCGCGGGCGGCGCCACCCGGAGCATTCGCGGCCTCGAGGACAAGGACCCTCCGGCCGCTCTTGCCGAGCTTGGCTGCGGCGGCGAGGCCGTTGTGGCCGGCGCCGATGACAATGGCGTCGTAGGCGTTCGCAGTGATCTTGGCGGGCGCATCAAATGACGTCATGGGCCTTGCTCATCTGTTCGGGGCTACGCTTGAGGTCGCGAAGGATTTCCATCGCGGCATTGCGTCCGGGCGCCCCCATGACGCCGCCGCCGGGATGGGTGGAGGAGCCGCACATGTAGAGACCGGCGATCGGGCTGCGATATTGCGCGTAGCCCGGGACCGGGCGGTTGAAGAGCAACTGGTCGAAGGTCAGTTCGCCCTGGAAGATGTTGCCTTCGGTGAGGCCGACCTCGCTTTCCAGTTCGCGCGGCGTCCGAACCTCCATATGGACGATCCGGTCGCGGAAGCCGGGCGAGTAGTCGGCGATCTGGCTGATGACGGTTTCGGCGAAGGCGTCCCGATCGGCGTCGGTCCAGTCACGGCCCTCGATCTTCGGCGGGCAGTATTGCACGAAGCAACTCATGAAGTGCTTGCCCGGCGAGGTCATGGTCGGGTCGAGCGTCGTCGGGATCATCGTGTCGAGCATCGGATCGGCCGACCAGCGGCCGGCCTTCCAGTCGTCATAGGCGCGCTCCATCCGTTCGATCGTATCGGTGAAGTGCAGGTCGCCGCGAATGCAGGAGGATCCGTGCGGCAGCGCCGGGAACTCCGGCAGGCTGTCGAGCGCGATGTTCACCTTGCCGGAGGAGCCGCGCATCTTGAAGTGCTTGACGCGGTGGACAAAATCCGCCGGGAGATTTGCTTCGTCCACGAGCTTGAGGAAGGTGCGTTTTACGTCGGCATTCGACACGACGAGCTTGGCGTGCACCTCTTCACCGTTGGAGAGCACCACGCCGCTGGTGCGTCCGCCGCGCGTAAAAATTTTGTCCACCTCCGCATCGGTGCGGATCGTGCCGCCAACCGACTGGAAGGAGCGCGACAGGGCTTGCGTTACAGCCCCCATCCCGCCGCGCGCATAGCCCCAGGCGCCGACGGAGCCATCGACCTCGCCCATGTAGTGATGCAGAAGGACATAGGCCGTGCCCGGCGACATCGGCCCCAGCGCCGTACCGATGATGCCGGAGATCGCCAGATAGGCCTTGATCACGTCGGTCTCGAAATATTCGTCGAGGAAATCCGATATCGACATGGTCCAGAAGCGCAGCGTTTCGGCCATCTCGCTCGGGGTGAACTCACCGAACTTCTTCGCCAGATAGAGCAGTTCCGACAGGTCGCGCGGACGAAACCCGAATGGATCGGGCGCGGTGCGCATCAGCAGCGGCTGGATGAAGCGGCATTGCCGGGTGACGTCGCGGGCATAGCGATCATAGGCTTCGGCGTCGCGTTTCGAATAGCGGGCGAATTCACGGCGATGGCTGTCGTGGTCGCGATAGGAGGCCAGATAGTCACCGTCGCGGGTGAGGACCGCGCCGCCCTCATAGGCGACGACCTGCAGGCCGTGCCGCGGCAGTTCGAGATCGCGCATGATCTCCGGGCGAAACAGCGAGCAGACATAGGAGCAGTTGGAGTAGAGGAAGCCGGGGGCCAGTTCCCGGCTGGTCGCAGCACCGCCGACCCAGCCGTTCTTTTCCAGTACCGCGACGTTCAGTCCGGCGCGCTGCAGGTAGCATGCCGTCACCAGCCCGTTGTGGCCGCCGCCAACGATCAGGGCATCGTATGTTTGCATTCTACGTTCTCCCTCGCTGCCGAGGAAGGCTGCATCAATCGCCAAACCTTGTCCAGATATTTTGAATGATCATTCAGCAAGCGTGTTGCAATCGCCTGATTATCCGCTAGAATTTCGCTGCGGTGACGATGAGCATGCAAGCAGTCTGGCGGGGAGGCCTCATGACGGCGGCAGGGTCAGGATTAGAGCACGAACCGGAATATGACGAAGCGGCGATTCGCTTCCTCGAGGTTCTCTGGGGGGAGGGGTTCTTGTCGCCCGGCGGGCCGGCGGAAGTCGACCGTGTCCTGGCGGGGCTCGATCTTGCCGGCAAGACGATCCTCGATTTCGGTTGTGGCGCCGGCGGTGTTTCGCTGCACATCACCAAAGAATACGAGCCCGCCGAGGTGGTTGGCTACGATGTCGAGCAGCCGGTGATCGATCATGCGCGGGCGGCGGCAGTTCGGCAGGGGCTGTCGTCACGGGTTCGCTTCATTGCCGGGTCGGCGGGGCGCTTGCCGTTCGATGATGCGGAGTTCGACGTCGTCTTCTCCAAGGATGCAATGGTGCACGTGCCGGACAAGGAATGGCTTTTTGGCGAGCTTTTCCGCGTCCTGAAGCCGGGTGGGCGGCTTGCGGCGTCCGACTGGCTGATCTCGCATGACGGCGAACCGTCCCAGGATATGCGGGACTACATCGCCGCCGAAGGCTTGAGCTTCGGCATGGCCTCGCCGCAACGCTACCTGGCGGCGATGACCGCCGCGGGTTTTGTCGACGTGTCGGCGGAGAGCCGCAACGCCTGGTATCGGGAGACCGCTCGCAGCGAACTGGAGCGTCTGCAAGGCGCGCTTCACGCCGAGGCGGCGGCGGTCGTCGGCGAGGCGTATGTCGCCAAGAACATTCGGACCTGGACCGCCATGCAGAAGGTCCTTGACACCGGCGAGCATTGTCCCACTCATCTCCGTGGCAGCAAGCCGGCCGGAGGCCATCCGTGAACGAGGCGCTGCGAGACCCCAAAACGAAAACGGCGGTGAAGATGCGGGCTGGCGCAGCGCAGAAGGTAGTGACTGAAGTCGAGAAAAAGGGACGCAAGGCCTCCAAGGAAACGAGGCGGCTGCAGCTGATCGAAGCTACGATCGATTCGCTGGCCAAGCGTGGTTATGCCGAGACGACTCTTGCCGATGTGGCGGATGGGGCAGGGCTTTCGCGCGGCATCGTCAACTTTCATTTCGAGAGCAAGGAAAACCTGCTCATCGCCACCCTGCAATACATGGCGGACGAGTATGCCAATCATTGGAATTCGGCGCTGGAAAAGGCGGGGGAGCGGGCTGCGAACCGGCTCTGGGCGCTCGTTGCGGCCGATTTCGACCGCAAGATCTGCACCAAGCGCAAGCTTGCGGCCTGGTGTGCCTTCTGGGGGGAGGCCAAGTCGCGGCCGACCTATCAGGCGCTCTGCGGTGCGCGCGACGTCAAATACCAGGAAACCGTGATCTCGCTGTGCACAGCTCTCAAGCAAGAGGGCGGCTACAGCTATGCGCCGGAAGCGATGGCGCTTGCCGTTTGCGCGACGCTCGAAGGGCTGTGGCTGCGCCTGATGATGGGCGATGGAACCACGCGGGAGAGCGCGCTCACGGCGGCGATCGAAGCGATCGTCGCGCTTTTTCCGATGCACATCGCGCGAAACGGGCCAAAATAGCCAGCCAAAAGGGGAGCAGCATGAGCACTTCGAACAGAACCAGAAAACTGGTCACGACCGCCTTCGTTACAGCACTTGCGCTCTCCACCGCCATGCCGGCCGTTGCCGGTGATGGACTTACCATCTTCGAGTGGTCGGGTTACGAGGATCCGGCGATCCATCCCGCCTATACGGAGAAATATGGTGCCGAGCCCGACTTTGCCTTCTTCGGGGACGAGGAGGAAGCGTTCCAAAAATTGCGCTCCGGCTTCAAGGCGGACATCAGCCATCCCTGTTCGCAGAGTGTCGTCAAATGGCGTGAAGCAGGCCTGCTGGAGCCGCTGGATACGTCGAAGCTGAAGTATTGGAACGACGTGCTGCCCGGCTTCAAGGCGATGAAGGACCTCATGACGTCGGCCGACGGCACCGCATGGATGCTGCCGTTCGACTGGGGCAACACGGTCCTCACCTACCGCTCCGATACCGTCAAGCCGGAGGAGATCGAGTCCCTGAAGGTCTTCGCCGATCCGAAGTTCAAGGATCGCGTCTCGATCGGCGACAACGTGGATGACGCCTATGCGCTCGCCAGCCTCGCCATCGGGGTGAAGGACTGGACGAAGATGACCGACGAGCAGTTCAAGGAGGCATCCGACTTCCTGCGGCAGGTGCACAAGAACGTCCGCCTGTACTGGACCGACAACACCGAACTCAGTCAGGCCATGGCAAGCGGGGAGGTCGATCTGGCCTGGGCCTGGAACGACACCTCGACCCAGCTTCAGACCGACAACGTGCCCGTCGCGATCAAGAAGGACACGAAGGAGGGTCTTTCGACCTGGGTTTGCGGTTTCGTACACCTGAAGGGCGGGGAGGGCAGCGAAGAGAAGGTGTATGACTACCTCAATGCCGTGACCGATCCTGCGGTCTCGAAGTACATGGTGGAAGCCTGGGGCTACGGCCACTCCAATGCAAAGGGCATGGCGGCGGTCGATCCGGCAATGCTGCAGCAGAAGGGCTATGGCGACATCGACAAGTTCGTTGCCAACACATTGTTCCAGTCGCCGATGCCGACCGAACTGCGGCAGAAAATGATCGCCGAGTTCGAGAAGATCAAATCGGGCTATTGATGCCAGTATCGCAGCGGCGGCCGCATCGGCTTCAAGCTGGCGGGGTCCGGTATCCGGGTCCCGAAAAACCGTCGAGGGATGTTTAGCGACGAGCGCTTTGCCGACCCGGGGGTCTCAATCGCCGACAACCGGGGAGCATCAAGCGGGAGCGGTTTCCGTCACGAAGCCAGCTTCGGCGGCAGTTGCCAATTGCGCTCTTGCGCCGAGGCCTAACCCGCCTCGGATTCCCGGGTCATCCCACCCGCGACACCGCTTCGTCCTCTGCCAAAAGCACGAACGCATCCGGATCGTAGGCCAGCCGGATCTCGGCACCGATCGGCAGGTCGTCGGCGCCGTAGTCGTTCGTCTCGACCATGGATAGCGGCTGTTCCAGTCCGTCGACACCGATGGTGAGATAGGTCACCTCGCCGAAGTAGGCGCGGTTTTCCACTCTTCCCGTCAATTCATGAGGCGCGCGTTCCTCATCCCAGAGTAAGCGAAGCCGCTCCGGACGGATGCCGACGGTGACATGGCCGTTGGCGGCGGCGAAACCCTGCGGCTTGCTGAGGTTGATCGTACCGAACCTGGATGTTTCGACCGAGACGTTCCCCGAATGGTCGCCGAGCAGCTTCGCCTGCAGGAAGTTCATGCCGCCGAGGAAGTCGGCGACCTTGCGTGTCCGGGGGTGCTGATAGATCTCCTTCGGTGTGTCGATCTGCGCAATTCTTCCGCCAAACATGACGGCGATGCGATCGGACAGGGCAAGCGCCTCGTATTGGTCGTGCGTGACGAGAATGAAGGTGATGCCGACGGCCTTCTGCAGGCTGCGCAGTTCCACCTGCATCTGTTCGCGCAGCTTCTTGTCGAGCGCGGAGAGCGGTTCGTCAAGCAAGAGCACCTTCGGACGCATCACGAGCGCGCGCGCCAGTGCCACCCGCTGGCGCTGTCCGCCGGAAAGTTCGTTCGCCTTGCGCTTGTCGAGTCCGGTCAGTCGAACCTGGTCGAGGGCGTCGGAAACACGCTTGTGCTCTTCGGCCGCGCCGAGTCGCAGACGCTTCAGGCCATACGCGACGTTCTCGCCCACATCGAGATGAGGGAAGATCGCGTAATTCTGGAAGACCATGTTCGTCGGGCGCCTGTTGGCGGGCAACAGCGTGCAAGGCACGCCGTCGATTCGAATTTCGCCATTGGTGGGCACGTCGAAACCGGCGATCGAGCGCAGAAGCGTGGTCTTGCCGCAGCCCGAGGGACCAAGCAGCGAAAAGAATTCGCCTTCGCCGATCTGCAGCGAGACGTCGTCCAGCGCCTTGTAGATCCCGTAGTACTTGGAGACGTTTTCGATGGAGATCATCGGACGGTCCGGCATGGTGGCTCCTGTCAATGTCCAAGTGCGGCCTGCGTGCGTCGCTCCGCCCGCCGGCGCAAGACTTCGGCGGTGGTCAAAAGCAGCACGGAAGCGACGATCATGAGGCTGCCGAGCGCGAGCACGGCCGGCAGTTTGGCGGCGAAGCGAAGCTGGCCCCAGATGTAGACGGGCAGCGTCGGCTCGGTGCCGGAAAGGAAGAAGGCAAGGATGAACTCGTCGAGCGAGATGGTGAAGGTGACGAGCAGGCTGGAAACGATCGCCGGTGCGACGACCGGCAAGGTCACGCGGCGGAAGGTGCCGAACGCGGTCTCGCCAAGATCGTAGGAGGCCTCCTCGAGGCTGCGATCGAAGCCCTCGAAACCGGATACGAGCACGGACATCGAATAGGGGATGCAGAAGACCACCTGGCCAAGGATCACGGTCAGGAGCGATAGCTCAAGGCCGAGCTGCAGCGTGATCATCAGGAGCGACACGGCCACGATGATCTCCGGCAGAAACAGCGGCGCCATGATCAGGCCGGTGGCCGGATTCTGGCCGCGGAAGCGATAGCGCGTGATGGCGCGTGCAGCGCAAATGCCGAGTGTCGTGCTGAGCAGAGAAACGCAGATGCCGACCACGAGGCTGTTGCGGGCCGCCTCCAGCAGGACGGTGTTGCCCCAGAGCGAGGCGTACCACTTGGTCGTGAAGCCTGCGAGCGGGAAGGTCGTGGTTGCAGCGTTGTTGAACGAGAAGACCGGCAGTAGCAGGATCGGCAGGTAAAGGAAGACGAAGTAGACCGCCACATAGATCGGCAGGAAGGGCAGGAGGCGCATCCGTTGCAACATCAGCGGAGCCTCCGCACACCATAGCGCAGCGACAGCACGATGACGGCTGCCGCGAGCGACACGAGAACCATGGTCGTCACCGAAAGTGCGGCGCCCAGGGGCCAATTTGCGCCCTTGCCGAACTGCGCCTGGATGGCGGTGGCGATCATCACGCCATCCTTGCCGCCGACAAGCTTTGGCGTGACGTAATCGCCGACCGTCGGGATCATCACGATCAGGAAGGCGGAGATGACACCCGGCATCGACAGCGGCAGGGTCACGCGCAGGAAGGCGCGCAGCGGCGTGTCGCCCAGGTCCCGCGCCGCCTCGATCAGCGACCGGTCGATCTTCTGCAGCGAGACGTAGATCGGCAGGATCGCAAAGGCCGCCCAGCTATGGACGAGCGTGATGACGACGGCGTTGGCGTTGTAGAGCAGCGACGTGATCGGCTGGTCGATGATGCCGGCCGACATGAGCCCGGTATTCAGCACGCCGCCGTAGCCGAGGATCACCTTCCACGACATCACGCGCAGGAGATAGCTCGTCCAGCAGGGGATCGTCACAAGGAACAGCCACAGGTTCTTGTGCACCCCACCATGGAACGAGATGTACCAGGCGATGGGGTAGGAGAAACCGACGGTGATGGCGCTGGTCAGCAGCGAGATCCACAGCGAGCGGACGAACAGGTCGCGGTAGATCGGTTCGGTGAGCGCGAGGCGGTAGTTCTCGAAGGTGAAGGTCCGGTCGATTTCCAGATAGTTCTGTGTCCAGAAGCTGTAGGCGATGACGAGCAGCACCGGCACGAGCAACAGCGCGAGCGCATACAGCAAGGTCGGTGAGATCATCGCGAGGCCTCTGGCCTCCTCGCTTCGCAGCCACCGGCTGCCCGCGGAAGGGGACGGCGTTTCCGCTGTCGTGACGATCGCCGCCGCGCTCATCGTTGCTTTCGCCGGTCGGGACAGGGCCCGCTTTCGTGGAATGCCGAGTTCATCGCGCCCGCCTTTCCGGCTGTTTGCTGTTCCCGGCTCAAAGATGAGCGCAAATCGCCATTGAAATCAAGCGCTATTTCTGCGATATTGATTGAACAAACATTCAATATGATGGAAGAAAATTCTTTGTTGTCATCATCTTGTGTGCTTTGTTGAAATTTAAATGGGGGTGAACATGGCTGCAATACCGAGGGCAGACGGCGGCAATGATGATGCGATTGGCGATGGGCCGGACGAACTGACCTTGCTCGCCGAGCGCCATCTGGTGCAGCCGTGGCCTGTTTCCGGCTCCATCGGCGCCGAGGCGCGCGGGCGACTGGAGGCGGGCGAGGGGATCTATGTCACCGACGCGGCCGGCCGCAGGCTGATCGATGGTCCCGCCGGCATGTGGTGCGTCAATGCCGGTCACCGGCGCAAGGAGCTTGCCGATGTCATGGCCGCGCAGGCCATGGAACTGTCCTATAATTCGCCGTGGTACACGACGAACGCGGCATCGGCGGTGCTGTCGAAACGGCTGGCCGATCATGCACCCGTCGGCGTTGATCACGTCTTCTACACGACAGGCGGCTCCTCGGCGGTGGAAACGGCGCTGCGCTTCATGCAGTTTGCCAACAACGTGAGGGGCCGGCCGGACAAGAAGCTGATCGTGTCGCGCCAGGGCGGCTACCACGGGTCCACCTATCTCTCTGCCTCGCTGAACGGCCGTCCGCGCGACCACGACTGGATGGACAGTGCCGAAGGCCTGGTGATCAAGTTGGCCTGCCCCAACCCCTTCCGCCGGCCCGAAGGTGTGGATGAGGCGCAGTTCTGCGACGTTCTCGTGGCCGAGTTCCGCGATGTGATCGAGAGGGTGGGCGCCGAGCGCATCGGCGCGTTCATCGCCGAGCCGATCATGGCATCGGGCGGTGTGATCGTCCCACCGGAGGGCTATCTCGTCCGCATGCGCGAACTTTGCCGGGACAACGATATCCTCTTCATCGCCGACGAGGTGGTGACCGCCTTCGGCCGGCTTGGCCATGTCTTCGCGTCGGAGGATGTCTTCGGGCTCGACCCGGACATGATCACCTTCGCCAAGGGGGTAACCTCGGGCTACTTCCCGCTCGGCGGCGTGATGATCGCGGGGCGGCTGTTCGAGGAACTGCGCCGATCGAACCATTCCGACGCGATGTTCGCGCATGGCCTGACCTATTCCAGCCATCCCATCGGTTGCGCGGTCGCGCTGAAGAACCTCGATATTCTCGAGGGCGGGCTGCTCGATCATGCCCGCGCCGTGTCCGGCCACTTCCAGGCGAGCCTCAAGGCGCTGGAAGACCTGCCGCTGGTCGGCGAGGTGCGTGGGCTCGGGCTGATGGCGTGCGTCGAGTGCGTCGCCGACCGCGTCAGCAACAATCCGCTGACGCTCGATCTGGAGGTGGGTAAGCGCATCGATAATCACTGCCAGGAACTCGGGCTTCTGGTGCGGCCGCTCATCAATATGTGCGTCATGTCCCCGCCGCTGACGATCACCATGAGCCAGATCGACGACATGGCGGCGATCCTGCGCCGCGGCATCGAGTTGACGATGGACGATCTGGTGCGGGAGGGGTTGTGGCGCTGATGACGACGAAAATTGCGTGAACGTCAGGGCTTCTCGTTTCGGGCCTTGGCACATTTCGGCCCGCGAAAGCGGGCCGAGGCCACAGACCGCAATAGCCGTAACGCAACCTTCCTTCCGTCACCCCGGACTTGATCCGGGGTCCAGCGGCGCCGCGTCTGCGGCGCGAAAAGAGTTCTGCGCTCAAGGACTTGAGCGAGTTGGATGCCGGATCAAGTCCGGCATGACGGACAGGTTGAATGCTGCGTGCGCCCCGGCTTGGCAATGCGGCAACTGCATGCCGAAACTAGATCATCGCCGCGTTGACCGCTGGCATCTCGTTCTCAGCCGGTGCCTGCTTCAGCGTCATGACCGGGAGCACCTTGCGCAGATGATCGTGGTGGGTGCGCACGCCGTATTCGAGGTCGGACAGATAGAAGCCTGCAAAGGCGGCCGAAGTCATCGCCTCGTTCGACCAGATCGTCAGTTGGACGTCCTCAGCCTGGGTGTCGCGATCGATGCGGGCGGCGAGATAGCGGGCAGCGGCCTGCTCCCGCGTCTCGTCCCGATACCGGTAGACGCCGCCGCGTAGCAGCGTCCTGCCGACGGACAACGGGAACTCCTGATAGAACTGCACCGCCTCCGGCGTCACGGCGAGAACGGAATTCGGAAACAGGCCGTAATAGATCCAGGCCTTGCGCAGATGTTGCGGGAGGAGCGCGTTCTCCGGGGCGATCTTCATATAGCGGCCGACGCTCCAGCGCCGTCCGGCGTGCGGATTGTAGGTGGCGAACGAGCGGCTGACGCCGTTGACGAAGGGTTCGTCGAAGTAGGTCGAACCGTAGAGGTCCTGAAGCGCGGGGTGCGCCATCGCCACGTGGTAGCCCTCGTTGTCGACGTCGCGCACCGATTTCCAGTTGACCGGCGTTTCCTGGGTGTAGATGCCGCCTGCCGGCACCATCTCGGCGGGCCGATAGCACGACAGCTCCGCCTCGAACGGCCTCATCAACTCGGCGACCGAGGGTTGCGGGCCGGGCGCGAACCGGACGAAGACGAAGCCCTGCCAGACTTCGCATTCGATGGCCTTCAGTGCAAATTCGTTCTTGTCCATCGGCGGAAAGGAGCGGGGACGAGCCGCCCCGCGAAGGGTGCCGTCGAGATTGTAGACCCAGCCATGGAACGGACAGACTAGCGCGTTGCGGCAGGTGCCCTTCTCGTCGGCCACAAGCCGTGAGCCGCGATGGCGGCAGATGTTGTGGAACGCTTTGATCTCGCCGCTCTGGCCGCGCAGAACCACGGCGCGCTCGCCAACGATGTCGAGGGTGATGTAGTTGCCCGGCTCGGCGACGTCTGAGACGTGACAGGCGATCTGCCAGTGTTCTCGGAAAATATGCTGCTTCTCCAGTTCCAGCAGGGCGGCACTGTGATAGCACCAGCCCGGCAGGCCGCTGCGGTCCCAGTCATTCGGAATGGTGATGTCGCGCACAACCGTGTTCATGACCGCCCCTATGTCTTGCTGAACGTTCATTCAAGTAAAGCATATTTTCATAGAGGAAGGAATAGGTTGGTTCCGTGCATCCACGCGCGAGCGGATCTCCTTCGCACCGGATCGGTCGGAATGAGGACGCGGCCCGCTTGCCGATGTGTTGCTGTTCGGCCTTTGGCGGCCCCTGGTAGTTCGGGCTACCGGTCCAGTTCGGGATACCGCTCGAAGGCGGGGCGCAGCTTTTCGCCGATCATGCAGTCGGTGTCGTTCGCAACCGGAACGAAGCGGGCCGAGGGCTGGCGGCCGCTGACCTCGAGGACCAGCTTGCGACGAATGGCCATGGCGAAGTCTTCCGGCTCCTGCACCGCGACGACGAAAGCCCCGGGGCCGCCGATGACGCAATCGGCATAGTAGCGGTCGAGCGGACCAAAGGCGGCCGAGGGGCGAACCATGATCGCAAGCCCGTTGACGACGATGCCGAGGGATGTTGCCGCGTCGCGGGCCGGCGTTACCGGTGCGCCGTAGTTGTTCGGCCCGTCGCCGGAAATGTCGATGACCCGCCGCGCGCCGGAAAAGCCGTTGGCGTCGAACAATTTCGAACCGTAGGCGATGGCCGTGGAGAGCGAGGTTCCGCGCAGGGACGCGAACGGTCGCTTCTTGATCAGTTCGGCGAAGCGGGCGGCGTCGTCGGCCGTCGCGATCAGCGTCCACGGCAGCTGCGAGTTCTGCCCGATGACCCCGCCCCACTCGAAATAGCTGATGGCGATCCGTCCGTTGAAACCTTCGTGAACTGCGGCGAGAAACTCAGGATGCGTCAGCGCGGACACGTAGCCGGCGCGCTGGATCTGCGCTTCCTCCAGGTCCATCGATCCGGATATATCGACAGCAAGCACAAGCTCGAGGTCGACGGCCGTCTCCGATGCTGCGGCGACGTCCCTGGTTTCAGCGAAGGCTGTCAGACTGAGAAGCGTGGCGAGTGCGGCAAGCAACATCCTGCACCTCCTTGTCTCCGAACCGGTCTCCGCCGCGCCTCGGGCGGGCAGGCGGAGCATTTACAAAATGCAATAGCGGACGATCGGATGTGGTCGGCGGTATCGGACGGCCCGCGTGGCGCCGTATGCACCACCAGCTACCTGCTCACCCAGGCAGTTGCCGGGCCATCGGTCCCAATCAAACTCTAGCACATGCGGCTGTTTCGACCGATCCGCTCGCGCGTTCAACTCTCGGTGAGGTAAGCCTGTTGCGGGGCATCGCTCCAGTCTGGGCCACCCCCGCGGAGCCGTGATGCTGTTTCGTGCGTGACCCTATGCAGGGGCGGTGAGCGGGTTGGCACTGCCGTGCCGGAAGCGCATGGCAGTACTGTCACTGAAACCCTCAGTGGGTGAGTTGGGAGGCGACCGACATCACTTCGTCTGCCTTGGGGATGGCAAACATGTTGCTGCCGCCGCCTTCAACCTCGGTGAAGGACCAACGCACGATGCCGTCGCGGTCGAGCAGGAACTCACCGACGAGTTGGCCGCCATATTTTTCGTCCGTCTGCTGGTCGGCCGGCGTCATCTCGTAGCCGTCCTGGTTGTTCAGGAAGGCTGCGGCGTCAAAGCAACTCATCGGTTCGGGAAGCTCCCCCGGCATATCGACGCGCATCGCCATCACGGTCGGCATGGAGACCTTGTATGGCCAGTCGTCCTCATTCTCGGTGAACTGCAGGTTGGGCAAGCCGAAAGCCCGGTGGGCGACGTTCTCCGGATCCGAGGCGGTGATGATACCGGGCATGGGGTGATAGCGAAAATAAAGGCGCGCCCGGTCGATCGGCGTGTTGACGACCGTGAGACTGTCGATGCCCTTCTCACGCAGTGCCGAGGAGAGCAGCGCAGACGCCGCGATATGGCGGCGGCAGAAGGGGCACTGAAGCCCTCGATAGAGGCCAATCAAGACGGGTGATTGGCCGCGAAAGTCGTCGATTGCTACCTTGCCGCCATGGTTGATCGCGTCGAGAACAACGTTCGGCGCGCGATCCCCCGGTTTCAGCAGCCGTTCCATTGCATGCTCTGCCATTGGTAAGTTCCTCCGGCTAGTCGAGAAAAGGCAAGACTATCAGCGCTTCAGGGTCGAGACCGTGTTTGGCGCAGACCCCCTGCGCCAGTTCGAAGTACCGCTCTGCCTCGTCCATTTCATTCATGTCGAGGCACAGCGTCGCAAGGCCATCATAGCACGGAAAGAGCAGTTGTGCCTCCGCGCTGTCGCGGACGAGTTCAAGCGCTTCGAGATAATTTTCGCGCGCCGCCTTCGATGCACCGTGACATTGCCGGATCTGTCCGAGTACCAGCAAGGGCACCGGCAAGTGGTCTCGCTGGCCGAGCGCCCGGTCGATCGCGATCGCCTCCTCGACCGCCGGCAGCCCTTCCTGCATGCATCTGTCGGTGAAGGTGCAGTAGGCGACGGCGAGATTGGTCAGCAGGCGGGCCTGATGCCCGAGATCGCCAATTCTCTTCGCCATCTCGTAGCCGCGCTTGCAGACGTCGATCGCAAGGCCCGGATTGATCGTCGTATAGAGTACGCCGAGATTGGTGTAACCGCGGCAGGCGGTGTTGAGGTGATTTGCGGCCAGTGCGACCTCCACGCTGCGTTCCACCATCCGGACGGCTTCGCCGGTCCGATGCATGCGTGCCAGCGCCACGCCCTTGGTGTTGAATGCCCGAGCGACGGCAAGGGCGATCTCCGCCTTGCCCGCGGCATCGGTTCCTGCTGGAAGATGGTTTGCGCATTCCAACGCACGCTCGGCCCATTGCACCGCCATTTCCCAATCGCCGGTGCGGAATGCCAGATGGCCCTGCCGCTGCATCAGGTGGGCGAGTTCGATCGGTGCGTCGATGCCTTCCAGGAATTCGGCAGCTTGCGTGAAGCAGGCCGTTGCCCTGTCGCGCTCGCCGGAATCGAAGGCGAGTTTGCCAAGCTTGCGCAGGATGCGCGCCGCGCCGGAAATATCATTGCCCTCACGGCAGGCCTTGAGCAGCGCGTCGTATCGGTTTCGCGCTTCCTCTCGGCGCCCTGTCAGATTGCAGAGGTCCGCATACCGCTCGCCGGGAACGCGCCAGGCATCGCCACCGGCTGCCTCGCCGGCGGAAAGCGCGCGCGCATAAAGGCGCAAGGCGTCTTCGTTCGCGTACGCCTTGCGGGCCAGGTCTCCCGCCGACGTCAGGTATCGGGCGCCTTTGGATTTATCCGACGAGGCGGAGAAATGATGCCCGAGCTCGATCAATTGCTCGAGATGCTCCGGCGTTTCGCCATGCTGTCGCTCAAGCACGGCGCCGACTGCACCGTGCAATTCCGTGCGGCGACGCAGCAACAGATTGTCGTAGACGACTTCGTGCAGCAGCCTTTGGCGGAAGGTGTATCGCGGCGGCCCCTGTGCACGGATGTCCGCCTGTTCCTCGATTATGTCCGCTTCGCAGAGGCGCTGAAGGTTGTCTTCGATGTTGGCGACATTGATCGGCAAGGCCCGCAGCAAGGGACTGTCGAAGCGGTGGCCGATGACCGATGCGGCCTGAGCGAGCCGCCGCGCATCCGGGGAAAGGCGGTCGATGCGCGCGAGCATCATCGCCTGGATGCCAAGCGGCGTTTCCGTCTCCTCCGCACCGGAAGAGGTGGCCCAGTGATCTTCGCTACGCCGGATGGCGCCGGTCTCGATCAAGGTGCGCAGGATCTCCTCCAGGAAGAACGGATTGCCTTCGGCGCGGTCGATGATCCTGCTCCGAAGCCCGGCCGGCAGCACATCCGGGCCGAATGCGGTGGACAGGAGCGATTCCGCGTTCCGGTCGGACAGAAGATCGAGGCGCAGGGTGGTCTGGCTGGCACGCGCCGAGCTAAGCGCTTCCGTCTCGAAGCCGGGTCGATGGGTCACAAGCAGCATCAGTCGGCGGCGCTCGATCCGGTCCATGATGAAGCGCAGGGCCTCGAGGGATACGCGATCGGCCCAGTGAAGGTCCTCGATGACAAGGAGCAGCGGCGACTGCTCCATGCGGCGATCGAACAGCGTGCGAACCGCGTGAAATATCTGCCGGCGCAACTGATCGGGCTCCAGATGTTTCAGCGCGCCGTGGGCATCGCCGAAACCGAGAACGAACAGGAAGAAAGGTTCAAGCCGCTCGATTGCGTCGGCAGGCAGGCCGAGGCCCGTCAATCCGGTGTGCAGTAGGGCACGGGAGCGCTCCAGGTTGTCCATGGCGTCGATCTGATAGGCGCATCGCAGCATGGCCGCGAGCGTGCCGTAGGAGGGGTCGCCCAACGAGGAGCAGGCCGTCTGGCGGATGGTGATGCCGGCCAGCTCCGGGTCGGCCTGAACCCGGTCGAGGAAGGCGCCGACGAGGCGGGTCTTTCCGATGCCGGCGTCTCCCACGACGCGGACGAGTTGGGTGGCCCCATCGCGAATGGCGTCGAGACATCGCACGAGGCTCGCCAACTCGCCGTCGCGGCCGATCATCGGGAGTTGAATCCCGAAGCCGCCGAGGCCGCGCGCCGTCGGGGCTGCGGCAACTGTTCCCTCCAGCCGGTACACCGGTGTTTCCTCGGCCTTGCCGCGCAACGGCAGGGTGCCGAGGGAGGCAAAGGAGAAGGCGTGCTGCGTGAGCCGGCGCGTGACGGTGCCGACCAGGATTTCGCCGGGTCCCGCCATCGCCTGCAGACGCTGGGCTGTGTTCACGGTATCACCGGTGACCGAATAGGATTTGCTGTCGCCGGCGCCGACGACGCCGGTGACGACCGGGCCGGTGTTCACCCCGATATGGATCGTCAGCGGCTGGCCGAGGCTTGTCCGCCAGCGCTCCTCGATCCCCGCCATCCGCTGCTGCATGTCGAGTGCCGCTCCAAGCGCCCGCTCGGGGTCTTTCTCGTGTGCAACCGGCGCGCCGAAGAGAGCGAGCAGGGCGTCACCTATAAACTTGTCAACGTAGCCGCCATGCGTGGCAACGGCCGCGCTGAGATCCTCGAAGATCTCGTTCTGCAGTGTCTGCAGCAGTTCCGGGTCGATCTGTTCGCCCAGTGTCGTGTAGCCGCAGAGATCGGCGAAGAGCGCGGTGACGATGCGCCGGTCGGCCTCCATTTCCGCTCTCGGTTCAGCCCGTCGACTAGTGACGGAAGGTATCGACGGCTCGAGCGGGCGGGCTCGATCGGGCGGAGTTGGTTGCCGCGGCGAAGACCCGCTCGTCCCCGAAAGAGCGGCTCCGCATTTCGGACAGAAGGCGAATTCCGGAGGGCAGGGATATCCGCAGGAGACGCAAGCCCGCGGTTGCGGCGTTCCGCACTTCGGACAGAAGGCGAAGCCGCTTTCGACCGCAAAACCGCAGGCGGTGCAGTTCATCCGACACATGCCTCGCGAACCGGCGGACACCATCGCAACAGCGGCGCATCCGGCAGATGGCGGATCATGCGCTCGAAGCCGGACCATGGCAATGCGGGTGTCGAGAGGTGCTTTTCCAGTATTCTGCGAAAGGGAGCGTCAGCCGTTTAGAAGTGTCTGCATCAAGCTGGTGATGCGCCGGTGCTGGTGGGCATGCCGGGTGCGGACGTTGACGGCGGCGTATACTGTCTGCCAGATGGGATCCGCCCCGGCCACACGGTTGACGGCGCCGGTGCGCAGCAGGCGCCGCGCGTCCGGTTCGATGACGAAAGCGGAACCGCCGAGCTTGGTCATGAGCGCGATGATGGCCGTTGTCTCGCCGCTGGCGATCGGCGCCGTAGACAGATGCGGATAGGCCTGCCGGTGCAGGCGATCGAAGGCGGGGGAATAGACCGCCTGGATATAGTCCTCCGGCCGGACATCTTCGAGCCGGGTCACCTTGTTGCTCACCATCTCGTAATGCACCTCGCCGATGCGCTCATAATGCAGGTCGGGCAGGTAGTGCGGCGTGAAGAGGATCGCCAGGTCGAGGGCGCCGGCGCCGAGGTCGCGGTTCATCTGGTTGGAATAGTCGACTTCCAGATAGATCGAGGTGGCCGGCAGTTCCTTGCGGACCGCCGTCAGCCAGTCGCCGGCGTAGTGGGCGGCGAGGTCGTGCTGTAGGCCGATGCGCATCGAGCGCTCGTAGGCGCCGGCCGTCTCCACCGCGCGCGAAGCCTCGTGCCACTGGTGCTGGAGCGCTTTGGCGTGATCGAGAAACCGCAGGCCGGCCGCCGTTGGCTGCGTGCCGCCCTTGTTCCGCGCGAAGAGCTTGCGGGCGAATATCGCCTCCAGCGCGTTGATGCGGTGGGTGACCGTGGATTGCGTGATGTTCAGCCGTTCCGCGGTGCGGTTGAAATTTCGCGTTTCCATCAGGTCGAGGAATGTCTCAATCAGGACAATTTGCATGAATGCGCCGCAATTCCTTCGTGTTTGGCGAAAGTGTAATCGATAAAGTCGATTAATAAAGCGAATTCCACCCGCTTGCCGCGGTGCGCTTTGGTTGCCACAAATCCGGTTCAAAGAAAGGGAGCGAGAATGTCCGGACTGCCAAGCCATGCCCGTGTCGTCATCATCGGCGGAGGTGCCGTCGGCGCATCCGCGCTCTATCATCTGGCCAAGGCCGGATGGACGGATTGCGTGCTTCTCGAAAAGAACGAGCTGACGGCCGGCTCGACCTGGCACGCGGCCGGCAACGTGCCGACCTTCTCCGCCTCCTGGTCGATCATGAACATGCAGCGCTATTCGGCCTCGCTCTACCGGGAGCTTGGCGCGCTGGTCGACTACCCGATGAACTACCACGTCACCGGCTCGATCCGCCTCGGCCACTCCAAGGAGCGGCTGCAGGAGTTCAAGCGCGTCGTCGGCATGGGCCGCTACCAGGGCATGGACCTCGACATCCTGACGCCGGACGAGATCAAGTCCCGCTATCCCTTCGCCGAGACGCATGACCTGACCGGCGCCCTCTACGATCCCAATGACGGCGACATCGACCCGGCGCAGCTCACCCAGGCGCTGGCCAAGGGCGCGCGCGACATGGGCGCGAAGATCTTCCGTTTCTGTCCCGCGACCGGCGCCCGCCGGGAGAACGAGGAATGGGTGATCTCGACGCCGCAGGGCGAGATCCGCTGCGAATACGTCGTCAACGCCGCCGGCTACTACGCCCGCGAGGTGGGGAAATGGTTCGGCCGCGATGTGCCGATGATGGTGATGAGCCACCAGTACGTCCTGTTCGAGGAAATCCCGGAGCTCGCTGCGTGGTCGAAGGAGGCCGGCCACAAGCTGCCGTTGATGCGTGACGTCGATAGCTCGTACTACCTGCGCCAGGAAAAGAACGGCATGAACCTCGGGCCGTACGAGAAGAACTGCAAGGCGCACTGGACGACGCCGGACGATCCGATGCCGGACGATTTCTCCTTCCAGCTCTACCCGGACGATCTGGAGCGGCTGGAATGGTACCTGAACGACGCCTGCGAGCGCGTGCCGATTCTCGGCACCGCCGGCCTGTCGCGCGTGATCAACGGGCCGATCCCCTATGCGCCGGACGGCAATCCGCTGATCGGGCCGATGCCGGGCGTGCCGAACGCGTTCGAGGCTTGCGTCTTCACCTTCGGCATCTGCCAGGCGGGCGGTGCCGGCAAGGTGCTGGCCGAATGGATCACCGAAGGCGAGACCGAGTGGGACATGTGGTCGTGCGATCCGCGCCGCTACACCAGCTTCGCCGCGGACCAGGACTACTGCATCGCCAAGGGCATGGAGATCTACGGCCACGAATATGCGATGCATTTCCCAAAACACGCTTGGCCGGCCGGGCGCGACAGGAAGCACTCGCCGATCCACGACCGCATCGCCGCGCTCGGCGCGCAGTTCAAGCCCTTTAACGGCTGGGAACGCGCCAACTGGTACGCCAAGCCCGGTGACGACACCTCTGAACAGGCGACGCAGACCTGGAACCGCGAAGGCCCATGGCGGCCGCGCATCGAGGAGGAATGCCGCGCCGTCACCGAGGCCGCCGGCATCCTCGACCTTCCCGGCTTCTCGCGCTTCCGCGTCAAGGGTCAGGGCGCGACGGCGTGGCTGTCGACGCTCACCACCGGCAAGCTGCCGAAGCCGGGCCGCATCGGCCTTGCCTATTTCGCCGACGACAAGGGCCGGATCGTCACGGAAATGTCGGTGATGATGCTGGACGAGGATTTCTTCTTCCTCATCACCGCGGCGACGGCGCAGTGGCACGATTTCGAGTGGCTGAAGAAGCATCTGCCCAAGGATGCCGCCTTCACGATCGAGGATGTCACCGAGGCCTTCTCCTGCCAGATCCTGTCCGGCCCCAATTCCAGGGCGATCCTGGCCGAGGTCACCGATGCCGACCTTTCCAAGGGCTGGCTGACGCACCAGAGCTGCCAGATCGCCGGCCGCTGGTGCCAGCTGGTGCGCGTCTCCTTCGCCGGCGAACTCGGCTGGGAAATCCACACCAAGGTCGAGGACACCGCTGTCATCTTCGACGCCGTCTGGGCGGCCGGCCAGAAGCACGGTCTGAAGCCCTTCGGCATGGAAGCGCTCGACAGCCTGCGCATCGAGAAGGGCTATCGCGCCTGGAAGGGCGACCTTTCGACCGACTACACGATCCTGCAGGGCGGGCTCGACCGCTTCGTCGATTGGGGCAAGCCGGACTTCAAGGGCAAGGCGGCGATGGAGCGCGAGAAGCAACAGGGTGTTTCCAAGCGTTTCGTGCTGCTGACGGTCGAGGCCGGCGAATGCGACGCGCCCTACATGTCGACGCTGTGGCACGGCGGCAAGGTGGTCGGTGAAACGACCTCCGGCAACTGGGGCTATCGCACCGGCAAGTCGATCGCGCTCGGTATGCTGCGTGCCGATCTCGCCGAACCGGGCACGGAAATCGAGGTGGAAATCTACGGCGACCGCTTCAAGGCGACCGTCCAGCCGGACGGCCCGCTCTTCGACCCCAACAATGAAAGACTGCGTGCATGAGCAAACCCATTCCCTCCAAGGCGAGAGCCGTCATCATCGGCGGCGGCGTTTCCGGCTGTTCGGTCGCCTATCATCTGGCCAAGCTCGGCTGGACGGATGTCGTGTTGCTCGAGCGCAAGCAACTCACGTCAGGCACGACCTGGCATGCCGCCGGCCTCATCGGCCAGCTGCGCGCCTCCCAGAACATGACGCGGCTGGCGAAATATTCCGCCGACCTGTACGTCAAGCTCGAGGCGGAGACCGGCATCGGCACCGGCATGCGCCAGTGCGGCTCGATGACGGTGGCGCTGACCGAGGAGCGCAAAGAGGAGATCTATCGCCAGGCCTCGCTGGCGCGGGCCTTCGACGTCGACGTGCGCGAGATTTCGGTCGACGAAGTGAAGGCGATGTATCCGCACCTCAACACGGCTGATGTGAAGGCCGCCGTGCACCTGCCGCTCGACGGCCAGTGCGATCCGGCGAACATCGCGATGGCCTTGGCGAAGGGCGCGCGGCAAAACGGCGCCACCGTCATCGAGAACGTCAAGGTCACGTCCGTTGTCACCAAGGACGGCCGCGTGACGGGCGTCACCTGCGAGCAGAACGGCGAGACCTTCACGATCGAGACGGAAAACGTCGTCAACGCCGCCGGCATGTGGGGGCGGACGCTCGCCGACATGTCGGGCGTGACGCTGCCGCTGCACGCCTGCGAGCATTTCTACATCGTCACCGAACCGATCCCCAACCTGCAGCGGCTGCCGGTTCTGCGCGTGCCGGACGAATGCACCTATTACAAGGAAGATGCCGGCAAGATGCTGATCGGCGCCTTCGAGCTTAAGGCCAAGCCCTGGGGCATGGACGGCATCAGCGAGGACTTCTGCTTCGACCAGCTGCCGGAGGATTTCGATCACTTCCAGCCGATCCTCGAAAACGCGATCAACCGCATGCCGATGCTGGAAACCGCCGGCATCCATACCTTCTTCAACGGCCCCGAGAGCTTTACGCCGGATGACCGCTACTATCTCGGCGAAGCGCCGGAGCTGAAGGGCTACTGGGTCGCTGCTGGCTACAATTCGATCGGCATCGTCTCGTCCGGCGGCGCCGGCATGGCGCTGGCGCAGTGGATGAATGACGGCGAGCCGCCCTTCGACCTCTGGGAAGTCGACATTCGCCGCGCCCAGCCGTTCCAGAAGAATCGCGCCTATCTGAAGGACCGTGTTTCCGAAACGCTCGGCCTGCTCTATGCCGACCACTTCCCTTACCGCCAGATGGCGACGGCCCGCGGCGTGCGCCGCTCGCCGATCCACGAGCATCTGAAGGCCCGCGGCGCCGTCTTCGGCGAGGTCGCCGGCTGGGAGCGCGCCAACTGGTTCGCGAAGGAAGGCCAGGAGCGGGAATACCGCTACAGCTGGAAGCGGCAGAACTGGTTCGAGAACCAGAAGGAAGAGCATCTCGCCGTCCGCAATGGCGTCGGCCTGTTCGACATGACCTCCTTCGGCAAGATCCGCGTCGAGGGCCGCGATGCGCTCGCCTTCCTGCAAAAACTCTGCGCCAACCAGATGGACGTGGCCCCCGGCCGCATCGTCTACACGCAGATGCTCAATGCCCGCGGCGGCATCGAGAGCGACCTGACGGTGACGCGGCTGTCGGAGACTGCCTTCTTCCTCGTCGTGCCCGGCGCGACGCTGCAGCGTGACCTTGCCTGGCTGCGCAAGCACGTCCGCGACGAGTTCGTCGTCATCACCGATGTGACGGCGGCCGAAAGCGTACTCTGCGTGATGGGACCGAAGGCGCGCGAGCTGATGCAGAAGGTTAGCCCGAACGACTTTTCGAACGCCGCCCATCCCTTTGCCTCGGCGCGGGAGATCGAGATCGGCATGGGAATGGCCCGCGCCCACCGCGTCACCTATGTCGGCGAGCTCGGCTGGGAGCTCTACGTCTCCACCGACCAGACGGCGCACGTCTTCGAGGCGCTGGAGGCGGCCGGTGCGGATGTCGGCCTGAAACTGTGCGGCCTGCACACGCTCGACAGCTGCCGCATCGAAAAGGCCTTCCGCCACTTCGGCCATGACATCACCGACGAGGACCATGTGCTGGAGGCCGGCCTCGGCTTTGCGGTGCGGACCAAGAAAGGCGAGTTCATCGGTCGCGACGCGGTGCTGCGCAAGGAAGAGGAGGGCCTGAAGCGCCGGATGGTGCAGTTCAAGCTCGCGGACCCGGAACCGCTGCTCTTCCACAACGAGGCGCTGGTGCGCGACGGCAAGATCGTCTCGATCATCACCTCCGGCAATTACGGCCACCATCTCGGCGGCGCGATCGGCATGGGCTACGTGCCCTGCGAGGGCGAAAGCGAGGAACAGGTGCTGGCGTCGAACTACGAGATCGAGATCGCCGGCGTTCGCGTCAAGGCGGAGGCCTCGCTGGTACCCATGTACGACCCGAAATCAGAGAGGGTACGCGTATGACAAGTCTAGCCGGACGCCACCAGCGCTTTTTCGACCTGCACCAATCGGGCTGCTTTGTCATCCCGAACCCGTGGGACATCGGCTCAGCGCGCATGATGGCGGCGTCCGGCGCTGTGGCACTCGCCACCACCTCCGCCGGCTTCGCCTTTACGCTCGGCCGGCCGGACATGGGCCGCGTGACGCGCGAGGAAGCGTTGAAGCACGCCGAGGATATCGTGCGCGCGACGCCGCTTCCCGTTTCAGGCGATTTCGAGAACGGCTTTGCCGATGCCCCGGATGGCGTTGCCGAGACGATCCGCCTCGCCGCAGAAGTCGGCCTTTCCGGTTGTTCGATCGAAGACACGCAGATGGTTGACGGAAACCCGGCCTATGCGTTCGACCTCGCCGTCGAGCGCATCCGTGCCGCCGTTGATGCCGCCCGTTCACTTGGCCGGCCCTTCGTGCTCTGCGCGCGCGCCGACGGTGTGATGAACGGCGTTTACGACCTCGATGAGGCGATCCGGCGCATCCAGGCCTTCGAAAAGGCTGGCGCCGACTTGCTCTATGTACCGGTGCCGCCGGGTGAGAAGGAACTGCGTCGTGTCGTGCAGTCCGTCTCGAAGCCGGTCAACGCACTCGCCGCCGGACCATTGCGCCAGCTGACGGTGCCGCAATTCGCGGAGATCGGCGTGCGCCGCATTTCGCTCGGCTCGATGATCGCCCGCGTCACACATGCGGCGATCGCCGAGCAGATGGAGGCCATCGTGAAGGATGGCAGCTTTGCGAAACTGTCCGCCGCCGCGCCGGGAAGCCGGATCGACGAGATGCTTCTCGCCGGCGCCGGCTGATGCGGATGCGCCGTCGGCGCATCCGATGAACATGCTGAAATAACCTTGCCGGTCGAGGCGCACCGGTACCGATCCTCCCGTGAGAATGGCATGCTTCGACCTGACAACACGAATATCCCGCTCGAGGCCGATCCGATCGATCGTCTCATAGCCGCGCACCGACCGGGCCACGGTCTCACCCGTCCGTTCTACCACGATGAGGCGATTTACCGGCGCGACATGGAGCGCGTCTTCCGCCGTCACTGGCATTGCATCGCCCACGAGAGCGTCATCCCGAACGTCAACGATTTCGAGGTCTTCCGCATCGACACCGAGCAGGTGATCGTCGCCCGCGCGCCGGACGGGTCGGTCCATGCCATGCTGAACGTCTGCCGCCATCGCGGCGCGGAGGTCTGCACGAAGCAGAAGGGAAATGCACGCGTTTTCGTCTGTCCCTATCACGCCTGGACCTATGGAAACGATGGCAGCCTTCGCGCCGCCCGCCTGATGCCGAAGGAATTCCAGCGCGAGGACCATGGGCTGAAGAAGCTCCATGTGCGCGTCGTCGAGGGGCTGGTCTTCATCTCCTTCGCCGACCAGCCGCTCGACTTCTCTGAGGTCGAGCACCTGCTGCATGCGACCTGCGGCCAGTACGGCTGGGGGAGCGCCAAGATTGCACACCGCGAGACCTATCCGGTCGCCGCCAACTGGAAGCTCGCCGTCGAGAACTACGTCGAATGCTATCATTGCGGCCCGGCCCATCCGGAGTATTCGCAGACCCACGCGCTGGAACAGCCGCTGCACATGATCGAGGCACTGAACGCCGCGATGGAGGAGCGAACCTGCGAACTGGGCATCGAAATCGGCTCAGGTAATCACTGGCAGACCTCGCGCGAGGGTCGCGAGGCGATCCATGCCTTCCGCTACGCGCTTTATGAGGGCGTCGAGAGCGGCAGTGAGGATGGCAAGGCCGTCGCGCCACTGATGGGCCGCTTTTCCGATTTCGACGGCGGCGTCACCTCCATCCATCTCGGCGGCACGACCTTCCTGGTCTGCTATCCCGACCACGGCATGATCTACCGCTTCATCCCGAAGACGGCGGAAAGCTGCGAGATGGAACTGATCTGGCTCGTCGACGGCAAGGCCGAGGAGGGCCGCGACTACGACCTCGAAAAGCTCACCTGGCTTTGGAAGGTCACGACGGTGGAAGACAAGGCGATCATCGAGCACACGGCGCGGGGCGTGAAGTCGCACTATTTCGTGCCCGGTCCGATCGCGCCGATGGAACATAACGAACTTCGCTACATCGACTGGTATCTGGACGAGATCGGCCGGCCTTGAAACGGGCCGAGATTGCCGCGGACAAACGAGGGGGAATGGAATGAGCATTGCCGAAGCAACCCAGACGTCCCGGCGGGCCGGCGGCCGCGCGGCGCGCGTCGCCATGCGGGCAGCACCCTTGGCGGAAAACATCCGTCCGGTGCGCCCCGGCCTGCCGGGTGGCCAGTACAAGCCGCTGACGGAAGCGGGTGTGCGCCGTATCCACGAGGCGGCGTTGGATGCGCTTGAAAACATCGGCCTGTCCAACGCGCCGAAATCCGGCATCGAGATCATGACCGGCGCCGGCGCCATCCTTGGTGACGATGGGCGCCTCCGCTTCCCGCGGGCGCTGGTGGAGGACATGCTGGCGATCGCCGCCCGCGACATCACACTCTACGGCCGTGATCCGAAGTATGACCTCGAACTCTCCGGCACCCGCGTCTACTACGGCACGGCCGGCGCTGCCGTGCACATCGTCGATGTCGAGAAGCGCGACTATCGCGAGTCGACCGCGAAGGACCTCTTCAACGCCGCCCAACTCGTCCACCACCTCGACAACATCCATTTCTTCCAGCGGGCGATGGTCTGCCGCGACGTGGCCGACAATTTCCTGATGGACATCAACACGCTCTATGGCTGCTGCGCCGGCACCTCCAAGCACGTCGGTACCAGCTTCTCCGATCCCTCGCATGTGGAAGGCTGCTTCGACCTCATCCACATGATGGCGGGCGGCGAGGACAAGTGGCGGGCGCGGCCCTTCGTGTCGAACTCCAACTGCTTCGTCGTGCCACCGATGAAGTTCGCCGAGGAAAGCTGCATCACCATGGAGGCCTGCATCCGGGCCGGCATGCCGATCCTGCTGCTTTCAGCCGGGCAGGCGGGCGCGACGGCGCCGGCGCCGCTTGCCACCGCCATCGTGCAGGCCGTCGCCGAATGCCTGGCGGGCGTCGTCTATGTCAACGCCATGGCGCCCGGCCATCCGGCGATCTTCGGCACTTGGCCTTTCGTTTCGGACCTGAGAACGGGCGCCATGTCCGGCGGTTCGGGCGAACAGGCACTGCTGACGGCCGGCTGCGCGCAGATGCACCAGTTCTACCGCCTGCCGGGCGGGGCTGCCGCCGGCATCGCCGATTCCAAGCTGCCGGACATGCAGGCTGGCTGGGAACAGGCGATCTCGAACGTCATGGCCGGTCTGTCGGGCCTCAACATGGTCTATGAAGCGGTCGGCATGCACGCCTCGCTGCTCGGCTTTTGCCTGGAAAGCCTCGTGCTCGGTGACGACCTGCTCGGCCAGGTGCAGCGCTGCGTCCGCGGCATCGACGTGACGGAGGATTCGGTCTCGCTCGAGACGATGCGTTCGGTCTGCATGGGCGGGCCCGGCCATTATCTCGGTGACCCGCAGACGCTGTCGGTGATGCAGACGGAGTACATCTATCCTGCCGTTGCCGACCGCACGAGCCCGAAGGAGTGGGCCGAGATCGGCAGGCCAGATCTCGTGGCCAAGGCGATCGAACGCAAGAACCGGATCCTCTCCGAAGCCGGCGGACCGTTGTTTGATCGGGCAACCGACTTGGCGGTGCGCGAGAAGTTCAAGATCTATTTCTAAAGCATGTCTCCCGAAAGCGGGTACCGGTTTCGGGAGACAGACATGCGCAAAAACAAAGAGCTAACGCGCACCAAGCGAAACCGAGATGGTGTCGCGCTTCAGCGTCACCCGCCACGGCGGTCGAAGTGCGTGCGCAGCGAAACATGCGTCTGCACGGTGGCGATACCGGGCGTCGTCGCGATCTGGCGGCGCACGGTGTCGAGGTCCGCATTCGAGGCACATTCGACGAGAAGCATCAGGTCCGTCGGGCCGGCCAGCGACCAGCAGGTGACGACGCTGGGGATCCCCGTCAGATGCGGCACGACATGGTCGCAATTTCGCCCCGACTGGAAGCAGACGGCAATCAGCGCCTCGACGCCCGGCCGGTCGCGGTCGGCGCCGAGCCGCACGGTATAGCCGGCGATCACGCCCCTGTCTTCCAGCCGCCGGATCCGTTCATGCACGGCGCTGCGTGAAAGCCCACTGTCGCGCGCCAGCTCGACCAGGCTCTTGCGGGCATCCGCCCGCAGCGCCGCGATCAGCAGCCGGTCCTTCTCGTCGAGTTCGCTCATCCGGAAAATTCCCCCTCCCGCCGGACAATCGTCCGGCCCTCCGTCATCTTGCTGCGCGAAACCGGACAAAAAAGCAACTATCCGTCGGTCATTCACATCCACGCAAGGAGACACCGATGCCGACGATACCTCAGAATGCCGCCCTCATCCCGATCGACATGCAGCAGGCCTTCGAATCCGCGCCATGGCCGAAGCGCTGGAACGACAAGGTCGATGAGAACGGCCTTGCTTTGCTTGCGGCGTGGCGTGCGGCCGGTCGCCCGCTGATCCATGTCCGCCACGATAGCGTCGAGCCGAATTCGACGCTTCGGCCCGGCGCGCCGGGGAACGCCTTTCGGCCCGGATTTACGCCTCGGTCGGGCGAGCCGCTGGTCACGAAGAGCGTGAACGCCGCCTTCATCGGCACGGATCTCGACTTGCGGCTGCGCCGTCTCGGCATCAATACGGTGGTGCTGTTCGGCATCTCGACCGACATGTGCGTGTCGACAAGCGTGCGGGTCGGCGCCAATCTCGGCCTGCGCGTCGTCCTTGTCGAGGATGCCTGCGACTGCTTTGACCTGCCCGACGGCGAAGGTGGCACAATCCCGGCACGGGAAATCCATCGCGCCCACGTTGCGACCTTGCGGCAGGAGTTCGCGACGGTGATGCGGACGGCTGAGGTGCTTGAGGCGCTCGGTGTCGCCGAGCGGGCTTAAATCTTGGTCCTCTACCGGTTGCCGCGGATCCGGCGTTACCGCTGCAGAGCACGCACGTCGCTGACCGACCACGACCATTGTGGAGCGGTGATCTGCAGGAGATCGCTGCCGGTGAAGACGACGAAGGTGGTGAAGGGCTGGCTCTGGCCGGGCGGCACGCGCGCGATGATGAGCGTCTTGTCGGTGCCGACGGGCGTGCAGGCGCCGGCGGGACAGTTTTCCAGTTCGACGGTCAGGCGGAAGGACTGCAGCGTGATCGCGCTGTTGTTCGTGACGGTCCCGGTGACGCGATAGCTCGTCACCGGCTGGCCGACCGCGAACTGCATGTCCGAAAGCGCGATTTCTTCCGGGGTGATCGCAGTTCTCGGCTGCGCAGGCTCGGGGGCGACGCTGCGGTTGTCGGTGAACCAGAGCAGGATTGCGACGGTGAGGCCGATCGCGACGACAATGGTAAGGACGGGCTCGACCCAGCTCTGAAAGCGCTTGAAGCGCACTGCAAGGTAAAGAATGGTGACTGCCGCGACGCCGAATGCCCAGAACATCAAGGTCCTCCTGACGTTCATATAGCCTGACGCGCGAGAAGCCAAAAGCCCCGTGCAACCACTCATCCCCGGACTTCGAAGCCGTGTGCAGTTTCCGGGGAGGCTGGCGGTGGAAAACGGAGGCTGTTTGCTAAAGATTGCGGTTGGTTTTTGACGTGGCCAAGTGGCCAGGTCGGCCCGGCAGCGCTGCCACCGGACCGATCGGAACCCAGGTCAACCGTGGTTGATCATCACGTGCCGGACGACCGTGTAGTCCTCCAGTGCGTAGATCGACATGTCCTTGCCGTAGCCGGACTGCTTGACGCCGCCATGCGGCATCTCGTTGCAAAGCATGAAGTGGGTGTTCACCCAGGTACAGCCGTACTGCAGACGGGCCGCGGCCCGCATCGCCTTGGAAATGTCCTTCGTCCAGACCGAGGAAGCAAGGCCGTAGTCGCTGTCGTTTGCCCAGGCGAGCGCCTGCTCCTCGCCGGAGAAGCGGGTGACGGAGACGACCGGGCCGAATACCTCGCGGCGCACGATTTCGTCCTCCTGCGTCGCGCCGGCGACGACGGTGGGCTGGAAGAAGAAGCCCTGGTCGCTGCCGGGACGCCCACCTGCGGTAATTTCGATGTGCTTCACATCGGATGCGCGCTCGACGAAGCTTGCGACGCGATCGCGCTGGCGCTTCGAGATCAGCGGACCGATCTCGTTCTCGGTGTCGTCCGCCTGGTTGTAACGGATGCTCGACACGGCGGAGGAGAGGTCGGCGACGAACTTTTCGTAGATTCCGTCCTCGGCATAGATGCGGCAGGCGGCGGTGCAGTCCTGGCCGGCATTGTAGTAGCCGAAGGCACGGATGCCGCTGACGACCGCTTCGAGGTCTGCGTCGTTATAGACGATGACGGGTGCCTTGCCCCCCAGTTCCAGGTGCGTGCGCTTGACCGTCTTGGAGGCGGCCGCCAGCACCTTCTTGCCGGTGGCGACGTCGCCGGTGATCGAGACCATGTTGATCTTCGGATGGTTGATCAGTGCGTTGCCGACGGTCTCGCCGCGGCCGAGCACGATGTTTACCACGCCCTCCGGCAGGATGTCGGCCAGAAGTTTTGCCATCTTCAGCGCCGTCAGCGGCGTCTGCTCGGACGGCTTGAAGACGACGGTGTTGCCGCCGGCGATCGCCGGCGCCAGTTTCCAGGCCATCATCATCAGCGGATAATTCCACGGCGCGATCGAGCCGATGATGCCGACGGGGTCGCGGCGGATCATCGAAGTGTGGCCCGGCAGATATTCCCCGGCGACGGTGGCGTGCAGCGAGCGGATCGCACCGGCGAAGAACCGCCAGCAATCGACGATCGCCGGAATTTCGTCATTGCGCACGGCGTTGATCGGCTTGCCGCAGTTCAGCGCCTCGAGGGCGGCGAAGCCGTCGGCGTCGTGCTCGATCGCGTCGGCGATCTTCAGCAGGTAGCCGGACCGTTCGCCGGGCGTCGTCATCGACCACGAGACGAAGGCCTTTTCGGCCGCGTCGACGGCCGCGTCGATCTGCGCGTGCGAGGCTTCCGCAAGTCCGACCACCGTTTCGCCGGTCTTCGGGTTGAGGATTTGCTCCTCGCTTTCGGTGCCGGCCTCGAAGCGCGAGCCGATCAGCATCTGCTTGTCCATCACAAGGTCTCCCATTGTCTCATGTCGGTGTTCATTTGCCGGCGCCGGCGATCTGGTCGCCTTCGCGGGTGAGGTAGTAGGCGGCGAGGATCGGCAGGAAGGTGACGAGCACCACCACCATCGCGACGACGTTGGTGACCGGGCGCTGGCGCGGGCGCACGAGTTCCTCCAGCATCCAGATCGGCAGCGTCTGCTGCTGACCGGCGGTGAAGGTGGTGACGATCACCTCGTCGAAGGAAAGGGCGAAGGCGAGCATGCCGCCAGCCAACAGCGCCGTGCCGATATTGGGCAGGATCACGTAGCGGAACGTCTGGAAGCCGTCGGCGCCGAGGTCCATCGAGGCCTCGATCAGCGAGCCGGAGATGCGTCGGAAGCGCGCCACCGCATTGTTGTAGACGACGACGACGCAGAAGGTCGCGTGGCCGAGCACGATCGTCCAGAACGAGAAGGGAATCTCGGCAAACGAGAAGGCCGAGCGCAGGGCGATACCGGTGATAATGCCGGGCAACGCGATCGGCAGGATGACGAGCAAAGAGATCGTCTCGCGGCCGAAGAAGCGGGTCTGGCTGACGGCGGCGGCACAGAGCGTGCCGAGCACAAGTGCGACGGTGGTGGCGATTGCGGCCACCCGAACTGAAAGCCCCAGTGCCTGCCAGACATCCGGCCGGTTCCAGGCCACTGCGAACCAGTCGAGCGTCAGGCCCGGCGGCGGGAACTGGTAGCTCTTCTCCTCGGTGGTGAAGGCGTAGAGGAAGATCAAGAGGATCGGCAGGTGCATGAACAACAGGCCTGCGGCTGCGGCGATCTTCAGGCTCAGGGGAGCGGAGGAACGATCAGAGCGCATCGAAGGCTCCCTGTTTCTTGGCCATCCAGAGATAGAGGCCCATGATGACGATCGGAACGACGGTGAAGGCGGCGGCGAGCGGGATGTTGCCGGCCGTGCCCTGCTGGGCATAGACCGCCTGGCCGATGAAGAGGCGCGACGAGCCGATGATCTGCGGGATGATGTAGTCGCCGAGAGTCAGCGAGAAGGTGAAGATCGAGCCGGCGATGATGCCGGGGAGCGCCAAGGGAAACAGCACGTGGCGGAAGGTCTGCGCCGGGTTGCCGCCGAGATCGGCCGAGGCCTCGATCAGATTGCTGGGCACGCGCTCCAGCGCCGCCTGGATCGGCAGGATCATGAACGGCATCCAGACATAGACGAAGACGATGAAGGTGCCGGTGTAGCTGATCGACAGCGAGTTGCCGCCGACGATCGGCAGCGCCAGCCAGGCGTCGAGCAGCCAGGTCAGGTGCAGCTTGCCGAACAGCCAGTTGAGGATGCCCTCCTTGGCGAGGATCAGCTTCCAGGCATAGACCTTGACGAGATAGCTCGACCACAGCGGCAGCATGACCCCGAGATAGAACATCGCCTTCCATTTGCCGCGGGCGTATCGGGCCGCGTAATAGGCGATCGGAAAGGCGATCAGGGCGGAGGCGAGCGTCACCAGCGCCGCCATTATGATCGTGCGCAGGATGATGTCGAAATTCGACGGGATCAGCAGTTGCCGGTAGGTGTCGAGCGTGAACTCGTAATTGACGAGCCCGGAGAACTCGTCGATCGAGAAGAAGCTCTGCAGCAGCAGGGCGAACAGCGAACCGAGATAGATGACGCCGAGCCAGAGAAGCGGCGGCGCCAGCATCAGCAGCAGAAAAAGCTTCGGATTACGCCAGAAAAAGTCCGACAGGCGTCCGAGCGTGCCCGTCCGCCGGGCAAGGATGGGTGTTTCGGCGATCGCGCTCATGCGGCTTCGTCCATCAGGTGCAGGTCTTCGGCGGCAAAAGACAGCGTGACGCCGGATCCCTGCGGGGGAACGTCGACCGAGGCCGGGACCATGGCGGCGACGCGGCTGCCGGCAGCATCGACCGTGATACGATTGGCGGCGCCGAGGAAACTGGTGGCGACCACGGTGCCGGAGAAGCGCTTGCGGTCTGCGCCGCCTTCGCCGAGCGCCAAGGCCTCGGGGCGAAGGCTGGCGAAGCGGGCGGGATAGCCCAGGCTTTGCACGAATTGCGGCGCCAGCACGTTCGACGAGCCGACGAAGTCGGCGACGAAGCGCGTCTGCGGGCGCTTGTAGACGTCTTCCGGCGTGCCGAGCTGCTGGATCTTGCCGTCGTTGAAGACGGCGATACGATCGGCCATCGACAGCGCTTCGCCCTGATCGTGGGTGACGAAGACGAAGGTGATGCCGAGCGACTTCTGCAGCACCTTCAGCTCTTCCTGCATCTGCTCGCGCAGCTTCAGGTCGAGCGCACCGAGCGGCTCGTCGAGCAAAAGCACACGCGGACGATTGACGAGCGCGCGGGCGAGCGCGACGCGCTGGCGCTGGCCGCCAGAAAGCTGGCCGGGGCGGCGCGTGCCGTAGCCGGGGAGCTTGACCATGGCGAGCGCGTTCTCCGCCGCCTTCAGCCGTTCCTCCTTGGAAACGCCCTTGACCATCAGGCCGTAGGCGACGTTTTCCAGGATCGAAAGATGCGGGAACAGCGCGTAATCCTGAAAGACGGTGTTGACGTTGCGCCGATAGGGCGGCACGCCCTCGGCCGTCTCGCCGAAGATCTCGATATGGCCGCCGGTCGGCTGCTCGAAGCCGGCCATCAGCCGCAGGCAGGTGGTCTTGCCCGAGCCGGAAGGGCCGAGCATGGCGAAAAATTCACCCTCGGCGATTGCGAGATCCACGCAGTCGACGGCGCGTACGGCACCGAAATAGCGGGACACATTCTCGAACAGGACGGCGGTCATGGGAACTCCAGTCTTCGTTTCTTGCCGGCGGGGCCGCCGGTCGCGGCCCCGCATCGAGCCGGCCGGACCACCTTCTCCCGCTGGGGGAGAGAAGAGGTGAGGTGCCGCGATCCATCTGCCTTCCCCGGACGCTGTGGACGAGGGCGGGCACGCTTTCGCTTTCCCTCTCCCCGCGAGCGGGAAGAGGGCCTGGGTGAGGGGCAGTTCTCGTTGCTTATCGAGGGAAAACCCCTCTGATGTATTATCCCTCTTCTCCCCCGAGGGGTGAAGAGGGACAGCTATCACCGTCCGCCGATCACGCCGATATAGTCGGACACCCAGCGGTGGTAGGGCACGCACTCGCCCTGGGTCTCGCAGCGCGAGGTCGGCGTCTTCCAGAAGCTGATCTTGTCGAAGTTCTCGAAGCCATTGGTCTTGCAGCCTTCATCGGTCAGTAGCGCATTGCCCTTGCAGGCTGCAGGAACCGACGGAACGGCGCCGAACCAGGCAGCGGCGTCGCCCTGCACCTTCGGCGAGAGCGAGTGCTCCATCCACATGTAGGCGCAGTTCGGGTGCGGGCTGTCAGCGTGCAGCATCGTCGTATCGGACCAGCCCGTCACCCCTTCCTCCGGGAAGGTGGAGGCGATCGGCTGCTTCTCTGCCTGCATCAGGTTGACCTGGAACGGCCAGGAGCCGGAGGCGACGACGCCTTCGTTCTTGAAGTCGTCGATCTGGATCATGGCGTCGTGCCAGTAGCGGCCGACGAGGGTACGCTGGACACGCAGCAGGTCGAGGGCTGCCTTGTACTGTTCTTCGTTGAGCTCGTAGGGGTCCTTGATGCCGAGTTCCGGCTTGTGCGCCATCAGATACTGCGCGGCATCGGCGATATGGATCGGGCCGTCATAGGCCTGCACACGGCCCTTGTTCGACTTGCCGTCCGGCAGCATCATTTCCTCGAACACGACGTTCCAGCTCTTCGGCGCTTCGCCCTTGAAAGCTTCGGTGTTGTACATCAGCACGTTGGGGCCCCAAAGATAGGGGGTGCCGTAGTGAACGCCCTTGACGGTGTTCCACGGCGCGTTCTGCAGGCGCTCGTCGATGGTCTTCCAGCTCGGGATCAGGTCGGTGTTGATCGGCTGGACGCGCTTGCCGGCGACCAGGCGCAGCGAGGCGTCGCCCGAGGCGGTGACGAGGTCGAAGCCGCCTTCGTTCATCAGCGCCACCATTTCGTCCGAGGTGGCGGCGGTCTTCACCGAGACCTTGCAGCCGGTCTGCTTCTCGAAGTCGGTGACCCAGTCGTAGTTCTTGTCGGTCTCGCCGCGTTCGATGTAGCCGGCCCAGGCGACGATCGAGACCTCGCCTTCACCCTTGCCGAGCTCCTTCAGCGGCTCCTGCGCGACGGCGGCGGTGGTGAAGGCGAAGGAAAGGGTAAGAGCGGTGCAGGAATGCAGGAATCGCTTCATGTTGGTCTCCCGGTTTGTCCGCTTGATGTGCGGTATTGTTCCCGATGAGAAAGGTGCCCCCTTTTGGCCGCTTTCGCAAATTCATTAAACAGAAAGTCGATATCGGAGATTCCGAATTCATGTTGACCCGGGTCCGGTCGCGCTTCGCTTGCAATGTGCCGGCGTTGCCGCATCCACGCATCAACTCAAGGTTTCTCGCTCAATTTTAGTGTACTCTTTGCCCTCGGCTCGGGCTTCAATCCGCCGACGGGACCATAGCGATGGCACCCTTTCGCAAACTGAGAACACGGCTGGGCCTGAGAAAGAAACCCGCCGCTCTTCCACAAGGGGTTACGATCGGCCGACATACCTACGGCTTAACCCCCGCGCATTTCCATGGATCGAGCTTCGAGTGCCAGGTGCATATCGGCAACTTTTGTTCCGTTGCCGAGCACGTCGTGTTTGTGCAGATGGCGGACCACGACTTGAGCCGGATCTCGTCATTTCCTCTTGCGAGACGGTTGTTCGGCTCAACGGAAAGCAATGTGACAACCAAGGGACCGATTACGGTCGGTCACGACGTATGGATCGGCCGCAATGCGCTAATACTGTCCGGCGTGACGATCGGTCATGGCGCGGTTATCGGGGCCGGGGCCGTCGTGGCCAAGGACGTGCCCCCGTACGGTATTGCCGTCGGCAATCCTGCCCAGGTCGTCAAGTATCGCTTTTCTCCGGAAGAGATTGCCCTTTTGCTCCGGGTGCAGTGGTGGTCTTGGGATGATGCTACCCTTCAATCTCATCAAGCCCTGCTGACCGGCACATCGGAAGCCTTTATCGAACATTTTGCGGCACTATCGCATGGCGCTGATGGCTGAGCGATCGAGCTGGCTTGCTCGTGCGGATCTGCTTCCACATCACCCCTACCGTCCGCGTCCGCTTCGCAGTGCCTCCGCGACGCCGACGAAATCGCGGGCCGATTGCGGCAGGCTGGAGCCTTTGCGCCAGACCATGCCGACCTGCACCACCGGCAGGGCGCCGGAGACGTCGCGGCTCTCGATGCGGTCGCCTTCCAGCGACCAGGGGCGGTAGACGAGGTCGGGCAGCAGGGCGATGCCTGCCCCGGTGGCGACGAGACTGCGCACCGCCTCGACCGAGCGGGTGCGGAAGGCGACGTGGGGGCGCGCACCGAGGGCGGACAGCAGCTTGCCGGTGTTTTCCTCGATTTCATCCACGGTCAGCATGATCAGCGGTTCCTTGGCGATGTCACTGACTGAAATGATCTCGGCCGAGACCAGCGGATGGCCGAGCGGCAGCCACAGCCGGTAGGGGGAGGTCTCGATGATCTCGGCCTGCAGCGCCATGCGGTCGCGCAGGTTGGAGATGACCATCACCGCGACGTCCAGTTCGCCGCCGATCAGGAGGTGCTCGAGATAGGAACCGTTGTCCTCGATGGCGCTGACCTCGACGCCGGGAAAGGCGCGGCGATAGCGCGCCAGCAGGTCGGAAAGCACATAGCCGGCGACAAGAGATGTGACACCCAGGTTGAGCTGGCTCCGTTCCGTGGTCCGGTTGTCGGAAAAGGAGCGGCGGGCGTCCGAGACACCGGCAAGGATCTTCGTCGCATGGCGCAGGAACTGGTGGCCATTGTGCGTCGTCGTCAGGCCGCGCGGATGCCTCTCGAACAGTTCCACCCCCAGATCATTCTCCAGTTCCTTCATCGCCTCGGTGATCGAGGATTGCGAGATCGAGAGGATCTGCGCCGCCCGTGTGACGGAGCCCTGTTCGGCGACTGCGACGAAGTACTGCAACTGTCTGAGTGTAAAGGCCATGGGTGGCAGTTAATACGCACGCAAGGGGCGAAGCAAGCCGCCTTGGCAATCACACCGCGACGGCTGGCCGCATGAGAATAATCTTGATTATTGATGTCATGATATGCATAGGAGCGACAGCCGTTTCCATATCTTTCCAAGCTGCAGCCGATGTCTCAAAAGTTCGTTCCGGCCTTTGCCGCGCGCGGTGCCGCGCCAGCGCTCATCTTCCCGGGGCGGACCGCGATCACCTATGCCGAACTGGCGGATGCAATCACGCGTCGGATGCAGCAGTTCGGTGCGGACAAGAAGCTGATTTCGATCGAGGCCGAGCACTCCGAGCACTGCATCGTCTCCTATCTCGCCACCCTCGAGATGGGGCATGCCGTTGCAATGCTTCCGCCGGCAACCTGCAGCCGCAGCGAAGAGTTCGACCTGGCGTTCGAACCCGACCTTTGCTGCCGCAGGGTCGGCGAGCGCTGGATGGTGGTCGAGGCTTTGCCACAGCCACGCAATGCCCGCAGCGAACTGCATCCGGATCTTGCATTGCTTCTTCTGACTTCGGGCAGCACGGGCAGCGCGAAGGCGGTGCGGCTGTCACGAGCCAACATCGATGCCAATGCGGCGTCGATCGCGCAGTATCTCGGCCTTGCCAGCACCGATCGTGCCTGCCTCGTCCTGCCGCTGCACTATTCTTACGGCCTGTCGGTGTTGCACTCGCACCTTGCTGTTGGCGCCAGCCTCTATTTTCCCCAGGGCTCGATTCTGGGCGAGGGGTTCCTCGACGGGCTTGCCGCGCAGGAATGCACGAATTTTTCCGGCGTGCCCTATTCCTATGAACTGTTGGAAAGCGTCGGCTTTCGAGAGCGCAGCTTCCCCAGGCTGCGCTTCATGACCGTCGCAGGCGGACGCCTGCCGCCGGATACCGTCCGCCTTTACAACCGGCATATGCGCGCACACGACGGTGCCTTCTTCGTCATGTACGGACAGACCGAGGCGACGGCGCGCATCGCCTATGTTCCACCGGCGCGGCTCGAAGGAAACGAGGATTGTATCGGTGTCGCGGTGCCAAACGGCTCACTCTCGCTCGAGAACGCCGAAGGCGAAGAGATACGCCAGCCCGGACGGGTGGGCGAGTTGGTCTATCGCGGCCCGAACGTCATGATGGGGTATGCCGCCGGACAGGCGGATCTGGCCGGAGAGCCTGCGACCGTAGCGCTCAGAACTGGAGACCTCGCAGCGATCGACGAGCAGGGCTTGTTCCGCATCCTCGGCAGGACCAAGCGGATTTCCAAGGTGGCCGGCCGGCGCATCGGTCATGACGTGCTGGAAGAGGCATTGGAACGGCTTGGCATCCGCGCGGTGGTCGTGGGCGATGACGAAGCGCTGCACGCCTTCTTTTGCGGAGCGCAGGAAGAGGGCGAGGTCAACAAGGCCCTCGCAGCGGCCGCTGGCCTGACGCTCCTGCAGGTCGGATCAAAGCGGATCGAATTCTTGCCGCGGCTGCCTTCGGGCAAGATCGACTATGCCGCTCTGCAGGCGCGCCACAAGGCGGAACATCGGCAACCAAAGCAGGCGGCGGGCATCCGCGAAGCGTTCGACCAGGTGTTTTATCCGAAGAAGGCCGGTATGCGGGACAGCTTTGTCACGCTTGGTGGGGACTCGCTGCGCTTCGTGCAACTCTCGCTTGCGTTGGAGAAGATCCTCGGCGAACCGCCTGTGAGGTGGGAAACGATGACCGTGACCCAACTATCCGATCTGAAGCCAGTCGCGGACAAGAAGCCGGCGATCGGTGCCGATCTGCTGATCCGGGCGCTCGCCATTCTGCTGGTCGTTATCCATCACCAGACGCTCTGGCCGATACCGGGCGGGTCGGCAGCAATGATCGTCCTGATAGGCTTCGGACTTGCGCGCTTCCAGTCCGGTGCGCTGATGGCGGGCGATGTCAAGCGCGTCTTGCGGCCGGCGCTGCAAGTGCTGGTGCCCTACTATCTGATTGTTGCCGTCTACGCCGCCGTCTGGGGGGAAGTGCCCTGGGCCTCGGTCCTGCTGGTCGGCAATTTCGGTTTTGCGGCGCCGGAAAGGCACAGCATGGTGCCTTATCTCTACTGGTTCATTGAAGCCTATTGCCAGATGTTGCTGGTGATAGCCGGTCTATTCTGCCTGCCCGCCGTGCGCCGTTTCGCGGCGACGGATCCATTCGTTGCAGGCCTGTCGTTCCTAGCCCTGGCGCTTTGCGCGAGAATCGCCATCCCGCCGCTGCTCGACATGGGCAACCGCCAGATATTCACGCTGCCATGGATCTTCTACCTGACGGCGTTCGGCTGGTCGGCCGCCTTCGCCAGCACGACGAGGCGAAAGCTCCTGCTGATGGCGATCGGTGTCGCCGTTTTCACCACCTTTGCCTTCTACGAGAGCGTATGGATCGGCACCAGGGTGAAGTACCTGATGCAGATCGCCGTCCTGTCCGGCCTGCTGTTTTGCCCGCGGGTCCGGCTGCCGCTTCGGCTGAAGGCGATCGTGCTGCCGCTATCGGCGGCAAGCTTCCACATCTACATTCTCCACCGGTTCGTGCCGGAACTCGTCATGGCGCCGCTGGGCACCGTTCTTCCGCCAGGGCTCTTTTCGCTCGTTGCGATTGCCGGCGGCGTCGGCCTCGGCGTAATCGTCTGGTGGTTGCAGGGGAGGCTGCTTTCGTTTCTCGCGCGTGAAAAAGGCAATGGGATTCTGCACGTCCTTCCGACATATAATGAGGTTCGTGGCCAGCGGTCGACCTAAGTGGTCGTACCGCGCAACGGAATCTCGGGAGCATGCATGGCGATGACACGGCCGAACCGAACGCTGACCGCCCCTAGGCAAGGCGCATGAGCGGCATCACCGATATCGAGCGTTTGCTGGCGGAAATGCAGCCCGAACTGCGAGAGGGGACGTATGTCTATTGCGTTGTTCCGCTCGCGCAGGCGGAGCGCTGCCATCGTCTCCAGCCGCTTGCCACGTTTCGTGAGGAGGAGGGTCTGAGCATGATCGTGCCCGCGAGGGTCGCTGCGGAGAACGGGTTTTCCGCCAGCGCGCCGATGCGCATGATCACTCTCACCGTGCATTCCTCGCTGGAGGCCGTCGGGCTGACGGCGGCGGTCGCGACGGCACTGACGCGGGAGGGGATCAGCGCCAACGTGGTTGCGGCCTTCCACCACGACCACGTCTTCGTCCCGGCGAGCGATGCAGAACGCGCGCTCGCTGCGCTGAAGGCGCTGTCGCGGGACGGGACCCAGGAATAGCGGACGCTGTCACCCAGCGCTACGCACAGATCCGCAGCGTTTGCGTTCCGCAATTAATACGGGGCATCCGATCAACGATTGTTCCAGTGGTGTCGAAGCAGGTAGGATTCGAGCCTGTCGAGCCACTCGTTCCAGCTTTGCTGGTGCGTCTCGACTTCGGATTGGTGGGCGAAGGGAGCCTGATGAAGGTCAAGGCGGGTGGTGCCGTTGACGTCTACAAGAGTGACGGTCACCAACGTCTCGCCCCCACCCTCTGCGGTGAAGGTGAAGACGATGCGTTTGTCTTCAACGATCTCGCGGTAGACGCCGAACATGGCAACGTCGTCGCCCAGCGTCGAGCGGACAACCGCGCGCCACTTTCCGCCGGGGCGAAAGTCCATTTCGATCGCGTGAGGTGTGAAATCGCGCGGCCCCCACCACTGGGCCAGGCGGTCGGGCGCTGCCCAGAGCGGGAACACCACGGCGGGGCGTGCATCGAAGCGTCGTTCGATGACAAGGAATTCTGCCGGTGGAGCAGCACGGATCGTCATTGCGTTCTCCCGAGGATCGGCCGGATGTTCCGAGAGCGGGTGCCGGTCAGAAGTCAGCGTCAGGAAGTTAAGGCGCAACGCGCCTGCGCCGGGAGAAGGGAGGTCCCCCGGTGTCGACACGCAGCCAGCTTCCGTGAGTTCCTATCGATCGGCCGGACATCACGTTCCCGGCCAACGATTTGAGGCGCAGGGTGAAACTGAAAAGTGGCGATCCGGGGGCACGGCGACGACCTGTGATGGGTCGGACGAACACTATTTCGTGGTCGCGGACACTGCAAATGTGAAGCAGTGGAATGAGGTCGGCATACAGGCACGCGGTGCGATCCGCAACCGCGTGCCTGCCCGCCGCCAAGGCTACATCAGGTCCCGCGGGACGGCTTTCTCGAACGACTTCTCGAACACCTGGGTCTCGCCCTCGAAGGCGCGCACGCTGGCAGAGATCAACCAGTCGGTCGCGGTGCAGGCGATCGTGGCGGACGAGATGGTGCGGACGAACCAGTTCGGACGCTGCATGTCGCAGATCCACGTGGCGGTTCCAGTTGCCGACAGCGGGTCGCCTTCGACGATCGACCAGAGTTCATCGCGAACTTGCCGCGTCGCGAGGCCGGTGTCGGGGTGCTCGTGCAGGCCTGTGTCCTCGTAGATCGTATACTCCGTCAGGCCATTCGTCAGATCACGTTCGACGCCGCGGGCGCTCTCTGGCGGGGACAGTTCCGGATAGTTCGGCAACGGATCAGGGTTGGCCGGTTCCGGCAAGGTCACCGCCTCGTGCGCACCGAGCTTCGGCAAGGCGAGGCCCAGCGAGGCGAGGTCGAGCGTGAGGCCTGGATCGGTCGGCGGCGGTAGCACCATCGGCCAGTACGAGGTCGACAGCGACAGCCGGATGCGATGGCCGGCGGGGAAACGATAGCCCATCGCGTCGAGAACGAGGCGGACTTCCGTCTTCTCGCCCTTGCGCATCGGCTTCGGATCGGCATTGCCGCCGCGATGGGCGAGATTCAGCACGCCGAAGGTGACGCGGGTCGCCGTGCCGTCGGGGTGAACGTCGACGATACGGGCGCAGAGATTGGCGAGATCCGCGTCGCAGGAGAGTTCCAGGTCCAGCACCGGCTGGCCGAGGTATTCGCGCGCCTCGGCAAGCGGCGGCGTTTCCAGCACCAGCGAGCCGGCGTCATCGATGCGCTGGTCGAGCGCCATCTCCGCGTCCGGCTTCAGCGTGAACCATTCGCCGGCCATGGTGCCGGTGTCGAGCGGGGAGCGCAGATAGTGATCGTGGTTTTTGGCGCCAGCGATCGGCATGCCGGGCGCCAACGTTCCGAATTGCTCGACATAGAAGCAATCCATCTCCGGGGTGGTCCAGTCCGACTTCGCGACCCAGGTGCCGGGATCGAATTCGCGCCGCAGTGACGGCTTCGGCCCGTCCTGAATGTAGGCTCGGACCTGTGGCCAATTTTCCGCACCGTTCTGCTCGTCGCGCAGCCACCGGTTCCACCAGGCGATTGCTTCCGCGAGGAAGTCCATTCGCGGTTTGGGCCAAGCGAAGTGTGGATACTTGTGGACCCACGGGCCGATCAGGGCCTTGGCGCTCGGGCCGATGCCCTCCACCGCCTTCAACGGTGTGTTGCGATAGCCGTCCGCCCAGCCGGCGATGACGAGCGCAGGCACCTGGACGCGTCCGAAATCCTCGCAGATCGAGCCGTGCTTCCAGAACGCATCGCGGCGCTGATGCTGCAGCCACTCTTCCATGAAGAACGGCTCGTTCTCCAGCCGCTCCATCCACATCTCCTTCCAGCGGTCGCCGACGACCTCCGGATCGGGAGAGCGCGACTGGTAGGCGAGCATCGTCGCCGCCCAGGACAGTTGGGCGGAGAGGTGCGTGCCGTTCTTGTAGTGGATGTCGTCGTTGTAGCGGTCGACGGTCGAGGCGATCGAGATGACCGCCTTGAGAGCCGGCGGCTTGAGGGCGGCGACCTGGAGGCAGTTGAAGCCGCCCCAGGAGATCCCCATCATGCCGACACTGCCGTTCGACCAGGGCTGCGCAGCGATCCAGGCGATCAGTTCGCAGGCGTTGGCGAGCTCAAGCGGGGTGTATTCGCCGTCGATGACACCGTCGGATTCACCCGAACCGCGAATGTCGACGCGGACGCCGGCGATGCCGGCGGCCGCAAAGACCGGATAGGTGGATTCGTCGCGCACGCAGGTTCCGTCACGCTTGCGATAGGGCAGAAATTCGAAGACGGCCGGAACGGGATCGTTGTCCGCTCCATCCGGCATCCAGATGCGCGCGGCGAGCCGGGTTCCGTCCGCCAGCGTGATCCATTCGTTTTCGATAACGGTGAAAGTGCGTTCCGACATCGTTCTTGTCCGATCCATTCCGTCCATTACGCGTCGAACCAAGCGCGGCTGCCAATATAGCCATTCGACATGTCGTTGCCGATGTCGTCGGTGACGCCCTTCAGCGAGGCGTTGGCCGCCATCACATAATCGTTGAACACCGGCAGGATGAGGCCGCCCTCGTCGCGCACGATCAGCGCCATGGTGCGGTAGAGTTCCTTGCGCTTGGTTTCGTCCAGTTCGGAACGCGCCTGCAGCAGGAGCTTGTCGAAGTCCTCCCGCTGGAAGCGGGTGTCGTTCCACTCGGCGGTCGAAAGATAGGAAGTCGAATAACGCGAATCCTGCGTCGGGCGGCCGCCCCAGTAGGACGCGCAGAACGGCTGGACGTTCCAGACGTTGGTCCAGTAGCCATCTTCCGGCTCACGACGGACCTCGATCTCAATGCCGGCCTTCTTCGCGCTTTCCTGATAGATGACTGCGGCATCGACGGCGCCGGCAAAGGCGGCGTCGGAGGTGCGCAGCAGGATCGGCAGGTCGTGGCCGGACTTCTTGAAGTGGAAGGCGGCCTTGTCCGGATCGTAGGTGCGCTGTTCGATGTCGGTCGGCGCGAGCGCGTAGTTGCCGTTGACCGGGTAGTCGTTGCCGAGCGTGCCGTATCCGCCAAGCACCCGGTCGAGGATCGCCTCACGGTCGATCGCATATTTCAGCGCCAGTCGCAGGTCGTTGTTGTCGAACGGCGCCGTGTTGCAGTGCATCAGGAAGCTGTAGAAGCCCTTGCCGGCGCTGCGCAGAATCTCGACCTTGGGCGCGCGCTTCAGGAGCGGAACGGTCTTCGGGTCGATGTTGTTGATGAAGTGCACCTGGCCGGAAGAAAGCGCGGCAATGCGGGCGGTCGCGTCATTCATGACGATGATCTCGACGCTGTCCACGAAACCGCGATCCGAGCGCCAGTCGTCGGCGTTTTTCTCGAAGGTGGCGCGCACGCCCGCCTCGTAACTGGTCAACTTGTAAGGGCCGGTGCCGACGGCTGCAGCGGGGTTGTCGATGCCGCCATTCGGCTGAATGACCAGGTGGTAATCGGTCAGCAGCAACGGTAGGTCGGCGTTGCCTTCCGTCAGCGTCAGGACGAGGTCACCACCCTTGTCCTCGATCGACTTGATCGATTGCATCAGGCCGAGTGCGCCCGACTTCGAGCCCTCGTCGGAGTGGCGCTTCAAGGTGGCGACGACGTCCGCGATCGTCATCTTCTGGCCGTCGTGGAAGGCGACGTCGTTGCGGATCTTGAACGTCCAGACCGAGGCGTCCGCGGATGGCTGCCAGGAGGTTGCGATCGAGGGAAGGGGGGAGCCGGTCTTCGGATCGGTCTCGACCAGCGTGTCGCCCCAGAGGCGGCCGATGACGAAGAGGACGGAGGCGCTGTAGGTGGCGGGGTCGAGAACGTCGGTAGCAGCCCCGCCCTTGAGGCCGAGCTTCAGATGGCCGCCGCGCTTCGGCTCGTCGGCTCGGGCTTCACCGGCGACAAGCGTGGTGCCCAGGCCGGCGGCGAGCCCCAGCGCGGCCGTTCCGGCCAGAAAGCCGCGGCGATTGACGCCGGCGGGGACGAGCAGGCCATCGGGGCGTTTCGTGAATTCGGTCATGGTCGGTTCCCTTTAATTTGGTGTTTCAGGGAAAACCTAGCGTGTCATAGACGGTACACAATTTCGCGACTTGACGCTGATTTTCGCTAGTTTACGCTGTTTTCGCAATTGCGGAGAGAGCCGTGGCGGATTTTGACACTTTTACCCTGAACTTGCGCAGCGCCTGCGCGACACGGCGATCGATCTCGCAGATCTGCCGCGAGATTGGCATCAACCGGCAGCAGTTCAATCGCTACATCAGTGGCGAAGCGCGCCCCTCGGCGCACAATGCTGCGCGCATCGCTGGCTTCTTCGGCCTTTCGCCTCAGGATTTCGATCTGTCTCCAAAGCTCTTTGAGACTCGCCTGAGGCGGCCGGACGGGCATCGCTCGGAAGCGGGACTGCTGCTTGAAGGTTTTCCGGGCGATATTGCGGGGCTTCGCCGGCATATCGGCTACTATCAGACCTACCACATTTCACCCTCCTGGCCGGGGTTGGTCGTCTGTTCCTGCGCCAGGGTCTATGAGGAAAGCGGCTCCATCCGCGTCAAGTCGATTGAGCGCATCCGCGATGCCGCCAATGAAATCTGGCAGTTCTCCAAATATGTCGGCCTCGCCACCTTCTGGCGCAACCGCATCTTCATCGCCGAACGCAGCGTCGGACGTCAGCCGATGCTGTCGCAGACGATCCTGATCCCGTTCGAGGTGCACCAGCGGGTCTACCTGCGAGGCACGACGATGGGTGTTTCCTGGCGCAAGGAAAATCTGCCCTATGCCTCGCGGATGATCTGGCGCCATATTGGCCAGGAACCGGACCTGCGCCAGATGCTGTCGCGCTGCGGCGTGCTGTCGTTCGCATCGCGGCAGTTGCCCGCGACGGTGAGGAACTTTCTCGATACACCGGAAGCGGAGGTGCTGACGGTGCCGGCGGAGTATTGAGGCAGGTCGATTACGCAGGGAACGCAGATGTCATCTCCCAGCGGCGAACCGGATCGTCGATCCCTTCGAAATGCGCCTCGAAATGCGGCAGGGCGAGCACGGCGTGGATATGGAGCACGGTCGTCCCGACGTTCTTGAAGCCGTGCTTCACCCAGGCGGGCACGATCAGCGAGGCGTCCTTCGAGAGTGTTTTGCGATGCTGGTCGAGCCAGAATTCTGCCTTGCCGCTGAGCACTGTCAGGGCTTCCTCAGCCGGATGAAAATGGGCTGGGGCGCCCGCGCCAGGATCGATCCACTGCTCGAAGATACAAATCGCGGTCGCACCGTCGCAGGCAGCAACATGTCTCCGCGTCCGCACTCCTGCGCGCCATTGCTCCCAGGCCTGTTCCGCGTGAATGATCGCTTTCATCTGGGCCCACTACGTCGGCGATACTTTCTCGTTGCACCTAGACCTTCTCGAATTCCAGATCGTAGATCACCTCTTCGCCGGTCCTCGGATCCTTGCCGGGCGCTCCGCTGATAAACAGCCTGTTGCCCTCGACTCTGTAGGGTCGGATCAGCGCACCCTTCCAGGCGGGGTTCCAGGCGCCATCGACGTGGTGGATGACACGACCATTTTCCAGGGTGTAGGAAGCCGAGTAGGCCAGCATGGTGTCGAATAGGCCGGCCTTCTCCTCATCCGTTGGCACGGGACCATTCAAGGGACGGTCTCCGCCAAACACCACCGCCATCATCCTCCCGTCGGCATGGTAGGCGAGGTAGCCCAGCGGGTTCGGGCCCATTGCGTCGCTGATCTGCCCGGTCGCCACGGATTGCCGCGTCCAGGAGATCATTTTCCATGTTCCAAGAAGTGCGGCTGCATGCGTCATGTGTCACCCAATGCGCCGTTGCACGTTGCGAGGATAACAAAGGCCAGCTGGGATGAACAGGTTGCGCTGTCGGGCGGGGGCCGGTTACTCGCTGGCCGCGAGGGCGGCGAAGACCTTAAGGTCGACATTGCCGCCGCTCAGGATGATGCCAACGCGTTTGCCTTCACACGCCACGATGCCGTGCAGCACCGCCGCTGCGGCGAGGCAGCCGGTCGGCTCGACGATAATCTTCATGCGCTCGGCGAAGAAGCGCATGGTATCGACCAACTGCGCATCCGAAACGGTGAGAATGCCGCCCACCTTGTCCTGCAGGATGGGAAAGTTGTGGTAGCCGACATGGGTGGACAGCGCGCCGTCGGCGATCGACTTCGGCACGGGGATGTGCACGACCTCGCCCTTTCTCAGCGATTGCTGTCCGTCGTTGCCGGCCTCCGGTTCGACGCCTAGGATGGCGCAATTGGGGGAGAGCGCCTTCGCCGCTAGCGCGCACCCGGCCAGAAGTCCGCCGCCGCCAAGGGGGACGACCAACATGTCGATCTCGCCTGCCTCCTCGATCAGTTCGAGTGCCGCAGTTCCCTGTCCGGCGATGACATCCGGATGGTCGTATGGCGGAATCAAAGATGCGCCGCGCTCCCTTGCCAGCCGCCCGGCGATCTCCTCGCGGTCCTCGTTGTATCGATCGTAGAAGACGACTTCCGCGCCATAACCCTTCGTCGCCGCCACCTTTATCTCCGGGGCGTCACGCGGCATGATGATGGTCGAAGGGACGCCCTGAAGCATGGCGGCATAGGCGATCGCCTGTGCATGGTTTCCCGAGGAGTAGGCGACGACGCCATTGTTTCGCACGGCGGTTTCAAGGGCGGCGATCGCATTGTAGGCGCCGCGGAACTTGAAGGCACCGGCGCGCTGCAGGTTCTCTGCCTTGAAGAAGAGCGTCGCCGCGGTTCGTGCGTCGGCTGTTCGCGACGTCAGAACCGGGGTTCGGTGCGCCATGCCGGAAAGACGGGCCTGCGCCGCCCGCACGTCATCGAATGTCGGGATACGCAATGCGGCCACGGGAAACCCCTATTCTGGTGGAGGCGCAATATTGCCGCGGCGTAACCTCCGCGGCAATATCCAGTTTGCGATCAGTTTCCGGCGCTCTCCATCCGGCGCGTCGTCAGCACCTTCTCCAGCCAGCCGATCTCCATCTCCGGGACCGATTTCAGCAGCAGGTCGGTGTAGTCGTCGAACGGTGGCGACAGCACCTTCGACTTCGGGCCGAAGCGGACGAGGCGGCCGCGGTGCATCACCGCGACAGAGTCTGCGATGGCCCGGACGATCGCGATGTCGTGGGTGATGAACATATAGGAGACCTGCGTCTCCTCCTGCAGCCTTAGCAACAGCTTCAGGATGCCCTCCGCCACCAGCGGGTCGAGTGCCGAGGTCGGTTCATCGCACAGGATCAGGTCGGGTTTGGCCGCAAGCGCGCGTGCGATGGCCACGCGTTGCTTCTGCCCGCCGGAGAGCTCCGCCGGATAGCGGTCGAGAAAGCGTTCGCCCATTTCGATCTGGTCGAGCAGTTCCTTCACTCGTGCCGTTTTCGCCTGGCCATGCATGCCGTAGTAGAAACTGAGCGGCCGGCCGACGATGTCGCGCACCGTCTGGCGCGGGTTCATCGCCGTGTCCGCCATCTGGTAGATCATCTGGATGCGGCGAAGCTCGTCGCGCGATCGCCCCTTGAGCGCACGCGGCAACAGCTTGCCGTCGAAGCTGACGGTTCCCTCCTGCGGCGGAAGCAGCCCGGTTATCACCCGGGCGAGCGTCGACTTGCCCGAGCCGCTTTCACCGACGATGGCGAGCGTTTGGCCCTTCGGCAGGTGCAGCGTGACGTCCTGCAGGACCTTGAAGCCGTTCGAATAGCCGGCGGTGACGTTCTCGACCTTCAGCAGGGAACCGGTCTGATCCTTGGCTTCCTCGCGGGCAGCACCCCGGACATTGACGAGCGCGCGGGTATAGTCCTGCGCCGGTGCCTCGATGATCTGCCTGACCGAGCCGTATTCGACCATCTTGCCGTGCCGGAGCACGAGGATGTCGTCGGTGATCTGGGCAACGACGGCCAGGTCGTGGGTGATGTAGATGGCCGCCGTGCGCGTCTCCTCGATCGCATGCTTGATCGCGGCGAGCACGTCGATCTGGGTCGTGACGTCGAGCGCGGTCGTCGGCTCGTCGAAGACGATCAGTTCGGGATTGGGGCAAAGCGCCATCGCCGTCATGGCGCGCTGGAGCTGGCCGCCGGAAACCTGATGCGGATAGCGCCGGCCGAACGTCTCCGGGTTCGGCAGGCCGAGCACCTTGAAGAGGTAGAGCGCGCGCTTCTCCGCGTCTGCCCGGCTCATGATGCCGTGCCTCAGCGTAGCCTCGATGACCTGGTCGCCGAGGCGATGCGCCGGGTTGAAGGCGGCCGCCGCGGACTGTGCCACGTAGCAGACCTTCGCGCCGCGCACCTGCCGGATGCCGGCGGGACCAAGCTTCAATAGGTCCTGGCCGTTCAGCTTCACCTCGCCGCCGGTGATCCGCACACCGCCGCGGCCATAGGCCAGCGCCGTCAGGCCGATGGTGGACTTGCCCGCACCGGATTCACCGATGAGGCCGATCACCTTGCCTTTCTGTACGTCGAAGGAAACACCCTCGACAAGGGTGACGGTCTTCGGCGCCTCACCCGGCGGATAGCTCGTCGCTTCGATCTTCAGATTGCGGACGGAAAGCAGGTCAGGCATCGCCGCGTCCTCCCTTCAGGCTCGAGGTCCGCTTCATCAGCCAGTCCACGACCAGGTTGATACAGATGGTGAGGGAGGCGATCGCAGCGCCCGGGATCAGGGCTGCGGAAATGCCGAAGATGATGCCGTCCTTGTTGTCCTTGACCATGCCGCCCCAGTCGGCGGCCGGCGGCTGGATGCCGAGACCGAGGAAGGAGAGGGTGGAAAGAAACAGGATCGAGAAGGCGAAGCGCAGGCCGAACTCAGCCAAAAGCGGCGACAGCGTGTTGGGCAGGATCTCGCGGAAGATGATCCAGCCGGTGCCTTCGCCGCGCAGCTTTGCCGCTTCGACGAACTCCATTACCGCAACGTCGAGCGCAACCGCCCGGCCGATGCGGAAGACGCGGGTGGAATCGAGCACGGCCATGACGAGGATCAGGATCCATAGCGCCTGCGGCAGCACGGCAAGGACCACGAGTGCGAAGATCAGCGTCGGGATCGCCATCATCAGGTCGTTGAAGCGCGAGAACGTCTGGTCGACCAGCCCGCCGGTGACGGCGGCCGTAAAGCTCAGCAGCATGCCGAGCGAAAACGACAGGACCGTTGCTGCGAGCGCGACGAAGATGGTCGTGCGGGCGCCGTAGATCAGCCGCGACAGCAGGTCCCGGCCGAGGTTGTCGGTGCCCAGGAGATGTTCGCCACCGATCGGCAGCCAGACCTCGCCGACGATTTCGCTTTCGCCATGCGGAGCGATCCAGGGCGCGAAGAGGGCGCAGAAAAGCGCGATCGCGATGCCGACAAGCCCGATCCAGGCGCTCAAGGGGATGGATTTCAATCTCATCGCGGGTGCCTCAATCTCGGATTGGCGATGATAGCGATAATGTCGGCCATCATGTTGAGGAAGATGTAGAGGGCGGCGAAGATCAGGCCGCAGGCCTGCACCACCGGCATGTCGCGCACCGTCACCGCATCGACCATGTACTGGCCCATGCCCGGATAGACGAACACGACCTCGACGACGACGACGCCGACGACGAGATAGGCGAGGTTGAGCGCAATCACGTTGACGACGGGGGCCACCGCGTTTGGCGCGGCGTGCTTGGCGATGATGCGCAGGCCGCTCAAGCCCTTCAATTCAGCCGTTTCGACGTAAGCGGACGACATGACGTTGAGGATCGCAGCACGGGTCATGCGCATCATGTGGGCGAGAACGACCAGTACCAGCGTCGCGGTGGGAAGCGCGATCGCCGACAGCCGCTCGCCGAAGCTCATGGTGTCGTAGACAGTCGCCGGGAAGGTTGCGATGCCCGTCTGCACGGCGAAGAACATGATGAGCAGGTAGCCGATGAAGAACTCCGGAAGGGAGATGGCGGCCAGCGAGACCACGTTGATGATCTTGTCGGGCATGCGGTCGCGGAATTGCACCGCCAGCATGCCGAGCCCGACGGCAAGCGGAATGGAGATGATCGCGGCGAAGAAGGCGAGGAAGAGCGAGTTGCCGAGCCGCTTGCCGATCTGCTCGCTGACGGATTTCTTCGAGGCCCACGAGGTGCCGAAGTCGCCCTGGAGGGCGCCGCCGAGCCATTGGAAGTAGCGGGTCGTCGCCGACTGGTCGAGACCGAGTTCCTTGCGGATGTTCGCCACCGCCTGTGGCGTGGCCGACTGGCCGAGGTAGGTCGTGGCAAAGTCGCCTGGCAGCGCCTCGACGCCGCCGAAGATCAACAGCGAAACGGCAAAGAGAAGTGCCACACTGAGGCCGAGCCGCTGAAGGATCAGCGCTGCGAGCGGGCTGCGTTTGGCAAGTCTGGCCCAGGGGGACAGTGCGCCCTGGTTGGCTGCGGCACCGGTGGAAGCGGTGCTCGTCGCCATGGAAGCATTCGATCCGGCGGCACCGGCGGACTGCGGGTTTTCACCCGCAGCCGCCGGCAGCGTCAGTTCCGGACCCTGTGTCGATCCGCCCGCCATCAGGCGTCCAGCCAGACGCGGGTTGCGACATAGCCGTTCGACATGTCGTTGCCGATGTCGTGGACGTAGCCCTTTACCTGCTTCGTCGACGCGTTCACGAAATCGTTGAACATCGGCAGGATCAAGCCGCCTTCGTCACGGACCATCATTGCCATGGTGCGATACATCTCCTTGCGTTTTGCCTCGTCCAGCTCCGAACGGGCTTCGAGCAGGATCTTGTCGAAGTCCGGGCGCAGGAAGCGGGTGTCGTTCCAGTCGGCCGTCGACAGATAGGCGGTCGAGTACATCTGGTCCTGGGTCGGACGGCCGCCCCAGTAGGAGGTCGAGAACGGCTGGACGTTCCAGACGTTGGACCAATAGCCGTCACCGGGTTCGCGCTTGACCTCGATCTCGATGCCAGCCTTCTTGGCACTCTCCTGGTACAGCACGGCCGCATCCACGGCGCCCGGGAAGGCAACGTCGGACGTGCGCAGCAGGACCGGGCCGCTATGGCCGGACTTCTTGTAATGGAAGGCGGCCTTGTCGGGGTCGTAGGCGCGCTGCTCGATGCCTTCCGGGAACAATGCATAGGTCTCGTTGATCGGGAAGTCGTTGCCGACCTTGCCGTAGCCACCGAGGATCTTCTGCACCATCGTCTCGCGGTCCATGGCGTATTTCAGCGCCATCCGCAGATCGTTGTTGTCGAACGGGGCGGTGTTGCAGTGCATGATGAAGACGTAGTGGCCACGGCCGGAGGTGGAGAGGATATCCACATTCGGCGCGCGCTTCAGAAGATCGACCGTCTTCGGATCGACGCGGTTGATGTAGTGCACCTGGCCCGAGGACAGTGCGGCGATGCGAGCCGTCGCGTCGTTCATGGCGATCAATTCGACCGTGTCGACGAAGCCGCGGTCGGTGCGCCAGTCGTTCTGGTAGCGCTCGAAGGTGGCGCGTACGCCGGGCTCAAAGCTGGTGACCTTGTAGGGGCCGGTGCCGATCATCGCGTCGGGATTGTCGAGCCCGCCGTTGGGCTGGATGACGAGGTGGTAGTCGGTCATCAGCAGCGGCAGGTCGGCATTGCCCTCGGTCAGCACGAGGATCAGATGGTCGCCATCCGACTTGATTTCCTTGATCGACTTCATCACGCCGAGCGCGCCCGATTCCGACTTCTCGTCGGTGTGGCGCTGCAGCGTCTTGACGACGTCGTCGACCGTCAATTCCTTGCCATCATGGAAGGTGACGCCCTTGCGGATCTTGAAGGTCCAGGTGGCTGCGTCCGCCGAGGGCTCCCAGGATTCGGCAAGAGCAGGAACGGGCTGGCCGGTCAGCGGCTCGGTTTCGACGAGCATGTCACCCCAGGTGCGGCTGGTGACGAACATGAACTGGGAAAGATTCTTGGCCGGATCCCTCGAATCGGTGGCGGCGGCGCCCTCGAGGCCGAGCTTGAGATGGCCGCCGCGCTTGGGTTCCTGCGCCTTTGCTGCGGTGTCGAACATCGTGCCGGCGGCGGCGAGCGTGATGCCGAAGGCGGCAGCTCTGCCCATGAACTCACGGCGATTCATCTTGCCGAGCATGACCTGTTGCGTGAGAAAATTCTTGTAGTCGGTCATTCCACTGTTCCCTCTCTTTGGGCCGTTGGCGGCCTGTTGTTTTAATTGGCAGAATTATCTGGCCTTGCGCCGAAGGCTTTCCGCATCGGCGTTGCGGTGACGCCTCACCGGGCGCCTTGCTTTCTTCTTGCTCCTCCTTGCCGTGCGCCGCCGGCGGCGCTCTCTTCCGTGGGCGAACTTATCGCATCCGCTGCGAATGTAACGCCTCAAATTTCCGGTTTTTACCAAAAGCCCCGCTTATGGCATTGCCCGCAAGGCCTGCGGGCAATGCCATAACTTGCGTGAAATCGCCGGCTCAACGGCCCTTCCACACCGGGTCGCGCTTCTCGGCGAAGGCACGGGCGCCTTCCAATTGGTCCTCGCTCGAATACAGGATATCCACGGTTTTGAACTGCCGGCGGGTAATCTTGTTCATCGTCGTCTGGAACGTCTCACCCTCGGCAGCGCGCACCACTTCCTTGATCGCGGCATAGACGAGCGGTGGTCCGCTTTCGAGCAAACGCGCAAGCTCCCAGGCCCGGTCAAGCAGTTTGTCGGCCGGCAGGATCTCGTTGACGAAGCCCCAGCGGTGCGCCTCCTGCACGTCGAGCCAACGGCCCGTCAGCAGCATGTCCATGGCGATGTGATAGGGGATGCGCTTGGGCAGTTTGATCGAGGCGGCGTCGGCGACCGTGCCCGAGCGGATCTCCGGCAGCGCGAAGGTCGCATGTTCGGCCGCAAGAATCATGTCGGTCGACAGTGCAATCTCCAGGCCGCCGCCGCAGCAGATACCGTTGACGGCGGCGATGATCGGTTTGTTCAGGTCGCGCAGTTCCTGCATCCCGCCGAAACCGCCAACGCCGTAGTCGCCATCGACCGCGTCGCCGCCGGCGGCCGCCTTCAGGTCCCAGCCGGGACAGAAGAATTTTTCTCCCGCGCCGGTGATGATGGCGACGCGCAGGCTGTCATCATCACGGAAGTCGCGGAAGATTTCGCCCATGATGCGGCTCGTCACCAGGTCGATGGCGTTCGCCTTCGGCCGGTCGATGGTGACCTCGAGAATGCCGCCTTCACGGCGTTTGCGTATCGGTCCGGTCATTGGCTCACTTCCTCAGACGGATCAGGGCATCCGCTGCGACAACGCCATCGCCTTGCGGAAGCACCATGATAGGATTGATATCGAGTTCATCGACAATTGAAGCGTTTGAAACGACATAGGATGCTGCCGATGCGACGGCGGCCACCAGCGCGTCGACGTCTCCGGCAGGCGCGCCGCGATAGCCTTTCAGCAGTTTTGCGACCTTCAAGCCGGAAATTGCCTCGCGAATGGCTGCTTCGTCGGCCGGAAGCGTAAGGATCGCGGAATCTTCCAGCAATTCCACGAGGATGCCTCCTGCGCCCACGGTGAGCACAGGGCCCGCGACCGGATCCCGCATGGCGCCGACGATGAGTTCCGCGACCGGCTTGCCGACCATCTTCTCGACCAGATAGCCGGAAGCGACACCGGCCATGGCCTTGGCCGCTTCCAGCACGGCTTCGCGGCTTTGCAGGTTCAGCTTCACCGCCCCGGCTTCCGTCTTGTGGGCGACGCCGAGCCCCTTCAGGACGACGGGGAAGCCGAGCGCCTCGGCTGCGTCTGCCGCTTGCTCGGCGGTATCGACGGCGCGACCCTGCGGAACCTGGAGGCCATGGGCGGCAAGGGCCTGCTTGGCCTCGTGTTCGGTGAGCGTGACAGCCTCGCCGTCGGCGGCCGCAATCTTGACGAGCGGAGCGGGCAGGGGCTTTGCCCAGGTCGCGCCGATCGTCGCCGCGGTTTCCGCGGCGGCCAGCGCCTCGTCGATGCCCATGAACGGGATGACGCCGTTCTCCATCAGCATCAGCGCCGTCTCTTCCGGCATGTTCTCGCCCATGCTGGCGACGATGCCGGCGACCGCATTCGTCGCCCTTGAGGCGTCGATGACGGCATGGCAGGTCGTCACCCAGTCGGCAGCGTCGCAGCGGTCCTGGCGCGGAAAGTCGAGCACGATCAGGTTCAGCGCGTAGTCGCCCTGCATCATCGCCGTGAAGGCGGTGGTCTGCTTCTCGCGATTGCCCCAGACGAAGGTGTGATAGTCGAGCGGATTGGAGATCGTCACCATCTGCCCGAGCGCTTCACGCAGGGGCTGGCGCTGTTCCTCGCGCAGTTCGCGGTAGACAGTCTTCCGCTTGACGCCGGCGTCGGCCATCAGCGAGGCCTCGCCGCCCGAGCAACTCATCGAGGAGATGTCGAAGCTTGAGAGCGGCCCGCGCAGGTGCAGGAGCTTCAGCGTCTCCAGCAGCTCCGGCAGCGTTTCGACGCGGCCGATGCCGAGGCGGGCGAGCAGAGCGGAGGAAACGGCGTCGTTGCCGGCTAGCGAGGCGGTGTGCGACACCGTTGCAAGTTGCGCCTGCTCGGACTTGCCGACCTTGAGAGTCACGACCGGTTTTTTCAGTTCGCGGGCGCGGTGGGCAAGCCGTTCGAGGGAGGCGATGCTGTCAAAGCCTTCGATGTGCAGGCCGACGGCGGTGACGCGCGGATCCTCCAGAACCGCGCAGGCGAGGTCGCAAAGCCCGGTCTGGGCCTGGTTGCCGGCCGTCAGGATGTAGGCGAGCGGCAGACCGCGCATCTGCATGGAGACGTTGCAGGCGATGTTGGAGGACTGGGTGAGAACGGCCACACCCTTCTCGACGCGCACCATGCCATGCTGGTCGGGCCAGAGCAGCGCGCCGTCCAGCATGTTGATGAAACCATAGCAGTTCGGGCCGAGGATCGGCATGTCGCCGGCGGCCTCGACCAGCGCCTTCTGCAGGTCGTCGCCGTCGGCAAGCTCGGTCACGGCCTCGCGGAATCCGGAGGCGTAGCAGACAGCACCGCCGGCGCCACGGGCGGAAAGGTCGCGGATGATCTCGATGGTGAGTTGGCGGTTGACGCCGACGAAAGAGGCATCCGGCGCGCCGGGAAGATCGGCGACGGAGCGATAGCACTTGCGACCGCGGATTTCGTCCTTGGTTGGGTGCACCGGCCAGATGTCGCCGGTAAAGCCCATCTTGTCGCACTGCTCGACGACGCGGCCCGCCTCCTTGCCGCCGAACACGGCGATGGAGCGGGGGCGGATAAGGCGGTCCAGGGAACGGGTCATGTCGGCACTCACGCTCCCAGCGGCCGCAGCAGATCGCGGCTGATGATATGCCGCTGGATCTCGGAGGTGCCGTCCCAGATGCGCTCAACGCGGGCGTCGCGCCAGAAGCGGGCGAGCGGCAGGTCGTCCATCAGGCCCATGCCGCCGTAGATCTGGATCGCCTCGTCGGTGACGCGGGCGAGCATTTCGGTGGCGTAGACCTTGGCCGAGGCAATCTCGCGGTTCGACGGCAGGCCCTGGTCGAGGCGCCAGGCGGCCGAGAGCGTCAGAAGGTCGGCGGCGTCGATCTCGGTGATCATGTCGGCGAGCTTGAAGGAGACGCCCTGGTTGGCGCCGATCGGCTTGCCGAACTGCTTGCGCTCGGCGGCATAGGAGAGAGCGTAGTCGAAAGCGCGCCGCGCGCGGCCGACGGAAGTGGCGGCGACCGTGAGCCGCGTGGCGTAGAGCCAGTCGTTGGCGACCTCGAAGCCGCGGTGGACTTCGCCAAGGATCTGCGACGACGGCAGGCGGCAATCGTCGAAGGTAAGGATGCAGTTCTTGTAGCCGCGGTGGGAGACGGAATTGTAGCCGTCGCGGATCTCGAAGCCGGGCGTACCGCGGTCGACCAGGAAGCAGGTGATCTTCTTCTTCGGGCCGCGTGGGGTGTCCTCCTCGCCGGTGGCGATGAAGACGATGACGAAGTCGGCGATGTTGGCATGGCTGATGAAGTGCTTGGTTCCGTTGACGATCCAGTCGTCGCCATCCTTCCTGGCGAAGCACTTCATGCCGCGCACGTCGGAACCGGCATCCGGCTCGGTCATAGCAAGCGCGTCGAACTTGTCACCGCGCACGGCCGGCAGCAGGTACCTTTCGCGCTGCTCGGCGTTGCAGCCCATCAGGATGCCCGAGGGACGGCCGAAAAAGACCGTCAGCGCCATCGAACCGCGGCCGAGCTCGCGCTCGACCAGGGTGAACGAGGTGTGGTCGAGCCCGGCGCCGCCGACTTCTTCCGGGAAGTTGCAGCCGAAAAAGCCGATCTCCTTGCATTTGCGGGCGATTTCCTGGCCCAGTTCCGGCGGCACGAAGCCGGTGCGCTCCACCTCGTTCTCGTGCGGGTAGATCTCGGTCTCGACGAACGAGCGGACCGTGTCGACGATCATCTGCTGTTCGTCTGTCAGTGCGAAATTCATGGCGTTCTCCCTCGTGTTCCTTTGTAGGACAGGTTGATCTGCCCCTCATCCGCCTGCCGGCACCTTCTCCCCGCACGTCGGGGGAAAGGTAATTTCGGCGGCGCCTCGTTCTCCCGCGAAGCGCTGGGCGGTTGCGTCTTGTCCCTTCGCCCCGCGTGCGGGGAAAAGGCCGCGGCAGCGGGATGAGGGGCAGTCGCCCCCCTTCCGGCCCTCCAGGTGACCCTCCCTGCAAGGGAAGGGATGAAACCGTCAGCGCTTCTGCCCCACATGCCGGCCGGCGCCTTCGGGCACCGGCAGCCCGGCATGGGCTTTGGTCAGCGCCGCCAGCTTGTCCAGAACCTTGCCGGGTGCAGGCATGGCCTTGCCGGCCTTCGAATCGACGTGCAGCATCATCTGCTCCGCGGTGGCGACTGGCTCGTTCGTCTCGGCGTTGTAGATCGTCGAGAAGAACTGCAGGCGCTTGTCGTCCGAGGACAGGATCTGGCAGGTGGTGTAGAGCGCGTCGCCGAGCTTGGCCTCGCCGAGGTGGCGGATATGGGTCTCGACGGTATAGTAGCTGTGGCCGTCGCGGACATAGTCGAGATCGACACCGATCAGGCGCAGGACGCCATCGGAGGTGTCGCCGAACACCTGCAGGTAGCGGTGCTCGGTCATGTGGCCGTTGTAGTCGACCCAGGCGGCGTTGACCTTGGTGTCGAGGACACGCAGCGGCTTGATCTCGCCGAGGTCGGCCTCCGGCTTCTTGGCATTGGCCCAGAGATGGTCCTCGAACTCGGCGAGCAGCTTGCCCGCGCCCCAGCCGCGGCCGTCGTCACCGGACTTCAGCGCATGCATGATGCCGACGAGGTTCTGGTCGCGGATGCGCTCCAGCTCGCGGATGCCGCGGGCGCCGGACTGGGCGTCGGACTGGTTGGCGATCTTGTCGACCAGTTCATCGGTGAGATCGACGACGTCCGTCAGCTTCGTCCAGGGCCAGGAGAGGCAGGGACCGAACTGGGCGATGAAGTGGCGCATGCCGGCCTCGCCGCCGGCGATGCGGTAGGTCTCGAACATGCCCATCTGCGCCCAGCGCATGCCGAAGGAGTAGCGGATCACGTCATCGAGAGTCTCGGTATCGCAGATGTCGTCCTTGATCAGCCAGAGACCCTCACGCCAGACGGCTTCGAGTAGGCGGTCGCCGACGAAGGCCTCGATCTCCTTGTTGATTATGACGCCCCTCATGCCGATGGTGGCGAGCTTCGCCTTGGCGTCCTGAAGGGTCTCCTTCGCCGTCTTCTGGCCGCCGACGAGTTCGGCGAGCGGCAGCAGGTAGACCGGATTGTAGGGGTGGGCGACGAACATCCGTTCGGGATGCTTCATGTCGCGCTGCAGGTCAGTCGGCATGAGGCCCGAGGTGGACGAGCCGATTAGCGCCTTCGGATCGGCAGCTGCGTCGATCTGGGTGATGACGCCGCGCTTCAGTTCCAGTCGCTCGGGCACGCTTTCCTGAATCCAGTCAGCCCCTTGCACGGCTTCTTCAATGTTCTTGCAGAACGTCAATTTTCCCTTCGGCGGCAGCGGCGCCATGGTCAGCATGCCATAGGCACGTTCCGCGTTCGCCATCACCTCGCCGATGATGCGCTCGGCTTCGGGATGGGGATCGAAGATGTTGACGTCAATGCCGGCGAGCACGAAGCGCGCCGCCCAGGCCCCGCCGATGACGCCGCCGCCGATGCAGGCGGCCTTGTTGATTTTGGACATGTGATCGTTCCCGTCGTGTTCAGTTGTTGTTGGACGTCTTTTCGGGAGGTCTTGCCCCTCACCGTAGCCCTCTCCCCGCTCGCGGGAAATGGGACACGGCTGCAGCTGCCGCAATCGCACATCTTAGATAGAGGGGCAGAAGCGGGCCACCTGTCCCTTCTCCCCGCACGCGGGGAGAAGGGACAGGCAGGCGGATGAGGGGCATGCCTCAAGCGTTGTTCAGCGCTTCGTCAGCTTCAGCTTTTCGCGTACCTCGGCCGGGCCGATGACGCGGGCGCCCATGTTCTCGATGACATTCACGGCCTTTTCGACGAGCTGGCCGTTGGTCGCGAACTGGCCCTTGCCGATGTAGAGATTGTCTTCCAGACCGACGCGGACATTGCCGCCGGCGAGCACGGCCGCGGCCGGGTAGGCGAGCGCATTGCGGCCGATCGAGAACGCCGAGAACGTCCAGTTCTGCGGCACGTTGTTGACCATCGCCATGTAGGTGTTGAGGTCATCCGGCGCACCCCACGGAATGCCCATGCAGAGCTGGATCAGCACCGGATCCTCGATGAGGCCTTCCTCGACGAGCTGCTTGGCGAACCAGAGGTGGCCGGTGTCGAAGGCCTCGATTTCGGGACGGACGCCGAGATCGGTCATCTGCTTGGCCATGGCGCGCAGCATCGACGGCGTGTTGGTCATCACATAGTCGCCGAGCGAGAAGTTCATCGTGCCGCAGTCGAGCGTGCAGATTTCCGGCAGGCATTCGGCGACGTGGGAGACGCGCTCGGTGGCGCCGGCCATGTCGGTGCCCTTTTCCTTCAGCGGCAGCGGGTTTTCGACATCGCCGAAAATCATGTCGCCGCCCATGCCGGCGGTCAGGTTCAGCACGATGTCCACCTCGGCCTGGCGGATGCGGTCGGTGACTTCCCTGTAGAGGTCGTTGCGGCGGCTCGGCGCGCCGGTCTCCGGGTCGCGGACATGGCAATGGATGATTGCCGCACCGGCCTTTGCGGCTTCGACTGCGGCTTCGGCGATCTGTTTCGGCGTGATCGGCACGTTCTTGGATTTGCCGACTGTGTCGCCCGAGCCGGTGACGGCGCAGGTGATAAAGACGTCGCGGTTCATAGCGAGGGGCATTTCATTTCTCCCAAATTTCCTCCCGCCCATTACGGGCCAAGGAAACTGGTCATGCTTTTCATTATCGGCATCATCCTTTACACATTAGGAGATTTGAGGGGGATTACACAAATGCTCGATCCGTCGCACGAGACGCTCGACATGGACATTCTGGTCCTGCCGGAAACGAACCTGATCCTTGTCGCCTCGCTGATCGAGCCACTTCGCGCTGCAAACCGCATCTCGGGTCAGGAACTCTACCGCTGGCGGATCTTTTCGCCGGACGGTGCGGCAATCGAGACGCGAAGCCGCATTCCCGTTCCCGTCGACGGGCCGTTTCGACCGGAGCAGGAGACGGCGCCACTGTTCATCCTGTCCAGCTACCAATGGCAGCAGAGCGCGACGCCAGCGTTGCGCATGCAATTGTCGAGAACCGCCCGTTACCGGACGATGATGGCCGGCATCGAATCAGGCAGTTGGCTCCTGGCGGAGGCGAGCCTGCTCGACGGCCACTCGGTGACGATCCACTGGGAGGACATGGAGGACTTCGCCGCCGCCTATCCGCAGATCGCCGTGCTCAGGGAGCGCTATGTCATCGACGGCAAGCGCATCACCACCGGTGGTTCCCTGCCGACATTGGACCTGATGCTGGAGATCATCCGCCGCCGGCAAGGCTATTCGCTGGCGCTCGAGGTGTCGCGCCTGTTCATCTACGAGCACGAGCGCACCGGAGGGCTCCTGCAGGTCCCGGCGCTCGGCAACATGCGGGTCGCCGACCAGCGGGTCAGCCAGGCGGTGCGGCTGATGGAGGAAACGGTGGAGGCGCCGATGGCGCTGACGCGGCTGGCCCGCCGCGTCGGGATCAGCGCCCGCCACTTGCAGGATCTCTTTCATGAAACGATGGCGGTTGCGCCGCACCAGCACTATCTCGCCCTGCGGCTCAACGCTGCGCGACGGAAGGTGATCGAGACGAAGCTGGAATTCGCCGACATCGCCGCTGCGACAGGGTTCAATTCCTCTTCCGCTTTCTCGCGCAGCTATCGCGCCCACTACCACGAAAGCCCGACCGAGACGCGCCGCAGGTTGCGGACGGCGGGGAAAGGGTAGCCCGCCCCGGCGTATCGGCTCGGCGCGTATCGCGAAGCAAAGCCCGCTTCGTCGCACGAGATAAAATTGTCGGGAACCTTTTGAGCCGATCCGCATCCAATGTGTGCCAGCAGCCCGAAAGTGAGAGCTGCGGCATCACTCGATCATGGCCTCAAGGAGAAAGATCATGCTGAAACGACTTCTCGCCGCAACCTTTCTGGCAGCGGCACTCGGCGGTGTTGCGTTTGCGGCAGATGCCAAGCCGAGCGATCCGCAGATCGCCCACATTGCCTATACGGCCGGAAACATCGACGTCGAGGCCGCCCAACAGGCACTGAAAAAGAGCAAGAATGCCGACGTAGTGGAGTTCGCAAAGACTATGGAGCGGGACCACAAGGCCGTCAACGACCAGGCGCTGGCGCTCGTCAAGAAGCTCAATGTCACGCCGGAGGACAACGCCATCAGCCAGTCGCTGACCGCCGGTGCCGAGAAGGAGCGCGCGACACTCGCATCGCTTGATGGGGCTGCCTTCGACAAGGCCTACATTGCCAATGAGGTGGCCTACCACAAGGCGGTCAACAGCGCCTTGGCGGATACCCTGATTCCATCGGCGCAGAACGCAGAGCTGAAGGCCTTGCTCGAGACCGGGCTGACGCTCTTCCAGCAGCACCAGGCCCATGCCGAGCACCTCGCCTCGACGATCGACTAAGGTGCACCGATGGATCGAATCCTCAGCAGGGGAGCGATCGCCGGCGCGCTGATGGCTCTGCTCTTCGTTCCGGTGTCGTCTGCGGCAGCCGCAGAACACCAGATCACGATTGCCGGGATGAAGTTCATCCCGGCGTCGATGGCGTTGAAAGCGGGTGACGTGGTCATCTGGAAGAATGATGATATGTTTCGGCATACGGCCACCGCACGCAGCGGCAGTTTTGACGTCGACCTGCCGCCGAAGACAGAAAAGCGCGTGACGATAACCGCGGCCGGGCCAGTCGATTACTTTTGCCGCTTCCATCCCGCGATGAAGGGAAAGCTGGAGGTCGAACCGTGACGGTGGATTTTTGCAGCAGACGAGCGGAGAGATGTCCATGACCGGGACGTCCGCAAGGATCGAGCAGCGGCGCGCGGACTTCGCCGCTGTTTCCGACACCGATCTTGTCGATCTTGCTAGAGCGGATGAGGAGGCGGCCATCCGCGCCCTCATTCAACGTCACAATCGCCGCTTGTTTAGGGTGGCGCGGGCGATCGTCCACAATGATGCCGAGGCGGAGGATGTCGTCCAGGCGACCTATGTACAGGCATTCACCCATCTGGGCGCCTTTCGCAGAGAGGCGCAGTTTTCGACCTGGTTGACGCGGATCGCGGTCAACGAAGCGCTTGGTCGCGTTCGCCGCCGTAGAACCACCGCGGGGCTTGAGGAACTTGAGATGGAACGCAACGGTTCGGGCGGCGGTGAGGTCTTGCGGTTTCCGACGTCCCCCTGGGCAAGCGATCCGGAGACCGAACTTTCGCGCAGCCAGGCTCGGTTCCTGCTGGAGCGTGCGGTCGACAACCTGCCTGCCGAGTTTCGGGCAGTCTTTATCTTGCGGGATGTGGAGGGGATGAGCACGCACGAGACGGCGGCGCACCTCAATCTCCGCAGCGCGACGGTCAAGACGCGGCTGCATCGGGCCCGCAAGCTGATGCGCACGTCCATCGAACGGCAGCTTGCGGGATCGCTTTCCGCCCTGTTTCCCTTCGACGGTGCGCGTTGCGCGTCGATGGCGGACCGGGTGGTGGAGGCGCTGAACGCGAGGGGGGCGGGCGCGGAGCGTTGAGCCGCGAGCGTCTCTCCGCGCGCTCTTCTCGGGTACAATATTCTCGCCGATCCCGGTTGTGACTCTTCTCGACATCGCGTGAAGGGCAAGGCAAACTCGGCCGTACGGTCCGGGGAGCGCATCGCAGTGTGGTGCACGCTGCTCCTCCCCCTAAGTGCCGGTGCAGCCGAGGAGTGTCGAATGCGTCAACGCACGACGATCCGCTTTGCCCTTGCCAGCCTCGCGGTCCTGCTGGCGGCCTATTTTCTCGTCAGCTATTTCCTCTTGCCGGAGATATGGATCTTCCGCGATTCCCGCCGGATCGGTAGCCTGAGCAGCATGGTCACGACGACCGCCGATGACATTCCGGGCGATCCGATCAATGTCGGTCTCGTCGGCTCCAAGGAAGAGGTGATCCGCGCCTTCGCGGCGGCCGGCTGGGATCCGGCCGACAAGATCACCTTGCGCTCATCGGTCGACATCGGCTTGAGTGTGGTGCTCGATCGCCCCGACCTCGACGCGCCGGTCAGTCCGCTCTTCTTCGAGGGGCGAAAGCAGGACCTTGCCTTCGAAAAGCCGGTGGGACGCAGTGCCGACGAGCGCAACCATGTCCGCTTCTGGCTGACCGAGCGCACCGGCACCGACGGTCGGCCACTCTGGCTGGGGTCGGCAAGCTTTGATCGCGGGGTCGGCCTGAGCCACGACACCGGCCAGATCACCCACCACATCGGGCCCGATGTCGACGCGGAGCGCAACCTCGTCATCGACGACTTGCGCGTGGCCGGTCAGATCACCTCGACATACGAGATTGCCGGCATCGGCGCGACCAAAAGCGGCCGCAACGGTGGGGGCGATCCCTACTTCACAGATGGAAAGGCACTTGTCGGCGTCTTATTGTCCCCACCCGGTCAATAACGCGCTTTGGTCCGTTAATGCGGAGGGGTGGGCTGGAGACGGCGAAGCGTTGCCGACGGAACGTGTTGCCCGTCCCGGCTCCACTGCCGAGCTGATTTCGCTCATCAGTTTCCGCCGCAGGGCCGAAACGTAGTCGTCCGCCGTATCCGGCTCGATCACAAAGGCACCATCGCCGCCGATCACGAAATCGTTGAAATAGTCGGTCAGAGGGTAGGGCACGCCATAGTGGATCTGCGGAAGGACGATCGCGTTGATCGTGTAGCCGCGGGCAAGCGCCCGTGCACGACTTGACCAGAGCGGTGCGCCATCATTGTTCGTTCCGTTTGCCGAAATATCTATGATCCTGGCCAGGGCGGCGCCCTCATACCTGTCCAGCAGGTCGCTGCCGGAGTCAATGGCATCGGATATGGAGGTCGCGCAGTATCCGGAGCAGTCGTCGCCGTCGCTTGCAAGCCGGCGTATCGCGCCTGCGACTGCCAGAGCGTCTTCCATGCCGCATACGCGCCTCCAGGGCAGGACCGATCTTGCCTGGCCGCGGCTCGCCCACTCCAGGTAGGTGACGGCTATGCAGCCGTTCGGGCCCCGCGAAATGGCCGCGATGACCGCCGGCTCGGCAATCGCCATCGCATGTCCATCGCGTTGCAGCTTTGCAGTGGCACGGTCGACGGAGGCCGAGATGTCGACAGCAAACACAATCGCGGCGTCGACGTTCGCGGCATGGGCCGGAACATGGAATATGACCACGAAAAGGAGCCACAGGAACAGCGTGGGCACGGCGTCCCCCATCCGCGTTCGCAAGGCTTCAATATACGCGCTTGCAGGAGGAGGGCCAAGCGTGAAGAGGTTGCTTCAACCTGACGCCTGGCCCGACTAATCTCTGCCGGTTGCCGCTCAGCAGCGGGCTTTGGGTGGATTGAGGGCCAGAGGAATTTCGGCCCGCGGCGCTCAGTCGTTGATGACCAACAGATCGGTGGCCGTGAACCGCAGGGTGACGGTTTCGCCGACAGCCGGCGGGACGAGGCCGGGGCTGTTGAACATGTCGAAGGAGATGACACTGGTGCCGACCCGCATGCGGGTGCGCACGACCGAGCCGAGGAAATTGCTGCTGACGACTTCCCCGGTCAGGGCCGTGTCGCCCTTGGCGCCCTCCGCGATCGAGCCGGCTTCAGGGCGCAGCGCCAGCGAGATCGTGTCGCCCGCCTTGACCGGGCCGAGCGGCTCGCGCAGCGTCACGCCCTGGTCGCCGATCGCGACGCGGTTGGTGGCCGGATCGATCACCTTTGCCTCGATCAGGTTCAGCGTCCCGACGAAGGAGGCGACGAAACGGGTCGTCGGGCGGTTGTAGATTTCGGCAGGCGTGCCGATCTGGTCGGCGCAGCCGGCGTTCATCACGACGATGCGGTCGGAGATCGACAGCGCCTCTTCCTGGTCGTGGGTGACGAAAACCGTGGTGATGCCAAGCTGTTGCTGGATCATGCGGATTTCCTCGCGCAGCGACACGCGGATCTTGGCGTCGAGGGCCGAAAGCGGTTCGTCAAGCAGTAGCACCTGCGGCTTCGGCGCGAGTGCGCGGGCCAGCGCCACGCGCTGCTGCTGGCCGCCGGAGAGCTGGTAGGGGAAGCGGTCGGCGAGGTGTTCGAGCTTGATGAGGCCGAGCATCTCCTTGACGCGCGCGGCGATCTCGTCCTTGGGACGACCGGCGACCTTGAGGCCAAAGGCGACGTTGTCGGAGACGTTCATGTTCGGAAAGAGCGCATAGGCCTGGAACACCATGCCGATGTTGCGTTGGTTCGGCTTCAGCCCGGACTGGTTCTTGCCGGCGACCGTAATCGTCCCGCCGCTTGGCGTCTCAAAGCCGGCAATCATGCGCAGAACCGTCGTCTTTCCGCAGCCCGACGGACCGAGGAACGAGACGAATTCGCCCTTTTCGATATCCATGTTGAAATCGCTGACGACCTGCACCTGTCCGAAGGACTTCTGGATGTGGCTGAGAGAAAGAAACGTCATGTGGAGGATGTCCTCAGGCTTTCACGGGCGCGGTTTTCTGGAAACGGGTGACGAGCTGGATCAGCGCAAGGCAGCCCCAGGTAATACCGAATGCAATCACCGAAAGCGCAAACGGCTCATAGGGCTTGTTGGCGCCGATGCGCTGCAGATACGGGCCGAATGCGGGCCGGTCGAGCAGGGCGGCCAAAGTGAACTCGCCGATGACGATCGCGAAGGTCAGGAAGGCTCCGGACAGCACCGCGGGAAGCACATTCGGCAGGATGATACGGCCGAGAATGGTCGCCCAGCCGGCGCCGAGGATCTGCGCCGCTTCGGTGAGCGTGGCGACGTCGATGGTGCGCAGGCCGGTGTCGACGGCGCGATACATGTAAGGCAGGGCGAGAATGGTGTAGCCGAAGGCCAGCAGCACGTTGGTGCCGAACACCGAGCCGGTGAGCGGCAGCCAGCTCGACGTGTTGTAAAGGCGAATATAGCCGAAGACGATCACGATTGCCGGGATGACCAGCGGCATCAGCGTCAGGAACTCGACGTAAGGCCGTGCCCAGGGCATTTTCAACCGCACCCAGAATGCGGTCGGCACGACGATCAGGATGCCGATGACGATGGTCACCAGTGCCATGACGACGGAGAAGGAGAACGTCGCCTGGAACTGCGGATCGGCCAGCACGCGGACATAGGCGTCGAAGCTGTAGACCCCGCGTCGAGCCCTCAGCGAGAACTCGAACAGGCCGCCGAGGGGTACGAAAAAGTAGAGCAGGCCGAAGATCAGTGCCGCCCAGCCGGCGATGCGTGCCCAGAGACTCATTTCAGCCACCTCTCAGCGCGCACGCGGAGCCAGATGTAGAGGACATTGGCGACAGCTGTGATGACGATCATGCCGAAGGCCATGGCGTAGCCGAGATTCGGGTTACCCAGCACGTCGCCGCGAATCTGGGCAAACAGCTGGATCGGCACAATGTTGAGACTGGAGCCGGTGAGCGCGATGGCTGTGGCGACGGCGCCGAAGGCGTTGGCGAACAAAAGCGCGAACGTGCCGAGCAGTGAAGGGAACAGGATCGGTAGCGCGACCATGCGCCAGTATTGCAGGGAACTTGCGCCAAGGATCGCGGCGGCCTCGCGCCATTCGCGGCGAAGTCCCTCAAGCGCTGGCGCGATGATCAGGATCATCAGCGGTATCTGGAAAAACAGGTAGGTGACCGTCAGGCCCCAGAAGCTGAGGATGTTGAAGCCAAGGTCCCGCTGCAGCACGATGCCGAAGTTCTGGCGCAGGAAGACGGTGACCAGGCCAACCGGCCCGAAGGTGGCAAGAAAGGCAAAGGCCAGCGGCACGCCGGCGAAATTCGACGCGACTCCGGAAAAGGTGAGGAGCGGCGATTTGATCCAGCGGGGAACCGCTCCGAAGACGACGGCGGCCGCCATCGCAAAGCCGATCAGGCTGCCGATCGCGGCCGAAGCCACGGAAATCTTGATGGAGATCCAGTAGCTGGACGGGATGGTCCCGGTGTTCAGGTCAATGATGTTCTGCAGCGTGAAGGAGCCGTCGCGCGTCTGGAATGCGCCGATGACGATATGCATCGTCGGCAGCACCAGGAACATCACAACGAAGATCACGAAGGGCATCAGGCCCAACCATGTAAGCGGAAATCGCTGGCGTAGCGTGTCGAGGGCTCGGTTCATCGTCCTGGATCGTTAGGGAAGCGCCTTCTTCGATATTGACCAAAGTAAGGCAGCGGTTTGGGAAATGGCAAGCCCCGACCCGGTGTTGGGGCCGGGGCTTGCGTCACAGCTTCACCTTACTGGACGTTTGCGCCGACGACGCCGTCCCAACTGCCGGTGACGGCAGCCTTGTTGGCGTTCTGCTCGTCGACGGACGGGAAGACGGCCGCCTCATAGCTTGCTGCCGGCGGCAGCGCGTCGATCAGCGCCTGCGGGATCTTGCCGGCCTTGGCCATGGCGTTGAAGCGAGCCGGGTGGCAATAGCCCTTCAGCCACAGGTTCTGGCCGTCGTCCGAGTAGAGGTGTTCCATCCACAGCTTGGCAGCGTTCGGATGCGGAGCGTAGGCGGAGATGCCCTGGACGTAGACGCCGGCCAACACGCCGGTCTTCGGAACGACGACTTCGACCGGCGGGTTGCCCTTCAGTTCGTCGCGCCAGGCCAGTGCGTTGTAGTCCCAGGCGATCGCAATCGGGGTCGCGCCCTGGGCAATGGTGCCGGCCTTGGCGATGACCGGAACGAAGTTGCCGGCCTTGTTGAGTTCGGCGAAATAATCGAGGCCAGCCTTGCCGGCTTCCTCGCCGGGCTTGGCGCCCTTGGAAAGGCCGGCGGCGAGCACGCCGAGGATGGCCTGGTTCGAGGCGCGCGGGTCGCCGGCGAGGGCGACCTGGCCCGCATATTCCGGCTTGAGAAGGTCAGCCCAGTCGGTCGGCGTGTTCGGGACGAGGTCCTTGTTCACGATGAACGACAGAACGCCGTAGTAGTCGCCGTACCAGTAGCCCTCGGGGTCCTTGATGCTGTCCGGAATTTCGTCCCAGGTGGAGACCTTGTAAGGCTGCAGCAGGCCTTCGGTCTTGGTTTGCGGACCGAAGGAGAGGCCGACGTCGATGACGTCAGGAGCCTGCGGGCCCTTGTTGTCCTTGTTGGCCTTGATGGCTTCGACTTCGTCGGCCGAGCCGGCATCCGGGTTGAGTTCGTTGACCTGAATCTCCGGATACTTCGCCTTGAAGCTGGAGATCACTTCACCGTAGTTGCACCAGCTGGCGGGCAGGGCGATCGTGGTCAGCATGCCTTCCTTCTTGGCGGCTTCGATCAGTTCGGCACTCGGCTCGGCAGCGGCAATGGCCGTGGAGGCCACCAGTATGGCAGTGGAGAGCGAGAGCAGTCTGCGGGTACGTGACATCACGGGTGTTCTCCTTTTGTGTGTCAGTCAGCTTCGGCGAAGCTGATACTGGTGCGGCATGAAGCTTATGTGACAGTTTTTAAATGCTTTTTCCGGCTTCGCCGGCTATTGATTGACTTACGACAGTTTCATCTCGGCTTTCGGAACAACCGACTGGCCTCGAACAGTTCCTCCAAGGATTTTATCCGTTCGCGTGTTTCTCCCCAGTTTGCGCTCTGTGTTGCCTCGATCAGTGCTTCGACCACGAACAGCGTTACCACGGAGGAATCCCACGCGGACGGTGCCTCGATGTGGATGCGAAAGACCCGAGCAGCCAATTTGGCGATGGGCGACGCCCATTGGTCGGTGAACAGGACGATCTCGACGCCGCGGGCGCGGGCGATGCGGGCGAAGGTCTCCATCTCCTGCTCATAGCGGCGGATGTCGAAGATGACGATGACGTCGCCGGCCTTCATGTTCACAACGTAGTGCGGCCAGGCACTCGGATTGGAGGCCAACTGGGTAACGTTGGGCCGAATCACCTGCAGGTGGGTGAAGAGATAGTCGGCGAGCGCCTTGGTGATGCGTCCCCCGACGACATAGATATTGCGCTTGCGATCGGCGATCAGCGCGGCCGCGCCGTCGAATTCCTCGATTTCGATCTGCGACAGCGTCTGGCGCAGGTTGTTCATGATCGCGTCGGCGAAACGATTGAGGATATGCGTTCCCGGGGCATTGGCGGCCCACCGGTCGTGCTTGGCGATGGGGCTCGAGAGCGTCGCTTCAAGTTCATGATGCAGGTGTGCCTGGAAGTCCGGGAAGCCACGATAGCCGAGCTTCTGGACCATACGGGCGACGGTGGGCGTTGAAACGCCGGCATTCTCCGCGACAGTCGTGATGCTGCCGAGGCCGGAGACGGGATAGTTGTCGAGAAGCGATGCCGCCAACTGCCTTTCGGCGCGCGTCAACGCGTCGAAATGGGCGTTGATCACGTCCGACACCGTCATGGATGCCTGATTCAACGTCAATTCATTCCCCTGTCTGCCGCTCTCTGTCGGCTTCGAACAAAATTAAACATCGCTGTCACATTTGAAGTCAAATGATTTTTTGAAGAGGTTTCTTCATTGCCCACTTGACAGAGGGTGTTTGGTGAAGAATTCTCTTCAAACAATAAAGAACGGCCGGTCGAGGGGATCAGCCAAATGGGAATTCTGACTGGAGAGGAGGGCGACCCTGTCGCCCTGGAGAATGCTGCTGCGCGTGGACGGGTCATCCTCGTCTGTGAACACGCGTCGCGCTTGCTCCCCAAAGCGCTCGGCACGCTCGGCCTGTCCGAGGAAGCGCTCGCAAGCCACATCGCCTGGGATCCGGGGGCGCTGGCCGTTGCCCGGCTGATGGCGCAACAGCTCGACGCGACACTGGTGTTCCAGCGCTTTTCGCGCCTTGTCTACGACTGCAATCGCCCGCCGGAATCACCGGCCGCCATGCCGGAGAAGAGCGAAATCTTCGACGTTCCCGGCAATGCCGGCCTTGACCAGGCGGCACGCGATGCTCGCACCGAAGCACTTTACCTGCCGTTCCGCGGGGCGCTTTCGCGTCTGGTGAAAAGCCGGATCGCGGAGGATCGAGCGCCGGTCATCGTGACGGTCCATAGTTTCACGCCGGTCTATTTCGGCAAGCCGCGCGCCGTGGAGATCGGTGTCCTGCACGATAGCGACAGCCGGCTGGCCGACGCCATGCTTGCCGCGGCGGGCCGGGCGGGCGGGCGCTACGACATCCGTCGCAACGAGCCCTACGGGCCGGCGGACGGCGTGACGCATACGCTGAAGGAGCACGGTCTCGCCAATGACATCGCCAATGTGATGATCGAGGTGCGAAACGACCTGATCAAGGACGAGGCCGGCGAACGAGCCGTCGCCAACTATCTTGCAGGTCTGCTTGTCGAGGGACTGTCGTCGCGGGAGTTGCGCTGAGCGGATTTCCGGGCGCGATGGCAGAAGGGAAGGGGAGGGATGTCTTTGTTGCGATATGGACGGGGCGGCCTGGCTAGCGATGTGGCTGTCGTGAGCGGAGACACGCGCCATGCCTAAGATCATCAAGCATTACGTGCGCATCGTCGATACGGTGAACCGGAGGATCGGTATCTTCGCGATGTACCTGATCTTCCCGATGGGTTTGATCCTGCTCTACTCGACCGTGATGCGCGTCGCCTTCGGCTACCCGATCAATTGGGTCATGGAGATGTCGCAGTTCATGCTGTCGGCCTACTACCTGCTCGGTGGTGCATACTCCATGCAATTGGACGCGCATGTGCGCATGGATCTCTTCTACGGAATGATGAAGCCGAAAACGCGGGCGATCACCGATTCATTCACGATCCTGTTCGTCATTTTCTACCTGATCGTGCTGTTCTGGGGCGGCGTTTCCTCGACGGAATATTCGATCACCTACAATCAGAAGAACTACACGGCCTGGGCTCCGGTCCTGTGGCCCGTCAAGGTCATCATGACGCTCGGCATCTTCCTGATGCTGCTCCAGACCATTGCCCAGTTCTTCAAAGATGTCGCTGAAGCGCGCGGAAAGCCGATCGCATGAGCTCCGAATTTATCACCATCTTCATGTTCGCCTCCATGCTCGTGCTGATGGGCACGGGACAGCGCGTCTACGGTGTCATCGGCGCGGTGGGGGCCGCCGCAGCGCTGTGGCTTTGGGGAAATGGGTCTTTCGAGCTTCCCTTCAATGCGGCCTTCCAGGTCCTCAACTGGTATCCGCTGATCACCGTGCCGTTCTTCGTCTTCATGGGCTACATGCTCTCGGAGTCCGGCATCGCCAACAATCTCTACCGGATGTTCCACGTCTGGTTCGGTTCGGTCCGCGGCGGGTTGGCGATCGGCACGATGGGGCTGATGATCGTCATCTCGATGGTGAACGGCCTGTCGGTCGCCGGCATGGCGATCGGTGCGACCGTGGCGCTGCCGGAACTGCTGCGGCGCGGCTACGACAAGGTGATGATCACCGGTGTCATCCAGGGCGGGTCGTCGCTCGGCATCATGGGGCCGCCGAGCGTGGTGCTCATCCTCTACGCGATGATCGCGCGCCAGCCGGTGCTGCAGCTGTGGCTGGCCGGTATCGGCCCGTTCATCCTGATGGCGATCATCTTCACCGCCTACATCTACATCCGCTGCCGCCTGCAGCCGGAGCTGGGCCCGGCGCTGCCTCCGGAGGAACGCGCCCAGTTCACACTGCGAGAAAAGCTCGTGCTGCTGCGCGAAGGGCTGCTGCCGTTCGGCCTGTTCGCCGCCATCATGGGACTGTTCCTGACCGGCACCACCAGCCTCGTCGAGACCTCGATGGTCGGTGCGCTGTTGGCGCTGCTGGCCGCGTGGGCAACGGGACGATTGAGCGTAAAGGTGGTCGAAAAGACGACGCGCAACACGCTGGCGGTCTCGGCGATGTTTCTCTGGATCATCCTGGGCGCCCTGTGCTTCAGCGCCGTCTATGACGGGCTGGGCGCCATCAAGGCAATCGAGAACCTGCTCTTGCACACCTGGGATCTCAGCCCCTGGGGTGTCCTGGGGATGATGTTGTTCTCCTTCATCATCCTCGGCATGTTCCTCGACGACACCGCCATGCTGGTCATCGTCGCGCCGCTCTACATCCCGCTGGTGAAGCTGCTCGGGTTCGATCTGATCTGGTTCGGCATCCTCTACACGATCACCTGCCAGATCGCCTACATCGTGCCGCCCTTCGGCTACAACCTGTTCCTGATGCGGGCGATGGCGCCGCCGGAAATCACTATCGTCGACATCTACAAATCCATCATCCCGTTCTTTCTTCTGATGGTGTTGAGCATGATCATCATCATGGTGTTTCCGGACATCGCGATGTGGTTGCCGGAGGTCTATTCCGGGAAGAGGTAAACGTTCACTGCTTGGGGAGGAACCATGGAGCGAGGCGTGCAACGAGTAGGAGACGGGGAGGGCGCTGACCGCGCTCAGCCCGCCGCCGCAACCGAGTTGATTCAATTTACTTCGAGGGGGAATTTGAAATGACCGATACCAAATCCATGAACAAGCGCGAATTCCTGCGGAAGTCCGTCCTGACGGGCGCCGGCGCCGTCGGTGCGACTACGCTTGCCGCGCCCTATGTCAAGGCGCAAAGCCCGATCAAGTGGCGGCTCCAGACCTATGCCGGCCCGGCGTTGGCCGACCACGTCGTCAAGCCGGCGATCGATGCCTTCAACAAGGCCGCAAACGGCGAGATGGTCATCGAACTCTATACCGCCGACCAGCTCGTGCCGCAGGGCGAATTGTTCCGCGCCGTGCAGGCTGGCACGCTCGATGCCGCGCAGAGCGACGACGATTCCATGGCCTCGCCGGTCGATGTGTCGGTGTTTGGCGCCTATTTCCCGTTTGCCTCGCGCTACAGCCTCGACGTGCCGGTTCTGTGGAACTGGTACGGCCTGAAGGAGATCTGGGAGGAGGCCTATAACGAGGTTCCCGGCGTGACCTGGCTCAGTGCCGGCGCATGGGACCCCTGCAACTTCGCCACCACCAAGCCGATCCGCAGCCTTGAGGATCTGAAGGGGCTGCGTGTCTACACGTTCCCGACCGGCGGCCAGTTCATTTCGCGCCTCGGCGTCGTCCCGGTGACGCTGCCGTGGGAAGACATCGAAGTCGCCCTGCAGACCGGCGAGATCGACGGCATCGCCTGGTGCGGCGCGACCGAAATCTACAGCGTCGGCTGGGCGGAGGTAACCAAGTACTACCTCACCAACAACATCTCCGGCGCCTGGTCAGGCTCGTTCTTCGCCAACACCGAAAAGTGGAATGCGGTTCCCGATCATCTGAAGGAGATCTTCAGGCTGACGATGGATTCCTCGCACTACTATCGCCAGCATTGGTATTGGTGGGGCGAGGCGCATTACCGCACGACCGGCGGCAAGCTGGAACTCACCACGATCCCCGAGGCCGAGTGGAAGACCGTCGAGGACATGGCGCTTTCCTTCTGGGACGAGATCGCCGCCAAGAGCCCGCGCAACGCCAAGGTGGTGGAGATCCTGAAGAAGTACCAGGACACCATGCGCAACGCGGGCGCTCCGTATCGCTACGGCTGAGCCGGGGCGAAGCGCAAGCCGGCCGCTTCTGCGGCCTGAGGAGATCGAACCGGGCGGTGTCGCCCGGTTCGGCACGACAGCACAACTCCAGGACCGCCCGATGACCGTGACCTATAGTTTTGATGAGTTGAAGAAGGATGTGGCCGACGGCCGCATCGATACCGTTCTCGTGTGTCTCGTCGACATGCAGGGGCGCCTGATGGGCAAGCGCTTCCACGCCCAGTATTTCGTCGACGGCGGCCATGAGGAGACGCATAGCTGCAACTATCTGCTGGCGACCGACATCGAGATGGAAACCGTTCCCGGCTACCGCTCGACAAGCTGGGAGGCAGGCTACGGCGACTATACGATGAAGCCGGACCTTGCGACGCTGTGCAAGCTGCCCTGGCTCGACGGCACGGCGCTGGTGCTCTGCGACGTGCTCGACCACCGCACCCACAAGGACGTGCCCCACTCGCCGCGCGCGGTTCTGAAGAAGCAGGTAAAGCGCCTCGAAGCCCTGGGTTTCAAGCCGTTCATGGCGAGCGAGCTCGAATTCTACCTGTTCGACCAGACCTACGACGACGCCCGCGTGGGCGGCTATCGCGATCTCATCCCGGCCGGGGGCTACAACGAGGACTACCACATCTTCCAGACGACCAAGGAGGAGGATGTCATGCGGGCGCTGCGCAACGGCCTGCAGGGCGCCGGCATTCCGGTCGAGAATTCCAAGGGCGAGGCCTCGCCCGGCCAGGAGGAGATCAACGTCCGCTATGCCGAGGCCCTGACGATGGCCGACCGGCATTCGATCATCAAGAACGCCTGCAAGGAAATCGCCTGGCAGCGCGGCAAGTCCGTGACCTTCCTCGCCAAGTGGAACTACAACGCTGCCGGTTCCTCCTCGCATATCCATCAGTCGCTGTGGAGCGCGGACGGCAAGGAGCCGAAATTCTTCGACGGGGACGCCAAATACGGCATGTCGGACCTGATGCGGATGTATGTGGCGGGTCAGTTGGCCTATGCGAGCGAGATCACCTATTTCCTTGCGCCCTACATCAACTCCTACAAGCGCTTCGTCGCCGGCACCTTCGCGCCCACCAAGGCGATCTGGAGCAAGGACAACCGCACGGCCGGCTATCGCCTGTGCGGCGAGGGCACCAAGGGTATCCGCATCGAGTGCCGTGTCGGCGGCTCGGACCTCAACCCCTATCTTGCCATGGCAGCGCTGCTTGCGGCCGGCATCGCCGGCATCGAGCAGAAGCTGGAACTGGAAGCGCCCTTCGAGGGTGACGCCTATGGCGGCAAGGGCATCCGCGAGGTTCCGAAGACCCTGCGCGAGGCGACCGAGTTCATGACGACATCGAAGATGCTGCGCGAGGCCTTCGGCGAGGACGTCATCGACCACTACACCCGCACCGCCCGCTGGGAGCAGGAGGAATACGACCGGCGTGTGACGGACTGGGAGGTGGCGCGCGGCTTCGAGCGGGCCTAACAATTCTGTGGCTGACACTCGCTCTGGCCTTTTCCGCAAGCGCGGAGGTCAGGGCGGCTGTCGTTTGCCGGCGGGCCTGAAAGAATGTGGGTGCTCCTTGCACAACGCCAGATGATGGCGAATGGTGGCGTCGCAAGATGCCAAGACTGAATTTTTGATGCAACTGACAGGAAGACGATCATGACCGTGATCAAATGCATTTCACCCGTCGACGGTTCGGTCTATGCCGAGCGCCAGGCGATGCCGCTGGAGGCGGCGAAAGAGGTTGTCGCACGCGCCCGCAAGGCCCAGAAGGCCTGGGCGAAGCGGCCGCTGGAAGACCGCGTCCAACTCGTGCTGAAGGGCGTCGCCCGGCTGAACGAGATGAAGGACGACGTTGTCCCGGAACTGGCCTGGCAGATGGGCCGGCCTGTCCGCTATGGCGGTGAATTCAAGGGCTTCAACGAACGCTCGAACTACGTGGCCGAAATTGCCGGCTCGTCGCTCGCGCCGATCGTGATCGAGGAAAGCGCCAGCTTCGAGCGCCGCATCGAGCGCGAGCCGCACGGCGTCGTCTTCGTTATCGCGCCGTGGAACTATCCCTACATGACCGCGATCAACACGATCGCTCCGGCGCTGATGGCCGGCAATACCGTCATCATCAAGCATGCGGCGCAGACGCTGCTCGTCGGTGAGCGGATGGTGCGCGCCTTCGTCGAGGCGGGCGTACCGGACGATGTCTTCCAGAACATCTTCCTCGACCACGACACGACTTCGGCATTGCTCGCGGCCAAGAGCTTCGACTTCGTCAACTTCACCGGCTCGGTTCAGGGGGGGCGGGCGATCGAGCAGGCGGCCGCCGGTACCTTCACCCCGCTCGGCCTCGAACTCGGCGGCAAGGATCCCGGCTATGTGATGGAGGACGCCGATCTCGACGCCGCCGTCGATACGCTGATGGACGGCGCCACCTACAATTCCGGTCAGTGCTGCTGCGGCATCGAGCGGATCTATGTGCATGAATCGCTCTATGACGCGTTCGTCGAGAAGTCGGTCGCCTGGGTATCGAACTACAAGCTCGGCAACCCGCTCGACCCGGATACGACGCTCGGTCCGATGGCGAACAAGCGCTTTGCCGCTGTCGTTCGCGATCAGGTGGCCGATGCTGTTTCACGCGGCGCGAAGGCGCTGGTCGATCCGAAGCTGTTCCCGCAGGACGACGGCGGCGCCTATCTCGCCCCGCAGGTGCTCGTCAACGTCGACCACTCGATGCCCTTCATGAAGGAAGAAACCTTCGGCCCGGCCGTCGGCATCATGAAGGTCAGAAACGACGCCGAAGCGCTCGAACTGATGAACGACTGCCAGTACGGACTGACGGTCTCGCTCTGGACCAAGGATGCCGAGCGCGCCGCCCGCCTCGGCCGCGACCTGGAAACCGGCACGGTGTTCATGAACCGGGCCGACTACCTCGATCCGGCGCTGTGCTGGACCGGCGTCAAGGAGACCGGCCGTGGCGGCTCGCTCTCGGTCATCGGCTTCCACAACCTCACCCGCCCGAAGTCCTACCACCTCAGGAAAGCACTCGCATGAGCATCACCGCCAACTGGAGCTACCCGACCGCCATCAAGTTCGGGGCAGGGCGCATCAAGGAACTTGCCGATCACTGCAAGGCCGTCGGCATGAAGAAGCCGCTGCTGGTGACCGACCGCGGCCTTGCGCCGATGGCGATCACGCAGAACGCCCTCGACATCCTGGCGTCCGCCGGGCTCGGCCGGGCGATCTTCGCCGATGTCGATCCGAACCCGAACGACAAGAACCTCGCGGCCGGCGTGAAGGCGTTCAAGGACGGCGGCCATGACGGCGTCGTTGCCTTCGGCGGCGGTTCGGGTCTCGACCTCGGTAAGGCGGTCGCCTTCATGGCCGGGCAGACCCGCCCGGTCTGGGATTTCGAGGACATCGGCGACTGGTGGACCCGTGCCAACTCCGACGGCATCGCTCCGATCGTCGCCGTTCCGACGACGGCCGGCACCGGCTCCGAAGTCGGCCGCGCCTCGGTGATCACCAATTCCGAGACGCATACGAAGAAGGTGATCTTCCACCCGAAGTTCCTGCCGTCGGTGACGATCTGCGATCCGGAATTGACGGTCGGCATGCCGAAGGTGATTACCGCCGGCACCGGCATGGATGCCTTCGCCCACTGCCTGGAGGCCTACTGCTCGCCGTTCTACCATCCGATGAGCCAGGGGATCGCGCTGGAAGGCATGCGTCTGGTCAAGGAGTTCCTGCCGCGCGCCTACAAGGACGGCACCGACATCGAGGCCCGTGCCAACATGATGTCGGCCGCCGCCATGGGCGCCGTCGCCTTCCAGAAGGGCCTCGGCGCAATCCACTCGCTGTCGCATCCGGTAGGCGCCATCTACAACACGCACCATGGCATGACCAATGCGGTCGTGATGCCGCCGGTCCTGCGCTTCAATCGTCCGGCCATTGAAGGCAGGATCGCAGCCGCCGCCGCCTATCTTGGTATCGCCGGCGGTTTCGATGGTTTTTACGAGTACGTGCTTTCGCTGCGCTCCGAACTCGGCGTGCCGGACAAGCTGTCGGCACTCGGCGTCGGGACGGACCGGATCGATGAGATGAGCGAAATGGCGATCGTCGATCCGACCGCGGGTGGCAATCCGGTCGAACTGACGCTCGACGCGGCGAAAAGGCTCTTTGCCGAGTGCATCTGAGCCAAACGTGTTGATCATAAAGCCCGGCATCCCGATGCCGGGCTTTTTTGTAAGCAAGTGCCAGACCATGTGCACATGTTGAGATCGATCCCGCCGAAACGGCCCTCCACGGTCAGAATTTTGGATCGTCAGGCGCTCGCTGGGGGCGCGAATGCGACGCAACGCGCAACAGCCTGCGGAATTTCGGGCATTCCATGTGGTTTTCCGCCGGGCACTCAGCCGCATGGCGAAGCGCGTTTCTGAGCGTGGTCAGCTTGCGTATCTGAACATCGAGCTTGTCGGCACGGGCGCGTAGGGCTGTGCGCGGCAGATCGAGAACTCCATCCTTGCCGAACATATTCTTCATCTCGCCGAGGCTGAATCCTGCGGTCTTGCCAAGCGATATCAAGGCAAGCTGGGTCAGAGTCTCGCTCCCGTATTGGCGCCGCAACCCGTGCCGTGCCAGCGATTCGATCAGTCCGACCTCTTCGTAGTAGCGCAGCGTTGAGGGCGGTACGCCGCTGCGCTCCGACAGCACGCCGATATCGAGAAGTTTCATCCTTGACCTCAAGTCGACTTGAAGTGGCACTGTAGCCGGGACTCGAAAAAGCGACAAGAGGACGTCCCATGAATGCCGTGATCCGAACCAAGCCGAAACCATCCGCGCTCGCAGCACTTGCAGGGGCGATGCTGCTTGCCTCGCTCGGCGTCAGTATCGCCACGGTGGCGCTTCCAACGCTGACGAGGGAATTCTCCGCGCCGGTCGCGACCGTGCAGTGGATCGTTCTCGCCTATCTCATCGCGGTGACCGTGACGATCGTGCTGGCGGGGCGGCTTGGAGACCTGTTCGGGCAACGCCGCGTGCTGATCGCCGGGCTGGCACTGTTTGCAGTCGCCTCCGTGCTGTGCGCTGCAGCCCCCACGCTTGGACTGCTGATTGCAGGTCGCGCGATGCAGGGCATTGGCGGTGCCATCCTGATGGCGCTACCGCTTTCGCTCATTCGCGAAACGGTTTCGAGGGAACGCACCGGCTCGGCGATGGGGCTGCTTGGCACGATGTCGGCGATCGGAACCGCCCTTGGCCCTTCCCTGGGAGGCGTACTGATCGCCGGCTTCGGCTGGCGAGCGGCCTTCGTCGCGCTGGCCGGTGCCGGCTTTTTGGGGCTAGGCATCGCGTCGCGGGCTATCCCGCCGACACCCGTTCCAGAGCGCCAGGTGGAAGGACGGATGGATTGGCCCGGCGTCGCCTTGCTCACAGTAACCTTGATCCTTTATGGGCTCGCGACCGCCCGCGGAACCGCAGCAGTGATCCCAGGCGCTGGTATGCTCTTGCCCGCCGCAATCCTCGGGCTCGCGCTCTTCATTTTCGTCGAGATCCGGTCGGCTTCACCGCTGGTGCCCGTCTCGGTCCTGCTTGAACGGGCAACCGGGTCGGCGCTTGCGATGAACATTCTGGTCAGCACCGTCATGATGGCGACTTTGGTGGTAGGCCCGTTCTTTCTGTCTTTCAGCCTCGGCTTGAATGAGGCCGTGGTTGGCCTCGTCATGGCGATCGGACCTGTGACGGCAGCGTTGTCCGGTGTTCTGGCGGGACGCGTCACGGATCGGTTCGGTGCACGCTCCGTCCTGGCCGCCGGCCTCGTGGAGATGACCGTCGGCCTCGTCTGCCTGGCTGTCCTGCCGAGGTTCCTGGGTGTCGCGGGATTTGCAGCCTCCCTGATCGTCCTGACGCCAGGCTTTCAGTTGTTCCTGACGGCGAACAACACCTCCGTGATGGTCGCCGTACGGGACGACCAGCGCGGCCTGCTGTCCGGGTTGCTGGGCCTGTCGCGAAACCTGGGCTTCATGACGGGTGCCTCGGTGATGGCCACATTGTTCGCGGCCGCGGTCGGGTCAATCGACATCGTCGCGACGGCTCCGGACGTCATCGCAGACGCGTTCACGACGACGTTCCTGTCCGCCTCCGGTTTGACCTTGCTGGCGCTGATCGTTGCAATCGTCGGTCAACCCGCGACCGCGGAGGCCTAAAGCGTGTCGCGATCTTTCAGATTCGCCGCCACGCTTTAGATCCTTGTTCTTTCGCATGTCTTTGTCCCGAAAATGGTTCCCACTTTCCGGAGACATGCTTTAGCAGGCCATTGGCCGGCCAGTCCAACTCACCACGTTATGCGGCCCGGACATAGCCCTGGGCGGACGCTGCCGCCGCACGTCCGCTCGTGCGGAAGCTGCTGAGCTGGGCAGCGATCGACGCCGCTTCCTGCGTCAGTGCCTGGCTTGCAGCATTGGCCTGCTCGACCATGGAGGCGTTCTGCTGCGTGATCTGGTCCATTGCATTGATCGCCTGGTTGACGGCCTGCAGGCCGGTCGCCTGCTCGGCCGTGCTCGCCCGGATCGCCGAGAAGACCGAACTCACCTCGACCACCTGGCTGACGATCTGCCGCAGCGTGTCGGCGACCTCGTTGACTGATCGCACGCCGTCTTCGACCTGGCCGTGCGACTTAGCAATGAGCCCCTGGATATCCTTCGCGGCATCGGCGCAACGCTGCGCCAGCGCGCGAACTTCGGAGGCAACGACAGCAAAGCCCCGGCCAGCTTCGCCCGCGCGGGCGGCCTCGATCCCGGCATTCAGCGCCAACAGGTTGGTCTGGAAGGCGATTTCATCGATGACTTCGATGATGCTGGCGATGCTCGCCGAGGACTGCTGGATTTCCTGCATGGCGGTGATGGCCTGCTCGACCACCTCACCGCTGCGCTCGGCATTGCCGCGGGCGGCGGAAACGAGAGCATTTGCATCGTCCGCGCTCTTTGCGGTCTGGCGCACGGTGGTCGTGACCTCTTCGACTGCGGCCGCAGTCTCTTCGAGGTTGGCAGCCTGGCGCTCCGTGCGCTTTGCAAGATCGTCCGATGCCGCGGCGATCTCCTGGACGCTGATGTGAATCGAACCGGCACCGGCGTTGATGTTGCCGATCGCCTGGGAGAGAGCGACGGCCGCCTGGTTGAAGTCGTCCCGAAGCGTCTCGTAGGCTTCCGGCAACGCGCCTTCGATCCGTGCTGTGAGATCTCCGGCTGCGATGAGCTTCAATGCGGCACCGAAACTGTCGCTCACGATCTTGCGTTCCTCGGCAACAACCTGGGCCTGCACTTCCTTCTGCTTCGCCACATCGGACGCATCCATATAGACGGAGATCGACAGATCCATGTCGAGGAAGACAGCCTTGATCAGGCTGGACAGCTTTGCCGCCGCCGCCTCGGGAGAAACGTCCGGGCGGGAGAAGAAACCGGATTTCGGCCACATCTCCTTCAACGCCGCGGTCAGCAGATGCTCGACGACCAGCGCGTAGCCGCCGACATACCAGCGGGGTTCCAGGCCGATGCGGGCATGGACCTTGCCGATCGTGAGCACCTTGTTCGCATAGTCCGAATTGAAATCGCCGTTGGCGATGTTACCCCAGTGACCGAGTTGGGCTCCTTTGGCATGCGCGATGTGGCTATCGCTGGAGAACAGATGGCTGATTTCGGGACTCTTGCGCACGACAGCGTAGAACCGGTCGAGCGCTGGGCCCAGCTCCTTTTCCAGGAATGGCTTGAGGGTGCGCAGTTCTTTGCGGGCGCTTGCGTCGAGGCCTAGATAGTCCAGACGCCGCTCGAGATCATGGTTGTTGCTGGAAACGGAGGTAGCTGCGCTCATAGGGTATTTCCATGCCATTCGGTGTTTCGGAACGAAGCCCATTTTCGGAAACACCGCCCGCTCCGGCGGGAGCGATGAGCGGCCTTCGCGCCGTTCATGGCACAGCTCGGAGAAACAAATCCCCGGCCTGAAATTGGCTTTCGTCACCACCAGTAAACCCGGTTGGTAAACGCTTGGTTATGGGAAACGATGCAATCTGCATTTAAGGAAATGCAGTTATTCCGCGCTAAAGTTGCGCTTCGTCATTTCTGTGGGCCATCGTGGCAAAACCTCCGCCGGGGTTCTTACCCGAGCGGAGGCTATAATCCTGCGGACGAAGCTGCGGTCTTGATTTTCAGCAATCACTCACGCGGCGCGCGTGAGACGGTGGACGAGCCGGGAGGTCGACGGGCGCCGGGCAGGAACGCGACGGAGGACCTCTTCTGCCAGAAGACGCGCATTCTCACGGGCCTTGTCGAGGTTGGAGACCCGCAGCGGATCCATGGTCCGCAGCGTGCCGCCACAGTCGAAGATGTCACGGAAGGCGGCGCGCTCGGCGATGGTCGTGTCGAGAACGGCCACGCCGCGTTCGGTGAGAAGCTGCTTGATCGCCACCATGGCCCGGGTGGTGACGACGGCGCTCATGCGGGTCAGGACGACGGAGTGGTCAATGCGCACCCCGGCCCGCTGGTCCAGCTGCTGCAAAAGTTCGAGGATCTGCGCGCCACCATGCGCGTCCATCGCGCACCCCTGAATTGGAATCATGACATGGTCGGACAGACCGATCGCGGTCGCGACCAGCGCGTCGCGCGCGCCGGCGAGGTCAACGATGAAATAGTCCGTGTTGTCGCGGTTCTCGCGGATATGCGTCTGCAGCGACCCCATGGAGACTTCCGAAATCACATTAAGGTTGCGCTGCCTGCCCGACAGTTCGTGCCAACGAGTGATCCAGCGTTGCGGATCGGCGTCGAGAATGGTGACGCGGTGGCCCTGCGCGGCCAGTTCGGTGGCGAGGATGAGCGCTGCGGTGGTCTTTCCTGCTCCACCTTTGGCGTTGGCAAATGTGATTACCGGCATTTCGAATTCCTTATGTCCGTAACACGAGCCCCCATCGCCCTTTCACGGACGCGAAGCGGGATGGCGCCCGGTTAACCAATCCTTTCAGAAGATGGTTAATGAATTGCAAAGATGCGTTCGCGAACTTGGCGGGAGATAGACCGAAGACGCAGCTGGCGATCAGAACGCAAGTCATGGCTTCCACCAGCGGTGATGTCCGAAACGCGGCGCTTGAACCGCTTGAAGCGGTTTTGCAAGCCATAGCCAACCGTTGAGACGAAGGACTCGACGCCCCAAAAGTATCGCCGCTTGCGGACATACTTGTTGGTCACGAGCAAACGAATGCGACAGGCGGTCCTCAGATCTGGAGGTCCGCCATGTCGGTGGCGCTTGCGTGGGATTTGAAAAGGAGCCAGCCCAAATCGGGCCGTCGTAACTCGGTCCGCCGGCGGGGATCAGTCGACGAATTCGACGGTGACGCCCTGCGAGGTCATCTTCGCCAGTTCGGTTGCATCCCAGTTCGTCAAACGGATGCAGCCGTGGCTCTGGGTCTTGCCGATCTTGGAGGGCTCGGGCGTGCCGTGAATGCCGTAGGTCGGCTTCGATAGTGCAATCCAGATCGTTCCGACGGGGCCGTTTGGACCCGGCTGCAGGGTCAGGACCTTGTTGTTCTCGCCCTGCTGGAAGTTGATCTTCGGATTGTAGGTGTAGTTCGGATTGAAGGCGATGCGTTCCACCGTCACCGTGCCGGACGGGGAGGGGGTGTCGGCCGAGCCAATGCTGGCCGGATAGGCGGCGATCAGCGCGCCCGTCTCGTCGTAGGCGAGCAACTGCTTGCGTGCCTTGTCGGCGAGGATCTTCGCGACCTTCGCCTTCTTCGGCTGGCCGACATTGATCACCTTGACGAGCGTGCCGGGTATGGTGAAGTCGACGCCGGGGTTCATTTCCTTCAGATAGGCTTCGTCCATGTGGAAACGCTCTGCGAGCATCTCCACGGTCGAGGTGTAGGACAGCGCCGGTAGCGCAGCCTTGTGGGCGTAGTCGTCCGGGATCGACGCGACGTAGGGGCCGGCCGCATCCGCGGCGGTAATCTCGTAGGTCGTGAACGGCATGCCGCCGTTCAGATGAAGCTGCTCAAGGATCCAGTCCGTATCGTTTGGATCCAATGTCTGGCCAGTCGCCAGTTGCCAGGCTTCGATCGCCTTGGTGACGTTGGAGCCCTTCCTGCCGTCGATGACGCCGGGCGAGAAACCCTCGCGGTCAAGGAATACCTGCAGTGCGGTCACTTCCGCGGAGGTCTTCTTGCCGATCGGCGTGGCAGTCGGGAAGCGCGGGCCCGGGACCATCTCGGAGTCCATCGATCCGTCCGGGAGGGACGCCATGTCTTCGCCGCCCCAGCCGTCCGGCAGTTGTTCGCTGTCGGAATATCCATCGCCCGGCAACGGCTCGGGCAATTCTGAGCGATCGACTGCACCCGGCTCCCGGCTGCGGAAATCCGGAACCGAGCCGGTCGTCAGATCGTCGCCATATTCGTCCGGAGCAGGCGGGAAATAATCGCGTGACGTTTCCGGATAACCCTCCACCGGCCGATAGCGGTCACGGCGATAGTCGCGTGTGCCGTAGCGCGCGAAATAGCGCTCGGCTGGCATGACCGTGGCGATGAGGTTGCCCCAGGAATCGATGTAGACCTGCCGGCCCTGGCGGTCACGCGCCGCGCGCACGCTGCCATCGGCGGGAATGTAGTCCAGGAGGTCGCCCTCCGGCGTCACAAGCACTGCCCGTTCGCGCCGCAGGCCATACACATCCTGCGCGGCGGCGGGCACCGCAACGAGAAGCGTCGCTAGAGTGATCAGGGAAATGCTTGTTTTGAAAACGGAATTCACGGAATCTACCTGTGGTCAAAGCTGTTCCCGGGACGTGGCACCGAATTTCGACGTTAATATGGAAAAGGTGAAACGAGGGTTAATCGACTACTAACAATCGTATCACGTAACCGTGCCGACGTCCGATTCCGGTGAAAAAGGCGTTAGGGGCAGAAATACAACGTCGCCCAGTTATACCGGGTTCCCTGGGAGGAGAATGACGTGACTGCGTGGGCGCTGCTCCTCAAGAGAGAATCAGCGGCAACGTGTTCGCGGACACTGCGGAGCGGTCGGTAATTAGGCGCAGCCGCCGGATCAGCCGTGCAAACGATTCGATTGTCAGGACGCCGCAACCCGCACTTTGTGGCGCTCGCCGATCTCGACCAGTTCGGATGGCGCAGGCGCGCTGTAGACGTCGTGGCCGGTGAACGTGTCCGGGTAGAAGCGGGAGCCGGCCGGCGGTGACGGCGCGACGTCCTCGAGTGGCATTTCGTCGGCCACTTCCATGAAGGGGTCGGGAATCGCACTGATCAGGCGGCGGGTATAGGGGTGCGTCGGGTTGGTGAAAATCCTGTCCCACGATCCGAGCTCGACGATCTGCCCGAAGAACATCACGCCGACGCGATCGCTCATGTGCTCCACCACACTGAGATCATGGCTGATCATGATGTAGGAAAGCGACAGCTCTTCCTTCAACTCCAACAGCAGATTGATGATCTGGGCGCGGATCGAGACGTCGAGCGCGGACACGGGCTCATCGAGCACGATGATCTTCGGATTGAGCACAAGCGCGCGGGCAATGCCGATGCGCTGGCGCTGACCGCCGGAAAATTCGTGCGGCAACCGCTTCGCCTGTTCCGGCTTAAGCCCGACGTGGCGCAGGATTTCCTCGATGCGTCCGTCAAGCTCACTCCTGTTTGTCACTCCGTGCAATTTCAGCGGAGCGGCGAGCGACGTGTAGATCGTCTGCCGTGGGTTGAGCGAGGCATAGGGGTCCTGGAACACCATCTGCGCCATGCGCGCGCGCTCCAGCCGCGACGGCGGATTCTTGCCGGTGATCTCCTGGCCTTCGAAATAGATGGCGCCGGTCGTCGGTTTCTGCAGGCCGACGATGGAGAGGGCAAGCGTCGACTTGCCGCATCCGGATTCGCCGACGATCGACAGGCACTCGCCCTTCTTCAGCGTCAGATTGAGGTTGTTCACCGCATGCAGCACCTGCCGGCCACCGAAAAGACCGTTGCTTGCCGGAAAGTGGACGCTGAGGTCGTCGATGCGCAGAAGCGGTTCGGCGGAACTATTCATGGTGATGGCACCTGACAAAACCGTGGTGATCCAAGGGCGTCTGGTCGGGCTTCTGCGCGACGCAGATTTCGCTGGCGCGACCGCAGCGCGGCTCGAAACGGCAGCCGACCGGGAACGCCGTGATCGGCGGCACGATACCCTCGATCTCCTGGAGGCGCTTGCGTTCGTGCAGTTCGCGGGTGCCGAGGCGGGGCAGGGAGTTGAGCAGGCCCTTGGTGTAGGGGTGGCGCGGTTGCCGGAAGATGTCTGAGACGGGGCGCTCCTCGACGAGGTTGCCGGCATACATGATGCCGACCCGCTGGCACATCTTGGCGATGACACCCAGGTCATGGCTGATCATCAGAACCGCAGTGCCACGGGCAGTGCAAAGCTCCTGGATCAATTTGAGGATTTCCGCCTGGACCGTCACGTCGAGCGCCGTCGTGGGCTCGTCGGCGATCAGAAGGTCTGGATCGCAGGCGAGCGCAATCGCGATCATCACGCGCTGGCGCATGCCGCCGGACAGCTGATGCGGATAGGCCTTCGCACGCTTGTCCGGTGCCGGTACGTGGACGCTGGCAAGAGCCTCCACCGCCTTCTTGTCGGCCTCTGCCCAGGTGGCACCCTGATGCAGCACGAACATCTCGGCGATCTGCCGGCCGACCGGGGACAGCGGGTTCAGCGCCGTCATCGGCTCCTGGAAGATCATCGCGATGCGGCTGCCGCGCAGCCGGCGCATGGCGCGCTTTGGCAAGGTGCGCAGGTCCTGGCCGTCGAACCGGATGACGCCGCTGGAGACGGCCAGTGGCGCCTTCAAAAGGCCGATCATCGACAGCGCGGTGATGCTCTTGCCGCAGCCGCTTTCGCCGACCAGGCCGAAGGTCTCGCCGCGCCCGATCGAAAAGGAGACGTTTTCCACGACGTTCAGCCGCCGTCTTCCGGCCAGCATGTCGATGTTGAGGTCGCTGACCTCAAGAAGCGGGGTACTGCTCATGCGCGACGCGTCCTCATGTGGGGATCAAGGATGTCGCGAAGGCCGTCGCCGAGCAAGTTGAGCCCGAGCACGGTCACGAAGATCGCTATGCCCGGAAAGATCGCCGCCCATGGCGCCAGAACGATCAGATTGCGCGCATCGGTCAGCATGCCGCCCCAGCTCGGCAACGGCGGGCGAATGCCGAGGCCCAGATAGGAGAGTGCTGCTTCCGCGAGGATGGCGTCGCCCATGCCGAGCGTGCCGATGACGAGAATCGGCCCGATCATGTTGGGCACGATCTGCGTCACCATGAGGCGCACGTCGCTGTAGCCGAGCGTCTTGGCCGCCTGCACGTAGCCCTGCTTCTTCAAGGACAACGCCGAACTGCGGGCGATGCGGCAGGTCCACGACCAGTTGGTCAGGCCGAGCGCGATCAGCAGGCTGCCAAGCCCCGGCCCGAGGATGGCCATGATCGCAAGCGCGAAGATCAGCGAGGGGATCGCCAACATCAGGTTGGTGAGGCCGGAAACGAAATCGTCCCACCAGCCGCCGAAATAGCCGGCCGAGACGCCGAGTGCCAGGCCGATCGCGGTGTTGATCAGCTGTGAGCCGATGCCCACAGTGAGCGAGACGCGGGCGCCATGGAGGACCCGGCTAAAAATGTCGCGGCCCTGCGCGTCCGTTCCGAACCAGAAGGTCGGGTCGGGCGGCAGTTCTGCGTTCATGAGGTCGGCGTCGGCGACCGGATCGAAATGAGCCAGCCACGGTGCGAAGATCGCGGCGGTAATGATGATCAGACAGAGCAGTGCCCCTATGGCGAGGTTGAATCGCAATCGCATGTGTCTACTCGTGGCTGATGCGGGGGTCGATGATGGCGTAGAGGATGTCGACCGCCGTGTTGATGAAGAGGAACCACAGGACGATCACCAGAATACAGCCCTGGACGACCGGGATGTCGCGCAATGCCACGCTGTCGATCAGAAGCGACCCCATGCCTGGCCAGGAAAACAGCTTCTCGATCACCACCGCCTGGCCCATCATCGAACCGAACTGCAGGCCGATCGTGGTGATGATCAGCACGAGGGCATTGCGCAGGACATGCCCCTGGACCAGACGGAAACTGCTCACGCCCTTGGAGCGGGCGGTGCGCACATAGTCGGCGCTCATTACCTCGAGAACGGCGGCGCGCGTGGTGCGGGCGAGAAGCGCCAGCGGGGCTACACCGAGCGTCAGCGCCGGCAGGATCAGGTTGCGCAGACCGCCGTCGCCGTAGCCGAAACTCGGCAACCAGCCAAGCGTCAGCGCGAACAGATACATGAAGAGAAGGCCAAGCCAAAACTGCGGCAGCGACAGGCCGGAAATCGCGCTGATCATGGTCAGGCTGTCGAACAGGCTGCCGGGCCTGAGTGCTGCGACGAAACCGAGCGGAACGCCGACGACGACCGCCACCAGCATGGCTGCGAAGGCCAGTTTCAGCGTCGCCCACATGCGTTCGTTGATCATCGTAATGACCGGCTGGCGGGTGCGGAAGGACGTGTCGAGATCGAACTGCGCCAGCTTCCAGATATACTTGCCGAACCGGACATGGACCGGTTGGTCGAGGCCGAACTCCTGGTTCATCTTTTCGACCAGCTTGGGGTCGTTGGCGCCGCGGCCATCGGCAATCATGCTGGAGGCGATGCTGCCGGGCACGACACTGAAGATCACAAAGATCAGCAGAGATACCGCGACGACCGTCGGGATCATCTGCAGAAGGCGGCGCAGGGCGAAACGTAGCACCGGGGATTCTCCTCCGCCTGCGATGCAGAAGGGCGGCTGTCCGGCGAGCCGGAAAGCCCTGTCCTTGCATCGGGGGGTTTCATGGACACCGATGGCGGTGCCTGGACCGGTTGCGCTCCGGAGGAGTCGCGACGGTGCAGGCACCGGATGCCGGAGCGCATTGCACCGGCATCCGACTTTTCAGCCTTGCTTACCGGGCCGGTACGGTGTCGTCGACCCAGAGCTGTTCATAAGCCTGGATCGCCATTTCCTGCGAGTTGGGCTGCACGCCATGCAGCCACGGCTGATAGGCCATGACCGCCTTGTTGTAGTTGAAGAACCACACAGGCGCTTCTTCCTGCAGCAGATTGTTGGCCTGGCGCAGCAGGTCGTTCTTTTCGTCTTCAGTCTTGGCGCTGGTCGCCGCTTCGAACAGCTTGTCGAAGTCGGCGTTGTTGAACTTCTCATAGTTGCACGAGGACTGCGGCGTCTTGGAGTAGAAGCAGCGCAGCGCCGTCAGCGAGTCCGGCCCGCTTTCCGACGACCACATGAAGGCCTGGAAATCGCCGCCCGGCACCGCCTCGGAAAGAACCGAGCTCTCCACCGGCTTGGCCTTGACCTTGATGCCGACCTTTTCGAGCATCGGAATGATCGCCTCGACAATGGTCAGGCCCCAGCTTTCGTTCTGGGTGGCGGTCAGCTCGAACTCGAAGCCATCGGCATAGCCGGCTTCTGCCAGCAGTGCCTTGGCCTTTTCAGGATCGTACGGGTAAGGCTTGGCGTCCTTGTCATAGGCGGGCGACGATGTCGGCAGCCAGCCGGAGGCGCGATAAGCCTTTTCCTTCGCCAACCGCTTGATGATCAGGTCGGAATCGATCGCGTAGTTGATCGCCTGGCGCACGCGCTTGTCCTGGAACGGCTTGAAATCGGCGCTCAAGCCGACATAGCGGGTATAGACTTCCGCGACTTCCATGATGTTCTTCGACAGTTCCGGATCTGCCTTGTAGGCGACATATTGCGCCGGGCCGAGAACTGAGACGTCGACTTCCTTGCTGCGGAACGCCACGTCGCGGGCAGCCGCATCCTCCATGATCATGATATTGACTTTGTCGGCGTAAGGCTTGCCCTTTTCGTAGTACTGGTCGTTCTTCACGACGGTAAGGCGAGATCCCGGCACGTACTCGGAGAATTTGTAGGGGCCAAGGCCGACCGGCTGGGTGAAGTAACCGTCCTTCTCCGCCGCGCCGACGGGGTAGATCGCGGTGTAATTGGGCATGAACTGGAAGCCAGGGTTGATCGGTGCGGATAGCGTGATTTCCAGCGTGAAATCGTCGATCTTCTTCAGGCCGGAAATTTCCTTGGCCTTGCCTTCATTGTATTCGTCCGCGCCCTTGATGACTCTGATGTACTGCGCCGCCGGGAAGGGCTTCGCCGGATCCATGATGCGGGTATAGCTGTAGATGATGTCGTCGGCAGTCATCTGCTTGCCGTCGTGGAAGAAGGCGTCCTGGCGCAGTTTGTAGGTGTAGGTCAGCTTGTCGTCCGACATCGAAACGTCGGTCGCCAGCGACAACTCAGGCTTGTTCTCGTTGGCGTTCCATTGGTAAAGCGAGCGGTGGATGCCCTTGGCCCAGAACTCGTCCTGAACCTGCGCGGAGGCATGGATGTCCAGTGACGAGAAGCTGGAGCCGTAAGGCGCCACGAAGTTGATCGTTCCGCCCGCGCGCGGCTCTTCGGCCGAGGCGATCGAAGCGACACCTGAAAGCAAGGCTGTGGCCAACGCTGCCACCAATGCAATTCTCTTCATGTTTTAGTTCCCTCTCTTTTCTAATTGGAATGGCGTCAGTCTCTATCGTTATTGATACCTGTCGTTATTGCTGCGCATCTCTTGCGAACACCACTTCGCCGCCCCGGATGGTGAGGTTGCACTGGGTGTCGTTCAGAATTTCTTCCGCTGTGGCGGTCAGCATATTACGGGAGAATACCGCGATATCGGCGACCTGCCCGGGGACCAGCTTGCCCTTAACGTTTTCGAGCTTCTGCGAAAACGCGCCGTATTCCGTGTAGACCTGTAGCGCCTCTTCGATCGTCACCCGCTCGCGGGCATCCATCACCGTGCCCTTGCCGGTCTTGCGCGTCAGCATGCTGTAGATGTTCGGGAACGGATTGGGGTGGCAGACCGGCGAATCGCTGCCCGTCGCTGGCTTGAACCCCAGCTCTTTCCAGGTTTTCAACGGATAACTGGGGATCGCCCGCTCCTCGCCGAGCACCTTGATGTAGGCGTCGCCGAAATCATAGATGAACACCTGCTGGGGGCAGGGGTAGATCCCGGCCTTGACCATGCGCTGGTGCTGGGCATCGGTGGAGAAACCGCAATGCTCGATGCGGTGGCGCCGATCGGCGTCCGGCATCGCCGCCAGTGCCTTCTCGTAAGCGGTGATCAACTGCTCGATGGCAGCGTCGCCGATCGCATGGCAGGCGAGCTGGTAGCCTTTGCCATGGGCATCGAACACCAGAGCCTCGAGTTCCGCGTCGGAAAGGATCTGCACGCCGGTGGTGTTGTCGTCGCCGAGATAGGGCTTTGTCATCCAGGCGGTGCGGCCGCCCGCCGAGCCGTCGAGGAAAAGCTTGACCGCCCCGATGGTCAGCATGTCGTCGCCGACGCCGGAAACGAGGCCCGCCTCATGGCATTGCGGCACGATGGAAACACCGGGATCGCCAAGCAGCACCAGCCAGGCGCGCACGGGCAGCTTGCCGCGCAGCTTGGCAAGATTGTAGGCGCGGATCTCGTCGAAGCCCGACAGCATGCCGACAGCCGCGTCCATGACGCTGGTGATGCCGTAGGACAGCAGCATGTTGCCGGCGGCGTCGATCGCGTCGATCATCTCTTCGGTCGAAGCCTTCGGTATCGCCGCGCGCACCAGCCCTTGTGCGGTCTCTGCCACCATGCCGGTCAGCACGCCGTTTTTCTGCTCGAGCAGCCCGCCTTCCGGCACCGGCGTCGCCTCGTCGATGCCAGCGAGCTTGAACGCAGCCGTGTTGAAGATCGACACATGGCCGCAGGCGCGCGTCACCATTACCGGGTGTTCGGGCGCGACCGCATCCAGTTCGGATTTGTGCGGATGACGGCCAATATCGAGTTTCGTCTGGTCGTAGCCGCGCGCCCGGATCCAGGTGCCCGGCGGCGTCTTTGCCGCCTGTTCCTTGATTGCCCGCAACAGGCTATCGAGCGTCGGCGCGGCTGCCGGCGTCGCATCGATCCAGTTGAGTGTAAGGCCGATGGAGATGAGGTGGAGGTGGGCGTCGTTCAGGCCGGGTGTGGCAAACTGGCCCTGCAGGTCGATGAGCTTTGTGCGTTCACCCTTCAGCGACAGGACCTCGTCGTTCGAACCCGCGGCGAGAACCTTGTTCTCCCAGATCGCCAACGCCTCGGTCGTGCCTTCGTCGAGGCCACGCCAGATGACACCGTTATACAGAATCGTGTCTGCCTGAATCTGCGAACTCTCTGCCACGCGCTGAACCCCCTCCCAAGAGCACATTATTTCAGCGAGCCTTCCATCAAAAACAGGGGCAATCAAGTGTTTGCCTATGCAATCTTTTCCGTTTCCCATGCAATTTTTGCATAACGCCGGCGGCCTTACGGGTGCGCCGCCAAAATCGATTCCGGTTCCGTCGAGCGTGCGCTAGCATGCGCGCAAACCGAATCCGGGAGACCCCATGACCCTCGCTTTGACCGCAGAAAACGGCGTGCATAGTTTCGATATCGCACTCGACTCCCAGTCCGCACTCGACCTGCGCGAGGCCATCTTTCGCGGCATCAATCTGGCGCCCGGTTCGGCGATCCCGTCGGATGGCGACCCGCGCATCGACCGGGCACTGCCCGGGTTCATGTTCACGTGCGGTCCCGACCACATACGCCACCCGGAGGCGGTCGAGGACGCGGCAGACGGCAGGCGCTATCCGCTGCACGGATCGCTGTCGTCCCATCCGGCCAAGGACATCTTCTTTGAGGAAGATGAGAGCGAGGTCGTCTGCTCGGCGCGCGTGCCGATGAAGCTTGCTAACGGCGAGACGGCGGAACTGCAGCGACGCTGGCGGGCCGATCGCCAGACCGGCCTGATCACCCTCGAGGACGACGTCACCAACACCGGCATTCGCCCATGGCCGCCGGTAGCGATGTACCATGTCAATTTCAACACCCGCCTCTTCGACGAAACCACGCGCCTGACCGGGGCGATGCTGGAAGGCGGAAGCCTGCCGTGGCGGTTCGGTGACGGCGACATGCGGATCTTCTGCGTCTCTACAACGGAGACTGCGGAGAATGGCTGGGCCGTCATCGCGATCGGCCCGATGGCCTCGCTCGGCGGACGCAGCCTGCACCTGCGCTTCCGCGTCGACACGCTGCCTTACCTGCAGGTCTGGCGGAACCAGTCTCCGGGTTGTCATGTGATGGGACTGGAGCCGGTGTCTCATCGGCTCGCGGGACGGAACGAACTCATCGCGTCCGGCGAGATGGCGGACTTCAGGCCCGGAGAGACGGTCGACTACGGCCTGTCGTTCGAGTTGCGATAGGCTCGAACAAAGATCGACTTCGTCGCCGATTGACGCCCGGGTCGGGCGCACCTAAATCGAAGGCCACACGTTTTCACGAAGGGCACGCATCATGGATATCCGCGCGATCAACGACGAATACTCGGTTTCCGGCCAGATCACCGTCGAGGATCTGGACGAGGTCAAGGCGCTGGGCTTCAAGTCGATCGTCTGCCATCGGCCGGACCATGAGGCGCCCGACCAGCCGGAGTTCGCGACCATCGCGGCACGGGCAAAGGAACTGGGCATCGACATGGCCCATGTGCCGGTGGGATCGATGGGGGTGACGGCCGACGCCGTGCGCGACATGGTCGATGCGTTGGACGAACTTCCGCGGCCGATGCTCGGCTATTGCCGCTCCGGCGCCCGCTCGACGAACATCTACGCCCAGACGCAGCATATCCGCGGCTGAGGTCGGCAAGACACGAACGGATAACACCGCGCTTGCCGAGATGGTCGCGCGGCGTTCAAATTGGCTGACATCCCCACTTCGCCCTTTTGCTAGGGCAGCGGGCCGTCATGCCGGATTTGATCCGGCAGCCAGCGCGCTCAAGTCTTTCAGCGAAAAGGACACTCTCGCGCCGCAGACGCGGCGCGGCTAGATCCCGGATCAGGTCCGGGGTGACGAAGCGTGGAGCCTCGCGAATAGGCAGTAGTCTGAATGCCGCACGTCCGATCTCAAGGACGTGCGGCATTGTTTTTTAAGCGCTTAACGACCATCCCTGATCTGCGAGAGCGTGCGTGCCGGGGTGATCGCTTCTGGATCGAGCTTGACCTCGATGATCGACGGCTTGCCGCTCGACCGCGCCCGCAGGAAGGCGGCAGCGAACTCCTCGGTCCTGGTGACCGTTTCACCATGGCCGCCAAAGGATATGGCGTATGCCGCAAAATCCGGATTGGTCAGGTCGGTGGCGCTGACGCGGCCCGGGTAGTCCCGTTCCTGGTGCATACGAATCGTGCCGTAGATGCCGTTGTTGACGACGACGGTGATGATCGGAAGACGATAACGCACGGCTGTCGCGAATTCCTGCCCGTGCATGAGGAAGCAGCCGTCACCGGCAAAGCAGATGACCTCCCGCTGCGGGAACAGTTGCTTGGCAGCCACCGCCGCCGGCAGGCCGTAGCCCATCGAGCCCGAGGTCGGCGCCGCTTGCGTGGCAAAGCGCCGGAAGCGGTGGAACCGGTGCACCCAGGTGGCGTAGTTGCCGGCACCGTTGGTGAAGATCGCATCCGCCGGCACGTTCTCCTCGAGCCAGGTCATGATCGGCCCCATCTGCACGTCACCGGGGCCGGAGGCCGGCGGTGTCGACCAGGCGAGATAGGACGCGTGCATCGCCTTCGTCCGCTCCGCCCAGCGCGGCGGGGAGGCGGGGGCGAGATCGGCGAGGCTGGCGACGAAGTCCGAAGCGCTGGCGCAGATCGCAAGCTCCGGCCGGTAGACGCGGCCGAGTTCGGAGGCATCGGGATGGACATGCACCAGCGTCTGCTTCGGGTAGGGGCTGTCGAGCAGCGTGTAGCCCGAGGACGGCATCTCCGAATAGCGGCCACCGAGCATGAGGACGAGGTCCGCCTCGCGGATCTCCTTGCCGAGCGCCGGGTTGACGCCGATGCCGGAGTCGCCCGCATAGTTCGGGTGCAGGTGGTCGAACAGCATCTGCCGACGGAACGAGCAGGCGACCGGCAGCGCCCAGCGCTCGGCAAAGGCGGCGATGCCGGCGACGCTCTCCTCGTTCCAGCGCGTGCCGCCGAGGACGACGACCGGCCGCTCGGCCTTTTCCAGCAGCGACTGCAACTGGGCGATCTGCTTCGGGCCGGGATGGGCCTCGACCGGCGTGTAGGGGATTGCAACCGGCGCCTCGACCGTCTCGGTCAGGATATCCTCCGGCAGCGCCAGCACCACGGGCCCCGGCCGTCCCGAGGTCGCGACCGCGAAGGCGCGGGTGACGAATTCAGGGATGCGCTTCGGATCGTCGATTTCGGCTACCCACTTGGCAACCTCGGTGAAGGCGCGGCGGTATTCGATCTCCTGGAAGGCCTCGCGCTCGCGGGCCTCGCGCTGGACCTGGCCGATGAAGAGGATCATCGGGATCGAATCCTGCCTGGCGATATGGAGGCCGGCAGAGGCGTTGGTGGCGCCGGGGCCGCGCGTGACCATGCAGATGCCAGGCTCGCCGGTCAGCCGACCCCAGCAGTCGGCCATCATGGCCGCGCCGCCTTCCTGGCGGCAGACGAGCACGTCGATGTCGGTGTCATGCAGGGCATCGAGTACCGCGAGGTAGCTTTCGCCGGGCACGCAGGAGATGCGGCGGACGCCGTTGGCGACGAGGGCATCGACGATCAGTTGTCCACCGGTTCTCATGGTTTTTCCCTGTGTGCTCATTGCGGTGTTTGTCATGCGGATTTCCTCCCGGCTTCCAGTTTCTGGAGTTCGGCCAAAATCTCGTCGGTGTGTTCGCCGAGCCGCGGGCTCGGGTGTTCATAGGCAAGCGGCGTTTCGGAAAAGACGATCGGCGTGCGCACGCTCGGGATGCGGTTGCCGTCGCGATCTGGCAGGTCCAGTCGCATTCCACGCGCCTTGATCTGCGGGTCGTCGAAGGTTTCCGCGATCGAGTTGATCGGGCCGGCCGGTACGCCGTTCTCTTCGCAGGCGGCCAGAAGGTCGGACTTCATCCATTTGCGGCTGCGCTCGAGGATCAGCGGACGAAGTTCCCCGCGGAACTTGACCCGCGACTTGTTGGTGGCGAAGCGCTCGTCGGAGGCGAGATCGGCCATGCCGAGCAACGCGCAGAACCGCTGGAACTGGCCGTCGTTGCCGATCGCGAGGATCATGTGGCCATCCGCGGTTTCGATCACCTCGTAAGGGGTGATGTTCGGATGGGCGTTGCCGAGGCGGGTGGGAGCGGTGCCGGAAACCAGATAGTTCATGTTCTGGTTCGCCATGACGGCCGACTGCACGTCGAGCAGCGCCATGTCGATCTGCTGGCCCTTGCCCGTCTTCATCACATGGATAAGCGCGGCCTGGATGGCCGTTACCGCGTAGATGCCTGTGAAAATATCGGCAATCGCTACGCCCGCCTTCATCGGTTCGCCATCCGGCGCGCCGGTCACCGACATGAAGCCGGACATGCCCTGGACGATGTAGTCGTAGCCGGCACGGGCGGCATAGGGGCCGTCCTGGCCGAAGCCGGTGATGGAGCAATAGACGAGTTTCGGATTTTCCGGTGCGAGGCTCTTGTAGTCGAGGCCATATTTCTCAAGCCCGCCGACCTTGAAGTTCTCGATCACGACATCGGCTGTGCGCACCAGCCGGTGGACGATTTCCTGGCCTTCTTTCGTCCGGAAGTCGACGGTGATCGAGCGCTTGTTGCGGTTGGTGGAGTGGTAGTAGGCGGCGGACAGGTTCTCGCCGTCCTTGCCGGTCACGAAGGGAGGCCCCCAGGCGCGGGTGTCGTCGCCGCCTTCGGGATTCTCGACCTTGATCACGTCCGCGCCGAGGTCGGCGAGCATCTGTCCGGCCCAGGGACCGGCGAGCACGCGCGCGAGCTCGATGACCCGGATTCCGGCAAGCGGCAAGTTCTTGTTGTCCATCGTTTCCTCCATGCCGACACCGTTCGTCGTCAACGGCAATCTATCCTCGGCAATGGGTGCTGGATAACAAAAAGGCGCATCGCGAGATAGCATCAACCGGGCATGGGTTGATGCGCGTCCGGACTTAATCGGGTTGCGCTCGGCTCAGACGAGCGGCGGCATCGCGGGAATGGTCGGACGCTTTCGCAACTGGTGCTCGCGCCAGATCACGTAGAGGCCGGAGCCGATGATGATGGAGATGCCACCCCATTTCAGCGGATCGGGCAGGTGACCGAACACCCACCAACCGAGAATGGTGGCGGAGACGATCTCCAGATATTGCAGCGGCGCCAGCACCGAGGCCGGGGCGCTGCGATAGGCATAGGCGCCGAAAATGCCGGAGATGGTGGCGGCAATGCCGGCGCAGATGATGAACAGCGTGGAAATGCCGTGCGGCATGACCGGAGTGAACGCCGTCCAGTCAAAATGGTTGCCGACCAGAAGTGCGATCCCGGCAAAAGCTGCGCCCCAGAGGCCGGTATGCAACTGCATCGACCAGGGGTCCTCGCTCTGCGCTGCCAGCCGTGTGATCAGATAGAACACGGCAAGGCCGAACGCGGACACGACCGGCAGCAATGCAAACAGTCCGACCTCCTGCATGCTTGGCTGGATCACGAGCAGGGCGCCGAGGAAGCCCACTGCACAGGCGGTATAACGCCGCCAGCCGATCGTTTCCTTCAGGAAGATCGCCCCGAGGATCGTCAGGATGATCGGCTCGACGAAGAAAATCGCGAGTGCGTCTGCAATCTCCATCACGGCAAGAGCCATGACGAAACTAATCATCACGGTCGCAGCCATTAGGCCGCGGAGCGCATGCAGGGCCGACTTCTTCCAGGTCAGGTCGAGCAGGGTGCCGCGCCAGAGAACGACCGGGAGAAGCGTCGCCGCCTGGAACATAAAGCGACAAAGAGTGATGACGGCCGCCGGAACCTCTGCCACTGCGAGTTTGGAGAAGAGATCGATGACCGGCGCTATAAGGACCGAAATGACCATCAGGACGAGCCCCAGCCGCACCTCCTGATGGAGCGTGGAGGGAGATGTCGATGCATGTGCGGTCATTTGGATCCACCGGTTCGGCGTTCAGTCAGCGCAATCCTTTGGCACCAGTTGCAGAAATCCGCAATCGGCATTTCTCGCAGGTCCTGCCGTTCCAGCAGCGTTTCGTGGCGCAATCCGCGATGGACGAGGCAGGTCACGTCGGAAAGCCCCGCCGTCTTCAGCCGGTCCCCGAGCCAGGTGACGGCGCGGCCGAAATCGGTCGCCGGGTCTTCGTCGCCACCCACGAGATGGATCGGCAATCCGGTCCGTAGGCGTGCGATTGCGTTCGCCTTCGCGGCGGCAAACGTCATGGCGAATACGTCGAGCCAGAGCGACACGCTGGCGTCGAAACCGCAGAGCGGGTCGGCAATGTACCGGTCGACTTCCGCTGCATCGTGCGAGAGCCAGTCGAAGTCGGTTCGCCGGTGCGAGACTTTTTTCGCCCAGGCCGCGAAGGTGAGTTTCGGCAAGATCTCGCTCGGCACGTCCGATCCCTTCAGCATCCGCTCGGCCAGCAGAGCGGCTTGCGCAGCGCGACCGGCGAAGCCCGGGTTCAGATTGGAATTCCAGACCGCGAGTCCGTCGATCTTTTGCGGATGCGTTTCTGCAAACAGCAGCGCGAGAAGTCCCCCCATCGAATGTCCGAACAGGATGATCGGCAATCCCGGATGGGCGGCGACGGCCAACTCGCGTATCGCGGCCATGTCTTCGAGCGCCAAATGTAGTCCGTGTCGATGGGCGAAGCGGCCGATCGGCGCGTCCGGCGCGGTTGTATCACCGTGCCCGCGATGGTCATGGGCATAGACGTGGAAGCCCTCCACCGCCAAACGCTCTGCGAAGGCCTTGTAGCGGCGCGAATGCTCGGCAAGCCCATGGCTGATCAGGACCACGCCCTCGGCGCGACCGCGCGATGGTTCGTGGCGGTAGGCGAGCCTTGCGCCCGTCGGACTTTGCAGATGCCGCGTTGTGCAGACCATGTTGCTCCGGGATGTCATGACGAGACTGGTAGTGGCAGCATGAAATTGATTTTCCATCCAAATGCAAATTGCGCTTCGTGCGGGTGCAGGGCGCACCCACAGCTGTCTGCGTCGTCAAAATTTTAAGTTGCAATTTTCCCGCGAATGTTGATTAATGTTTATGGTTTGTTCTTGTTTGGGGAGGTGTCATGACAAGGCCCGGATCCACATGCATGCAAATGACTGCAATGTTCCTCTTTCTGGCGCTGGCGGCACCTGCGGCCGCGATGACACTGCAGGGCGGCCCCGAGGGCGGTGGTGGAAAGTCCAAGACCGCTCATGTGCTGGCACTGACCTGGCAGCCGGGTTTCTGCCTGACGAAGCCGAAGGCTCCGGAATGCGCCGGGCCTCTGAAGGGCGCCGAGGAGGCGACACGCCTGTCGCTGCACGGGTTGTGGCGGGTCAGGAAGAGCTACTGCGGTATCGATGCCGAGCTGAAAAAGCTCCACCGCTCCAGCAAATGGACGGATCTGCCCAAATTGGCACTTTCAGAGACTACGGCGATGCGCCTTGCCGCGGCCATGCCCGGTGTCGCCTCCGGGCTCGACCGCCATCAGTGGATGATGAACGGCACCTGCCATGCGACGACGGCGGAGGATTACTATGCGCGATCCCTGGAGTTGCTGGACACCGTCAACGGCTCCGCAGTGGGCGTGTTTTTCCAAACGAAGGCGGGGAAGGCGGTGACGATCGCCGAGCTCGCTGCCGCCTTTGATGCCGCATTCGGCGCCGGAACGGGCGAGCGGGTGCAACTGCGCTGCCGTACGGTCGGCGACGAGAAGATCGTTACCGGGCTGACCATTGGGCTGAATTCGGACGAGGGGGAACTCGCCGGGCTCATTCGGGGCGCTTCGGCCACCAAGTCCAGATGCGCCGGCGGACTGCTGGTTCGCGCGGGCGGTGACTGATCAGTTGAGCCGGGCGATGCGGGTGCTGCGCCCGGGCATGTCTGCTTCCTACGCGATAGGGTGACCGTTGCTGCCCGGTCTCTTGGGCTGCAACGAGACAATTCCCGCTGTCTTGGTGGCGCTGCATTGCCGCTGCCGGGGAATTCGCCTACATAGCGGGCAAATTTTTCTTTGAATGCGGAGCAGGCGCGCAATGGCACGACAGTTCATCTATCACATGGCAGGGCTCAACAAGGCCTATGGCAACAAGAAGGTTCTGGAGAATATTCACCTTTCCTTCTACCCGGACGCGAAGATCGGTATTCTCGGCCCGAACGGCGCGGGTAAGTCGACTGTGCTGCGGATCATGGCCGGTCTCGACACGGAATTTACCGGCGAAGCCTGGGTGGCGGAGGGCGCGACCGTCGGCTACCTGCCGCAGGAGCCGCAGCTGGATCCGGCGAAGAACGTGCTGGAGAACGTGATGGAGGGTGTCGCCGGCAAGAAGGCGATCCTCGACCGCTACAACGAGCTGATGATGAACTATTCGGACGAGACGGCCGAAGAGGGCGCCAAGCTCCAGGACATCATCGACAGCCAGAACCTCTGGGATCTCGAAAGCCAGGTCGAGATGGCCATGGACGCGTTGCGCTGCCCGCCGGGCGATGCGGACGTCGCCAATCTGTCCGGCGGTGAGAAGCGCCGCGTCGCGCTCTGCAAGCTGCTGCTGTCGCAGCCTGACCTGCTGCTGCTCGACGAGCCGACCAACCATCTCGACGCCGAGACGATCGCCTGGCTGGAAAAGCACCTGCGCGAGTATCCGGGCGCCGTGCTGATGATCACCCACGACCGCTACTTCCTCGACAATGTCACCGGCTGGATCCTCGAGCTCGACCGCGGCCGCGGCATCCCCTACGAGGGCAACTATTCGGCCTACCTCCAGGCCAAGGCCAAGCGCATGCAGCAGGAGGGTCGTGAGGAGGCGACGCGCCAGAAGGCGATCTCCCGCGAACAGGAGTGGATCGCTTCCAGCCCCAAGGCCCGACAGGCGAAGTCGAAGGCCCGTATTCGCGCCTACGACGAACTGGTCAGGGCGGCGGAGGATCGTCGTCCCGGCGACGCGCAGATCGTGATCCCGGTCGGTGAGCGTCTCGGCAACGTCGTGATCGAGGCCGAGAACCTGACCAAGTCCTATGGCGACCGCGTGCTGATCGAGAATCTCACCTTCAAGCTGCCGCCCGGCGGCATCGTCGGTGTCATCGGTCCGAACGGCGCCGGCAAGACGACGCTGTTCCGGATGATTACCGGCCAAGAGCAGCCCGATAGCGGCGAGATCCGCGTCGGTGACACGGTCGACCTCGGCTACGTCGACCAGAGCCGTGATGCGCTCGCTGGCGACAAGACTGTCTGGGAAGAAATCTCCGGCGGCAACGACATCATCAAGCTTGGCAAGCACGAGGTGAATTCGCGCGCCTATTGCGGCGCCTTCAACTTCAAGGGCGGCGACCAGCAGCAGAAGGTCGGCACGCTCTCGGGCGGCCAGCGCAACCGCGTCCACCTCGCCAAGATGCTGAAGGCCGGCGGCAACGTCATCCTGCTCGACGAGCCGACCAACGACCTCGACACCGAAACGCTGGCGGCTCTTGAGGACGCACTCGAAAACTTCGCCGGTTGCGCGGTCATCATCAGCCACGACCGCATGTTCCTCGACCGGCTTGCGACGCACATCCTCGCCTTTGAGGGCGACAGCCATGTGGAATGGTTCGAGGGCAACTTCGAGGACTACGAGCAGGACAAGATCCGCCGCCTCGGCCCGGATTCGGTCAACCCGAAGCGCGTCACCTACAAGCGCCTGACCCGCTGAGAATCAAAGGGCAGGCGACACGGTCCGTCGAGCGGCCGCTTGCTCTGTGGGGATCTCCACCAAGCCGCCACGCTGGACACAGCGTGGCGGCTTGTCATTATGGCTTGTCATTACGGGTGCGGTTCGATCGCGCCGCCTCGACGGTGCACTCCGGCAACTCGCCGACTGCAAGTGTGGCGCCGAGCGGACGTGGCGACGCATTCGGGCGGCCTCCCTTCGGAGATTGCGCGCCCGGCACGCAAGCAGTCTGTTTGTCGTGATCTGGTCGATCTGCGGATGCACACGGCCCGGATCCCACGTGTCCGGCTGCATCGCCTTACTTCCAGCTTCGAAGCGAGCCCGGAGATTGCGGCTTGCATTTGCGCAACTCATGACATAAACATATCTTTATGTCTTGATTGGATTGAGGGCGGGAATGGTGAAGCTCGGCTTGGACGACGCTGTAGAGGTTTTGAAGACGGCGGGCGAGTCGACCCGCCTGCGCCTCTTGGCCCTTCTCTCCCGCGGCGATCTGACGGTCACCGATCTCACCGATATCCTCGGCCAGTCGCAGCCGCGTATCTCGCGGCACCTGAAGCTTCTCGCCGAGGCGGCGCTGATCGAACGATACCAGGAGGGCGCCTGGGCCTATTTCCGGCTCAGGCACGATGGTGCCGCCGTCTCGCTGGCGCGCCTGCTGCTCGACCGGATCGACGGGAGCGACCCGGTCCTGTCCAGGGATGCGGAACGGCTTGCGGTGCTGAAGAAGGCGCGCGCAGAAAAGGCGCAAGCCTATTTCAGCCGGAACGCCGCCGAATGGGACGAACTGCGTCGCCTTCATGTGAGCGATGCGGAGGTCGAGGCAGCGCTCCTCGGACTGATCGGCGAGCAGCCGGTCGATGCGTTTCTCGACCTTGGCACCGGCACCGGCCGTATCCTGCAGTTGTTCGAGGGGCTTTATCGGCGCGGCGTCGGCGTCGATGCCAGCCGCGACATGCTCGCGGTCGCCCGCGCCAATCTGGACCGCGCCGGCATCACCAAGGCCTCGATCCGGCACGGCGACATCTTCAATCTGCCTTTGGAGCGCGACGAGTTCGACGTGGTGACCATTCATCAGGTCCTTCACTTTCTCGACGAACCGGACGCGGCCATCGCCGAAGCTGCACGCATGCTCCGGCCGGGCGGACGGCTGGTGATCATCGATCTTGCGCCGCACGAAATAGAGCATTTGCGGGACGAGCACGCCCATCTGCGACTGGGGTTTTCCCACCAGATCGTCGAGGAGTGGCTGGAGCAGGCGGGCCTGGCACTCGAAAAGACGATCGATCTCACCCCCGCCGAGGGCGGTCCGCAAGCGCTGACGGTCACGATATGGCTGGCGCGCGACCAGCGACCGGCAGAGGGTGCCGATGGCGTCGAACCGCTGATCGCCATTGGCGGGAGGAATTGACATGACGATTGGCCAAGCCGCGCGCCAACGCCACGCCCCCACGCTGTCCTTCGAGTTTTTTCCGCCCAGGACCGAAGAGGCCGAACGCCAGATCTGGGAGACGATCGACGCTTTGACCGCTTATGCACCGAGTTTCGTCTCGGTCACCTACGGGGCCGGCGGATCCACGCGCGCGCCGACGCTCGCCACCGTGGCGCGCATCATCAGCGACACGCCGCTTTCGGCGGCGGCGCACCTGACCTGCGTCGGCGCGACGAAGGAGGAGGTGCATGCCGTCATTGACGAGTTCCAGGCGGTTGGCGTCCGCCATTTCGTGGCCTTGCGCGGCGACCCGGCCAGCGGCATCGGTGCCGCCTACCAGCCCCATCCGGGAGGCTATGCCAACGCCGCCGAACTGGCCGCTGGACTGCGCGCGATCGGCGATTTCGAGGTGTCGGTCTCTGCCTATCCGGAAAAACACCCCGAAAGCTTCGACGTGGCGGCGGATATCGATATGCTGAAGCGCAAGGTCGATGCGGGTGCGACCCGGGCATTGACGCAGTTCTTCTTCGACAACATCCACTATGAGCGCTACCTCGAGCGGGTCCGTGCTGCCGGGATTCGCATCCCGATCGTGCCGGGTATCCTGCCCGTCCATAATCTGGCCCAGGTGCAGAAGTTTGCGGGGCTATGCGGCGCGACGGTTCCGCAATGGCTTGCCGATCGCCTCGGGCCGCTGGACGGCCAGCCCGAAGAGCGTGCCAGGGTTGCTGCGGACCTGGCGGCCCGTCAGGTCGAGGGGCTGATCGCGCTCGGCGTCGACGAATTCCATTTCTATACGATGAACCGGTCGACGCTCGTGTCGTCGGTGCTTGACCAGGTCGGGTTCGAACGGCGGGAAAATACGGTGCGACAGCCGGCGGCAGGCGCTGCTGCGTGAGCGGCAGAACGGCGCGGCCGCGTTCCGATGCGGCTTCCATGCCCGGACTGTTGCTCGGCAGGCCACGTAAAAAACGCATGACCTTGCGGGGTCATGCGTTTCGTGAAGTAATCAGGAATAACTTCTCTGCGTTTTTTGTCCTTTGGACGACGCTGCCGCTCAGATGAAAATCATGCCGGCGACGAAGAGGAACGCTGCACTGATCATCAGAACATTCAAGGAATGTGTGAGTCCCATGGCTTACCTCCTTGCGTTGCGTGGCCATAATAAGGCGTAAAAATCCCGCTTGAAAAGTTGTTTATGTGTTGCGCTGCGGCATCATAGCGCTCGCCACAATTTTTCCACAGGCCTAAATGGTTGTTCTTTCATCTGAATTTCCGATTACGGAAAGTTCACAAAAGTTTCGCGAACGTTAACGTGCGTGAGGTGATTTCAGGCCGCTTTGGGCGAATCGTCCGGCGCGATGATGCTTCCCGTCCAGCGACGCTGCGCGGGAAGGAGCTTGCGCTCCACACCATGCGTCACATTCGAGTTTGGGCGATATGCGCTAAACGCCCGAAGGGCGGAGGCGCTTCAAGACCCGGCCGTCGAGGATGACGAGACCCAAAAGCACCAGAACGATGCCGGTCGCGCCCGAGGGCGACAGTTGTTCGCCGAGAAAGAGCATTCCGGCGACGATTGCGCTCGGCGGAACGAGCAGGGTGACGAGCGATGTATTGGTGGCACCGGCGGCCGCCATGATCCTGAAAAAGAGAATGTAGGCATAGGCGGTGGAAACGAGCGCCAGGGCCAGGACACACAGCACGACGTTCATCGGCGGCATCGGCAGGGTCCAGGGGTGATCGACAAGGAGGGCCAGTGGCAGGAGAATGACGGTGGCCGCGGTCAACTGACCGGCCGCAGTCACAGGTGCGGCGACGCCGCGGAACCGCTTGCCGTAGGTCGCGGCGAGGCCATAGGACATCGCGGCCGCCAGCGGCAGCAGCAGCGCCCACAGCGGTGGCCCCGAGGTCTCGCCGGTGAAGGGGGCAATGGCGCGCGGACCGACCAATACGGCCGTCCCGACAAGCCCGACCAGGCAGCCCATGACCTTGGCGGGCGTCATCTTCTCGTCGGCGGTCAACCGGTTGGCGATGAGAATGGTGAAGATCGGCGTCGTCGCGTTCAGGATCGCCGCAAGCCCGGCGCCGATCTGGGTCTGGCCAGTGAAAATGAAGATGTGCGGGATGACATTGTTGATCAGTCCCATGACGAGGAATTCGCGCCAGCGCTGCCGTAGCGCCGGATACAGGCCGAAGCGCCCGGCAAGATAGAGATGGATCGCAAGTGCCGCGATGCCGATCCGCAAGAGCACGAGCGTGATCGGCGGTATGTGCTGCACGGCGACGCGGGCGAAGAAGAACGAGCCGCCCCAGATCAGGCCCAGCAGGAACAGCATGGCCCAGGTTTTGGGCGTCATCGTATAGCCCGGATTGAGGCTTGCGTGCTGGTTCATGATGCCGTCACCTTCTGCTGCCGTGCTGTGCCTGTATCAGAGGACACGATCTCGTTTCGCCGTAGGGCGGTTTCGTACTGATATCCGAGGTAGCCTTCCGGGCGCTACCCTGCCACCCGATTCCGGCATGGAACGGGGCGGTCGGGGCGATCATGTTTGAAGCCGCCGCACAAAGCCAGCCTTTCGCGGCGCTCCGCGTTCCCACAGCAAAAAAAGCGCCGCGGGAGTCCCGCGGCGCCGTATGCGATAGCGCGTGCCGTAACCGGTCAGGCCGGTCTGTCGCTGGAATCAGAGCGCGCCGAGCAGGGCGGGGGTCGCCCAGCCGTCGGCGGGCATGCCGAGGCGCAGCTGTTCCTTCTGAATCGCCGTGCGCGTGCCGACACCGAGAATGCCGTCGATCTTGCCGACGTCGTGGCCGAGTTCGGCAAGCCGCGTCTGCAACGCCTTCATGCTGCCGTCATCCAGGCCCAGCTCCGGCTGGCCTTTCTCATAGGGGGGAGTGCCAGCGAGGCGGGTGGCGAAATAGGCCGCCGACGTCGTGTAGATGAACGACTGGTTCCATTCGAGATAGACGTCGAAGTTCGGATAGGTGATGAAGGCCGGGCCCTTGCGTCCCTGCGGCAGCACCAGCGACGAGGCGAGGTTTGCAAAGCGGGTGTCGCCGTCGCGCGGCGTCACACCCAAGGCAAACCAGTCGCCGGCGGTCATGCCGGGCTGCAAGCCGGTCTTCTCCCAGGGGAGGTTTTCCGGGAGTGAGACTTCCTGGATCCACGGCTGGCCCTTGGTGAAGCCGAGATGCTGGATGAACTTCGCCGCCGTCAGGATTGCATCCGGGGCGCTCTGCTTGACGTTGACATGGCCGTCGCCGTCGCCGTCGATACCAAAGGCGATGATATCCTTGGGCAGCATCTGCACCTGGCCGATTTCTCCTGCCCATGCGCCCGTCGTCGCTGCAGGGTCGAGGTCTCCGTGCTGCACCATCTCGATCGCCGCGATCAACTGCGGACGAAACAGTTGCGGACGGCGACAGTCATGCGCCAGCGTCACCAGCGCGTTGCGCGTGTTGAAGTCGCCCTGGACGGCGCCGAAATCCGTTTCCATTGCCCAGAAGGCGGCAATGACCGGAGCCGGGACGCCGAATTCATGTTCGGCGCGCTGGAAGACATCCGATAGTTCCTGCAGCTTCTTGCGGCCGATGTCGAGGCGCGACTGGCTTACCGTGCGCTTGGAGAATTCCAAAAACGTTTGCCGGAAGACGCCCTGCGCGCGATCGCGCGATAGCACCTTCTCGTCCAGGCTCGCGCCCGCGAGCGCGCGATCGACCACATCGGCCGGCACGCCCTTTCCGACGGCTTCGGTCTTTACGCCCTGCAGGAAGGCGTTGAAATCGCCGCCACAGGCCACAGGGGCAGGCTCGGCCGGATTGTTGTTCTGTTGCGCAAGAGCAGTGCCGGAAAGAAACAACGCCAGGAGGGCGCCGATCGGCAGAATTCTCGATTGCATCGCGGGGGTCCTTTCATTGGGTTGCCCCGGCTTCTCAGAATAATGTGACGGAAGCAAGAAGGAAAAGGGCGGCGCTTCGTCGCCGCTCGATCAAATCTTTCGTGATGCCACGACTGCCCGCGACGGTTGCCGTCTCTACTTTGCGACCTCGGCGACCCATCTGTTCCAATTCTTGGCCGAGCCGGCAAAGACGTTGATGTCCGTATCGCCGCTGATGCCGGGAACGACGCCGGTGCTGGTGTATTGCCAGAAGGTCCACTTGCGGCCGTAGACATTCTCCGGATGGTCCGCGACCGAGCGCAGCCAGAGATGATAGTTGCCGAAATAACCGACCATGTTCTGGCGATGGAAATCGACGGTCGTATAGATGATCGGCCGCTTGCCGTAGTGGGATTCGATCCGGTCGAGGAAGCGTTGCAGATCCGCGCGCACGACCTCGGGCGGCGGGCGCTTGCGGCACGTCGGCGATGCCGGGTTCCATTCGGCATCGAGCACCGGCGGCAGCAATGCGGCGCTCTTCGGGACGTTTCTGATGAACCAGTCCGCCTGGTCGTCGGGCGTCGAGCAGAAGTAGTAGAAGTGGTATGGCGCGTGCGCGACCCCGGCGGTCTTTGCACCGCGCCAGTAGTCGTCGAAGCGTTGATCGATCCGGTCCGTGCCTTCGGTCGCCTTGATGAAAGCGAACGAAACACCCGAGTCCTTCACGGTCGGCCAGTCGATGTCGCCGTTCCATTTGGATATGTCGATGCCGTGAACCTGGTGGGCATGCGGGGTGCGCGCGCCGAAATCCTGGGGATCCTTGTCCTTGAAGCGCGGCTGCGTCGATGTGGTGGAAACGAGATCGTAGTCGGTCATCGTGCACGATGCCGTGAGAAGGGCAAGCGGCAGAAGGGCCACAATGAACCGGCGCATGAATGTCCTAGCTATAGAATTTCCGGGATACTGCCTGTCATGCGAGATTCGGTAAAGGGGCCCCGCGCTTGCTGCACGAGGCCCCTCTCATTTGATTGTGGCAAATTTCCAGTGGCTGGGCGCAGTGGCCGGCACTGAGGTCCGCCGGCCGGCCACCGCAATGTCAGAACTTCCAGCCTACGCCGAGCATGAGCGAGTTGCTGCTCAGGTCGGTGTTGACGCCCATCAGGTTCTTGTCGCCGTAGTCGGTGTAGCGATATTCGGCGCGGCCGATCAGGTTGTCGGTGAAGGCGTGCTCGAGGCCGGCGCCGATCGTCCAGCCGTTGAAGGTCTTCTTATCGCTGTCGCCAGTCTCGCGATCGCGCAGTTCGGCGTTGGTGAAGGCATAGCCGCCAGTCCCGTACACCAGGGTGCGATCAAAGGCATAGCCAACGCGGGCGCGCAGCGATCCGCTCCAGTTCGTCTCGAGCTCCATCGGGATGCCGCCGAGATCGAACTTGTCGCTGTTCCAGTCGTACTTCACGTCGCCTTCAAGGCCCATGACCCACGAACCCATCTGGTAGTTGTAGCCGGTGTAGCCGCCCAGTGCCCAGCCGTCCAAGCCCGGGCTGGCGGATACGCCGGCGTCATCCGTATCGGCCTCGGTCCAGTCGTAGCCGGTCATCGCACCGACATAGAAGCCATTCCAGTCATAGATACCTGAGACTTCGGTGATCACTGGCGCCACCGGGGCCTCGACCGGGGCGAGATCGGCCGCCCGGACCGACGTTGCCGCAGTAGCGAATACGAGCGCGGCAGCACCGATGTAGAGTGATTTCATGGTTGTCTTCCTTCTGCTTCGAACCATGCAAACGCAGCCCCAAGCGTCAGCAAACGAGATACACCACCCCTCTCAGTCGAGGGGTCACACAGAAAGGAGCGCAAAATCGGGCAGGCAGACAGGTTGGGGCAGAAGGCGGGTCAGGCTGGCATTTTTGCAACACCGATCCAGGCGTAGCCGCCATAGGGCGTCGCCGTCTGCAGCGTTGCTCCTCGTCGCTGCGCTGCGCTGCGCATCACCTCGAACAGGTCGGCGCGTGGCTGGACGTGAAAGCGTTCGAGCCAACCCCGCAAAAGGCGGCGGAAGAGGAGCGGCAGGCGCTCCTGCTGGCCGAAGTCGACGACATGCAGCGACCCGCCGGGCTTCAGAGCGGCGAGGGAGCATTCGACGGCGCGTTCCCATGCGGGGATCATCGACAGGGCATAGGAAATGACGATGTGATCGAATCCGGTTTCGCCGAATTCTCCGGCGGAGAAACTCGCGGCATCGGCGACATGCAGTCGCGGCGCGCTGACTCCCTTGCGAGCAAACCGCCTGTGCGCCGTCTCCAGCATCTCTTTCGAGATGTCGAGACCAAAAAAGCGGGCATGCGGGTACAGGCGCGCCATGTGCTCGATATTGCGTCCGGTGCCGCAGCCGACTTCCAGGATCGACTGTCCCGCCTCTGCTGGGATCTGCTTAAGCAGCCGGTCGCGCCCGAACAGATAGTATTTGCGCGTCAGGTCGTAGAGGTGGCGCTGATAGCGATACTGCCGGTCCATCCGCTCGGCATGGCTCGTATCGGCAGGTAGCGGGTGCAGTTCGAAGTCCGCCGACATCAGGCCCGCTTCCTGTAGATGTGGAAGCCTCCGTAGATGGCCGAACGGTCCCGCATACCGAGTTCGATCGAGCGTTCGCGCTCATAGGTCCACAGGTCGAGTAGGGCGGGGGAGAGCTTGCCGTCCAGGATGCTTCTTTCCGCCGCTGTCCGGAAGATGACGATCGCGTCTCGGGAGGCGGTTCGGGAGATCTCGCTCCAGAGCGCGTTGATCTGGTTTTCGTTCATCCAGTCCTGGGCATCGAGCAGCACGAAGCGATCGACGGAACCTGCCGGCTTGCCGGCCAGAAGCTCGGTGAAACTTGCGTGGTGGACGCGAACCCGGCCGGCATTGGCGCGAATTGCGGCATAGTGATCGGCCCGCAGATAGTCCGGCGGCATGCCTTCCTGCTTCTCCGGATAGCGCCGCGCAAACGCCTGCCAGGCGAAATAATTGTCCTTCAGCGGGAAGTGACAGGTCAGCTTCTCAAGCCGCCGCCTCAGAACCGGCGCCAGTGAGTTGTCGTCGCTGAGGCTCGCCAGTTCGTCAAACTGTTGCGGCGGGATCCCGAGCCCGAACAGGGACGCCTTTCGTGATGTCATCCAGCGAATCAGCGGACGATCGAAGAGGGGAGCGAGGCGGGTCTCGAAGAACTGGCGCTGCTCGCGCAACGAACGAGCCTCGACAAACTCCCGCGGATCGAGACCGTGGAGCCGCGCGACGATGTGGCCAAGCAGTATGAAGCGGCCGAGCAGGCCGGTGCGATAGATGTTGCGGCTGAAGACGTCGACGCGGCGCCGGCCGAAAGCGCCACGCCCATTCCAGTAGTCACGCGTCTGCGCATCAAGCATCGGTTCGATGAACAGGCTGTAGGCTTCGCGGTTGGTTGTGGCGTGGTTTCCGCCGAAAAAGCGGCTGACGTCGGCATGCGACGGCAGGTGCCGGAAGGCTGCCAGCTTCAGCCGGTTCAGGGCGACATGGTGCGGGTTGAGATCGACGACGTCGATCGCTTCCGGGGTGCGGGACAGATAGGCGAGCATGTTGCAGCCACCCGAGCCGATCGTCACGACGCGGTGTCCGGCGGACAGCTCCATTGCTTCGATGTCGACGGCCGGATCTTCCCAGATCTGCGGATATACGAGGCCGGAGAACAGCAATCCGAAAAGGCGTTCGGACAGCCCCTCCAGTGTGCCGGCACGATGTTGAAGCAGCGCCGCCTTCAGCTTCTTGTTGCGCCCGTATCCCGCGTTTCTGGCCAGTTCGCTCATGACACATCCCATTCGGTGGATCTGCGGAAGCGATATCTGCCGTCGGCTACAGTTTGATGACTGCCGCCAGCGGCATGCGGCAGCAAGCGCTCGCGTTCCACCGCAATATTTCTGTCACGGCATGGGGCTTTTCTTGCGGGCCAATTCCTGATTGTCTGCGAGCGAACGAGGGTAGGCAATGGCACGATATCGGCGGGCTGCGGCGAAGGCACTGTTCGGCAGCTGCGTGTTTCTGGTCGTCACAGGCAGTTGGCTGATCGTTCGGCCTCCGGAACTGCTGCGGGTAGGATCGTCCTATGCGGCCAAGATCGTTTGCTCCAATGTCTTCATTGCGCGGCGCAATGCCGCCGCCGTGCTCGATGAAGACGTGCAAGCGCCCGGCCATCCGTTGCTGCGGCTGATGCGCCAGTCCGTCGACTATTCGGAAATGACGGTCACCGCGTCGCTGCTCGGGCTGTTCGCGCCGGGATATGCGGCCTACCGCGAAGGCTTCGGTTGCACGTCGGTTCCGGATGGCGATTTGCTGACGGCCCGGCAGGTGGTGGCCGAGGTGCCTCTTCCGAAAATCGCGGCCGGACCCGCCGATCAGCCATGGCCGGCGGGGGAGCATGGCGGGAGCGATCCGCGCTTCGCAAGCATTCTGGACGATCCGGCCCTGCTCGGACCGGGCGTTCGAGGTGTGGTGGTGATTCATGACGGCCAGCTCGTGGGCGAACGCTATGGCGACGGGTACTCCGTCGATATGCCGCTGATCGGCTGGTCGCTGACCAAGACGGTCAATGCGGCGCTCGTCGGCCGTCTGATCCTGCAAGGGCGGCTGTCGCCGGCACAGGCTCTTCTCTTCCCTGAGTGGCAGGTCGACGCGCGCGGAAAGATCACCGTGGCCGACCTGCTGGCCATGCAAAGCGGTCTGGTCTTCGACGAGGACTATGGCGACGTCACGGATGTGACGAGGATGCTCTTTCTGGAGCCGAACATGGCCCGTTTTGCCGCCTCGTTTCGGCTCGCGTCCAATCCGGGAGAAAAGTTCAGCTATTCCAGCGGTACCGCGGTCCTGCTCTCCCATGTCTTCATGAACGCGGTGGGGGATCGGTGGCGGGCGCTGTCCTATCCGACCACGGCCCTGTTCGCGCCGCTCGGCATGCGCAGCGCCGTGATGGAGACGGACGAGACGGGCATCTTTGCCGGTTCGTCCTACATGTATGCGACGGCGCGCGACTGGGCGCGCTTTGCCCAGTTTTTGCTCAATGACGGCCAATGGAATGGGGAGCGGTTGCTGCCGGAGGGATACGTGGCTGCGATGGGAACGCCGACGCCCGCCTCTGACGGGGCTTACAGTCATGCGCAAAGCTGGATCCACGGGCCCGGCGACGTGCCGAACGCGCAGTACGGATTGCCGAAGGACACGTTCTGGATGCTCGGCCATGACGGCCAGGCGATCGCGGTGATCCCGTCCAGAAAACTCGCCGTCGTCCGCCTGGGGCTGACGCCTTCCGCTCTCGGTTATCGTCCGCAGGAACTCGTGAAGCGGATCGTCGACGCACTCGACCGTGGGACGTGATCTCGCCTATTTCAGGCCGGTTTCTTCGAGAAGGCCCTTGCGCTTGGCGGTGTAGTAGTAGCCGCTGGCATAGAGGCGGACCGCGCCGTCGTGCTGGTTCTCAGCCACCATCCAGGCGCCGCGGAGATATTTTGCGCCATACTTGATGTTCGTCTCGGCGTCAAAGAGGCCGTCCGGCGCGCCGGTATATCCCATGCCCTTGGCCGTGTTGTAGCGGATCTGCATGAGGCCGTAATTGCCCCGGCTGTAAGCCTTGGGATTGTATCGGCTCTCGCGCTTGATCACGCGATGCAGCAGTCCTTCCGGGATCTCATAAAGGGCTGCGTACTTGGTGATGAGAGCATCAATCGGCGTTCCGGATTTCTCGAAGGCTTGCGAAGCCTGGGGAACGCCCGGCTTGGCCTGGGTCGCCGCAAAGGCCACCGGCTGCAACGTCGGCTTCGCCATCGGGATGATCTGGTGCGAAGCGACCAACTGTTCGAGCCCCTCCGGTTCACCGGTGTCGAAGCCGGGCTCCATCACCGCCGCCTCGAACGAGGCCGGCATGAATTTCTGGGAGGAGGGGGTCGTGCTGGTCGGAACCGGAACTGCCGAAGCGACTGCAGCCGTTTCGGTTGCCGCGTCGGGTGCGGCCGAAGCAATCGCCAGTTCTGCGTTGCTTGCGCGGGTCGCTTCGATGGCTGCCGTCGTCTGCGCGCCATCATTTTCCGTTGCCGGATCTACAATCGGTGCCGGCAGGGCATAGGCGGTCATTTCCGTGCCGGGCTTGGCGATCGGCATCACCGTCTGCGCCGAAGCCATTTCCTCGACCGGGGTCTCGATCACACTGGCGCAGCCGCCCAATACCAGCAGGGCCGTGGCGCACCCGGCCGACAAAAAACGTTTTGCAGGGATTGGGAATCTGTCCGCCATCAGTCGCTCTCGTTCTGCCTTGAGGCTCGGAAACGGAGCGTTTCCGGCGTGGATGCAAATCAACGGCGCTTCGACCGTGCTTCGTCAAATAGCCGATCGGGGGGCCTCGGGCAACCCGAGACGCTGTGCCAAGTGTCACGCCGCCGCCCGTCGAAGCCCGGCGGTCAGCAGGCCTGCTCCGATCAGTAGCGATCCGCCGACGCGGTTGACCACCTTCTGGACACTGGGTTTGCGGATCGTGCCGCGCGCCGCCGACGCCATGAGTGCATAGGCTGTGGCGTTCGCCGTGGCGAGCACAAGGAACGTGATCTCGAAGATCACCATCTGCGGCAGGACCGGCCGCGACAGGTCGAGAAACTGAGGCAGGAAGGCGACGAAGAAGACGATGCTCTTGGGGTTCAGCGCCGTCACGACGTAGGCATGCGCAAAGATGCGGAACGGTTGCTCTTCCGTCGCCGTCCCATTCTCCATGCCGCCCGTTCCAGCGATCGGCGCTCGCCACAGCTTGATGCCGAGCCAGACGAGATAGGCCGCGCCGACCCACTTCAGAACGGTAAAGATCGCAGCCGACGTTGCCAGCAGGGCGCCGAGACCGAGCATGGAGGCGGTCATCGCGGTGAAATCGCCGAGGGCGACGCCGGCAACGGTCGCCCCGGTGGTCCTGCGGCCGTGTCCCAGTGCATAGGAGATGACGAGCAGGATGGTCGGTCCGGGGATCGCCAGCATGATGGAGGAGGCCGCGGCAAAGGCGAGCCAGTGCTCGAAGGACATGAAAAAGCTCCCCTGAACGTTGGTAGAGGGGAGCAAGCCATCTGCGCGAGATGGCGTCAAGATGCAATCTTCGGCCCCGGGGGGGGGCTGAGTGTCCTCAGCCGGCCGGCGTCCACTTCTGGCCGATGGCGTCCATCATCTCGCCGAACCACTTCGCGCTGGTATCAAAGTGCTTGCCGCCCTTGATGCGCGGGAACTCGATCGTGCGCAGCTTGCCGTTCTGGCCTTCGTCATGGCCGGTCACGCCCGACACCTTGTTGAGGGCGCTTTCGACGGCGAGGTCGACCATGCTCTGGATGAGACGCAGGTCGTCGCGGTTGGCGGGGGCGGAGCGGGCATAGTAGCCGGATTTCTGCACCATCGCGCGCTCGGCGCCGAGAAGGGCGGCAAACTGCTTGGAGAACCAGTTGCCGACATTGATCGTGTCGATCTTCACGTGGCCGAACGCATCGCGCTTGACCGTCTCGCCGGCAGCTTCACGCTCCGCGACGATCGCGTCCAGGCAGGCGCCTTCGGACACGAACAGGGTGACGAAACCGTTCTTCTCCATCTCCTTCTTCAGGCGCTCGGCTTCGGCCTGCAGGTCGAAGGCCATTTCCGGCAGGTACAGGCCGTCGATGTTCTTCAACTGCGCATCCATCATGAAGCCCTCGACATATTCATTGCCGGCGGTCTTTTGCAGGTAGGCGCGGGCGGTCGCGGCTGTGAGCCAGCCGCAATGGCGACCCATCACCTCGTGCACGACCAGCGTCTTCGGGGCGGCGCTCTGTTCGTTGGAGACGTTGTCGAAGAAGCCGGCGCCGACTTCGGCTGCCGTCCAGGCGCCGAGCGATTGACGGATCGGCACGACGTCGTTGTCGACCGTCTTGGGGAGGCCGACCACGGTGAGGTTGTAGCCGTTGGCGCCGAGATAGGCCGCCAGGTCGGCCGCGGTCGTGTTGGTGTCGTCGCCGCCGATCGTGTGCAGGATGGTCACGCCGTCGCTGGCGAGCCGCTCGGCTGCGACACGCAGGGGGTTTTCGCCTTCCTTGACGAGGCCGCGCTTGACGCAGTCGGCGGTGTTCGTCAGCTTGACGCGGCTGTTGCCGATCGGCGAGCCGCCATAGCGATGAAGCAGGTGGGCCTTTTCGCGCATCTGTGGCGTGATTGCGATGCTGTCGCTCAACAGTACGCCCTGATATCCCGACCGATAGGCGATCAGCTCGATTTCCGGTGCGATGTCGGTGTAACGCTCGATGAGCCCGCCCACTGCCGATGAGAGACAGGGCGCCAGGCCCCCTGCGGTGAGCATTGCAACTTTTTGTTTGGCCATGATACCTCCTCGCCGAACGATCAGGTCGGTCGGCGGATGTCTACTCCAGATTCCGCAACAGGGGAATCACCGATCAGTACATAGCCGCTTTCGGTGACGGATTGTACGGCCCGATCAGGCCCGGCCCGGGATCGCTGCCGCCGCCGTTCGGGAGATCTTTGCCTTGCGACCGAGCCAGACGACGAAGGCGACGGCGAGTGCAAAGCCGACGGTCGAGATCCCGACCGCCTCGCCGAGCAGGAGCGCAGAAATCGCAAGCGTGACAAATGTCTGGAACAGCTGGACCTGCGCAACCCGCGCTATCCCGCCGAGAGCGAGGCCCACGTTCCAGAAGATGAACCCGCCGAACAACGACAGCAGGCCGAGATAGAGGATCGCGCCGTACTGCGCGGATCCCGGCATATAAATGCCGGAGTCGGCAACGAACAGCGTCCCGGCAAGCGTGAAGGGCGCGCAAAGAACGAGCGCCCAGCCGATGACTTCCCAACCCGGCAGTTCACGCGCCAGCTTCCCGGAGAGCACGTAGGATAGCGCGGCCGCGACCGCGGCGAGGAACAGCCAAAAGTCTCCGGGGCCGAGATGAAAGCTGTTTTCACCCAGCGAGAAAATCGCAACGAGGGCCGCGCCGGCGATTCCGCACAGCCAGAACATAGCCCCCGGACGCTCTCCATCGATGATTGCGGCGAAGATCGAGGTCAGGAGCGGAAGAATGCCGAGCACGACACCGCCATGGCTTGCAGGGATCGTCTGCAGCGCGATCGAGGAGAAGATCGGAAAGCCGAAGACCGCGCAGACACCGACGCCGGCAAGGGTCGGCAGATGTTTGCGCGGCAGCGGCCGTTTCAAGACAAGGAGGGCCACGCCGGCCGCCGAGGCCGCGATCAGGGCCCGACTGAAAGTGATGAACAGAGGGCTGAAGCCCTCGAGTGCCAGGCGGGTCATCGGCAGCGTGGCGCCGAAGATCGTCACTGCGACAAGACCCAGCAACATGCCTGCGGCTTGATTGGACAGATAGCGCACGTTGCGGTCACCTCGCTCGTAATCGAATGCCCTGCTCACACTCGCGGGCGCGATCGTCAAATTCATTGTGCTGATCGTGCGATCAAGAATTGGAATGCATCCACTTGATGAGGGCCATCAAAATTTCGTGAATCAGGTAGCGGCCGCGTGGCCCCGGCTTGCTTTCGCCATCAATGTCTGCTCAAGATCACTGTATGTTCTCACACATGGGCAGTTGCTTGATGTCTTCCATCTGGGACCGACTGGTTGGTATGGTCGCGGAGGCGGCCAGCAATGCGCTTTCGGGCGTTGTCGAGGCGGTGCGTACATTGTTCGAGGGCGACCCCGAAACCCGCAGGGAAGTCGCGTTTTCCGTCGCCATGATCGCGCTATCGGCCAAGATGGCGAAGGCCGATGGGGTCGTCACAACCGCCGAGGTCGACGCCTTCAGGGACATCTTCAAATTTCCTTCCGACCAGGCGGCCAACGTCGCGCGCCTCTATAATCTCGCCCGCCAGGACGTCGCCGGGTATGAGGCCTATGCCGAAAAGATGGCCGCGCTTTGTGTCTCTTGCGAGCGTAACTGCCCGATCCTTGAGGATATCATCGACGGCCTGTTCCACATTGCCAAGGCGGACGGACTGATCCACGAGCGTGAAATGGCGTTTCTGTCGCGGATCGCCGAAATCTTCGGCATGGCGGACGAGCGATTTGAGCAGATCACCGAGCGGCATCTGCATGTCGGCGGCCGTGATCCCTACAAGGTGCTCGGAGTCTCGCCTCAGGACGACTTCCCGACCATTCGCAAACGCTACCGTGTCCTGGCCTCGGAACATCATCCCGATAGTTTGATGGCGCGCGGCGTTCCCGCCGAGTTCCAGCGGATCGCGAACGACCGGATGGCCGCCCTCAATGCCGCCTATGCGGCGATCGAGAAAGACCGCCAGGCGGCATGACGGCGTTTGTTCCCGACTTTCCCGGTGCCACGGTCGTGCCGTCTCCCAATCACGGCGAACGCGCGGACGGACGGCGTCCGGATATGATCGTCCTCCACTATACCGGCATGGACAGTGCGGACGGCGCTCTCGCCTGGCTGTGTTCGGAACAAAGCCAGGTCTCCAGCCATTATTTCGTGCATGAGGACGGGTGCGTGTTGCAGCTTGTCCCCGAGGGACGCCGAGCCTGGCACGCGGGGAAGAGCCAATGGAAGGGCGAGGCGGACATCAACTCGGCCTCGATCGGTATCGAAATCGTCAATCCGGGGCACCCGGGCGGATTGCCCGAATACCCGGAAGCGCAGGTCGCGGCCGTTGCCGAACTGTGTCGGAACTGTGTCGAAAGGTGGGGGGTGGTCCCCGAAAGGGTCCTTGCGCACAGCGATGTCGCCCCCATCCGCAAGGTCGATCCGGGTGAAAATTTCCCTTGGGCGCGGCTGCATGCGGCAGGCATCGGCCATTGGGTCGAGCCTGCGACCATCTCTGGAGGCCGCTTCTTCCAGCGCGGTGACCAGGGGCCCCCCGTCGAGGCGCTGCAGGCGATGCTTGCGCTTTACGGTTATGCTACCGGAATCACGGGCGTTTTCGACGCCCCCACCGAGGGCGACGTCGCCGCCTTCCAGCGCCATTTTCGGCCCGAACGGGTCGATGGAATCGCTGATTTCTCGACGATCGACACGCTGCATCGGCTGTTGACGGCCTTGCCGAAACGCCGTGATCAGTCCGTCTGATTCTCACGATATATTTCATTCTGTAACGCAAGTTTAGCTTTTCGCCACATCCTGACCGGATTGGGATTGTCTTTTCCCGCTGCCTTCGATCCGGTCGGTCACAGGTTGCTCCCAACGACCTTCCGACGAGACGGATCGAGGTTCAGGCGTTCGCCGGCGGGAGGTAGGGCCTCTTCCGCGACTGTCCTGGGTCCGCTGTTCTGAAGAGCCTTGGACCGCTTCACGATGTTTGAATCACTGCGCGGGGTTTCGGTCGATGGGCCGGTTCCCCAAGGCCTAGCCGTGCGCCCATATGGACGGAGACATTAGAACACATGAAGAATTCGTTTACGGCCGCAGGGGCGGCTTGCCTTATTGCCCTTCTGACACAGACGGTATCGGCCAAGGCTGATGATCTCCCCGGCGTCACTGTCAGCAAGCCCCTAAAGACCGTGACCCGGACCACCGGCTACCCGTTGATGGGGGCGCCGGCCAGTTACTCAACGCTGATCAAGACCTATGCGCGGCAATACGGCGTGCCGGTCGACCTTGCTCATGCCGTTGTCCGCGTGGAAAGCAACTTCAATCCAAGAGCGCGTGGCAGCGCGGGTGAGATCGGCCTGATGCAGATCAAGCCGGCGACGGCCCGCATGATGGGTTACCAGGGCCACGCCACGGGCCTCTACGACCCGGAAACGAACATCAAATTCGGAATGAAGTACCTCGCCGTGGCGCACGATCTCAGCGGTGGCACGACCTGTGGCACAATCCTGAAGTACAATGCCGGCCATGGCGCCAAGCGCATGAACCCGGTGTCGAAGCGCTACTGCGGCAAGGTCCAGAGCCTGCTCGACTAGCACATGGCTGGGGGCATCCGTTGCGGAGTAGCCCCCACGCGATGTTGCTCGACTTGTCCGTGCCGGCGATTTTTCTGGTCATCGCAGTTCCCTTTCGCTAAGGAACGCGAGCCAGTTGGCCGGGCAGCCGCGCCCCGCTACGGCCGAAAGGCTGCGGGGGGAGGAAAGTCCGGGCTCCACGGAAACACGGTGCCGGATAACGTCCGGCGGGGGCGACCCTAGGGAAAGTGCCACAGAAAGCAAACCGCCTTCTCTGGAAGGTAAGGGTGAAAGGGTGGGGTAAGAGCCCACCGCGGCCATGGCAACATGGACGGCACGGTAAACCCCACCGGGAGCAAGACCGAATAGGGATGACGCGGACGGCGCAAGCCTTCCAGCCCGTTTCCGGGCCGGTCATCCGGGTGGGTTGCAAGAGGCCGGGCGCAAGTCCGGTCCCAGATGAATGGCTGCCACGTTCCGGCGTTAGTCGGAGCCATACAGAACCCGGCTTACAGGCCAACTGGCGTATTCTCTCCGCGTATGACCCATAGCGCGCATTCCGATCTGCACGGCAGCGCCGCCGGCAAACCAGCCGTTCCAGCCCAGCTTACGATCCCGAATTTCTATTGAATCCAGCGCTTTGACAGGGCGGGCCGTAACCATTCGTTAAACTTAACGGCTCATAAACATTTGATGGTCTCACTCCGGGAACCCACCCGTTCCCATTGACGCCCAAATGGTCCCATGGTATCCCATCAACATACCGCACAGGGGCGAATGATCGCCCGTTCATCGCAAAGTGCAGAGGTGCCCCGGCAGGGGCTGGCGCGGCGTGATGCCGTCGTTCCAGGCGCGATTCGTGTGGTTGAGTTCTGTGTGGATTTTCCGGTGCTTGCTGTTTTGGTGCCGGTCAGGGAAGCGGCTGTCAGGCGTCATGAACCGGTTCCTGTCGAATGCGACAAACAGGATCGATGCGAAGGGGAGGGTCTCGGTGCCTTCAGCCTTCCGGGCGGTCCTTGCGCAGCGCGACGTCCGGGAGCTCTATTGCTTCCAGGATTTTGTTTTCCCGGCGATCAGCGTCGGTGGTCCGGATCTGCTCGATCGCTTCGAGCGGCAGATAGCCACCGAGGATCCTTTTTCGCCGGAGGCGAACGAGATGTCGCTCCTGATTCACGGGGGCGGGGTCTTCATGCGGCTCGATTCCGAGGGGCGGTTGATGGTCACGGATTTTATTCGCGACTACACCGGCATCACGATGGATGTCACCTTCGTCGGTCGGTCCGATCACTTTCAGCTTTGGGCGCCGCAAACGTTCGAGGCGATGCAGGCGGCGGCCAGGACGGAGCGCAGATTGCGAGGTCTGGGCTCGAAGTAAGATGGAGAAGCGGGATGTCGACGGAAAATGGCGGAGGCAATCCTGATGCCGATGGCGGACCGGTCCGGCACATCCCGGTTCTTCTGAGCGAGGTGATCGAAGCGCTCCATCCGCAGCCCGGTCAGGTCATCCTTGATGGCACGTTCGGTGCCGGTGGCTATACTTCCGCCATCCTGGGCACGGGGGCTTCGGTGATCGCGCTGGACCGCGATCCGAGCGCGATCGAGGCCGGGCAGGCACTGGTCGCTGCATCCGGTGGCCGTCTGTCACTGATCCATTCGCAATTCTCCGAGCTTGCTCGCCATGCGCCTCCCGGCGGGCTCGATGGGGTCGTGCTCGATATCGGCGTATCGTCCATGCAGCTCGACGAAGCCGAGCGGGGATTTTCGTTCCAGAAAAGCGGTCCGCTCGATATGCGCATGTCGAGCGCCGGTGTTTCCGCCGCCGACGTCGTCAATCGGGCAAAGGTCTCCGACCTCATCCGCATCTTCGGCTTCCTCGGCGAGGAGAAGCAGGCGGGCCGGATTGCACGCGCGATCGAGAAGCGCCGGGCGGAACAGCCTTTCGCCAACACCCGTGACCTTGCCGGACTGATCGAGGTTGTCACGCCCCGCAAGGCGAAGGACAAGATCCATCCGGCGACGCGCGTCTTCCAGGCACTGCGGATCTTCGTCAACGACGAACTGGGAGAATTGGCACGGGCGCTGTTTGCCGCCGAGCGTGTGCTCAAGCCAGGCGGGCGTCTCGTCGTCGTCAGTTTCCACTCGCTCGAGGACCGGATCGTCAAGAAATTCTTCCAGGATCGTTCCGGCCGCACGACGGGCTCGCGTCATCTGCCGGAGCTAATCAAGAAAGACGTAATCTTCGCGCCAGTTGGCAAGTCCATGATCGCCGCCAGTGAAGAGGAAGCGGCGGCCAATCCGCGTGCCCGTTCCGCGAAGCTGCGGGCCGGCGAACGCACGGAGGCGCCGGCCGGAGCGGATGACCTGTCCATTTTCGAGCTGCCCGAGCTGGCAAGTCTTGAGAAGATTGGAGGCTGATGGATGTTCCGTACCTTTGATGCCATCCTCGTCGTCGTCATGACCGCCGCCGCGACCGTGACCTACACGATCAAGCACAAGGCTGAGAACAAGCTCGAGGAGGTACGCAAGCTCGACGCCGAGATCCGGCTCGAGGAGCACACGATCGATCTCCTGCGGGCCGATTGGGCGCTTCTGACCCAGCCGGCCCGCCTCAACCGCCTGGTGAAGGTCTACGATCAGGATCTTCAGCTGCTGCCGACGGAATCGACCCAACTCGCACAGCCGGTGGAACTGCCGATGCGCACTGCCGAGCTTCCCGCCGTCGAGGACGAGGACGGGGCAGGCAAGAATGTCGCCAAGGCAAAGGACGGCGTGAAGGGGACTGATAAGATGGCAACTGGTTCGGTGGCGCGCTGATGTCGTTTCTCTCCCGCATTATGGATGTGAAGAGCAAGGCTCACTTCTCGCATGGCGGCGCCGGCCGCCCGGCGGACCGGCCGGATGCCACGGCCTTCCAGGGGCATCGCAAGCGCAGCGGCAAGCAGGCACGCAGCCGGGTTGCCGTTCTCATGGCATGTTTCGGACTGGCCTATTGCGTGGTTGGCGGACGTCTTGTCCAATATGGCGTGACCATGTCGGAATCGGTTTCCAGCATTGGTCCCGCCGACAATCTGCTCGCTTCCCGCCCCGACATCGTCGACCGCAATGGCGAGATCCTGGCAACCGACATTCGCACCGTTTCGCTCTATGCCGAGCCGCACAAGATCGTGGATGCGGACGAGGCGCTCGAAATGCTCCAGACGGTGCTGCCTGACCTGGATCCGAAGGGAACCTACAAGAAACTCACCGCCAACTCGCGCTTCCAGTGGCTGCAGCGGCAGCTGACGCCGAAGCAGCAAAGCCGCATCCTGGCGCTCGGCATACCCGGTGTCGGCTTTCGTCCCGAAAAGCGCCGCTTCTATCCGAGCGGCTCAGCCGCCGCCCACATCGTCGGCTACGTCAACATCGACAACCGCGGCATTGCCGGCATGGAGCGCTACATCGACAATCAGGGCCTTGCCGATCTTGCAGCGATCGGCATGACCAGCGACGCGAAGATGGAGCCGGTGCGGCTGTCGATCGATTTGCGCGTGCAATCGATGCTGCACGATGTGATCGTGGCCTCGATGGCGAAATACCAGGCGGAGGCCGCCGGCGCCGTTGTGCTAGACGTGCACACGGGCGAAATTCTGGCCATGGCGTCGGTCCCGGACTATGACCCGAACAACCCCGCCGAGAGCGCCAAGGACGGCTGGCTCAACCGCATGTCGGACGGCACGTTCGAAATGGGCTCGACCTTCAAGACCTTCACGACGGCGATGGCGCTCGATTCGGGCAAGGTCACGCTGAAGGACAGCTTCGACGCCCGCTTCCCGATCCGCATCGGCGGCTTCACCATCAAGGATTTCCACGGCAAGCACCGCGTCCTGACGGTGCCGGAGATCTTCCAGTATTCGTCGAATATCGGCACGGCCAAGATGGCCGATATCGTCGGCATTCCTGCCCACAAGGAGTTCCTCACCCGACTCGGCCTGTTGTCGAAGATGCAGACCGAGTTGCCGGAGGTGAAGACGCCTAGCCAGCCGCGCGAGTGGAAGAAGATCAATTCGATCACGATTTCCTTCGGCCACGGCGTCTCGACCACGCCGCTGCAGACGGCGGTCGCCGGCGCCACGCTGATGAACGGTGGCAAGTATCTGCCGCCCACGTTCCTGCCGCGCAGCCGGGAGGAAGCCGACGCCATGGCCCAGGCGGTGGTCAAGCAGAGCACAAGCGACGATATGCGCTACCTGATGCGCGTGAACGCGATGATCGGCTCGGGCAAGCGGGCGCTGGTGCCGGGTTTCAACGTCGGCGGCAAGACAGGGACGGCCGACAAGGTCGTCAACGGCCGCTACGCCAAGAATGGGCTTAACTTCAACGCCTTCCTTTCCGCCTTTCCCATCGATGATCCGCAATACATGGTGCTGAGCTTCATCGACGCGCCGAAGACAGGTGAGGGCGGCGGGCGGACGGCAGGCCTCAATGCGGCACCGATGGTCGGCGAGATCATCCGCCGAAGCGCCCCACTTCTCGGTGTAAAGCCGAAATTCGGGGAGGACGGCTCTGCCTTGCTCGTGTCTTATTGAGCGCAGAATGAACGGGAAGAGCCGATTCGCGGACGATTCGGCGTAACTCGACAGAAACAGAGCTGCACATGAAGATCACTGACCTTGCCGGCCCCGAAGTTTCAAACCTGGGTAACGCCTCCGCGATCGAGGTGGGTGGCATTTCGGCGGACAGCCGCACGGTCAACAAGGGTGATCTTTTCGTCGCCGTGAACGGCTCGAAGAACGATGGGGCGGCCTATGTCGCAGATGCGGTCGCGCGCGGGGCCGCCGCTGTCGTCGTCGGGCGCGAAGCGCATGTCGCGGCGAGCGTGCCGGTGATCGCGGTGGACGAACCGCGCCGCTTCCTGGCGCTTGCCTCCGCGCGTTTCTTTGCCCGTCAGCCGGAGACCATGGTCGCCGTCACCGGTACGGCCGGCAAGACCTCGGTCGCCTCTTTCACGCGGCAGATCTGGGCACATGCGGGCCACGCGGCAGCCATGATCGGCACGACGGGCGTCACGGCTCCGGGCCGCGAGGACTACGGCTCGCTGACCACGCCCGATCCGGTTTCGCTGCACAAGCTGCTGGCCGAACTGGCCGATGCCGGCGTCACCCATGCGGCAATGGAGGCTTCCAGCCACGGCCTCGACCAGGCGCGCCTCGATGGCGTCCGGCTGTCTGCGGCGGCCTTCACCAATCTCGGCCGCGACCACATGGACTACCACCCGACCGTCGAGCACTACATGGCTGCGAAGATGCGCCTGTTCGACACGCTGCTGCCGAAAGGCGCGCCTGCCGTCATCTTTGCCGACGACGAGTGGTCGGGCGCCGCCATCAAGGCGGCTGAGGATGCGGGCATGGACGTTCGCACGGTCGGTCGCAAGGGAAGCTATCTTACCTTGAAGCGCGTCGAGCATTTCCGTCACAAGCAGATGGCGGAGGTTCACGTCGGTGACGACATCTACGAGGTGCACATCCCGCTTGCGGGCGATTTCCAGATCGCCAACGCGCTGGTTGCCGCAGGCCTTGCAATGTCCACCGGCGTTTCGGCGAAGGACGCGATGGCGGCGCTCGGTCATCTGGTCGGCGCTTCCGGTCGGCTCGAACTCGTCGGCCACGCCAAGAACGGCGCGCTCGCCTATGTGGACTACGCCCACAAGCCCGACGCACTGGAGAACGTGCTGTCCTCGGTTCGCCCCTTTACGTCCGGCCGCGTCATCGTGGTGTTCGGCTGCGGCGGCGATCGCGACAAGGGCAAGCGGGCGATCATGGGCGAGATCGCCACGAGGCTTGCCGACGTGGTCATCGTCACCGACGACAATCCGCGCTCGGAGGTTCCCGAAGTGATCCGGTCCGAGATCATGGCGGCCGCCAAGGGCGCGACGGAAATCGGCGACCGGGCCGCGGCAATCCGTGCCGCCGTCGCGATGCTGTCGGCGGGGGATACATTGATCGTCGCCGGCAAGGGGCATGAAGAGGGGCAGACGATCGGTAGTGTCACGCTGCCGTTCTCCGACCACGCGGAAGTCCGCAAAGCCCTGGAGGAACTCGACCTTTGACGATGCTCTGGACAATCGGGGACCTGATTGCGGCAACCAACGGCCGCCCCATCGGGAGCATGCCGGCGGGGATCACCGGCATTTCGATCGACAGTCGCTCGATCAGTCCTGGCGAAGCCTTCTTTGCCATCAAGGGCGACCGGGTGGACGGCCATGACTTCGCGAGCCTCGCGTTTGCCAATGGGGCCGCGCTTCTCGTCGTGAGCGAAGGCAAGCTGCCGGCGCTCGGACGCCTCACCGCACCGATGCTTGTGGTGCATGACGTGCTGCAGGCCCTCGTCGATCTGGGGTGTGCGGCCCGCGACCGAAGTGCAGCGAAAGTCATCGCGGTGACCGGTTCGGTCGGCAAGACGACGACGAAGGAAATGCTGCGCCACGCGCTTTCGGCCTGCGGCAGCGTGCACGCCTCGGCGGCGTCCTTCAACAATCACTGGGGCGTGCCGCTGACGCTGGCGCGGATGCCGGAGAACACGGCCTACGGCGTGTTCGAAATCGGCATGAACCACCCGGACGAAATCCGGCCGCTGGTGAAGATGGTCCGTCCGCATGTGGCGCTCGTCACCACGATCGCCGCCGCTCACCTCGGCAACTTCGCGAGCCTCGACGAGATTGCCATGGCAAAGGCGGAAATCTTCGACGGGCTGGCGCCGGGGGGCCACGCGCTCCTCAACCGCGACAATGAGCAATTCGCCGTGCTGGAGCAAGCGGCCAAGGTCGCCGGCGTCGAGCACATCCATTCCTTCGGAGCCGATGCGAAGGCAGAATTCCGCCTGATCGAATTTGTGCCCGGTCCGCAGGGCAGCGTGTTGTGGGCGTCGGTCGGCGGGCAGACGCTCGAAATTCCCATGGGAGCGCCCGGCCGCCACATCGCGGAGAACGCGGTCGCCGTCCTTGGCGTGGCCCATCTCGTCGGGGCCGATATCGAGAGGGTGATGGACGCGCTCGCCACGATGCAGCCGGAGAAGGGGCGCGGGCGTCGCTATCGGCTGGCAATCGATGGCGGATATTTCACGCTGATCGACGAGAGCTACAACGCCAATCCCGCCTCGATGCGGGCAGCGATCGCGCTGTTGCGCGATACGGTACCGGGCGAGGGCGGCCGCCGCATCGCCGTGCTCGGCGACATGCTTGAAATGGGCGAATTCTCCGCGCAGGTGCACGCAGACCTCACCTCACCGCTTGGCGAGGCGGGAATCGAGGACGTCTGGATCGGCGGCCCGGAGATGGTGGCGCTGCGCGACGCGCTGTCCGACGCGACGGGCCTCGAATACCGACCTGACGCGGATGGCATGCAGGAATTCGTGCTTCAGGCGGTGCGGCCAGGGGACGTGATCGTAGTGAAATCCTCGAAATCCACGGGTTTCAGTCGAATCGTCAGCGCATTGCTTGACAAGTACGAGCCATTCTCCGACACGGAGCGCGCCGAATGAGGCGCCGGCTGCCCATCGGGCACCCGGCACTTTGACGTTTGCATTTGCGCATGGTCCCGGATGCGAACCGCATCGGGACACATGTGCGAGGGGCACGCCGGGCATGTTCGCCCGTGCACTCCATTCTTCGAATCTGGTGCGGTCACGCTCCGATAGGGACCATTTCCGTCGGCCACGACCCCCGCAAAGCCCTTGGGGAAAGGTCTAGAATGCTGCTTTGGCTTGTCGAACTGGCGGAAGAGATCCAGGTCTTCAACCTGTTCCGCTACATCACGTTCCGCACCGGTGCAGCGCTGTTCACCTCCGCCGCCATCGTCTTCCTGTTCGGTCCGGCGATCATCGCGTCGTTGCGCGTACGCCAGGGCAAGGGCCAGCCGATCCGCGCCGACGGGCCGCAGACCCACTTCAAGAAGGCCGGCACGCCGACCATGGGCGGCATCATGATTCTTGCCGGCATCGTCGGCAGCGCGCTGCTCTGGGCCGATCTCTCCAACATCTATGTTGTCGCGACGCTGCTGGTGACCCTCGGTTTCGGGGCGATTGGCTTCTACGACGACTACCTGAAGGTGACGAAGCAGACGGACAAGGGATTTTCCGGCAAGGCGCGTCTCGGCCTGGAATTCATCATTGCCGGGATCGCCACCTTCTTCATGATGCGGGCGGCCCTATCCGTGGGTACCCCCGGCTCGACGCTCGGTTCCTCGGTCGCCTTTCCCTTCGCCAAGGACCTGCTGCTCAACCTCGGTATCTTCTTCGTCCTGTTCGGCGGCTTCGTCATCGTCGCGGCCGGCAATGCCGTCAACCTCACCGACGGCCTTGACGGCCTTGCCACGGTCCCGGTGATGATCTCCGCAGCGTCGTTCGGCATCATCGCCTACCTGGCGGGCAACGCGGTCTTTGCGAACTATCTGCAGATCCACTTCGTTCCCGGCACCGGCGAACTGGCGGTCATCCTCGGCGCCGTCATCGGCGCCGGCCTCGGCTTCCTCTGGTTCAATGCGCCGCCGGCGGCAATCTTCATGGGGGATACCGGCTCGCTGGCCCTGGGCGGCCTGATCGGCTCCGTGGCCGTTGCGACCAAACACGAGATCGTCATGGCAATCATCGGCGGTCTGTTCGTGATTGAGACGCTGTCGGTGATCATCCAAGTCGGCTCGTTCAAGCTTACTGGCAAGCGCGTATTCCTGATGGCGCCGATCCACCACCATTTCGAGAAAAAGGGCTGGACGGAGAGCCAGGTGGTGATCCGCTTCTGGATCATCGCCGTGATCCTCGCGCTCGTCGGCCTTTCGACCCTGAAGCTGCGGTGACCCGATGATCCCGGTCACGACCTTCAAGGACAGAAACGTCGCGCTCTTCGGGCTCGGGGGCTCGGGGCTGGCGACGGCCGAGGCGCTCGTCGCCGGTGGTGCGAAGGTCATGGCCTGGGACGACAATCCCGACAGCGTTGCCAAAGCCAGCGATGCGGGCATTGCGACCGGCGACCTGCGTCAGATCGACTGGGATTCGATTTCGGCATTCGTCCTGTCCCCCGGCGTGCCGCTGACCCATCCGAAGCCGCATTGGAGCGTGGATCTGGCGCGTGCGGCCGGCGTCGAGATCATCGGCGACGTCGAGCTGTTCGTGCGCGAGCGTCGCGCCCATGCGCCCGATTGCCCGTTCATCGCCATCACCGGCACCAACGGCAAGTCGACGACGACCGCCCTGATCGCCCATATCCTGCAGGCGAGCGGGCGTGATACGCAACTCGGCGGCAACATCGGCACGGCCGTCCTGACCCTCGATCCGCCGAAGGCCGGCCGGTTCTTCGTGGTCGAATGCTCGTCGTACCAGATCGATCTCGCACCCACGATCAATCCGACGGCGGGCCTTCTCCTTAACCTCACTCCGGATCACCTCGACCGGCACGGCACCATGCAACATTATGCCGACGTCAAGGAACGACTGGTCGCCGGCAGCGAGACGGCCGTCATCGCCGTCGACGACACCTACACCACACTGATCGCCGATCGGGTCGAGCGCTCCGGCACAAAGGTGGTCCGCGTTTCGCGCCGCCAACCGCTGGCGAACGGCCTCTACGCGGAAGACGCGCACATCCGGATCGCGCGGGGTGGCACTTCACGCGGAATCGCCGACCTTTCCGCAATCCAGACACTGCGCGGCAGCCACAATGCACAGAACGCGGCAGCGGCGATTGCCGCCTGTCTTGCCGTCGGTGTCAGCGAGGACGAAATCCGCGCTGGCCTCGCCTCGTTCCCCGGGCTCAAGCACCGCATGCAGCCGGTCGGCCGAAAGGGCGACGTCGTCTTCGTCAACGATTCCAAGGCAACGAACGCGGAGGCGGCAGCCCCGGCCTTGTCGAGCTATGACCGGATATACTGGATCGCAGGCGGACTGCCGAAGGAGGGGGGCATCACCAGCCTCTCCGGCTTCTTTCCCAGGATCGCAAAGGCGTATCTGATCGGCGAAGCCGCCGCCGCCTTCGCCGCAACGCTCGGCGACCAGGTCGCCTACGAGATTTCCGGCACGCTGGAGCGCGCCGTTCTGCATGCGGCGGCGGATGCGGAGAAGGAGGGTGGGCCGGTGGCAGTCCTGCTGTCCCCGGCTTGCGCAAGCTTCGACCAGTACAAGAATTTTGAAGTCAGGGGCGATGCCTTTGTCGGCCATGTCGCGGCGCTTCCCGGCGTGACCATGCTGATCGAGGCAAACGGTTAGGGGGATTGCCATGGTTAGTCGTGCCGAGCGTGGTCCGGTGGCCGATTGGTTCTGGACAATAGACAGGTTGTTTCTCGCCGCCTTCATCCTCCTGATGGGGATTGGCTTCATGCTGTCCTTCGCCGCGAGCCCTGCAGTGGCCGAGCGCCTCAACCTCGACAGCTTCCACTTCGTCAAGCGCCATGCCCTGTTCTTGCTTCCGGCAATCGCGACGATGGTGGGCATCTCGTTTCTAACGCCCCGGCAGGTGCGGCGAACCGCGGCGATCCTGCTTGTGGTGTCGTTGGCGATGATGGTGCTGGCACTGTTCATCGGCGTCGAGGTGAAGGGCGCGCGGCGTTGGATCTCGATCGGCAGCCTGTCGATCCAGCCGTCGGAGTTCATGAAGCCCGCCTTCGTCGTGATCTGTGCCTGGCTTTTCTCCGAACACGCGCGCCAGCCGGAAATCCCCGGCAACCTCTTCGCCATTCTGATGTTCGGGATCGTTGCCGCTCTCCTCGTGGCGCAGCCGGACCTTGGTCAGACGGTCCTGACCACGGCGGTCTGGGGCGGCATGTTCTTCATGGCCGGCATGCCGTGGATCTGGATCATTCTGCTCGGCGGCGTTGCGATCGGGGGATTCGTCTCCGCCTACTATCTCTTCGACCACGTCTCCGGCCGTATCGATCGGTTCCTCACCGGCGAAGGCGACACGTTCCAGGTTGATACCGCCCGCGAGGCGATCATCCGTGGTGACTGGTTCGGAAAGGGCCCGGGCGAGGGTATCGTCAAGCGCATCATTCCGGACAGCCATACCGACTTCATATTTTCGGTCGCGGCAGAAGAGTTCGGCATCGTCTTCTGCATGGTCATCGTCGCGGTCTTCGCCTTCGTCGTGATGCGCGGCTTGAACCATGCGTTCAAGGAGCGCAACGATTTCACCCGTTTCGCCGTCGCCGGGCTGGTGCTCCTGATCGGCATCCAGTCTATGATCAACATCGGCGTGAACCTCGAACTGCTGCCGGCCAAGGGGATGACCCTGCCGCTCATCTCCTATGGCGGCTCGTCGATGGTCGCAATCTGCGTCACGGCGGGCTTCATCCTTGCCTTGACGCGTCACCGGCCGGAAAAGCGTGCCGCCGAGCGAAGCCTCTTCCGCTCCGGCATGCTTTCTCCCGCGGAGTAATATCGAATGAGCAAAGGCATCATCCTGCTCGCCGCCGGGGGCACCGGCGGCCATCTTTTTCCGGCCGAGGCGCTGGCGCATGAATTGAAGGCGAATGGTTGGTCTGTGCATCTCGTCACCGACAGCCGCGCCGAGCGCTTCGCCGGCAAATTCCCGGCCGACGAAATCCACGTCGTGCCGTCGGCGACGATCGGCTCGAAGAACCCGGTGAAGGTCGTCTCGTCGTTGTGGACGCTGTGGACGGGCCTGCGGGCGGCGCGGCGGCTGCTGGCACGGCTTCGACCCAGCGCCGTCGTCGGGTTCGGCGGCTACCCGACCTTGCCGCCGTTGCTGGCCGCGACCGGCATGCGCATACCGTCGATGATCCACGAGCAGAACGCCGTGATGGGCCGCGCCAACAAGGCGCTTGCCGCCCGCGTGCAGGCGATTGCCGGCGGGTTCCTGCCGGACGGCGAGGGCGCGTATGCGGCAAAGACGGTCACGACCGGCAATCCGGTCCGCCCGGCCGTACTCGCGGCGGCCGAAGTGCCCTATCAGCCGGCGAAACCGGACAGCGAATTCCGCCTCGTTGTCTTCGGCGGCAGCCAGGGGGCGCAGTTCTTTTCCAAGGCCGTTCCGCAGGCTGTCTGCCGGCTCAGCGAAGCCAAGCGGGCACGCCTGCGCATAACCCAGCAGGCCCGGCCCGAGGATCGTGAAGGTGTCGAGGCCATTTACGAGAGGCTCGCAATCGCCGCAGACGTTTCGCCCTTCTTCACCGACATGGCGGACCGCCTCGCAAACGCGCATCTTGTCGTCAGCCGTTCCGGCGCCTCGACTGTTTCGGAGCTGTCCGTCATTGGCCGGCCGGCCGTGCTGGTGCCCTATCCCTATGCCCTCGATCACGATCAGGCGGCGAATGCTGCAGCACTCGCCGCCAATGGCGGGGCGCAAGTGATCACCCAGTCCGAGCTTTCTCCCGAGAAGCTTGCGCTGATCATCACCGATGCGATCAAGCATCCGGATCGGATGGCCGAGATGGCGGAGAACGCCCGAAAGACGGGCAAGCCGGGTGCCGCACGCTTGCTCGCCGCCATGGTGGAAGCTATTGCGGGCGGCAAGACGATAGCGGAATTCAAAGGAGAACGCGCATGAAGATGCCGAAGAGCATAGGGCTCGTTCATTTCATCGGAATCGGCGGCATCGGCATGAGCGGCATTGCCGAGGTGCTGCACAATCTCGGCCACCGTGTACAGGGCTCCGACCAGTCCGACAGCGCCAATGTCCAGCGGTTGCGCGAGAAGGGCATCACCGTTCACGTTGGCCACAAGGCCGAGAACCTTGGTGACGCCGAGGTGGTGGTCGTTTCGACGGCGATCAAGAAGGACAATCCCGAGCTAATCGCGGCGCGCGAAAAGCTGCTTCCCGTCGTCCGCCGGGCCGAGATGCTGGCCGAGTTGATGCGATTCCGCAATGCGATCGCGATCGGCGGCACACACGGCAAGACGACGACCACATCGATGGTCGCGGCGTTGCTCGAGGCCGGCGGGCTGGACCCGACCGTCATCAACGGCGGCATCATCAACGCCTACGGCACCAACGCGCGCATGGGCGAGGGCGAGTGGATGGTGGTGGAGGCCGACGAATCCGACGGCACGTTCCTCAAGCTGCCGGCCGACGTCGCCGTGGTGACGAACATCGATCCGGAGCATCTGGATCACTACGGCAGTTTCGACGCGGTGCGCGAGGCGTTTCGCCAGTTCGTCGAGAACGTGCCGTTCTACGGCTTCGGCGTCCTGTGCCTGGATCATCCGGAAGTGCAGGCGATGGTCAGCCGCATCGAGGATCGCAAGGTCATCACCTACGGCGAGAACCCGCAGGCCGACGTGCGCTTCGGCAATGTGCGGATGGACGGGGCGACATCGGTCTTCGACGTTGAGATCCGCCGGCGCCGGACCGGCCAGGTGATCGAACTGAAGGATCTTCGCCTGCCCATGCCCGGCCGCCACAACGTTTCCAATGCCACCGCCGCGGTCGCAGTTGCGCAACGGCTCGGGATCTCGCCGGAAGACATTGCGCGCGGCATCGCTTCGTTCAGTGGCGTCAAGCGACGCTTTACGCTCACGGGGACGTGGAACGGCGTCAGCGTCTACGACGACTATGGCCACCACCCGGTCGAGATCAAGGCGGTCCTGAAGGCCGCGCGCGAGGCCTGCCAGGGGCGAATCATCGCGGTTCATCAGCCCCATCGTTACTCGCGCGTCCACAGTCTGTTCGAGGAGTTCGCCGGCTGCTTCAACGATGCGGACACGATCATGATCGCGCCGATCTATGCGGCGGGTGAGGAACCGATCGAGGGCAGCGACGCAGAAACCCTGGTTTCCCGGATCAAGGCGAGCGGACACCGCGACGCGCGCTATCTGGAGGGGCCGGAGAACCTGGCCTCCACCATTGGCACCATTGCTAAGCCTGGCGACTTTGTGGTTCTCTTGGGAGCAGGTAGCATCACCCATTGGGCTGGAGCGCTGCCAAAGGAACTCGCAGGCATTTCGGGAATGATGGCATGAAACAGGTGAATGGCGAAAAGTTGCTGGCGTCTCTTGGCGACGGCATCAAGGACGTGCGCGGGCGGCTGACGCCGGATGCGCCGATGGACCGCGTCACATGGTTTCGGGCCGGCGGACTGGCCGAACTGATGTTCCAGCCGCACGACACCGAGGACCTCGTCACCTTTCTGAAGCTGTTGCCGGACGATGTGCCGCTGACGGTGGTCGGTGTCGGCTCGAATCTTCTCGTGCGCGACGGAGGGATTCCCGGCGTCGTCATCCGTCTTTCGGCCAAGGGCTTCGGCGATCTCGAACTGGTCCGCGAGAACCGAATCAAGGCGGGCGCGATCTGCCCGGACAAGAACATTGCCGCAATGGCGCTCGACAACGGCATCGCCGGCTTCGAGTTCTTCTACGGCATTCCCGGCTCGATCGGCGGGGCGCTGCGGATGAACGCCGGCGCCAACGGCGGCGAGACGAAGGATCTCGTCGTCGAAGTTCACGCCGTCGATCGCAAGGGCAACGCATACGTGCTGTCGAATGCCGACATGGGCTACAGCTATCGCCATTCGAAAGCACCCGACGGCCTGATCTTCACCCATGCGATTTTCCAGGGCCATGCCGGCGACAAGGCGCAGATCCGTGAGAAGATGGACGCGGTGCGCCAGCACCGCGAGACCGTTCAGCCGATCCGTGAAAAGACCGGCGGCTCGACCTTCAAGAACCCCGAAGGCCACTCGGCCTGGAAGCTGATCGACGAGGCCGGTTGCCGTGGGCTGATGATCGGCGGCGCGCAGATGTCGCCGATGCACTGCAACTTCATGATCAACACCGGACAGGCGACCGGCTACGAGCTCGAGTATCTGGGCGAGACCGTCCGCAGCCGCGTGCTCGAGCATTCCGGCATCATGCTGCAATGGGAGATCAGGCGCATCGGCAATTTCATGCCGGGCTACGAGATCAAGGAATTCCTCGGCACGGCCACCGCCTGAGATTTGCGCAAGTCCAAAATAAAAGGGCCGCGCCGGGATACCGGCGCGGCCCTTTTTCGTGCAGTCGTCGTCGATCGTCAGCCGGAGACTTCGTCTTCCGAGGACAACAGCAGGCAGACAAGTGTGATCACTGCGGCCGCCGCCAGATAGTAGCCGACGTAGTTCAGGCTGTAGGCGGTGGCGAGCCAGGTCGCGATGTAGGGCGCGAGCGAAGCACCGAAGATGCTGGCGAGGTTGAACGTCATCGAGGCGCCGGTGTAGCGCACCGAGGTCGGGAAGGGGGCCGCGAGCGCCGCGCCGATCGGGCCGTAGGTCATGCCCATCAGGCCGAGGCCGATGATCGAGCAGGCAAAGGCGCCGGCGAGGCCGCCGGCGAGCATCGGCCCCATGAAGACGCCGAAGACCGCGATGCTGATCGTCGTCAGTACGAGCATCAATCGACGGCCATAACGGTCGGACAGGATGCCCGAGACCGGAATCATCAGGCCGAAGAAGACGACGCCGGTCATCTGGATGACAAGGAACTGCTCGCGCGAATAGCCGAGTTTGGCCGTGCCCCAGGAAAGCGCAAAGACGGTCATCAGGTAAAACAGCACGAAGGTCGCGAGCGCCACGAAGGTGCCGAGCACGAGGCTGCGCTTGTGCCACTTCAGGATCTGGGTGATCGGCACCTGCACGCGCTCGTGCTTGTCGATCGCCTTCTGGAACTCCGGCGTCTCGGTGATCTTCAGCCGGACATAGAGACCGATGATGACGAGCAGGACGCTGAGGATGAACGGCAGGCGCCAGCCCCAGGCGAGGAAGTCCTCGTTGCTGAGCGTCTCTCCGAGAACCAGGAAGGTGCCGGCCGAGAGGATGAAGCCGATCGGCGCGCCGAGCTGCGGGAACATCGCATACCAGGTACGCTTTCCGGGCGGGGCGTTTTCGGTGGCGAGCAGCACTGCACCGCCCCATTCGCCGCCGAGGCCAAGCCCCTGGCCGAACCGGCACAGCGCCAGCAGCAGCGGCGCCCAGACGCCGATCGTCGCATAGGTCGGCAGCAGGCCGATCGCGACGGTGGAAACGCCCATCGTCATCAGGGCGGCGACGAGTGTCGCCTTGCGTCCGACCTTGTCGCCGAAGTGCCCGAACACCACGGCGCCGAACGGACGCGCGAAGAAGGCGATCGAGAAGGTGGCGAAGGACTGCAGCATCGCCGAGGTCGGATCGGCGGACGGGAAGAAAAGGTGCGGGAAGACGATCACCGCGGCGGTTGCGTAGACGTAGAAATCGAAGAATTCGATGGTCGTCCCGACCAGGCTTGCAAAAAGGACACGCGCCGGGGAGTTCACGGCGGAGGTAGTCGAATGCGTTGCGGTCGGTGACACCGTCATGGAAGTGTCACTCATTTTTTTTCTCATACCTGTTGTTGGATTGTTCTTGCCGTCTTGGGAGGCAGCGAGACCGTTCTTAGGGCATCGAACCCGGCGTTGAAACAAAAATAATGCTAAATTAGCCGTGTTCTTGTAATTTTTGCGACAATTGCAATCTGTCCGCGACATATCTTGAATGGCTCGCCAAGGAGGCGTTGGTGAAGACGGCAACTTGTTAACGCCGCCCGCCTCTGGATCCGCGCGCCTTCGGAGCCGACATGATTGAGCGTGAGTTCGCCGTGCATTTGTGCCGGCTCTCGCCCAATGAGGCCGCCCGGCGCGTCCAGTCGTCTCGGTTTCAAATCTTGCTTGCGCAGCAGCGGGCAGAGACATGGTGGCATACTGCCCCTTGTTCGGCTTTGTCTTCGATCCCGGGCCTGCGCGTCCGCTATCTAAGGGCAGTGGACGAACGGCTCAGGTCGACCAGCGCCGACGGTAACATGCATTAGCCTCGGTCTCGCATTTCGTTCGGCTGGCAACGAAGGCTTGCATCGCCGGCAACTCTCTGATTCTAAGGCGATATTCGATGAAGTGTTTCGATTCGGGGCGCGGCCGCCACTGTTTGCGGCGCATGTCGGTTAACGAAAGTAAACGCTTCATTAACCATAATGCAGCTTTAGTTACATCGTCTCGAATGTCCGAGTCGGTTCCTTGAGGGATCAGGTCCGCACAAGCGAGGTCGGTCAGTGTGCGAGAGAGTCCGGGGGTGCAGATGAGCAAGCATGTAGCCATGCTGATGGGCGGAGTTTCCTCCGAAAGGCCCGTAAGCCTTTCGTCCGGCAACGCCTGTGCAGATGCGCTCGAAGCCGTCGGCTACCGCGTAACCCGTGTTGATGTCGGCTATGATGTCGCGACGGTGCTTTCGGACCTGAAGCCGGATGTGGCTTTCAATGCCCTGCATGGCCCGTTCGGCGAGGATGGTACGATTCAGGGCATCCTCGAATTCTTAAGGATTCCCTATACGCATTCCGGCGTGCTTGCTTCTGCGCTGGCAATGGACAAGGCGCAGGCGAAGATCGTCGCCAAGGCGGCCGGCATTCCCGTTGCTGAAGCGAAGGTGATGGATCGCTTTGAATTCACCTCCAGGCACCCGATGAAGCCACCCTATGTGGTCAAGCCGGTACGCGAGGGCTCCAGCTTCGGTGTCGTCATCGTCAAGGAAGATCAGGCGCATCCGCCGCAGGTCATTACCTCCGATGACTGGCGTTATGGCGATCGAGTCATGGTCGAGCGCTACGTCTACGGCCGGGAATTGACGTGCGGAGTCATGGGTGATGTTGCCCTTGGTGTCACCGAGGTGGTGCCGCAGGGACACGGCTTCTACGATTATGACGCGAAATACGCGCAAGGGGGCTCAAGGCACGTCCTTCCTGCGCAAATTTCACCAAATATTTACCAAAAAATACAAACACTAGCACTCAAGGCGCATCAGGCGATCGGCTGTCGCGGCGTCAGCAGATCGGACTTTCGATATGACGACCGCTTCTCCGAGAACGGCGAGGTTGTGTGGCTGGAGGTCAACACCCAGCCCGGCATGACGCCGACGTCGCTGGTGCCCGAGATGGCCGTTCATGCCGGTCATTCCTTTGGTGAATTCTTGAGTTGGATGGTGGAGGACGCGTCGTGCTTGCGTTGATCGGCAGAAAGAGGAGCAAGGCGGCTCGGCAGGGCGCTGCGGGTCTCGTCGATGCTGATTCCGGGCGCGTATTGCCGCGTCCGCTGCGCAGGATCGTGCGGTTCACCGTCAGCCTCGCCGTCGGGCGCGTGCCGATAGCGCGCCATACGGGCACGGTTGCCGCGATCGCTTTCCTGGCAGCGACCGGTTTCTACGGGATGTCGCTCGGCGGCCACACGCAGGATTTCACTCAGGCGACGACGGCGGCAGCGGGCTTTGCCATCGACGACGTGAAGGTTTCCGGTGCGCGCGAAACGTCGGAAATCGAAATTCTCGCGCATCTCGGTCTCGATGGCACCACCTCGCTTGTGGCGGTGGACGTCGAGGACGTGCGCGGCAAGCTTGCGCAGCTTCCGTGGGTGGAGCAGGTCTCCGTCCGAAAGGTCTATCCGGGCACGATCGAGGTCGCGCTCAAGGAACGCGAGGCGTTCGCCATCTGGCAGCACGGCGACGATCTTTCGCTGATCGAGAAGAATGGCAGCGTCATCGCGCCGCTCCGTGACAACAAGTTCTCGGCCTTGCCGCTGTTCGTCGGACGCGATGCCGAGACGGCGGCGGCGAGCTTCGACAAGCAGTTCGACAACTGGCCGGAAATCAAGGCGCGCGTGAAGGCATACGTTCGAGTGGCCGGCCGTCGGTGGGACCTCCGTCTCGACAACGGCATTGTCGTCAAACTGCCGGAAACCAACATCGCCCGGGCTATGGACGTGTTGTCCCGGTTCGACGTCGAGCATGGGCTCCTGGAGCGCGACATCGCCGCCGTCGACCTGCGGCTCGAGGACCGCACCACGATACAGTTGACTGAAGGGGCCGCCGCCCGCCGCAAGGTGGTGCTGGAGCAGCGCACCAAGGAACTCAAGAAGGTGACCGATCGCTCATGAGTATCTTCGGCTCCTCCCATTTCGGCCTGCCGCGTTTGAAGCCGCTCAATTCCAAGCGGTCGCACGTCGTTTCGGTGCTCGACATCGGCTCGACCAAGGTCGTCTGCATGATCGGCAAGCTGACGCCGCGACCGGAAAGCGAAATCCTTCCCGGCCGGACGCACTCGATCGAGGTTATCGGCATCGGACACCACCGCTCGCGGGGCGTCAAAAACGGGGTGATCGCGGATCTGGACGCGGCTGAAAGCGTTGTTCGCCTTGCCGTCGATGCCGCCGAGCGCATGGCGGGCCTGACGATCGACAGCCTGATCGTCAACGTCTCCGCGGGTCGCCTGCAAAGCGACATCTATACCGGCACGATCGATCTCGGTGGCCAGGAAGTGGAAGCGGCGGACCTGCGCAAGGTGCTGGCTGCGGCCGGCCAGCGCTCGCTGCGCCAGGATCGCGCCATCCTGCATTCCCTGCCGACCGGTTTCTCCCTCGACGGCGAGCGCGGCATCCGTGATCCGCTCTCCATGTACGGCGATGTGCTGGGCGTCGACATGCATGTGCTGACGGCCGAGCGGACCGCGCTGAAGAACCTCGAACTCTGCGTCAACCGTGCCCACCTCTCGGTCGAGGGTATGGTGGCCACGCCCTACGCGAGCGGCCTGTCGGCGCTCGTGGACGACGAGGTCGAACTCGGTTGCGCCTGCATCGACATGGGCGGCGGAACAACGACGATTTCCGTCTTCGCCGAAGGCAAGCTCGTCCATGCGGACGCCGTCGCGCTTGGCGGCCATCACGTAACGACCGACATTGCCCGCGGTCTGTCTACCCGCATCGAGGATGCCGAACGGCTGAAGGTCGTGCATGGCTCTGCGCTGCCGAATGCCTCCGACGAGCGCGACATCGTGGCAGTGCCTGCGCTTGGCGAAGACGACCGGGACCAGCCGACGCATGTGCCGCGCGCGCTGCTTTCTCGCATTGTCTGTGCCCGGATCGAGGAGACGCTCGAACTGATTCGCGACCGCATCCAGCGCTCCGGCTTCTCGCCGATCGTCGGCAAGCGGATCGTGTTGACGGGTGGCGCAAGCCAGCTGACGGGGTTGCCGGAAGCCGCGCGCCGGATTCTTGCGCGTAATGTTCGCGTCGGGCGTCCGCTTGGCGTGTCTGGCCTGCCGGCCGCGGCCAAGGGGGCGGCATTCTCCACAGCAGTGGGGCTTATGATCTATCCGCAGGTTGCGGAGCTGGAAACGCATGCGACGCAAGGCGGCATGCTTGCGTCGCTTGCAGGCGGTAACAGCCGCATCGCCCGGATGGGGCAGTGGCTGAAGGAGAGTTTCTGACGGGTTTGCCGCGAGTGCGTGCGTAGCGGGAAAAACGGAATCGAGTTTTTGGGATATTGGCCGGTGTGGCGATGCAGGCCAGAACAGACAAAGGAACAGGTACAATGACGATCAAGCTGCAGAAGCCCGACATCACTGAGCTGAAGCCCCGCATCACCGTCTTTGGTGTTGGTGGCGGCGGTGGCAATGCGGTCAACAACATGATCACCGCAGGGCTGCAGGGCGTCGATTTCGTCGTCGCCAACACGGACGCCCAGGCACTGACCATGACGAAGGCCGAACGGATCATCCAGATGGGTGCCCAGGTCACCGAGGGTCTCGGCGCCGGTTCGCAGCCCGAGGTCGGCCGTGCGGCCGCCGAGGAGTGCATCGACGAGATCATCGACCATCTGAACGGCACCCACATGTGCTTCGTCACCGCCGGCATGGGCGGCGGCACGGGCACCGGTGCTGCTCCGATCGTCGCCCAGGCCGCCCGCAACAAGGGCATCCTGACCGTCGGCGTTGTCACCAAGCCGTTCCACTTCGAAGGCGGTCGCCGCATGCGGCTGGCCGAGCAGGGCATCCAGGAACTGCAGAAGTCGGTCGACACGCTGATCGTCATCCCGAACCAGAACCTGTTCCGCATCGCCAACGACAAGACGACGTTTGCCGATGCCTTCGCGATGGCCGACCAGGTCCTCTACTCGGGCGTCGCCTGCATCACCGACCTGATGGTCAAGGAAGGCCTGATCAACCTCGACTTCGCCGACGTCCGCTCGGTCATGCGCGAGATGGGTCGTGCGATGATGGGCACGGGCGAGGCTTCCGGCGAGGGCCGCGCAATGGCGGCCGCCGAAGCGGCGATCGCCAACCCGCTGCTCGACGAAACCTCGATGAAGGGCGCCCAGGGCCTGCTGATCTCGATCACCGGCGGCCGCGACCTGACCCTGTTCGAAGTCGACGAGGCGGCGACCCGCATCCGCGAGGAAGTCGATCCGGACGCCAACATCATTCTCGGCGCGACCTTCGACGAGGAACTGGAGGGGCTGATCCGCGTCTCCGTCGTTGCCACCGGCATCGATCGCGCCGCCGCGGAAATGTCTGGCAAGAACGCCGACTTTCGTGGCGCAAGCAAGCCGCTGATCCGTCCGTCCGCTGCCGTTCCGGTTCAGCCTCAGGTGTCGCAGCCGGTTGCACCGGCTCCGGTGATGAGCCAGCCGGCGGCACCTCAGCCTGTCGCTGCCCAGCCGCTCCGCACTGCCGATCCGATCTCCGAGACGATCCTGGCGGCGGAACTCGGCCTCGAGCGCGAACTGGCTCTGCCGGAGGCAAGGGCGGCTGCAGCTCCGCAGGAGGAATTCCGGCCGCAGAGTCGCCTCTTTGCCGCAGCTCCGGTCGCGGAGGCCCCGGTCGCCGCACGCCCGGCGCCGATCCAGCAGCCGCAGTTCCAGCAGCCGGTCGCCGCAGCGCCGGTCGCCCCGCGGGCAGAGCCGGCCGCACCGGTCATCCGCCAGGAGCCGGTCGCGACTCGCATGCCGCGAATCGAGGACTTCCCACCCGTCGTCCAGGCAGAGGTTGAGCACCGCAGCCAGCCGGCGCAGGTTCAGGCCGAGGAGCGCGGTCCGATGGGCCTGCTGAGACGCCTTACCTCGTCGCTCTCGCGCCGCGAGGAGGAGGAGCCACAGGCCGCGGCAGAGGCCGCGCCCGCGCCGCAGCGCCGGACGTTGTCGCCTGAGGCGAGCCTCTATGCGCCGCGTCGCGGCCAGCTCGACGACCACGGCCGCGCCAATCCGCAGCCGCGCGCACTCAGCGAGGACGACCAACTCGAGATCCCTGCGTTCCTGCGCCGGCAGTCGAACTGAAATTGTAACGGAAGATGTCAAAAGACCCGGATCCGTGATCCGGGTCTTTTGCTTTTATCGTTTTTAATCAAACATTTAAGTTTGGTGGTCAAGGCGTAACATATCGAAAGAAACAGTGATTTGTAAGGGAAGAGGCGCACAACTACATTCCGGCCGAAAACGAGGGCATGGCCTTGATTCAAGGGCGATTTTTACCGCCCGGCGGTGACCTCGGTAGCGCAGCCTCAAACGCGGATCTCAGTGGTTGCAAGGCGCGCTCGACAGATAAAGACGACTGGCGTGGTGCCAGTGCAGAACAAGGCAATAGGAAATGTCCATTAGCTTGCTGGGTTTTCAGACGACGATCTCGAGCCCGGTCACGATTTCGGGAACCGGCGTCCATTCCGGCGCCGTCGTTTCGATCACCTTCCACCCGGCTGAGGCCGATAGTGGCATCGTATTTCAACGCGTGCATGACAACGGCAGCGTCAGCGAATATCGCGCGGTCTCCGGGCAGGTCGGCAATACGGATCTTTGCACCGTTCTCGGCTTTTCGCCGGACAAGTCGATCGCGACCGTCGAGCACGTGATGGCAGCGCTCTATGCGCTTTCGCTGGACAACGTCCTGATCGAGGTTCACGGCGCCGAAATGCCGATCATGGATGGCAGCTCAGCGCCGTTCATCGACGCGATCGACCAGGTGGGATTGCGCCCGCTCGCCGTCAAGCGCCGCTATATCCGCGTCGTCAAGCCGGTTCGCGTTGAAGCCGGTGCGTCCTGGGCGGAGTTTCTGCCGCACGACGGCACGCGCTTTGAAGTGGAAATCGATTTCGATTGCCCGCTGATCGGTCGCCAGGCCTGGAAGGGGGAATTGACGCCCGCAACCTTCCGCAGCGAACTCTCGCGTGCCCGCACGTTCGGCTTCATGCGCGATGTTGAGCGGCTTTGGGCCGCCGGCTACGCGCTCGGGTCGTCACTCGAGAATTCGGTGGTCATTTCCGACGACAATGCGGTGATCAACGTCGAGGGCCTTCGCTACCGGGACGAGTTTGCCCGTCACAAGACGCTCGACGCGGTCGGCGATCTGGCGCTTGCCGGGGCGCAGTTCATCGGCTGCTACCGCTCCTATCGCGGTGGCCACAAGATGAATGCGCATGCGCTGAAGGCGTTGCTGAACGATCGCACCGCCTATGAAGTGGTGGAGGCAACTGCACCGCGCCGCGCCGGCAAGCGGGAGCTCACGGCCGTCAACGCACCCGGGTTTGCTCCCTGGTCTGCATAAGGCCGGGGATGTTTCCCACATCTTGGTGTTTTCACACATAGTTTGCCACAAAATTGCGTCAATGCGCCTGCATGGCGTTGCGGTCCGCGCGAGTTTGAGGATAGAACGCAAGGCTATTGACGGCGCTCGGCAAGGGCGCCGCGCTGATTTTGGGATTGTCAGATGAATATTGCAGGGACTGTTGGTGCGAAGCATTGGACGCGAATTGCCTGCGTCGCCTTCCTGTTGACAGCGCCGGTTGCGCTGACGGCTTGCCAGAGTGATCCCGACATCGACATTACCAAGCTGGCCGGCGAGACCGATCCGCCTGAAGTTCTTTACAACCAGGGCCTAGCCAACCTGAACGCGGGCAAAGTCACGGAAGCCTCGCGGAAGTTCGAGGCCATCGACCGTCAGCATCCGTTCTCCGAATATGCCCGCAAGGCACTCGTGATGAACGCTTTCGTCAGCTACCGCCAGGGGCAGACCGAGGAGGCGATTGCCGCCGGCAACCGCTACCTGAACCTCTATCCCGAATCGGAGGATGCGGCCTACGCGCAGTACATCGTCGGCCTCGCCTATGCGAAGCAGATCCCGAGCGTCACGCAGGATCAGCGGGCGGCCACCAAGACGATCGAGGCGATGCAGAACGTCGTCACGAAGTATCCGAAGTCGGAGTATGTCGAAGACGCCCAGACCAAGATCCGCTTTGCGCGTGACCAGCTGGCCGGCAAGGAGATGCAGGTCGGGCGCTATTATCTGGAGCGGAAGGAATACCTCGCTGCCATCACGCGCTTCCGCACGGTCGTGGAGCAGTACGGCAACACCAACCAGATCGAAGAAGCTCTCGCGCGTCTCGTCGAATCCTATTATGCAATGGGTCTTGCCAGCGAGGCGCAAACCGCTGCGGCCGTCCTCGGTCATAACTACCCGGACAGCCAGTGGTATGCGGATTCCTACAAGCTGCTCCAGTCCAAGGGGCTGGAGCCGCGTGAAAACGCTGGTTCCTGGATTTCGCGCGCCGGCAAGAAGCTCATCGGCGCCTGAGAAAAGAGATATGGTCCCGGATGCTGGCACAGCTTTCGATCCGCGATATTGTCCTGATCGAACGGCTTGATCTGGGGTTCGATGCCGGCCTGTCCGTGCTGACCGGTGAAACCGGCGCCGGCAAATCCATCCTGCTCGACAGCCTGTCGCTCGCCCTCGGCGGGCGAGGGGACGGCGCGCTCGTACGCCACGGTCTCGACAAGGGCCAGGTGACCGCCGTGTTCGATGTGCCGTCCAGCCATGCGGCGCGTACGTTGCTGCGCACCAACGGCATTGATGACGACGGCGATCTCATCTTCCGCCGCGTGCAATCGGCGGATGGGCGCACCAAGGCCTATGTCAACGACCAGCCGATCTCAGTGCAATTGATGCGCCAGGCCGGCCAGCGACTCGTCGAGATCCATGGCCAGCACGACGACCGGGCGCTGATCGACACCGATGCCCACCGGATCCTGCTCGACGCCTTCGGCGGGCTGGGCGAGCCGGCGGGCGAGGTTGCAGTCCTCTACCAGCGCTGGCGGGAGGCCGAACGCGCGCTTCGGCGCCATCGTGAAAGGGTCGAGGCGGCAGCGCGCGAAGCGGACTACCTGCGCTCGTCCGTCGAGGAGCTGGAGAAGCTTTCCCCGCAGGATGGCGAGGAGGAACTGCTCGCCGAGGATCGTGCCCGCATGATGAAGGCGGAGCGCATCGCCGGCGACATCAACGAGGCGAGCGATTTCCTCAACGGCAATGCTTCGCCCGTGCCGGTCATCGCCTCGATGGTTCGAAGGCTCGAACGCAAGAGCCAGGAGGCTCCGGGCCTGCTGGAGGAAACCGTCGAGCTTCTTGGCCGCGCCGTCGACCAGCTTTCCGATGCGCAGATGGCGGTGGATGCGGCGCTGCGCAAGACCGAATTCGACCCGAAGCTGCTGGAGCGGACGGAAGAGCGCTTGTTCGCGCTGCGCGCCGCCTCGCGCAAATACTCCGTTCCCGTTGCCGGGCTCCCCGCGCTCGCCGCAAAGATGATCGCCGATCTCGCCGATCTCGACGCCGGCGAGGAGAAGCTGGTCCAACTCGAGAAGCACGTGACCGATATGCGGGCGGCTTATGACGTTGCGGCGCGCGCGCTCTCGGATCGCCGCCACCATACCGCCGAGGCTCTTGCCGCGGCCGTGATGGCGGAGCTTCCGGCGCTGAAGCTCGAGCGCGCACGCTTCATGGTCAACATCACCACCGATCCTGACGGCGGTGGCGAGGATGGCATCGACACCGTCGAGTTCCATGTCCAGACCAACCCTGGCACGCGCCCCGGACCGATCATGAAGGTGGCGTCGGGCGGTGAGCTTTCGCGCTTTCTTCTGGCGCTCAAGGTGGCACTTGCCGACCGCGGCTCTGCGCCGACGCTGGTCTTCGACGAAATCGATACCGGCGTTGGCGGCGCGGTCGCCGATGCGATCGGCCAGCGGCTGAAGCGCCTGTCCTCGACGGTGCAGGTACTTTCCGTCACGCATGCGCCGCAAGTGGCCGCACGCGCAGCCACCCACCTTCTGATTTCCAAGGGGCCGATCGAAGGCAGCGAGGCGGTCGCCACCCGCGTCGCCCGGATGGACGACGGCGCCCGCACCGAGGAGATTGCCCGCATGCTGGCCGGCGCGTCGGTGACGGAAGAGGCGAGGGCGGCGGCGGCAAGATTGCTGTCGGGCGGGGGCTGAGATCGCGGCCGGCCGTGATCGTCATTCGGCTCTATTCTATGTCTTAGTAGCCCCTCATCCGCCTGCCGGCACCTTCTCCCCGCAGGCGGGGAGAAGGGCGCAATGCCGCCCCGCCGCAGTTTGTCCTTGCCGGCGAGGCCAGACGCAAACTCATTCCCTCCCCCCGCTTGCGGAAAGAGGGGTAGGGTGAGGGGCAGCGAAGAGCGCAGAGGCGTCTTATGCGCGCTGCCTGTAGACGTGTGCGCTTCGCAATCGTCTTCCCTTTCATCGCAGTTGCTCTAAAACCGATCTCTCGGAATCGCGGAGTGGGCCATGGCAATCGAAAAGATCCCCGTCGAAAATCTGACCGAGGAGGCGGCGGCGGCGGAACTCGCTTATCTGGCGGCGGAGATCGCCCGGCATGATGAGCTTTACCACGGCAAGGACCAGCCTGAGATCTCCGATGCCGACTATGACGCGCTGAAGCGCCGCAACGAGGAAGTCGAGGCCCGCTTCCCGGCGCTCGTTCGTGACGACAGTCCGTCGCGCCGCGTCGGTGCAGCACCGCTGCCGACCTTTGCCCCGATCGTCCATGCCCGGCCGATGCTGTCCCTCGATAACACCTTCTCCGACGACGATGTGCGCGACTTCATCGCAGCCGTCTATCGCTTCCTTGGCCGTCTGCCGGATGACTCGATCGCCTTTACCGCCGAGCCAAAGATCGACGGGCTCTCCATGTCGATCCGTTATGAGAACGGCCGTCTCGTCAATGCCGCCACGCGAGGCGACGGCAGCGCCGGCGAGAACGTGACCGCCAACATTCTCACCATCAATGAGATCCCCAAGCGCCTTCCCGCCGGCGCTCCGGCAATCGCTGAAGTGCGCGGCGAGGTCTACATGGCCAAGAGCGATTTCCAGGCGCTGAACGCGCAGATGGCCGCGGAGGGCAAGCAGACCTACGTCAACCCGCGCAACACGGCCGCCGGGTCGCTGCGCCAGCTCGACGCCTCGGTGACCGCGAGCCGGAAGCTTCGCTTCTTCGCCTACGCCTGGGGCGAGATGTCGGAAATGCCGGCCGACACGCAGTTTGGCATGGTGGAAGCGTTCAAGTCCTGGGGCTTCCCGGTCAACCCGCTGATGAAGCGGCTGTTCAAGGTCGAGGACATCATCGCCCACTACCGCGAGATCGGCCTTGCCCGTCCGGACCTCGACTACGACATCGACGGCGTCGTCTACAAGGTCGACCAACTCGACCTGCAGGCGCGCCTCGGTTTCCGTTCGCGCTCTCCACGTTGGGCGACGGCGCACAAGTTCCCGGCTGAACAGGCGCTGACGACGCTGACGGCGATCGATATCCAGGTCGGCCGTACCGGTGCACTCACGCCCGTCGCACGGCTTGAACCGGTGACCGTCGGTGGCGTTGTCGTCACCAACGCGACGCTGCACAACGAGGATTATATCCGCGGGGTGGGCAACAGCGGCGAACCGATCCGCGAGGGGCGTGATATCCGCGTCGGCGATGTCGTGATCGTCCAGCGCGCCGGCGACGTGATCCCGCAGATCGTCGACGTGGTCATGGAAAAGCGGCCGACGGACGCGGTGCCGTACGAGTTTCCCAAGACCTGCCCAATTTGCGGCAGCCATGCCGTGCGTGACATCAACGAGAAATCCGGCAAGGTCGACGCGGTGCGCCGCTGCACCGGTGGATTTGTCTGCCGGGCCCAGGCGGTCGAGCACCTGAAGCACTTCGTCTCCCGCAACGCCTACGACATCGAGGGGCTCGGCTCCAAGCAGATCGACTTCTTCTTCGAGGCGGATGATCCGGCACTCACGATCCGAACGGCACCGGACATCTTCACGCTTGAGAAGCGCCAGGCCGATTCCCTGACCAAACTGGAGAACATCGAGGGCTTCGGGCGTGTCAGCGTGCGCAAGCTCTACGACGCGATCAATACGCGTCGCACCATCGCGCTCAATCGCTTCATCTACGCGCTCGGAATCCGCCACGTCGGCGAGACGACGGCGAAACTTCTGGCGCGTGCGTACGGAACATATCAAGCCTTCGAGGCTGGGATGCAGGAGGCCGTCTCTCTCAGCGGCGAGGCCTGGAACGAGCTCAACCGCATCGACGGGATCGGCGAGGTCGTGGCACGTTCCATCGTCGAGTTTTACAAGGAACCGCGCAATCTCGACGTCATCGAGCGCTTGCTTCTGGAGGTGATGCCCGAGGCGGCGGAAGTGCCGGTCGCGAGCGATAGCCCCGTCGCCGGCAAGACCGTCGTCTTCACCGGCTCGCTGGAGAAGATGTCACGCGACGAGGCCAAGGCCATGGCCGAACGGCTTGGCGCCAAGGTGTCCGGTTCGGTCTCCAAGAAGACCGATCTCGTCGTCGCGGGACCGGGGGCGGGCTCGAAGCTCGACAAGGCGCGCGAATTCGGCGTCGAAGTGATCGACGAGGACCAATGGTTCGAACGGATCAATCCATGAGTTCTGTTCGCTGCTGAAGTTCAACCCGCACGCTGGCGGCGGTCGGGACCTTCCTGGATGACGACAAGCGCACCGATCAATGGCTGGTCCTCTGCATAGCAGGGTGTCAGCCTGCGCCGGATCACCACGACCTTGCCGTCCGTTTCCCGTGCATTCGTATACTCTACCGTCTCTCCTGAAAAACAACGGTCGAGATTGGTCTTGATCCGGCTGTCAAACCGTTCTGCGCCGACGACGTCGCGCACATGGCGGCCGATGAGTTCGTGCGGCTTGCGGTTTAGTCGGGCCGCATCGGTCGAGTTGGCATAAAGGTAGCGATAATCGGTCGTCACGACCGAAACGCGTTCTGGCAAGGTGTCCAACTGGCCCACGTCAAGCACGCCGTTGCGGATCGGCGCTGACAATGCGGGGAGGCCGCCGGTGTCGGTGGGTGTGCGCACGATGATGTAGCGCCGGAGAAGTGCTTCGATCAGATCCGCGTTGCTTCGGACACTTGCGGCGTCGTCCGCTTCTTCGCGCAGCAGCCGCAGCAGTGCCATGAACTGGACTTGCTGTCCTGCGGTATCGTTCGTCTGGTGATCGACGAGCGTTGTCAGGGAGGAGGTCAGTTCGCGATCGAGACGGCAGACGAGTGGGGCGTTGTCGGTTAATACGGCGTCCTGCAGGCGGCGATATTGCTCCCAGAAAGCCTCGGTAAGGCGCTCCGTGACGCAAAGCCCCGTGTGGCCCCTAAGCGTTTCCCTATCTGCCATTCGCCCCACCGACGATGAAATCGCCGTTACCCGACTCGATGACCCTTCCAGTTGCAAGGAAGATAGGCGGGTTCGCCCCATTGGAGAAGTGGGATTCGCTCTAGCCTTTGCTTGTCGCGGCAGGCTGTGGCCGTGGGGGCACGACGAGGCGGGCTTGATCAGATGCGATCGCGCCACCCCGCTTCATCTGGAGCGGGGCGACATCTCACGCACGGCTCGTCTAGCCGTTGGATTTCTTGGGCTTCTTCTTCTTGACGAACGGAGCGTCGCCCTGCGGCCCCTTTGCACGCGGCCCCTTGCCCTTGAAACCGGCGTCCTTGAAGCCCTTGTCTTGGAATTCCTTGCCATGGAATTCCTTGCCCTGGGAGGGCTTCTTGCCGAAACTTGGTTTGTTCCAGGCGGGGGCTTCGTCGGAATTTCCTGCCGTGCGCGGGCCCTTGGACGCGTCCTTGCGGAATGGTCTGTCGCCAGCTTCTGCGGTAGCGGGGCGCTTTTCGAATTTGTCGAACTTGCGCTTCGGCTTGCCCCCGTCACGCTCGTCGCCGTAATCGCGCTCTTTGCGGAAGCGCTCCGGCTTATCGAACGCAGGCCTATCGAAGGCAGGTTTGCCGCGCGGCTTGGCCGTCAGGTCGGGTGTGCCGTCCAGTTCCGTGACGCGAATGCCCTTCTCCAGTAGGCGCTTCGGTCCGATCTTGGCGAGGAATGCGTCGGCGACGTCTGCGGAAAGCTCCACATAGGTCTCGTCCTGCTGCATCTTGATCGCGCCGATCTCGTTCTTGGTGAGGTCGCCGTTCCGGCACAGCATCGGGATCAACCAGCGGGGCTCGGCATTCTGCTTGCGTCCGACGGAAATGGAAAACCACCGCGCCGGACCGAATTCTTCGCGCGGGCGTCGTGGTGTCGGCTCCGCTCCGTCTGCATGTGTGCGTTCCCGCGGCGCGCGCCGCTGATCGAGGTTGACCTCTCTCAGGTCTTCCGGCGCCGAACGGCCGGCGCGATAGAGCCGCGCGAAGGCAGCGGCGATCTGCCGGGGCTCGATGGCGGAAAGCAACGTGTCGACGAAGGTGTTTTCATCCTCGGCGATCGGCTCGCTGAGGAGGGGATCGGCCAGCAGCCGCTCGTCATCGCGACGCAGGATCTCGTCGGCAGAAGGCGGTGAGGCCCATTCCGCCTTGATTCTGGCGCCGGCAAGCAGGCGCTCGGCCTTGCGGATGGCGGGGAGGGGAACGATCAGCGCGCTGACGCCCTTGCGGCCGGCGCGGCCGGTGCGGCCGCTGCGGTGCAGCAGCGTTTCCGGATTCGTTGGCAGGTCGGCGTGCACGACGAGTTCGAGGTTCGGCAGGTCGATGCCGCGCGCGGCCACGTCGGTGGCGATGCAGACGCGGGCACGGCCGTCGCGCATCGCCTGCAGCGCATGGGTGCGTTCGTTCTGCGACAGCTCGCCCGAGAGCGCCACGACGGAGAAGCCGCGATTGTTGAAGCGGGCGGTCAGATGATTGACGGCCGCGCGCGTCGAGCAGAACACGATCGCCGTCTGCGCCTCATAATAGCGCAGCACGTTGATGATGGCGTTCTCGCGGTCGGATGGCGTCACCGCCAGGGCACGGTACTCGATGTCGACGTGCTGGCCGCGTTCGGCCGCCGTCGATACGCGGATGGCATCGCGCTGGTAGCTGCGCGCCAGTTCCTCGATCGCCCGCGGCACCGTTGCGGAAAACATCAGCGTGCGCCGCTCTTCGGGCGCCGCGTCGAGAATGAACTCCAGATCCTCGCGGAAACCGAGGTCGAGCATCTCGTCGGCTTCGTCGAGGACGACGGCGCGCAGGCCGGAGAGGTCGAGAGAGCCGCGGTCGATGTGGTCGCGCAGCCGCCCCGGCGTGCCGACGACGATCTGTGCGCCGCGATCGAGCGCCCGGCGTTCGTTGCGGATGTCCATGCCGCCGACGCAGGAGGCGATTACCGCGCCCGTCTCGCCGTAAAGCCATTCGAGTTCGCGTTTCACCTGCAGCGCCAGTTCCCGCGTCGGGGCGATCGCCAGCGCCAGCGGCGCTGCGGCCGGGCCGAAGCGGTCTTCGCCTTCTAGCAGCGTCGGGGCCAGCGCCAGGCCGAAGGCAACGGTCTTGCCCGAGCCGGTCTGCGCGGAGACCAGGACGTCCGCACCGCTCAGCGTCGGGTCGGAAACGGCCTTCTGCACCGGGGTCAGGGTGGTGTAACCGCGTTTTGCCAACGCGCTTGCCATCGCCGGAGCGAGGCCTTCGTATTCGGTCATCTCAGGTCTTTCGGATAATGTCGTTTCGCAGCACCCTGGTGGATCACGATGGTGCCGGACCGCGCATCGGCCCACACGTGGCCGACCATTTGGCGGCGTTCCTACTGCGAAGCGGCCGAAAAGTACAGCAACAATATTGCATATGCGAACGTCGCTCCGGGCAGGCTTCGCTACCAGGTTAACGATTGTCTTTTTGCGCTGCACAAGATAGAAAGCGGCGCTGCCGCAAAAAAGCCCAGATGCTACGGCGGCGAGCGCCCAGGGAGAGGGTGTCGATGGATTGGAGGATCCGCCGGATGCAGACCATCACCACGATCGCAGGATTGCGTGAGGCACTTGCACCCCATCGTGCCGCCGGAAAGACGATCGGGCTCGTACCCACCATGGGCTATCTCCACATCGGCCACATGGAACTGGTGCGCCGCGCCCGCGTCGAAAACGACATCGTCGTCGCCTCGATCTTCGTCAATCCGCTGCAGTTCGGCGAAAACGAGGACCTTGCGCGCTATCCGCGCAACTTGCCGCGCGATCAGGCGATGCTCGAACAGGGCGGCGCCGATTTCCTCTTCGCGCCCGGCGTCTCAGACATGTATCCGCGCCCGATGGAGACGGTTGTGGATGTGCCCACACTCGGCTCCAAACTTGAGGGCGAGGTACGGCCAGGACATTTCGCCGGTGTCTGCACCGTCGTCACCAAGCTGTTCAATATCGTCGGCGCCCACCGTGGCTACTTCGGCGAGAAGGATTACCAGCAACTCGCGATCATCCGCCGCATGGCCGAAGACCTGGCGCAGCCGATCGAGGTGATCGGGGTGCCGACCGTGCGTGAGGCAGATGCGCTCGCCTGTTCCTCGCGCAATGTCTACCTCTCGCCGGATCAGCGCGCCGCCGCCGTCATCGTCCCGCGTGCGCTCGACGAGGCTGCAAGATTGATTGCAGGCGGCGAGCGGGACGCGAGCAGGGTCGAGGCGGCCGTACGGGCCTTTTTCTCAACCGAACCGCTGGCGGAGCCGGAGGTCGTCGCGCTGCGCGACCCCGAGACGCTCGCGGAAATCGCCGAAATCGGCGAGAAACCCGTTCTATTGTTGCTTTTCATCCGGTTTGGGAGCACGAAGCTGCTCGACAACCGGGTCATCGGCACGAACACGGTCAAGCAGTAAAGGTAGCCTGACGATGAGCGTACATGTAACGAAACGGCGTCTTGCCCCTGCCGATATCAGTACCCTCAAGGGTCAGCGGCCGATCGTCAGCCTGACGGCCTATACGACGCCAATCGCCAAGTTGATGGATCCGCACGTGGACATCATGCTGGTCGGCGACTCACTCGGCATGGTGCTCTATGGCCTCGACTCGACCGTCGGCGTGACGCTGGAAATGATGATCGCCCATGGTCAGGCCGTCATGCGCGGCTCCAGCAACGCCTGCGTCGTCATCGATCTGCCGTTCGGCTCCTACCAGGAATCGAAGGAACTGGCGTTCCGCAGCGCCGCCCGGGTGCTCAAGGAAACCGGCTGCAGCGCCATCAAGCTCGAAGGTGGGGCGGAGATGGCCGAAACGGTGGCCTTCCTGACGCAGCGCGGCATTCCCGTGCTCGGCCATGTCGGCCTCATGCCGCAACTGATCAATACCACCGGCGGTTATCGTTCGCTCGGGCGCAGCGACAAGGAAGCCGAGAAGATCCGCCGCGACGCCAAGGCCATCGACGATGCCGGGGCGTTTGCCATCGTCGTCGAGGGAACGGTCGAGCCGCTCGCCCGCGAAATCAGCGGCCTGCTGCGGGCACCGACGATCGGCATCGGCGCATCGCCGGCCTGCGACGGCCAGGTGCTCGTCGTCGACGACGCGCTCGGCATCTTCACGGATTTCAAGCCGCGTTTCGTCAAGCGCTTCGCCAATCTGGCGCCCCTGATGAGCGAAGCCTTCGCCGCCTATGCGGAAGAGGTCAAGGCTCGGACCTTCCCGGGGCAGGAGCACACATTCCAGGTGAAGAGCAAGAACGCCTGACGGTGGTCAGCGCCGGAAGTCCCGCTGTTCCTCCAGGCGATAGAGGGCGTCGGCGAGATCATCCATCTTGCCCATCAGCGCGGTGTGCGCGTCGCGCAGGCCGCGGTTGTAGTGAAGCGGGCCAATCTGTTTGGTGAAAAACTCCATCAGCAGTTCCGCCGGGAGTGCGCCGATCTGCTGATCGAGTTCCTCTGAAAAATAGACCTGAATGGCGCGGATGATGTCCGCCTTTTCCTGCTTCGAGAGTTCGATTTTTTTCATGGGGTCAATCCTGCAACCAGCGGCATGCGTTGGCGAAACCTACGGATACGGTTCAGCAAAATTAATGAATATATCAGTCTAATTCAATTGCCCTGAAAGCTTGGTGGGAATAGACGGAGCCGTTAACGAGAGGCAGCCCCTTGAGCAAGGCAGATTTTAACGAAGGCATGCGCGGTGCGATGCCGTTGTGTGTTTCCGCCGCACCGTTCGGTGCCCTGTTCGGCGCCGTCGCGGTCGCCAACGGCCAGACGATCGCCGAAGCGGCGTTGATGAGCCTCACACTGTTCGCCGGTGCGAGTCAGCTCGTCGGCATCGAACTGTTCGGCCAGAGGATCGCGCCGTGGATCATTGTGCTGTCGATCTTTGCGGTGAACTTCCGCCACATTCTCTATTCGGCGGCGATGGCGCCCTATGTGCGGCATTTCACGCCGGTCCAGAAGTTCTTTGGATTCTTCCTGCTGACAGATCCGCAATTCGCGGAGACGGTCAATCGTGGGGAGTCGGGGCGTAGGGTAAGTTTCTCGTGGTACCTCGGCTACGGACTCATGATCTATGTACCATGGCAGGTGATGACGGTGCTCGGAGGTTTCTTCGGGAAATTGATCGGCGATCCGAAGGTGATCGGTATCGACGTGTTGCTGCCCATCTACTTCATGGCGCTGGTGCTCGGCTTCCGCAAGCGGTCGAACTTTCTTCCGGTCGTTGCCATGAGCGGCGCCGCCTCGGTGATCGCCTATCACACCGTCGGTTCGCCCTGGCATGTCAGCATCGGTGCCGTCGCCGCCATGCTGCTTGCAGCTGCACTTCCGGTGAAGCGCGAGCCGGAACGCCGCGCGGCGCGGAGTGGCTGACATGGAGGCGTTGTTCCACACCGACATGGTGCTCATCATCCTCGCCGGCGCAGTTGCCACTTTCCTGACGCGCATCGGCGGTTACGTGCTGATCACGCGGATGAAGTCGATCCCGCCGCGCCTTGAGGCGGCGCTGAACGCGGTGCCGGCGGCCGTCCTGACGACGCTCGTGGCGCCCGCCTTCTTTACCGGCGGGCCGGATGTGCAGGTCGCCATGGCCGCCGCCCTGATCGCCAGCCTTCGCCTGTCGATGCTGCCCATGCTGTTCGTCGGCTGGTGTGCGGTGATGCTGATGCGGTATGCGTTCGGCGGGTAAGGCCGGCGAGCCGAAAGAGACCAGCAGACCCAACAGAATGTGGGCCTCTGGCCAGGAGGATCTTAGACTGTGCGATCGAAGCGAAGGTGCAATAGCGGATAGTCGCGGCCTTGGCTGTCCTTTTCGGAGCGCCCGATCCGCCTAAACCCCATTCGCTCGTAGAAGCCGACCGCTTGCGCGTTCTGCTCGTTCACGTCGGTCGTCATCGTGGTATGCTGTGACAAGCCATGAAGGACAAGCGCCCGGCCGATACCCAGGCCTCTATTCGCCGGATCGACGAATAGAGCTTCCATATGTCCGCCATCCAGCAACATGAACCCGAGCGCACGGTCGTCAGCGTCCACGGCCAACCAAAGGGGGGCGGCCGGAAGAAAATCGCGCACTTCATTCTCGATTTCGGCGCGATCCTCCGGGGTCAGAAAGTCATGCGTTGCGTCGACGGCGTCACGCCAAATGTTGACTACGCGCTCACCGTCTCGCGGTGTTGATACTCTGATCGCTATCACACAAATTCCCTAGCAGGTGGTAATTAACTGAATGGGTTTCCTACACCCCGTGGCTGAACGGCGCGGTCGCGGATGTCAGCCAGTCGCGCACCTTGGCGTCCTCGAGCAGCGGCATCAGCGCCGCGCGCGTCTGCGCATGGTACTCGTCGACCCAGTGCAATTCCTCGCGGGTCAGCAGTTCCGTTACGATCAGCCGCTTGTCGATCGGGCAGAAGGTCAGCGTCTCGAAGCCGAGCATGTCGATGTCGCCGCCATTGACGGGAGCAGCCGGCAGGATATGGATCAGGTTTTCGATACGGATGCCGAAGCTTCCCGGCCGGTAGTAGCCGGGTTCGTTGGAGAGGATCATGCCCGGCAGCAGTTCCTGCGTCGAGAGCCGGGAGATGCGCTGCGGTCCTTCATGCACGGAGAGATAGGAGCCGACACCATGGCCGGTGCCATGGGCGAAATCCGCCCCGGCCTTCCACAGCGCGATGCGGGCGAGCGGATCCAGGTCGCAGCCGCGCGTACCCTTGGGGAAGCGCGCGGTGCTGATGGCGATCATGCCCTTCAAGACGAGCGTGAAGAAGCGCTTCTGTTCCTCCGGCACGTCGCCGATCGCAACCGTGCGGGTGATGTCGGTCGTGCCGTTGATGTACTGCGCGCCTGAATCGATCAGGAACAGCGTCCCGCCTTCGATCTTCGCATCGGTATCGGTCGTCACGCGGTAATGCATGATCGCGGCATGCGCGCCGGCGCCGGAAATCGTATCGAAGGAGGTGTCCTTCAGCGGGTTCTGCATGCGCTCGCCGACGGTGGCGCGGCAGGCCTCCAGCTTCTTCGTCACCTCGATCTCGGTCAGCGTGCCCGGGCGGCTGGCGTCGAGCCAGGCGAGGAACTCTACCATCGCTGCGCCATCCTGCAGGTGAGCCTTGGCCGAGCCGGCCAGTTCGATTTCGTTCTTGCAGGCGCGGGGCAGGCGGGCGGGATCGGCCGCTTCGATGACCGTGCCGCCGGCGGAACGAATTGCTTCGGCGAGCGCAAAAGGGGCCTGGTCCGGGTCGATCAGGATCTTCTTGCCGGCGCTGGAAAGAGCCGTGATCCGGCTGCCGAACTCCGACGGCGGCAGGAAGTCGGCAAGCTGGGTGAGGTAGGCCTCTTCCTCGATCCCCGTCTTGCGCTTGTCAATGAAGAGTTCCGCCTTGCCGTCCGCATGCAGGATGGCGCGGGCGAGGGGGTGAGGGGTGTGCGGGACATCGCTGCCGCGAACATTAAACAGCCAGGCGATCGTCGACGGATCGGTCACGGCCAGCGCGTCGGCCCCTGCCTCGCCAACCTTCGCCACCATTTTCGCGATCTTGTCCTTGGCCAGTTTGCCGGCAAATTCCTGCGGCTGGATGCGCACCCGTCCGAGCGGCTCTGCGGGTCGACCGGTCCAGATGCGGTCGAGCGGGTTGTGATCGAGCTGAACCAGCGTGCCGCCGATTTCCTTCAGCGCCTTCTCCAGCTTGCGCACCTCGGCGCCGGTATGGAGCCAGGGATCGATGCCGAGGCGGAAGCCTTTCGCGACGTGCTTCGGAATCCACACGTGCGGCGGTTCGCCGACCAAGTCGCCGCCTTTGAAGACGCTGCCATCCACCTGTTCGGCGAGCTGCGTCACGTAACGGCCGTCGACGAACACGACCGCTTCGCCGCGCGTGACCAGCGCAACACCCGCCGAGCCGGTGAAGCCGGTCAGCCAAGACAGCCGCTCGGCACTTTTCGGCACATACTCACCTTGAAATTCGTCGGCGCGCGGCACGAGGAAGCCGTCGATGCCAAGCGTGTCGAAGGTGGCGCGCAGTGCGTCGGTCCGTTCGCGGCCGAACTGCGGGGTGGAGGTGACGTCGAAACTCTGAAACATGATTTGGCTTCCGGCTGGAACTGGACTCGCGCGACTCTAGAACAACTGCCGGCGAAGTGAAATCGTGGTCGTGGACAATCCGCTTTCCGGGCGGCCGGCCCGAGTCGCAGTTCTGCCGGGAGGCAGAGGGCTTTGCCCGCGTCCATGCGCTGCGTGCATAGCTCCCATGTCCAATTAATCCTGTCCTTATTTTTTGCTTCGGTTATAAAGCCCGCAACGAAGCGAACGCGAGTTCTGCTTCAAACGAAAGTAAACGAAAGTTTCGCCGAAAGGCGATGCTGCTAGGTGTTCCGATCAGACGCTTGTCCGGTCACTCCTCCTCCCTCCTCCGGGTAGGCGTTCGGAACACATAGGGTCCGCTTGAGCTCTCCTCCTCCTTAAGGCTCGCGGACAGGCCGGTTTTCCGGTCCTAGGCGGTGCCACTGGCACCGCCTTTTCTCTTTCCAGAACCTCCCGTCCGTATCCCTGCACGGCCGGGAGGTTTTTTCTTTTCCAAGCATGTCTCCCGTAAGTGGAAACCGGTTTCGGGACAAAGACATGCGGGGTGGCAAAAGGCTAAGGCGCGCGACCGAATCAGAGAGGCCGCGACGCGATTTTAGGGCCAGTCTGATGCGATTCTAGGACCTGTCGAGGTGGATCGTCACCCAGCCGTTGCGCCAGATCGTGCGCACATGCCGCAGGCCCACGCCATTATAGGCTGACAAGACCTTCCAGCGCTGGTTGGCAAGAATGCCGGACAGGACGACGTGCCCGCCGGGGGCCAGATGCGCGACGAGCTGCGGCGCCATGCGCATCAGCGGACGGGCCAGGATGTTGGCGATGATCAGGTCGAACGGGCCGTGGCGGCGGAAGGCCGTGTGGTGAAATCCCGGCGCCGTCTCAAGCGTGATGCCGCTGGCGATCCCGTTGTGGCGTACGTTTTCGCGGGCCACCTTCGTCGCGATCGGATCGATGTCGGTCGCAAGGACGGGAATGGGGGCGAGTTTTCGGGCGGCGATCGCCAGCACGCCGCTGCCGGTGCCGAGATCGAGCGCGGAGCGGATCTTCGCCGTACGCATGACCGTCTCGATCACTTCTAGGCAACCGGCCGTCGTGCCGTGATGGCCGGTGCCGAAAGCCTGTCCGGCATCGATTTCGATGGCGATCTCGCCTGCTCGGGCCGTGCCGCGGTCGTGCGAGCCGTGGACGACGAAGCGGCCCGCGCGCACCGGCTGCAGGCCCTCCAGCGACTTGGCGATCCAGTCGACGTCGGGGATGTCCTCTCGCTCGATCATCGCATCGGGAAAATCGTCCTGCAGCAGCGCGGCGAAGCGTTCCCGGACCTCGTCTTCCTCGTCGGCCATTAGATAGACGGACGCCTCCCATCTGTCCGCCTTCTCATCGATCTCCATTGTGGCGATGGCGTATCCCTCTTCCTCGAAGACATCAGTCATCAAGTTGAGGATCGCATCGGCGTTCCGCTCGGTCGTGGTGATGAAAAGACGGATCTCGCTCACGTGAGGCTGTTCCTGCAAAGCTGGGCGGGCCGGTGTCGCCGACCGTTTCGTTTCGCGCATGCGCTAGCATGTCCGGGGCACCGCGCAAAGTCGTTCAGTGCGTTCTGGTGATCCAGGGCGGATGGGGCGTGTCCATGCCGGCGATTCCCGACACGAGCCGGCGCTCGGCAAAGGGGAGGTACGTCATCAGCGGCAGCAGCCGTTGGCGCAGCATGAGGGCTGCCGGGCGCTCCAGGGTGGCAAGCGCCGTCAGCATCCGGGTCTGGCGCAGCAAACCGCGTACGGCCGGCAGGCGCAAAGCCGAATATTCTGTTTCGCGCCCCTCGGAAATGAGCCAGGCGAGCCAGCAGGCATCCTCGATGCCGAGATTCATGCCGCGCGCCCCGATCGGCGAATGGATGTGGGCCGCATCGCCGGCGAGATAGACGCGACCGATCGACATCGCCTCGACATGCCTGAAGCTCACCTTGAAATCCGATCGCCAGGTCTGCTCGAGCGGATCATGCGGATGGACGATCCGGTCCTCGAAGTCCGGCAGCGTCGAGATGTAGCGCAATACGTTGGCACGGACCGGAATGCAGCCAAGCACGCCGGGATTGATGAAATCCACGCGCGCATAGCTGACGTCGACCGGGGCGTCATAGGCATAGTCGGCCAGGAAGAAGGCGTTCTCCAGCGCCTCGCCTGGAAAGGTGAAGCCGCAGGCATTGCGCACGATCGAATGGGCGCCGTCGGCCCCCACGAGGATCGTCGGCTTCACCGTTTCGCCGCTGTCGTCCTTGCGAATGAGCGTCACCTCGGGCGTGTCCGCGCCTCCCTCCACGGTGTTCACCGTCGTGTGCCACTCGGGTTCGACCTCGAAGGTACGGAGGTGCTCCAGCAAGAGTCGTTCCGTGGCGCCCTGCGGCAGGATGCTCAAGGCCGGGGCCTGACCGCGGAACTTGTTCGTGTGAATGGTCAGCAGCGGGGTGCCCCGCGACGTGAGCCGAAGCCCCTCGATCGCTATCGCCTGCTCGCGGATCTGTCCGGCAACGCCGGACGGTTCGAGCAGTTCCAGTGTCCGCGCATTGACGCCGAGCGCCCGGCTTTCGCTCTCCGAGACGGGCCCATCGGTCTGGGTCACGATCCGCGGCTTGATTCCCCGTCTGGCCAGTTCGAGCGCAAGTGTGAGACCAACTGGTCCCGCGCCGGCGATGAGGATCGAAATGTCGGCGCGTGAAACCATGAGCGGAGATCCTTATCCTTTGATGAGGTTCTCCAGCTTTTGTACGGCAACATCGGGGTTCTCGCCATAGGAGATGGTGCCCCGGAAGCGCCCATCGCGGTCGAGCAGGAAGACCGAGGCGGTGTGATCCATCGTGTACTCGCCCGTCGGATCCTTCTCATCGACCGGGACTTTCCGCGCATAGACGCGAAATCCCTTCACCATGTCCATGACCTGGTCGGCCGGACCGGAGATGCCGGTGATCCGGCTGGAAACGTTGGAAACATAGGCTCCGAGGATTTCCGGTGTGTCGCGTTCCGGATCGACGGTGACGATATAGGCCTGCATCTTCGTGCCGTCGGGGTCGACCTTGGCGAGCCAACCATCGAGTTCGAACAGGGTCGTCGGGCAAACTTCCGGGCAGTGGGTGAAGCCGAAGAACAGCGCCGTGGGCTTGCCGGTGAAGGCCTTTTCCGTGATCGGCTGACCATCCTGGGCGACGAGCGCAAAGGGGACGCCGAACGGTCCTTCGGCGAGTTTCTCGCCGCTCTTGGACATTTCCAGGGTCAGCCAGCCGAGCAGGCCGGCCAGAAGGGCTATGGCGATCCAGAGCGCAAAACGTACGGTTTTCATCGAGTTATCCGCGATTATGTGGCTGTCGTCCCGGTTGTGGGCGAACTGACTGGAGTCATAGTTCGTTGGGCGCTTGTCCGCAAATGCGCGTATCGCCGCAACCGCGTGCTCGCGGCAATGTGATCACGACAAACTCAAAAGCACCAGGAGAGACCTGTCTCCGCCATAGTAAGCAGGATCGAAGATCCATGATCGACCCACCCGGCGAAGGCCATCGAAAACAGCACGGCGAGCAACGCAAACGCCAGAGCGAGCGTGATGCCGGAACGGACGGTGAGGCGGCTTGTAGTCATATGTTTAACCTAGCGTAGATTGATCCGAACGGGAATGAGGGAGCGCGAACCTTTTGCGCGTGTGACGCGACCGTCACATGCGATCGGCACGGCGGCCGGATAGTTCGCCGCAAACACCTCGAAATCCGCCTCTGCGGGGGCAGGCGGTTAGGGTTTGCTTAATCTCTCTCTGCAAGGCTCCCGGGGCGTATGGGGCCGGAAACGGCCGTTCGGGCATGAGGTCCGCAGGCCATCAGGGCCTCTCGCGCATTTGCGATCCTGCCGCCGAAATCTGGGAAGAGTCCGAGCCATGTCCAACGCCATCAAGCAGTCCGGTGCCTATCTCGAAATTGTTTCGTTTCACCTGGGCGACCAGGAATTCTGCATCGACATCATGGCCATCCGGGAAATCCGCGGCTGGGCGCCGGTGACGCCGATGCCGCATACGCCGCCTTACGTGCTCGGCCTGATCAACCTGCGCGGTGCGGTGATCCCGGTCATCGACATGGCCTGCCGCCTCGGCATGAAGATGACGGAGCCGTCCGAGCGTTCCGCCATCATCGTCACGGACATCGGCGGCAAGCTGGTCGGCCTGCTCGTCGAGCAGGTCTCCGACATGATGACCATCAAGAGCGAAGACCTGCAGCCGGCGCCGGAAATCATTCCCGAAGCCCAGCGCGCCTTCTGCCGCGGCATCGTCGCGCTGGAAAAGACGATGGTTTGCTTCCTCAACCTCGATACGGTCATTGCCGACGAGCTGGCGCAGGCCGCCTGATCAGACCAATCGCGGATCCCATCCAGCACCCCGGCCGGAACACCGCCGGGGTCTTTGCCATTCAGTTTGTTGATTCCCTGCGCTAGGATGCCACATCCTTCCCGGTCGGGCAGGTATCTTCCCGACAGTCGGAGTACTGACCATGAAATGCCTGTTGCTTGTTGACCTCCAGAACGGTTTCTGCCCTGGCGGCAATCTTGCCGTTGCCGGCGGTCACGAGGTCATTCCCGTGGCGAACCGGCTGATGGCGGAGGGCGGCTATGATTTGATCGTCGCCTCGCAGGACTGGCATCCGACCGATCACGGCAGCTTCGCGTCCAATCATCCCGGCAGCAAACCCTTCGAGATGGGCGAACTGGCCGGCAAGCCGCAAATGCTGTGGCCGGATCATTGCGTCCAGCACACGGATGACGCCGCGCTGCATCCCGACCTTGACCAGTCGAAGATCGCCCACGTCCAGCGCAAGGGCATGAACCGACAGGTCGACAGCTATTCGGCGTTTCGCGACAACGACCGCACGGCGCATACCGGCCTGGCGGACTTCTTGAAGGGACGCGGCGTCACCGAACTCGATATCGGCGGGCTTGCAACCGACTACTGCGTCCAGGCCTCGGCAATCGACGCCGTGGAGATGCTGCCCGGTGTGCGGGTCCGCTTCGTAAAGGACCTCAGCCGAGGCATCGATCCAGCCACGATCAAGGCAGCCGAGGAGGCGATGAAAGCCGCCGGCGTACACTCGGTGACCTCCGCGGAGATCCTGCGCGAGGCTAGCTGACACTCAACGCAGTTCGGAACTATCGGGACGAGCGGACATTTCCCTCTTGAATGCGCAAGACGCTGAAGGGAGAGAGCCATGAAATTGCTCGCCACGTGTTCGTCGATCCTGCTGACTGCCACTCTTGTCGGGCCCGCATTTGCGGCAAAGACGGTCGAGAGCAGGAAAGTGCCGGTTCCGACACCGCGCCCAGCCCACATACAGACGGCGCAGGCCACGACCGGAGGTAACGACGCGTCCGGTTCGACGGTCACGCCGCCGGTGAGCGCGGCAGGGACCGATGCGATGACGACAGGCGCCATCAACCCTGCCGTTTCGGGCATTGGTGACTTCACGGCGGTGGACATCACCAAGATCGCGGTAATGCGCGTCGACGAGATTCCGGACGAGGACACGCGTGACCAGTACCGTCGTCTGCCCGATGGGAAGTCGGCCGAAGTACGCAAGCTGCAGACCGATATCCGGTCGAATCCCGACCTTGCCGCCGCGTTGGAGGCGCAACAGGTCGACATCACCAAAGTCATTTCCATCCAACAGAATGGGGACGGCAGCGTGACCTTTATCGTCATGTGAGCAGTGGCCGCACCGCGGTCAGCCTTGGCGGGAGGTCAGAAAGGCCCGCCAACAACTACCGCGGCTTTCCCTTCGACCACGTGACCTGTTCGCCAAACAGCGGCACCGTGGAGATCGACATCTTTGCCGATCCGTCCGTCAGTTCCCGCGAATGGGCCAGATAGATCAGCGTGTCGTTCTGGCGATCATAGATCCGGGTCACGACGAGCTTCTTCCAGATCAGCGACAGGCCCGCCTTGAAGACCTCCTCGCCACCCTTTGAAAGGCTGATGTCGCCGATCGTGATCGGACCGGTCTGCTGGCAGGAGATTGCATTGTTGGAGGGATCCTCGAACCAGTTGCCCTTCTGGAGCCGGTCGAGAACGCCCCTGTCGAAATAGGTGATGTGGCAGGTCACGCCGGAGACCTCCGGATCGCTCACCGCATCGATCATGATGTCGTTGCCCATCCAGTCCACGCCGACCTCGCCGACGGTGTCGGCGGAGGCTGCTGTGGCGAAAAGGCATAGGCTTGCGGCAAGGGCGAGGCGCAGGGCGGTCATCGGTCGGTCTCCATCGGGGCTATCCCTTTCAGGTAGGTGGACGGAGCAACTTTGCAACGCCGCGTCAGGGGCTCTTGGCCGCGGCGATCGTCGCACGCACGGCGTCGCGATCCGTCAGCGTCAGTTCGTACTCGCGGTCTTTCTCCGTGCCGCCCATGCCGACATACGGGTTGCGGAAGCGCATGCCGCTTGCAACCGTCTTCAGCGCCGCGAAGTGCATCTCCTTCAATCCCGCGCCGTCCCGCACGGCCTTGATGTTTGTGGCATCGAGCGCGCCACAGCCCATGATGACGATGCGGTCGCCTGCCTGCTCGGTCGTCTTCTTGAGGATTTCCAGTCCCTCGAGCGCCGTGCCGCGCTGGCCGGAGGTCAGGACGCGGTCGATACCGCAGCGGATCAACGCCTCCAGTGCCTCTCCGGCGTCGGCCGTCATGTCGAAGGCACGGTGGCAGGTCACCGACATCGACCGCGCCGCCTCGACCAGTGCCTTCGTCCGCTCCTCGTCGATGCGGCCGTCCGGGGTCAGGCAGCCGATGACGACGCCGGCGACACCTTCGGAGCGAAGGGCCAGGATGTCGTCGCGCATCGTCTCGAACTCGGTCTGCGAATAGAGGAAATCGCCGCCGCGCGGCCGGATGATCACGTGGACCGGGATGCGGGCCGCCTTGACCGCCGCACGGATGGTCGCGAGGCTCGGCGTCAGCCCGCCTTCCACCAGGCTTGCGCAGAGCTCGACGCGATCGGCGCCGGCCTCCTGGGCGGCCAGAAATCCATCAATGCCTTCGACGCAGAGTTCGATGAGCGGCACAGTCATGACGATACCCCTGAACTGATTCGAAGGCACGTTATGGCGGCGCGGTCGCATGGGCAATGGGTCTTTGCCCACGCCGCGCGCCCTGCAAAGGGAAACCGTGTATGGGAGCGGAGCTGCCATTTCCTATGGGCGCGCGCTGCGCTATCCATCTGGCAAGACGTGTCAGGGGGAGCGCATCTTGGACAACATCACCGACCTTTGCGCCGTGGAGCTGTCGGCGGCCATTCACGCGGGCAACCTATCGTGCCGATCCGTCATGGCGGCCTATCTGGCGCGGATCGAGGCGCTCAATCCGAAAATCAACGCGATCGTCAGCCTGCGCGACGAATCCGACTTGATGGCCGAGGCCGAAGCTGCAGACCGCGCGCTTGCAGAGGGATGCTCGCGGGGATGGCTTCACGGGATTCCCTTTGCCGTCAAGGACCTGTCCGAGGTGAAGGGGCTCCACTGCACCTACGGGTCGCAGACCTATCGGGATTTTGTGCCCGACTTCGACGACATCCACGTCGAGCGTATCCGTGCCGCCGGTGCCATCATCATCGGCAAGACGAACGCGCCGGAGATGGGGCTCGGTTCGCACACCTACAACGACGTCTTCGGCGCCACGCACAACCCATATGATCACACCAAAAGCGCCGGCGGCTCCTCCGGTGGGGCGGCGGCAGCGCTTGCGGCGCGGCTTGTGCCGGTGGCGGACGGCAGTGACATGATGGGGTCGCTGCGAAACCCGGCTGCGTTCAACAACGTCATCGGCTTCCGGCCGAGCTTCGGCCGCGTGCCGTCGCTCGGCAACGAGCTCTATCTCGGCCAGCACGCGGTAAACGGGCCGATGGGGCGCTGTGTTGCCGACGTGGCGGCGCTGCTTGCGACCCAGGCCGGCTATGATGCGCGCGACCCGCTGTCCCTGCCGACCGAGGAAATGCTACCGGTCGAGCGCACCGACTTTTCCGGAGCGAAGATCGGGTGGCTCGGCGACCATGGCGGCCATCTGGCCTTCGAACCGGGCGTGCTGGAGCTCTGCCGCGAGGCGCTTGGCGTCTTTTCCGCGCTCGGCGCTTCCGTTTCGGACGTGCAGGCGGGTTTCGACATGGACCGCCTCTGGTGGGGCTGGCGGATTTACCGTCATCTTCTCGTCGCCGGCGGGCAGGGGGCTGACCACGCGGACGCTGCCAGGCGAGCAAGAATGAAGCCGGCGATGATCTGGGAGATCGAGAACGGGCAGGACCTTTCGGCCCGCGACGTACTCGCTGCCGCTGCGATCAGGAGCGATTGGTACCGCTACGTCCTTGAACTGTTTCAGACCTTTGATTTCCTGATCCTGCCATCGGCGCAAGTCTTTCCCTTTGACGTGACGCTCGAATGGCCCAAGGAGATCGCCGGGCGCGCCATGGACACCTACCACCGGTGGATGGAGGTGGTGATCGGGCCGACAATGGCAGGCTTGCCGGTCGCCGCCATGCCGGCAGGGTTCGGCGACAACGGCCTGCCGGCCGGCATCCAGATCATCGGGCGGCCACGGGCAGACAAGCTGGTGCTGCAGATGGCTGCAGCCTACGAGGCGCAGGTGGACTGGCTACGGAGACTGCCGTCAATCGCTTGAGCGGAAGGCGACCGTTTGTGATTTGTCGATTTCTTCCGTGCGACGTATCCTTTCGGTGGCCGGCGCGCGACCATGACTGTGGCGCGCCGCCGGCGATCATAGATTGTCGGGAGGGTTCGATGGGTCGGAAGTACATCGACTGCCGGGAATTTCCGAGTGACATGAAGTGCACGATCGCGATATCGGCCGACAGCGAAGACGAACTGATCAACGCGGCCGTGCAGCATGCGGTCACCATTCACGGCGAGCATGATACGCCCGCGTTCCGCGCGGAAATCCGCAAGGCCGTCCATGACGGCATGCCGCCGCTGAAAGTGGCCTGAACGTCCAGTTGGCGTGAATGCGCCCATCTAGCGCCGGCATTTCGGCATGTTCGGCGCGGGGTAGACGTTGACCGTTCAGATGGTTAACGCGCGAAAAAATCCAGACATCACTAGCGACCGAAGCGGCAAATCGACAGATTGCCGCAAAATTTGAATCTCGTCGCAAAAGTCCTTGAAAAGACGTGATTTTTTGGATGAGCGAGTCGCTCTTACACTGGTAGTCCGCGCTTTTTGTCAATCCCCGTAAAGGAATTGCTTACCATAGTTTGACACCATTTCCGTCATTGTTTCGACCGGTCCGCATGGCACGGGGCGCTCAGTTTCCGGGCGTGTCGACGCCAAATACCGGTCCCGACGACAATCAGTTTGATTGGCGCCGGATCGAGTCACCAGTACCTTGGGTAACGAGTATCATGGCGTCTGTCATCGTTGCGTGCAGTGAGTTCCAGCCCCGTCGGGGGGCTTTCCAGTTCCTCAAGAAATCACGTGGCCTGTTATTCGGAGCGGTTGTCGGCTGCCTTGGTGTCGCGACGTCGTCCTGGGTCATCGGAGCTTTGGCCACGGTGCAGGCGGTGACGCCGGCTGCTTCGGCCGAAAAGGAGAGGCGCCTGCAGGTTTCCCTCAATCTTCCCGCCGTGGAACATGAGGTGCCGGTCCAGCGGAACATCCGGGTCCGGAAGTTCGAACGGCTTTCGAAAACGCCGGCAGACCAGCTTTGGCCTGCCGGCCTCACCGCCGAAGCGATCAAATCGCATCAACGCAAGAAGAACGCGATGGCGACGATGAGGCTGGCGATGGAAACGGCGCAAAAGCAGAATGCGCTGACCGTCGCTGCCGCCTCGCAGGTCCAGAACGGCGTTGTCGCCGAAGCGCGCGCCCAGGTGCAGGCCTCACTCGTGACGGCCCTCGTCGATCCCGGGTCGACGCGTGACGCAGCGCTGGCAAAGCCCTTCGGTCTCGTGTTGAGCGAGGAGGCGCATCCACTCCCGGATACGATCCCGCTGCCCGAGGGGCGTCCGCAGGTGCTTGCAAAGGCCACGGAAGACAAGCCGGACCGGCGCGAGGTCAAGCCATCCGTGAAAGAACTCGCTTACGCCAGCCCGGCGCAGGTCGACACCGACGACGAGGTGCGCGAGAAGGTGCGGCCGAGCTTGTTCGGTTCGCGCAATCGCGCCCGTGGGCGCACCGCCTATTACGACATTGCAGCCGGTGTCGTTCATCTTCCGAACGGGGAGCGGCTCGAGGCGCATTCCGGAATCGGTCAGATGCGCGACAATCCGAAATACGTGCACATGAAGATGCGCGGATCGACACCTCCAGGCACCTTCAAGCTGACGATGCGCGAGAAGCTCTTTCATGGCGTGCAGGCGTTGCGCATGACGCCGGTCGACGGTGTCCATCCGCATGGACGCACCGGTCTGCTCACGCACTCCTACCTGCTTGGCAGGAATGGCAATTCGCACGGTTGCGTCGCGTTCAAGAACTATCCCCGCTTCCTGGCGGCCTATAAGCGCGGCGAGATCGACACGCTTGTCGTCGTGCCGAATATGAATGCCGGCAAGAGCCAGTTTGCCTCACTGTTTGGCAGACAGGGGTGAACAGGAGCACGACCACATAGAAACTCCGCCGGTCAAACTGTGACCGGCGGCTCCAAGTCATCGGCAGCGCGCACACTTGATCACGCCGCGTTCACACATCCGGCGACGCTGACAACATCCGCGCCCGCAGCCTCAGCGCCGCGCACGAAAGCCGCTTTCGCGCTTCGTGCCCGCATGCAATCCTGTGTCCGAAGATCGCTTCCGGTCTCCGAGGCCGGGCGCTAGGCCATGAACAACCGACGCAGCGTGGCGAAGAAGCCGGGCGACTTGGGTGCAAGGACTACCCGGATCTGTGCCGCTGCCGTTGCTGCGCTTACAGCCGATCCATAATGGCAATAGCAGATGACCTCGTGCAACTCGTCGTCCGAGAGGTCGAAGAAACGCCGTGCTTCGCCATAGGTATCGTCTGCCAGCCCGGCTGCACGCAGGACGGGATCGGCGTAGGCGACGGAAATCGGCGAACCATCGCCGCGCATGTTCGCGCGGACACTCGGTGACTGATGCTCGGTCTGGCGCAGGGTCGACAGGTGCCAGTGCGGATTTTTCTCGAGGAGTTCCGCCCAGCGTTCCAGCCGCTCCTTGCGGGTCATTGTCTGAGCCGGATAGGTCTCGACTTCTGCAACAAGCCGCAGTTGTTCCACTGTTTGATGCTTCATCTTGGACTCCCATTCAGAGGATGGATGCTCCGCCCCCCAATGCTCATGCAGCCCCTAGGTGAAGGGTGACTCCACTGCGAACAGATGTCCAATCACGATCGAAGGCGGGCAAAAAAGAATGCTCGCCCTGCGGTGGACGCGCCGTTTACGCCCGCTCCACGAAGCCATCCAGCACCCTCTTCTGGCCGGCGCGGTCGAAATCGATCGTCAGCTTGTTGCCCTCGACGGCGGCGACATTGCCGTTGCCGAACTTGAGGTGGAAGACGCGGTCGCCGACTGAGAAGCGCGACGGTTCGGTCGTGGTCGATTTGGCGACGAGTTCGCCTTCGATGGTGCGGGCGCGGGGTCCGCTTTCGCCGTAACCGATGCGCTCGACCGCATGGCCGGAGCGGTTGCCCCAGTTGTCACGGGTGGCGTCGGTCTTGTTCTGCTGCGCGCGGCGCCAGCCGGGGGTAGAGTAGCTGTTCTGGAACGGCTCCTGCTTGTCGAAGCGCGATTGGCCATAGCCGCCACCGCGTCCATAACCGCCGTAAGACTGGTCGGATTCGGCCACCTCGACATGCGCCTCGGGAAGTTCGTCGAGGAAGCGCGAGGGGATGGTCGACTGCCACAGGCCATGGATGCGGCGGTTGGACACGAACCAGATGTGGCAGTTGCGCTTGGCGCGGGTGATGCCGACATAGGCGAGGCGGCGCTCTTCCTCCAGGCCGGCGCGTCCGCCCTCGTCGAGGGCGCGCTGGTGCGGAAACAGCCCTTCCTCCCAGCCGGGCAGGAAGACCGTTTCGAACTCGAGCCCCTTGGCGGAGTGCAGCGTCATGATCGAGACGGCGTCGAGATCCTCGTTCTGCTCGGCATCCATGACGAGCGCGACGTGTTCGAGGAAGCCGCGCAGGCTCTCGAACTGCTCCATCGAGCGGATCAGTTCCTTCAGGTTCTCCAGCCGCCCCGGTGCTTCGGCCGACTTGTCGTTCTGCCACATGGCCGTGTAGCCGCTCTCGTCAAGGATCTGCTCGGCGAGTTCGGTGTGCGGCATGGTCTCCAGCAGCGCCTGCCAGCGCTTGAAGTCGGCGACGACGTCGAACAGCGCCTTGCGCGCCTTCGGTTTCAGCTCGTCGGTCTCGATGATGTCGCTGGCCGCCGCCAGCATCGGAATGTTGCGGGCGCGGGCGTAGTCATGCAGATTTCGGATTGTCGTGTCACCGAGGCCGCGCTTCGGCGTGTTGACGATGCGCTCGAAGGCGAGGTCGTCGGCCGGCTGGCAGACGAGGCGGAAGTAGGCCATGGCATCGCGGATCTCGAGCCGCTCGTAGAAGCGCGGGCCGCCGATGACGCGGTAGTTCAGGCCAAGCGTGACGAAGCGGTCTTCGAATTCGCGCATCTGGAAGGAGGCGCGCACCAGGATCGCCATGTCGTTGAGATTGTGGCGCTTGCCGTTGCGGTCCGGGCGCTGCAGCGTCTCGATCGTTTCGCCGACGGCGCGGGCCTCCTCCTCGGAATCCCAGGCGGCATGCACGATGACCTTGCCGTCCTCCGGATCGACGCGGTCGGTGAACAGCGTCTTGCCGAGCCGGCCCTCGTTGTGGGCGATCAGGTGCCCGGCGGCGCCGAGGATATGGGCGGTGGAGCGATAGTTGCGCTCCAGCTTGATCACCTTGGCGCCCGGAAAGTCCTTATCGAAGCGCAGGATGTTGTCGACCTCGGCGCCGCGCCAGCCGTAGATCGACTGGTCGTCGTCGCCGACGCAGCAGATGTTTATCTGCTGGTTTTCTTTTGCGCTCGCGCTGTCGCCGCTGCGCGGCTCGCTCCGCGGGGGCGCGCCATCGGGCGCGACGGCCACTTGGTCTTGCCGTCCTTCGGACGGACCCCGTGCCGCGCTTGATCCCGGCGACCGCTGCGCCAAAAGCCGCAGCCACATGTACTGGGCGGTGTTGGTGTCCTGGTACTCGTCGACGAGGATGTAACGGAACTTCTGGTGATACTCGCGCAGGATATCCGGATTGGCGCGGAGGATGCGGATCGGGTGCAGCAGCAGGTCGCCGAAGTCGCAGGCGTTCAGCGTCTTCAGGCGGTTCTGGTAGGCGGCGTAGAGTTCGCGGCCCTTGCCGTTGGCGAAGGCGCGGGCGTCGCCCTCGGGGATTTGCGCCGGATCGAGGCCCTTGTTCTTCCAGGTGTCGATCATGCCGGCGAACTGCTTGGCCGGCCAGCGCTTGTCGTCCATGCCCTCCGCCTGGATCAACTGCTTGATCAGCCGCACGACGTCGTCGGTGTCGAGAATGGTAAAATCGGATCTGAGCCCGGCCAGTTCCGCATGGCGGCGCAAGAGCTTGACTCCGATCGAGTGGAAGGTGCCGAGCCAGGGCATGCCCTCGACGGCGCCGCCGACGAGCAGGCCGATGCGTTCCTTCATCTCGCGGGCGGCCTTGTTGGTGAAGGTCACGGCGAGAATCTGCGAGGGAAAGGCGCGGCCGGTGGCGAGGATATGGGCGATGCGGGTCGTTAGCACGCGCGTCTTGCCGGTGCCGGCGCCGGCGAGCACCAGCACCGGGCCGTCCAGCGTCTCGACCGCCTCGCGTTGCTCGGGGTTGAGGCCGGCGAGATAGTCGGGCGCACGGTGCGCGTCGCGGGCGGCCATGGCCCGCGCGGCAATGCCGCCGGTCGGCGCGTGACCGGACTTCGGGTCAGGGGCCTTCTTCAGCGCCGGATCCTCGTCGTCGAAGAAGGGAATGTCGTCGTAACCGCTCATCATGCGGCCCAATGTAGTGATTCGGGGGCGAAAGGCCAGTTTTGTGTTCTTCTTTTATTCCGGTCTTTCGATCGCAAGAACGAAGGTGTGGATAGCCATGCACCCGTCAGCCGCTCCACTGCCGGTGCCGGGCAACTGCAACTGCCTGCACCGGCAAGGCGCGTCAGGTCTGATAAAGGGTTTCCTGGCGGACGACGATCCGGGCGTGGTACGGCACGCGGTTGTAAAGGTCGATCGCGTCCTGGTTCATCAGGCGCACGCAGCCGGCCGAGACGGCCTTGCCGATCGATTTCCATTCCCGGGTGCCATGCAGCCGATAGAGCGTGTCCTTGCCGTTCTGGAAGATATAGAGCGCGCGCGCCCCGAGCGGGTTGCTCACGCCGGGCTCCATGCCGCCGTTGGCGATGGAGTATTTTTCGAGCTCCGGCTGGCGCTTGATCATTTCATTCGGCGGCTTCCAGCGCGGCCAGTGCTGGCGCCAGTGGATGATGCCTTCGCCCTGCCAGGAAAAGCCGTCGCGGCCAATGCTGACGCCGTAGCGCATCGCCGTGCCGCCCGGCTCGACGAGGTAGAGGAAGCGCGACGGCGTGTCGACGACCACAGTTCCGGCCGGCTCTCCGGTTGGGTTTTCAACGCGTTGTCTGTAGAACTTGGGATCAATCTGCTGGTACGGAACCGCCGGAATCGAGTGACCGCCGTCCTCGATCGCGCCGTACATGGCATCCAGTTCGGGATTCGTCGGAGGTACGGTCGGGCGACGCGGTGCCTGTGGGATGGGCGCGTCCCTGCCGCTCGGTGTTGTGGTGGTACAGCCCGCCAGCGCCGCGGCAGCGGCAGTCAAAATGAATGTTCTCCGTGACGTGAGAGATGCAGCCGACATTTAGGGGAGGTTCTTTCCGGGGGAAGGGGGGTGTGTGCAGGCCGATGCCTACCCATGTTCCCGACGGCATGACAAGGCTGGAGGGCGATCACAACTTTGTCATGGGAATGATGTCGCCAATGATTGTGTCTGAAATGCCGCGGAGGCGGGCGAAAGGGGCCAGCGGCCAACGGGCAGCGCGGCACGGACAGGGATCGTCCGGGTCCGCCTTGGATGGGGCGTTGCCGAATCAGCTGCGGTCGGCGTCGAATGCCGGATCGACCGGGATCTGCAGCGCGGTTGCGAGCTGGTTCGTTTTGGCGGCGAGCGCGATGATCGACATCAGTTCGGCGTGTTGCGCGGGGCTCATGCCTTTCGCCTTTGCCGCTGCCGTATGCGAGTGGACGCAGTAACTGCAGCCGTTGGTGGCCGACACGGCGATGTAGAGCATTTCCTTGACGAGCGGGTCGAGTGTCGAAGGTGTTGCCATGATTGCCTTGACCTCGCGCCAGGTGTTTTCCAGCAGGGCAGGATCGAAGGCGAGATAGAGCCACATATTGTTGATGAAGTCGGAATTGCGCGTGGTGCGGATGTCGTCGAAGACGGCCTTGACGCGCGGATCGGTCTCAAGGTCGGCGGCGGGCTTGACGGTGCTCATGGCGTGGCTCCTTGCACTGCGATCTATAGTGGTTGCAATCGAACCTTCGCGCAAATCTTACAATTCCGTAATGATCGCATTCTTTCATTGCCGGTTCATGGGCAAGACACGATACTTGCCCTATACGGCAACCGCGCCGACGCGGAGCGTCGACCCTTGCCCGGAGAATTCAATGCGCCTTTGGAAACAAGTTCTTGTCAGCCTTGCCGTGGTCGGAGCGGGCCTGCTCGTCTGGGGGCGGCTCGCGCCCGGAGCAGGCGACACGCTGAAGGCGGCCGGCCTGCCGGAAAGTCTGGTCGCGCTTGTGGCACCGAGCAGCGCCGTCAATGGCGACAAGGCGGGCAAAGGCGGGCAGGGCAATGGCCAGCGCGGCGGTTTCGGTGGGCCGACGCTGGTGGTGACGAAACCCGTACAACTGACACTCGTCAACGACCGGCTCAGCGCCATCGGCGACGGCGAAGCAATCCGGACCGTGGTCGTCACCCCCTATTCGAGCGGCAACCTGACGCAGGTCGTCGTGAAGTCCGGCGACCGCGTCACGCAGGGCGCGTTGATCGCCCAACTGGACAACGACGAGCAAAAGATCGCCGCAGACCAGGCCCGCCTGACCCTCGACCGGGCGACCGACAAGCTGAAGCGCTACGAAAACCTCAAGGCGGCCGCAGCCGTCACGGATGTTGCGATCCAGGACGCGCGCGATGAGTTGAAGGCCGCCGAACTTGCATTGCAAAGGGCCGAACTCGACCTGCGCCGCCGCGACATCAACGCGCCCTATGCCGGTATTGTCGGCATCATTTCGGTCAATCCGGGCGACTATGTCACCACCTCCAGCGAAATTGCGCGCATCGACGACCGCTCCGAGATTCTTGTCGACTTCTGGGTGCCCGAGCGTTTCGTGACGAAGATCCGGGTGGGCGGCCCGGTGTCGGCGACGGCGATCGCGCGGCCGGGCGAGATCTTCACCGGTTCCGTCGAGGCCGTCGACAATCGCATCGACCAGGCAAGCCGGACGCTGCGGGTGCGCGCCCGCATCGACAATCCGGAAGACATCCTGCGCGCCGGCATGTCCTTTTCCGTGACCATGCATTTCGAGGGCGATCGCTATCCGAGCATCGATCCGCTGGCGCTGCAGTGGAGTGCCGACGGCTCCTACGTCTGGCGCATCGTCGATGACAAGGCGGAGAAGATCCCGGTCAAGATCATCCAGCGTAACCCGGACAAGGTTCTGGTTGACGCCGAACTGGCTGAGGACGACGCTGTGGCGATCGAGGGCTTGCAACGGCTGCGAAACGGCAGCGAGGTCAAGATCCTCAGCGTCGGCAAGGAGGCGCAACAGCCCCCGGTCGCGGAGGGCACGTGATGGCGGAACGGCAGGGCGAAACTCACGTCCGTGGTGGTCAGGCGGGCTTTACCGCGCTTTTCGTGCGCCGGGCCATCTTTGCGCTCGTCATCAATACATTGATCGTCGTTGCGGGGCTTGCCGCCTTCAACGGCGTCGAGATCCGTGAACTGCCCTCGGTAGATCAGCCCGTGATCACCGTCACGACGGTATTCGAGGGGGCCTCGCCGGAGACGGTGGACCGCGAACTGACCGACGTCGTCGAGGGGGCCGTGTCGCGGGTGCAGGGGATCAAGGACATCTCCTCCACCTCGTCGTTTGGTCGGAGCCGCGTGACTTTGCAGTTCAGCGACACGACCGACGTGAGCCAGGCGGCAAACGACGTGCGCGATGCGCTCGGGCGTGTGGCCAACCAGCTTCCCGACGGCGCCGAGGAGCCGCGCGTCGTCAAGGCCGACGCGGACAGCCAGCCGATCATGCGTCTTGCGCTCACCTCCGATCGCCTCTCGATGGAGGACCTGACGCTACTGGCGGAGAACGAGATCACCGACCGGCTGGCGGCCGTGGAGGGTGTGGCCGATATCGACGTTTCAGGCGAGCAGGAGAAGGTGTTCCGCGTCGACATCGACCAGGCGAAGCTCGCAAGCCGCGGATTGACGATCGGCGATCTGAGCACGGCGCTGAAGACCGCTTCGTTCGACGTGCCCGCCGGTTCGCTCACCAGCATGAACCAGGACATCACGGTTCGCGCGACGGCGGACCTCGCGACGACGGCCGACTTCGAGAACCTGATGCTGCAGAACCGCGTCAGGCTCGGCGACCTCGCGACGATCACGCTCGGGCCGGACGATGGCACCACGGCGCTGCGCTCGAACGGGCGCCAGGGCATCGGCCTCGGCGTCATTCGCCAGGCCCAATCGAATACGCTCGACATTTCCGCCGGCATCAAGGCGACGGTCGAACAACTGAAGACGATCCTGCCGGAGGGGACCGAACTGCGCGTCACCAGCGATGACGCGGTCTTCATCGAGGGCGCGCTGCACGAGGTGGAGATCGCTCTCCTGGCCGCCGTTCTGATCGTGACATTCGTGATCTATCTCTTCCTGCGCGATTGGCGGGCGACGCTGATCCCGACGATCAGCATGCCGATTGCCCTGATCGGCACGATCGCGGCGATCTATCTCGCCGGCTTTTCGATCAACATTCTGACCCTTCTGGCGATCGTGCTCGCCACCGGCCTCGTCGTCGACGACGCGATCGTCGTGCTGGAGAACATTGTGCGTCGGCGTGCCGAAGGGCTCGGACCGCGGGCGGCCGCCGTGCTGGGAACGCTGGAGGTTTTCTTCGCCGTCATCGCGACGACGGCCACACTCTGCGCCGTCTTCGTGCCGCTCTCGTTCCTGCCGGGGCAGACCGGCAGGCTCTTTCGTGAATTCGGCTTTGTGCTGGCGTTTGCGCTGTTGCTCTCCGGCTTCGTGGCGCTGACGCTGTGCCCGATGCTTGCCTCGCGCATGCTGACGAAGGAAGCGACGGAGCATGGGCATGGCGGCATTCTCGGTCGTTTTGGCAATCTCTGCGCCGCCTTCTATCGCCGGACGCTGACGGCCTGCCTGAATGCGCCGCTGATTGTCTTCATGGTGGCACTGCTGTTTACCGCTTTCGGCGCTGGATCCTTCTTAACTCTGAAGTCGGAGCTGACACCGAGCGAGGACCGCTCGCTGGTGATGATGCGGATCAGCGCACCGCAGGGTGTCTCTCTCGAATACGCCCAGGAACAGATGCGGCTGATCGAGGAGAAACTTGAACCGCTCTATGACAGCGGCGAAATCGTCAACATCTATTACGTGTCTGGAATGGGCGGCTCGAGCAACAGCGGCTTCATGGTGCTGACGCTGGCGCCGTGGGGCGAGCGCGATCGCACACAGCAGCAGATCGTCGCCGACATCAATGCGGCCGCCGCGCAGGTTCCGTCCGTCCGCGCCTTCGCGATCCAGCCGAACAGCCTCGGCATCCGCGGTGCCGGCAATGGGCTGCAGGTGGCCCTCGTCGGCAACAATTACGACAAGCTCGGCAATGCTGCCGCCGAACTGGTGCGCAAGATCGAGGACAGCGGCCGCTTCGAGAACGTGCGCTTGAACTACGAGGCCAACCAGGCGCAGCTTTCGGTGACCATCGATCGCGAACGGGCTTCGGACCTCGGCATCGACATCAACGGGCTTTCCTCCGCCCTGAAGGCCATCATCGATGGGTCGAGCATCGTCGACGTCTATGTGGACGGGCAGGCCTATCCGGTGATCCTGTCCTCGACGACCAATCCGGTCAACGATCCGACCGACCTTGAAAACACCTTCCTGAAAACGGGCGATGGCAAGATCGTGCCGATGTCCTCGATCGCGACGCTCAAGGAGCAGGCCGTGGCTCCGCAACTGTCGCGTGAGCGGCAGTTGCGCGCCGTGTCACTGTCGGCCGGCCTCAAGGACGGGCTTGCGCTCGGTGATGCGCTGAAGATGGTCGAGCAGATGGCAGAGCCGCTGCTTCCCGAAGGATCCCGCCTGATTCCGATGGCCGAGGCGGCGACGCTCGGCGAAAACGCGAACGGGCTGTTCATCACCTTCGGCTTCGCTCTCGTGATCATCTTCCTCGTGCTGGCGGCCCAGTTCGAGAGTTTCGTCAGCGCATTGATCATCATGACGACGGTGCCGCTCGGCCTTGCCTGCGCCGTCTTCGCGATGATCCTGACAGGCACGTCGCTCAACATCTACAGCCAGATCGGGCTCGTCCTTCTCGTCGGCATCATGGCCAAGAACGGCATCCTGATCGTCGAGTTCGCCAACCAGCTTCGCGACCGCGGGCAGGATGTGCGCAGCGCCATCGAAAACGCCTCCAACATCCGCCTGCGCCCGGTGATGATGACGATGATCGCGACGATCGTCGGTGCGTTGCCGCTTGTGCTGGCGAGCGGAGCGGGCGCGGAAGCGCGCATCGCGCTCGGCTGGGTCTTGGTCGGCGGGCTCGGACTGGCGGCCGTCGTCACGCTATACCTGACCCCGGTCGCCTATTTGACCATCGCCCGGTTTACCAAGCCGCAAGCGGACGAAGAGAAGCGGCTGCAGATGGAAATGGACGCGGCCAGCCGGCCGAAGCTGCGGCCAGTCGAGGTGGAGGAACGGGGCGCATTGCCGGGATCGCAGGCAGCGGAATGATATGCGTAGCCGGGTTGCCTGCGAAAACTGGTCGATATCCCTGACGCAACTGGACTCGTCGCCTTGCCTTGGCTGCTGCGTCGCCGGAGGGTCAGTTCGCGTCAGTTGCCCGTTCCGGTCTGTGAACCCTCCGCCGGTTTCGTTTCCGTCGTCGTAGTGCCGGGTGCCGGCGTCGCGGGTGCCGCGGTGCCCGTAGCCGGGGCGGAGCCCGACTGTTCGGTTGCCGGCGCCGGCGCCGGCGCCGTGCTCGTGGCGGTCGTCGTGCGTCCAGGGAACATCCTGGACCCGAAGAAGATAATCATCAGGACGATGATGAGGGCGAAGATTGTCCATATGTTGCGCGTCATGGTCGAACTCCTTTCCATCCCCGCGTGCAATTATCAACCAACGCGATGTATATTGCTATTTAATAAGATAGCGTCGTTCTGGCCGAATGGCTTGGCTCTGTCCGCGGTCGAAACTTACTATGGACACGCGCATGGAAATTTGCCCATAACGCCGCGAAGAAGTGCGGAGGACGCGATGGCGCTATCGGATATCAGGGCGGGTCTGCGCAACGAAGAAGCGATCTCGACCGCGGTCTCGGCGTTTCGACAGGAATTCGGTCTGCGCTTCCATACGGGCGAGGCCATTCGTGCGCAGCACGCCCACACGACCACCTACATTCCCGCACAGCTTCCCGACGGTGTGTTGTTCGCCGAGAGCGCCGATGATGTAAAGACAGCGGTGCGTTTGTGCGCCGAACACAAGATTCCGATCGTCCCCTTTGGCACCGGCTCCTCGCTCGAGGGGCAGGTCAACGCGCCAAATGGCGGCATTTCCATCGATTTCAGCAAGATGAATCGTGTCCTTGAAGTGAACGCTGAGGATCTCGATTGCACCGTGGAGCCGGGCATCACCCGCGAGGAACTGAACGCGCACCTGCGCGACACCGGCCTGTTCTTCCCGATCGATCCGGGGGCGAATGCCTCGATCGGCGGGATGGCATCGACGCGGGCATCCGGGACCAACGCGGTGCGCTACGGCACGATGAAGGACAACGTCCTGGCGGTGACGGTGGTGACCGCCAGGGGCGAGGAAATCCGCACGGCGCGCCGGGCACGGAAGTCCTCGGCCGGTTACGACCTGACCCGGCTCTATGTCGGCTCGGAAGGCACGCTCGGCGTGCTCACCTCCGTCACCCTGCGGCTGCAGGGCATTCCGGACGTGATCGCCGGCGGCATCTGCGGCTTTCCGACACTGAAGGACGCCTGCAACGCCGTGATCATGACGATCCAGCTCGGTATTCCGGTGGCGCGGATCGAACTTGTCAATGCGCTGCAGATCAAGGCCAGCAACGCCTATTCCGGCCTGACGCTGCCCGAGCAGCCGACGTTATTCGTCGAATTCCACGGCACCGAAGAAAGCGTCGCCATGCAGTCGCGCCAATTCGGCGAGGTCGCCTCCGAATGCGGCGGCGGGGACTTCCAGTGGACGTCGGATGCGGACGAACGGGCACAGTTGTGGAAGGCACGCCATAACGTCTACTGGGCGGCCAAAGCGCTGCGGACCGGCGCGTCCGTACTGGCAACGGATGTCTGTGTACCGATCTCGCGCCTTGCCGACTGCGTGGCGGAGACGGAAGACGACATTGAACAGCACGGATTGCTCGCGCCGATCGTCGGGCACGCGGGCGACGGCAATTTTCATGTCAGCGTGGTCTTCGACGACAAGGATCCGGCCGAAATCGATGGGGTCGAGGCCTTCGTGGCGCGGCTCAATGCGCGGGCACTTTCGATGGACGGGACGTGCACCGGCGAACACGGCATCGGTCAGGGCAAGCAGGCATTTTTGCCCAAGGAGCTCGGCGAGGCGGTCGACGTCATGCGGCAGGTCAAGCGGGCGCTCGATCCTGACAATATCTTCAATCCGGGAAAGATTTTTCCCTTGTCATGAGACAGATGGCGGTGATCCTGCGTATAGTCGGGCCGAAGATGTCCGCTGGGGGCGGCGCAAACGCACATGATGCGAGCGCAAGCCGGGTCTGGGCGATGCGTATGAATTGGGTGATCTCGGGATTGGCGGCGTGCTCTCGCGGGTAATGTTGGCGATAGGCGGACTGGTGGTGCTGGCGCTGTTTGCAGCCCTGCTGGCGCCGCTTTTCGTCGACTGGACCGGCTTCCGCCAGGAGTTCGAACGCGAGGCCAGCCGGATCGTCGGGCGGAAGGTCGTCGTTCACGGCAGCGTCGACGCCCGCCTCATTCCGTTTCCCTCCGTCACCCTGAACGACGTGCGCGTCGGCGAGGAGGACGGGACCGAACCGTCGGTCACCATCCGCCGCTTCTCGATGGATGCGGAACTGGCGCCGATCCTCAGCGGCGAGGCGCTGATCTTCGACATGCGCGTCGAGGAACCGAAGGTGCGGTTGAAGCTGCTTTCCGATGGCACGCTGGACTGGGCGCGCGGACGCAAGGCCGATATTCCGGCCAAAACCGTCGTTCTGGAAAATGTCGAGGTGACGGGCGGCGAGATCGAGTTTGTCGATGAACAGGCCGGCCGCACGCGCCGCTTCACCGGGCTGGACGCTCGGCTGTCGGCGCGCTCGCTCGGTGGGCCCTGGCGCGTCGACGGTCGCGGCGCGGTCGATGGCACGACAGGCTCGTTCCAGATGTCGACCGGGCAACTGGACGACGGCGTGCTGAAGCTCAAGGCGCGGATCGTGCCGGACAGTTTGTCGTTTACCGCCGATCTCGACGGCGACCTGAAGGTCGTCGACTTCAGGCCCCAGTATAACGGCACGTTTGCGCTTGCCGAGAAGAAGAAACCGGACGGTCGTGATCCCGACAATCCGGTTCGCGTTTCAGGGGATTTCGAGCTTTCCAACGAACGCTTGCGAGTGCCGCAGTACCATCTCGAGGCGGGGGATCCCACCGATCCCTACATCGTTACGGGCGAGGCGACGCTCGACACCGGCAAGGCGCCGGAGTTCCTCCTGATCGCCGACGGCCAGCAGATCGACGTCAACCGGATCGGCAACAACGGCGAGCGCGGTAAGACGGGGCGCAACCCGGAGGCGACTGCACGCCAGCGCCTGCAGGGTCTGCTGGCGATCCTGGCCGATATCCCCGTGCCGCAGGTGCCCGGTCGGGCGAGCCTGAAGCTGCCGGCGATCGTGATCGGCGACACCACGGTCCGCGAGGTGATGCTCGATGTCGAGCCTGACGGAGACGGCTGGATCGTCGCCCGCAGCACTGCGCAGTTCCCCGGTCGCACGACCGTGGAGGCGAAAGGGCGTCTGACACTCAAGGGCAGCCGCCGTTTCACCGGTGATCTGCTCGTTGCCTCCAACCAGCCTTCGGGCCTTGCCGCCTGGCTCGCAGGCTCCGTCGACCCCGAGATCCGCAAGCTGAAGAGTGCGGGCTTCGCCGCCAAGGTCGACCTGACCGCTGAACTGCAGCGGTTCGAAAACCTTGAGCTCGCGGCCGGTGCTGCAACCCTCAAGGGCCGGATCGAGCGGCAGTCGCGCCAGGGGGAGGCGCCGGCCCTGTCGATCGAACTTGGCGGCAACCGCGTGGAGATTGAAACGCTTAAGGCCCTTGCCGGTCTGGTGGCCGGCGACGCCTCGACCGCGGTGCTGCTGCACCATTCCATCGCGCTTGACCTGAAGGCGGAGCACTTCGCCGCATTCGGCGAGGAGGCACGCGACGTCAGGGCCGTGTTGTCGTTGCAGGGCGGCATGCTGAACGTCAGTCGCCTCGATGTGGGTTCGGTCGCCGGGGCGACCGTGTCGGTCAAGGGGCAGGTTGGCGGAACCGTTGCCTCGCCTTCCGCGGGGCTCGACCTGTCGCTGCGCGCCGGGCGAATGCAGCCGGTGATTGACCTGCTCGCGCGGCATCTGCCGCCGCATCCCGTGCTCGCCCGCTTGGTCAGCAGCGCCGGCTACTATGACGACGCCGATCTGAAGATGACGCTGGCGCTGCCGGGCGACAAGGATGGTCCGGTGGGCATGCTCCTGGCGGGAAGCGTGAACGGAGGGCGTGTCGACGCACGGTTGTCTGCCCGGGACTTCAGCGAATTCCTTGCCGGAGGCAACATCGAGGCACAAGGGACGCTGGAAAACCCCAGCACCGTTGCGCTGGCCGGCCAGCTCGGGCTCGAACCGCTGCCGTTCGATGCGGAACCGAATGGTATTGCGGCGGTGAAGATCGTGCAGCCGTTGTCCGGTCCAGCCAACGTGACGTTCTCCTTCACCACGAGCGGCACATCCATCAGTGCGGATGGCAGCGTCGACCTGACAGCTTCCCATTTCCTCGACGGACAACTGGATATCACCGCCAGTTCCGGAGACATCGAGCCCTATCTTGTGATGAACGGTGTCGTGCCGCCGCAGACCGGATCAGGACTGCCCGTCGCGCTGAGAGCGAAAGCCGTAATCGACGCTGCCTCGGTCCGGCTGGAAGATATCGACGGCAAGATCGACCGAAACGGCCTGTCGGGAATGCTCGTCCTGGACCGCGCGGCGCCGACCCTCACGGGCAGCGGAAGCCTGACCTTTGATACAATCGATCTGGCCTGGCTGGCCGAAGGCGTATTGGGGCCGATCGAGGATCCCGGTGGCCAAGGGTTTAATGCCTCGGCGCTGGGCATTCCGACCCGTGACAACGCCGATCTCAATATTCGGCTCGCCGCGGAGCAGTTCTGGACGGGGCTCTACGAACCGGTGGAACATTTCAACGCTGCGCTGAACTGGACGGGCGGCGGCCTGAGCCTCGACGACCTGGCCGGAGACTGGCTCGGCGGTTCGGTGGCCGGGCGGCTGACCCTTGCCAATGCCGAGGGCAACGGATTGCTGGAAGCCCGCCTCAAGCTGAACGGTGCCGATGTCTCGCGGATCGTATGGGCGGGAGCCGACGGCCCGGTGGCGGCGGGGAGGGCTGACATGACCCTGGCCCTCGATGCCTCCGGCAAGAACGTTGCCTCGATGCTGGAGGCCGCAAGCGGCTCGGGCGAAGTGCAAATCGACGGATTGACGCTGGGCGGGATGACGAGCGACGCCTTCGGTGCGATCCTCGCCTCGGCCGACGCCATCGAGGGCGACATCACCGAGACGAAGGTCGACGCGATTGCGGTCAATCAGGCCTTGCGCGGCGAAACACGCCTCGACGGCGTGACGATCCCCTTCACCATCGCTTCGGGAAAGCTTCGAGCCGAGACCGTCACAGGCGAGGATGGTGCGGCAGACTTCGCCGGAGGGGCTGAATTAGATCTGCCTGGCCGCATGCTGTCGGGCCGGATTGCCATGCGGCTGAAGGCGGGTGAGGAGGCGGTAACAGGCGGCGAGCCGGAAATCGTGCTCGCCTTCGATGGGCCGATCGCCGCACCGACGATGCGCATCGATGCGCAGCCGCTCAGCAACTATCTGTCGCTGCGCAAGTTCGAGCGTGAGCGGCGCCGGGTCGAGATGCTGCAGGCTGCCGTTCTGGAGAAGCAGCGGTTGCGGCGCGAAGCGGCACTCTATCGCTCAAGGGCGCAGGAACGGGCGGCGCTGGCCGAAGCCATGCGCATCCAGGCGATCGAGGAGGAGCGTCGGCGCCAGGCGGCCAAGGAACAGGCCGAGCGCGAGCGTCAGGAACGCGAGGCGAGGATTGAGGCGGAGCGCCGGGCGGCAGAGCAGGCGCGACAGTCAGTCGAGCCTGGCACCGGCTTCAGGGTCAGCCCCAACGAAGGCGTGATCCGTGAGGATCTGCCGCCGATCGGCGGGCAGAACCTCAATTTTGATGCGCTGCCTGGCGTGAACTGATCAATTGCAGCAAGGCGGCAAGTGAAGCCCGCGGCTACTTGGACGGCTTCCATCTCCCGCGTTAGCCGGAGCGTTCATCGGCCGTGCCAGCTTCCCTGCTCTGGGCCTTTATCGCTTCCAGCACGTAGACTCGCAGCGCCGAGGACAGATTGCTGTCGGCCGGACGCGAATCGTCGATCTCCGACAGGAGCATGGCAAGCGGGACCCCGCGCCTGGCAGCAATGGATTTGAGTTCCACCCAGAACGGCTCTTCCAGGGAGAAGCTGGTCCGGTGTCCGTGCAGTGTGGCGGAGTGCTTGCGGATCACCGCTTGGCTCACATTCCGATTCAACGTATTGGAGGATCGATTCAGGGGGCTATCGCAAGGTATTGAAAAGACGCGATGTTCGCGCGTCGCGCGCAAGGCGGGCCGTCAATCGGAGCGGCCTTCCGGCTTCTCGATCCGTCCCAGATCGAGCGTTTTCTCCGCCTTGTCGTTCAAAGCCCGCGTCAGGTTCCTTTCGGCTTTCGTACGGCCGAAGGAAATCCTGTTCTGCTCGGCCTGGCGCTCTTTTTCCGAGCGGGCCTTCTGTTTACGGAACTGGCGGAGATTGACCAGGTCGCTCATGCCGCCTCCAATCGATCAGTTCTTCTTGCGAAACGAATCGAGCGAGACGACGGAGCCGCCCGGCTTCTTGCCGTCGTCGTCGCCACCGGTTTTTGGGGGCTCGTCGGCCGTGTCCTCGGCCTTCTCGGTCGGGTATGCCGTGATCTCGGCGGACTCGGTCTCTTCTTCCTCGCCTGCGGCAACGTCGAACTCGAGTTCGAAGCTGACGGAGGGATCATAGAAGCCGCGGATGGCGTTGAACGGGATCACCAGCTTTTCCGGCGTGTCGGAGAAGGAGAGGCCGATCTCGAACAGGCTCTCAGTCACCTTGAGCTCCCAGAACTGGTGCTGGACGACGATCGTCATCTGCTCGGGATACTTGGCCTTCAGGTGCTGCGAAATGCGCACGCCGGGGGCGCCGGTCAGGAAGGTGATGAAGAAATGATGTTCGCCCGGCAAATGGCCGGTTGCCGCCACTTCGCTCAGGACTTTGCGGATGACGCTGCGAAGAGCGTCCTGAGCCAATATGTCGTAGCGGATGTGGTCTTGCGCCATTACAGCCTGTCTTTCTTGCTTGTCTCTTTTTCGCCTTTTGCCGAAAACCGTCGACGGCGTCAAACGTCGATCGGCTGCTTCCAGTCAATTATCTGCCGGAACAAGCCGCGCCGGAGCGTCGCGAGTCATCTTAGAGGACAGCTATAAACCATTTCGAATGAGGGGAGAAGGTGAAGGCTTCTGTTGCCAGGTGCCTTCGGACCCCGCCTTACGGTGCTACCCGCAAGGGCTTGATTTGAAGTGTCGCACTGCGATTAAGCAGCGAGACGTGCTTCAGCATAGTTGTCGTTTGCAACTACATTTTTGACCCGATAACGGTGGTATCATGCCGAGCAAAAAGTCGATCTTTACGCCCTTGTCGATCCTATTTCGCCCCCAGCAAAAGCCGATCTGCAACCGATCGGTTTTTGGTGGAGGCGCCGGGTACCGCCCCCGGGTCCAATGGGTTTATTACACCGCCCGTTTATTGCCATAGCTGCCAAGGCAGCACCCGACATATAGGAGTTTCCGCGGCCTATGAAAAGGTCCTCGTGACAATTCTTCCGGGTGTTCGACCAAGGAACGCGTAGATCGCGTTCATTTGCGCTTGACTTGCCATCTTGGCGCGAAAAGACTGTTGCTGATGGTTCATATGCCGTACCGGTTTTGACGCGAAACGATAGGGGAAACAGCATGACCGACTATCTCGCAGACGTACGCAAATATGACAGTGCCGCCGATGAGGCCGTGGTGAAGAAGATCGTCAGCCACCTGGGAATTGCGCTGCGAAACCGCGACTCCGCTCTGGTTTCCTGCAGCGATCCCGAGGAACTGGAGCGGGTCAAGGAGAAGTGGTGCGCCAAGAAACTCGGCGTCACCGGGGAAGCAGCGGACAAGGCTGTGGAAAAGGTTTGCGCCACGATGGCAGACGACCGCTCGAAGTCGCGCGTGACTTTCTATTACCTGGCAGCCAAGGAACTGGGCAAGCTCTCCGCGCTCGCCTGAGGCAGTGGCGCCGAAAAGGCGGGAAAAGCCAGTCTTTGCCATTGGTCGGTCGCCGCGTTCGCCCTAGATTGGGGAGTGAATTCCAACCGGCGGCCTACCCAATGCAGCAATATCTCGATCTTCTCGCCCATGTGATGGAAAACGGAACCGATCGTTCCGATCGCACCGGCACCGGCACGCGGTCCGTCTTCGGCCATCAGATGCGCTTTGATCTTTCCGAAGGCTTTCCCGTCCTGACGACGAAGAAGCTGCATCTGCGCTCGATCATTCACGAATTGCTGTGGTTTTTGAGGGGCGAGACGAATATCGCCTATCTTCGCGAGAACGGCGTTACCATCTGGGACGAATGGGCGGACGAAAACGGCGAGCTCGGTCCGGTCTACGGCTACCAGTGGCGGTCCTGGCCGACCCATGACGGCCGCCATCTCGACCAGATCGCCGCTGTGGTCGAGAGCATCCGCAAGAACCCGCACTCACGCCGCCACATCGTATCGGCGTGGAACCCGGCGCTGGTGGACGAGATGGCCCTGCCACCCTGCCACTGCCTGTTCCAGTTCTACGTGAACGACGGCAAGCTCTCCTGCCAGCTCTACCAGCGCTCCGCAGACATCTTTCTCGGCGTGCCATTCAATATCGCTTCCTATGCGCTGCTGACGATGATGGTGGCGCAAGCGACGGATCTCAGGCTCGGCGATTTCGTGCATACGCTCGGTGATGCGCACATCTACCACAACCACTTCGACCAGGTGGCGCTGCAACTGGAGCGCAAGCCGAGACCATTGCCGTTCATGAAGCTGAATCCGGCCGTGAACGATCTGTTCTCGTTCAAGTACGAGGATTTCGAGCTGGTCGGCTATGAAGCCGACCCGAACATCAAGGCGCCGATCGCGGTCTAGCGCGGCCGGCGGTTTCAGGGAGGAAGCCATGCTGACGCTCGTCCACGCGACGCAGTCGCGTTCGTTCCGCATTCTCTGGCTGCTCGAGGAACTCGGAGCCGACTACGACATCCGCGCCGTGTCGATCCATCGGCGCGACGGCTCGGGTGGCACCGATCCCAACAATCCGCATCCGCACGGCCAGGTCCCGGCGCTGATCCACGACGGAACGGTCGTCACGGAATCGACCGCGATCGCGTTGTATCTGACCGACCTGTTTCCCGGCTGCGAAATGGGGCGGGACACCGGCACACATGAGCGCGGGCCGTATCTGTCCTGGCTCGCCTACTATGCCGGGGTGATCGAGCCCGCCGCGATCACCCACATGAATGGCTGGACCGCGGGTAACGCGGAGGCCGCGCGCTTGCACAAGGCAATGTGCGACCACGTGATATCGACGCTGGAAAAGCAGCCGTACCTGATTGGCGACCGGCCGTGCTCAGTCGATGTCATCCTGTCCAGTTCGCTGATGTGGATGCGCGCGCTCCTGCCGGAGAGCGGCGCGGTTGACGACTATCTCGCGCGGATGGCGGCGCGTCCGGCACTGGCGAAGGCGCAAGCGAAAGACGGAATGGAAGGCAAGTGAATGAGTGAACCGAAGATCGTTTTGGTGGTGGCCGCGGCGCTGAACGGCGTGATCGGCCGCGAAGGAGACCTGCCGTGGCGATTGCCTTCCGACCTCAAGCGCTTCAAGCAACTGACCATCGGCAAACCGGTCGTGATGGGGCGCAGAACCTATCAGTCGATCGGCAAGCCGCTGCCGGGGCGGCCGAACATCGTGGTCACGCGTGACACCGCCTTCCGCCCGGATGGCGTCATCGTTGCGCGCTCGATCGACGAGGCGCTGGTCTATGCGCGACGGGAGGCGCAGACCCTCGGCGTCGATGAAATCTGCGTCATCGGCGGCGGCGATATCTACCGCCAAACCATCGCGATGGCGGATCTCGTGCATCTGACTCAGGTGCAGGCGGAGGTGGACGGAGACACGCGCTTCCCGCCGGTTGACCCCGCGCTCTTTGAAATCGTGCATGAAGAGGAAATTCCGCAGGGCGAGAAGGACAGTCATGCCATGCGTCTTGTCAGTTTCAGACGGCGATCTGCTGCCTGACAGTGTCCTAAGCGCCTGTTCACGAACTATTTTGCCGCAATGGCGCCGAAGTTGAGCCGTCTCCGTTGAAAGCGGCATGGGGGATACATATAACGGGGGTCACACCATGTGACGCTGCGGGGCTTCGCGCGCGCATGGCAATGGGAGTGACCAGAGAAAGAGGTATTGATGCCCTGGAGCAATCAGAACGGCGGCGGCGGCCCTTGGGGCGGCGGCGGCAACAATCAGGGACCATGGGGGCAGGGACCGAACCGCCCCCGCGGCAGCGGCAGCGGCGGTCCGCCCGATCTCGAAGAGATTATCCGGCGCGGGCAGGATCAGCTGAAGAACGTGGTCCCCGGTGGCTTCAACGGCGGCATCCTCGTCATCGCGGCGCTGCTGATCGGCGTCTTCTGGCTGATGAACGCGATCTACACGGTCCAGCCGGACGAGCGTGGCGTCGAGTTGCGCTTCGGCAAGCCCAAGGAAGAGATTTCCATGCCGGGCCTGCATTTCCATTTCTGGCCGCTTGAACGGGTGGAAATGGTCACGATCACCGAGCAACAGCAGAATATCGGCCGCAAGGGCGCTTCCGTAAACGCCGACGACAGCGGTCTGATGCTCTCGGGCGACCAGAACATCGTCAATGTTCAGTTCTCGGTGCTTTATTCCGTGACCGATCCCCAGGCCTACCTTTTCAACCTCGAGAATCCGTCCGCAACGCTGCAGCAGGTCTCCGAGAGCGCGATGCGCGAGGTTGTCGGTCGAAGGCCGGCGCAAGACATCTTCCGCGATAACCGTCAGGCGATTGCCGAAGCCGTCAAGACCACGATCCAGTCGACCATGGATTCCTTTGGTGCGGGCATTTCGATCAATACCGTTGCCATCGAGGATGCCGCGCCACCGCGTGAAGTGGCCGACGCCTTCGACGAAGTGCAGCGTGCCGAGCAGGACGAGGACCGCTTCGTCGAAGAGGCCAACCAATACTCCAACCAGAAGCTCGGTCTCGCGCGAGGCCAGGCTGCACAGGTCCGCGAAGAGGCGGCCGCCTACAAGAACCGCGTCGTCAACGAGGCGGAAGGTGAAGCCCAGCGCTTCGTGTCGATCTACGACCAATACAAACTCGCACCGGACGTGACCCGCAAGCGCATGTTCCTGGAAACCATGGAGGGTGTCCTGAAGGGCTCCAAGACCGTCGTCATCGATGAAAAGCAGGGTGGACAGGGTGTCGTTCCGTTCCTGCCGCTCAACGAGCTTGGCAAGACGACGCAGCAACACCAGGCCGGAGGCACGCAGTGATGGGTAACCGTTTGTCAGCCATCCTTGTCGGCCTCGCCGTCATCCTGTTCCTGGCCTACTCGTCGGTCTTCGTCGTCAACGCGCGCCAGCAGGCGATCGTCGTCCGGTTCGGTGAAATCCAGTCCGTCAAGTCGGAGCCGGGGATCTATTTCAAGCTGCCCTTCGCCTTCATGGACGCTGACAGAGTCCAGTACGTGTCGGACCAGGCGCTACGCTTTGATCTCGATAACATCCGTGTCCAGGTTTCGGGTGGCAAGTTCTACGAGGTCGATGCCTTCGTGGTCTACCACATCAGTGATCCGCGCCGGTTCCGCGAGGCCGTTTCAGCCGACCGCGATGCCGCCGAAGCGCGTCTTCGCACCCGTCTCGATTCGGCGCTTCGCCGGGTCTACGGTCTGCGCGGCTTCGAGGCCGCTCTTTCCGAAGAGCGCGCATCGATGATGCGGGAAGTTCGCAACGAGCTGACCCCCGATGCGGAAAACCTCGGCTTGACCGTCACGGACGTCCGCATTCGCCGGACCGACCTGACGCAGGAGGTTTCCCAGCAGACGTTCGAGCGCATGAAGGCCGAGCGCCTTGCGGAAGCCGAACTGATCCGCGCCCGCGGTAACGAGCAGGGTCAGGCCCGCCGAGCGATCGCCGACCGCCAGGTCGTCGAGATTCTTGCCGAGGCCCGGCGCGAATCCGAAATCGTCCGCGGTCAGGGCGATGCCGAACGGAACCGGGTGTTCGGCGAGGCCTTTTCGAAGGATCCGGACTTCTTCGCTTTTTATCGCTCGATGGAGGCCTATCGTCAGAGCCTGGGCTCTAACGATACGACGCTCGTCCTGAACCCGAATACGGAGTTCTTCCGTTACTTCGGGGATATGGCGGGCAAGCCGGCCACGGGCGGCGCGACCGCGACAGGAAACTGAGTTCGTTCGAATGGCGGATTTCCTGACGGGAATTGCATTCTTTCTCGTGATCGAGGGGCTGGTGTACGCACTGGCCCCTTCGTCTTTGAAGCGGATGGCGGCATTGCTGCCAGGCATTCCTGACGGGCAGCTCCGGTTCTTTGGCCTCATCTCGTTGGTCGCCGGCGTCGGCCTGGTCTGGATGATCCGGGGATAGCAGCCGGAGGCGCGGTCGTCGGAAGTCTTCGGCCCTTGCCGGATGCAGGATGAAGAGGCAACAGTGGCCATGCCGGTCAGGGTGGGTGTTCCGACCGCCCGGATTCGGAATCCCAAATTCCGCCGCATCCGTGGCGAAGATGGTTTATAAGAAATCAAGAGGACAGCGCAGATGGTAGCGAGCATCAGGTCACGACAAATCGGCGCGCGGGCGCTGGCGACGGGGCTTTCGATGCTCGTCGCAGGCACAGGGCTTGGACCCGTGCAGGCGTATGCCCAGGCGCAGGCTGACATTCAGGTACAGGGCGCCCAAATTCCGCTTCAGGCGCCGGAAGGACCACAGTCGGTCGCTGATCTGGCGGAAAAGCTGCTCGACGCCGTCGTCAACATTTCGACCTCGCAGAACGTGAAGGAAGACGACCAGACACCGATGCCGCAGGTGCCGGAGGGCTCGCCGTTCCAGGACTTCTTCGACGAGTTCTTCAAGGGCCAGGAGGGCGAGGGCGGACCGCGTACCGTCAATTCGCTCGGTTCCGGTTTCGTCATCGACCCGGCCGGTTTCATCGTCACCAACAACCATGTGATCGAGGGCGCCGACGATATCGAGGTCAATTTCGCCGACGGCAAGAAGCTGAAGGCGAAGCTGGTGGGCGTGGACACCAAGACGGACCTGGCCTTGCTCAAGGTCGAGCCGGCGGCGCCGCTCGTGGCCGTGCCCTTCGGCGATTCCCGGAAAATGCGCATCGGCGACTGGGTGATGGCGATCGGCAACCCGTTCGGCCTCGGCGGATCTGTAACGGTCGGCATCATTTCCGCCCGTGGCCGCAACATCAATGCCGGTCCCTATGACAACTTCATCCAGACCGACGCGGCGATCAACCGGGGCAACTCCGGCGGACCGCTCTTCAACATGAAGGGCGAGGTTATCGGTGTTAACACGGCGATCATCTCGCCGTCCGGGGGATCGATCGGCATCGGCTTCTCGGTTCCGACGGAACTGGCCGAGAACGTCATCTTGCAGTTGAAGGAGTTCGGGGAGACACGGCGCGGCTGGCTCGGTGTCCGTATTCAACCGGTGACGGACGACATTGCCGAAAGCCTCGGCATGAAGGAGGCAAAGGGCGCACTGGTCGCCGGTGTGATCAAGGGTGGTCCCGTCGATAACGGTATCATCAAGACCGGCGACGTGATCATCCGCTTCGACGGCAAGGACGTCGATGAGATGCGCGACCTGCCGCGCGTCGTGGCCGAGAGCCCGGTCGGCAAGGCCGTCGACGTCGTGGTCGTCCGTGACGGCCAGGAAGTCAACGTCAAGGTCACGCTCGGCCGCCTCGAGGACGGCGAGAAGATTGCCCAATCGGGCGTGGAAACGACCGAGCCGAAGGGTGAGAAAGCCCCGGATCAACACGCCGAGAAGCAGTCCGCTCCCGTCGTGCTCGGGATGACGCTGAGCCCGCTGGACGAGGCAACGCGCAAGACCTACGGCGTCGCGGAGGCGGTGAAGGGGGTGGCGATCACCGCGGTCGATCCGAGTTCGGCGGCTGCAGAACGACAGATCCAGCCCGGTGACGTGATCGTCGAGATCGGGCAGGAGGCGGTGACTACGCCCGAGGATGTCACCAAGCGCATCGCGGCACTCAAGTCTCAGGATCGCCGCAACGCCCTTCTGATGCTTGCCGACAAGACCGGTGCACTGCGCTTCGTCACTGTTCGGGTCGAATAGTTATCTTTAATATCAGGCGTTTATGAATGAAGGCGGTGAAGATGATTCACCGCCTTCATGATTTGATTCAGGTGGGCCGGTCGGTGCGAGACGGTGCGCGAACGGCCTAGGCGCGGCTGGTGATCGGCGTCCGCGCGCGCCATTCGTCGGCAGTGATCGCGTACAGCACATGGCGGACAAGCCGTGGGTGGCTGTCCGGAACGCGCGGATGGTCGAAGTCGCGTGATGGCTCGGGTTCCATGCCGATGCGAGCCATGACTGCGGTCGAGCGGGTGTTGTCCGAAACGGCGAATGAAACGATTTCGGCGAGCCCGCATTGGTCAAAGCCATGGCCGAGCAGGGCGGTTGCCGCTTCGGAGACGTAGCCCTGGCCCCAGAACGGGCGCGCCAGGCGCCAGCCGATTTCGACGGTGCCGTTCGGCAGCAGCGGTTCCAGGTCGGTTCGCGCCAGACCGCAAAAGCCGATTGGCTTGTCGCCATCACGCTGCGCGATCGCGAAAAAGCCGAAGCCGGTGTCATCGATCGTGCGGCGGATCCGGTCGAACAGTTCGTCGGACTGCGCCCGGTTGCGACGGAACGGGAAAAAGGCCATGACCTCTGGATCGGAGTTGATCTCGTGGAAGAGATCGCGGTCTGTTTCGATCCAGTTCCGGACCGTCAGGCGCGGCGTTTCGACGATAACGCCATTCATTTGGCCATCCCGGGTATCACGAAATCCGATTTGCGATAGCCCTGGATGTAAAGCAGCGCCGTCAGGTCGCTGTGGTCGATCCGCATCCTTGCCTCCGCGGCCACCGCCGGCTTGGCATGCAGCGCTACGCCCGAACCCGACACATGCAGCATTCCCAGATCGTTTGCACCATCGCCGACGGCCATCGCGTCTTCGGTCGAAATCGCGAGGCGTTCAGCGATCTGGATGAGCGCATCCACCTTTGCCTGCTTGCCAAGGATCGGTTCGGCGACTTCGCCGGTGAGGAGCCCGCCGTCCTCGAGTAGCGTGTTGGCGCGGTTCTCATCGAAGCCGAGCCTCTCGGCGATGCGGCTGGTAAAGACGGTGAAGCCGCCGGAGACGAGCGCGGTATAATGACCATTGGCCTTCATCGTGGCGATCAGTTCCGGACCGCCCGGGGTAAGGGTGATGCGTTTTGCGATGACCTCGTCGACGACCGAAAGCGGCAAGCCCCTCAGAAGCGCCACGCGCTCGCGCAACGCCGGCTCGAATGCAATCTCGCCGTTCATGGCCCGCGCGGTGATCTCAGAGACGCGCTCCTTCAGGCCGACCTCGGCGGCGAGCTCATCGATGCATTCCTGGCCGATCATGGTGGAGTCCATGTCGGCGATCAGAAGCTTCTTGCGCCGGGTTTCGGCCTCCTGGACCACCAGATCGATCGGGGCGCCGCTGATGAGGGCATGCAGTTTCTCGCGTGCCGCCGCCGCATCGGTACCATCGCGCAACGCGATGTCGCAGGCGACGCCGTCGGCAAGCCAGTATAGGCCGGAGGCGTTCACCGCATCCGCCGCCCGCTCGCCGATCGATGGCGAGAGAACCGGATTTGACGGATTGGCGATAAGCGTGGCAACGAGAGCCATGATGAGAATTCCTGAAGCTGAGACCGACGCGATCCTGATAACCGGCCCGACTGCGAGCGGCAAGTCTGCGCTCGCCGTGAGGCTTGCCCAAGATCATGGCGGGGTGGTGGTCAACGCCGACAGCATGCAGGTCTACGACACGCTGAATGTGCTGACGGCCCGACCGCAGCCGGAAGAGATGGGCGGCATAGAGCACAGGCTCTATGGCCATGTGCCGGCGGGCCAAGCCTATTCGAGCGGGGAGTGGCTGCGGCAGGCCGCAGAGGTCATGGCTGAACTTCGCGGTCGCGGCAAGCTCCCGGTCTTCGTCGGTGGCACGGGGCTCTATTTCAAGGCCCTGACCGGCGGCCTTTCAGATATGCCACCCGTGCCGGCGGAGGTGCGGGCAGCGTTGCGGGCAAGACTTGCGGAAGAAGGGCCGGCGGCGCTGCACGATGTGCTGCAGCAGCGTGACCCGGAGTCAGCGGCGGCCATTCGGCCGGCTGACGGTCAACGTATCCTGCGCGCGCTGGAAATCTTCGAGGTCAGCGGACGTTCGATCCGCGAATTTCAGGCTGCCGCGGGACCTGCGGTCATCGATCCGGCCCGCGCGACGAAACTGGTGGTCCTGCCGGACCGAAAGCTCCTCCACCAGCGCATCGATCACCGCTTTCAACGGATGCTGCAATCAGGTGCGGTGGAGGAGGTAAGAGCGCTCCTGGCGCTCGATCTGTCGTCGGAGATGCCGGTTATGAAGGCGATCGGGGTGTCGCAGATTGCAGCGTATCTGGAGGGAACGATGAGTGAGGCCGAGGTGATCGAGCGCGGGGCTGCCGCCACCCGGCAATATGCCAAGCGGCAAATGACCTGGTTCCGCAACCAGATGGATGAAAGCTGGATCCGGACGGACGGTCTTGCCCTGCCTTGACAAAGGCTTGTTGAGAATCGGTACGACCGTGCAGGTTTCGAAGGCTGCTATTTGCGAAGCAGGCTGCTTAGCGGCTTCTTCAGGAGCTGGTCGCGGATCGAGCCTTCCCGACGGATGTCGGTGTCGCTGTTGCCGAACGCTGGACGGGGCGACGGACCAGCAGGTTCGGTCGGCCGATTCTCCGCGCGGTTTTCCGCGTTCAGTTCACGCCGCAGTGCTTCGAACCGATCATGTGCCGAAACCGACGACGGTCCGGCCGGCGAACGAGGCAGCATGTCGGGGCTGTAGGGCTGGATTTCGACGGTATCATCGTCGGGCATGGCATGGCCTGCCTCAGCGTGCGGGGCGGACGGCGCATAGTCGGTTTCAAGCTGCCGGCGACCCGGGACGCCTTCGGCCGCGCGGTAAGAATCCTGAAAAGCTGAAATATCCGGCCCGGAAGCGGACCGCATCCGGCCGATAATGGATCGCAGGTCGACGGAGTGAGGATTGTCCTCGGTCGCCCTGACGCTTGCGCCATTGGCCTTCGGCAGTCGATTTTCCGGGATGCGGGTGAATTTCATCCGCATCGGCACGGATACGGCCTCGCCGAATGCAATGGCTTCGCCATTGCCGATCGACGAGATGAAACTGGTCGTGGACGATGAGGAATTCGGGATCGCCGAACGGATGATTTCCTGGTCGTGATCGTTGGCAAGGCGCATGGCGAAGACGGTCGAGCACTGCGACAGGATGGTCGGATCCAGTTCGCCGGGCCGCTGCGTGATGATGCCGAGCGACACACCGTATTTGCGGCCTTCCTTGGCGATACGCGCGATTGCCTGGCGCGTCGGCAGGAAGCCGAGAGTCGGGTCAGCCGGCACATAGCGGTGCGCTTCCTCGCAAACCACCAGCATATGCACCGCGCCATTGCTCCAGAGGCCGATCTCGAAGGCCATGCGGCAAAGCACCGAGGCGACCGAGTTGACAACCTCCGATGGAATGCCGGCCAGCTGAAAGGTTGTGATTGGCTTGCCTTCGCCCGGAATACGGAAGATGCGTGCAATCGTGTCGAGGATCGTGTCGGTGATCGTGTTTGTGGAGAACATGAAGTGAAAGCGCGGGTCGTTGATCGCCGACATGATCTTGACTTTCAGCGAGCGCAGATACGGCTTCTCCGTACGACCCTCAAGCTTGCCGATGCGTTCGTCGATCAGCGCCAGAAGGTCGGCAATGCGGTAGGGAACCGGCGTGTCGACGGTGATCGAGCTCTTCTCCTGGTTGCGGCGCATCAGGCCGGGTTCGCTCGAACCGCGAAAACCTTTCTTCGCCTCGGGGATAAGGTCGCGCAGGGCGTCCATTTCTTCCGGAGCAGCCGGTCGGCCGCGGAAGATCACCTCGGAGAATTCCTCCAGTCGGAACAGCCAGAACGGCAGGTCGAGCGTGTCGGTCTCGATGACGACCGCATGATCGGGGAATGCGGCTGCGAATTCGTTGTGCGGGTCGAGGATCAAGACGCGCAGTTTCGGGTCGGCCTGGATCGCCTTGTTCAGGAGGAGCGTGACGGCCGTCGACTTGCCGACACCCGTGGTCCCGACGATCGCGAAGTGCTTCGACAGCATCGACGGAATGTGAATCGTGGCGTCGAGGGTGTCGTCCTGGGTCAGCTTGCCGACGACGCAGATGTCATTGAGTCCTGTGTCGTAGACCTTGGCCAGGTCCGTAGCGCGAATGCGATGGGCGATGGCACCGAGATAGGGATAGTTGCTGATGCCCCTGGAGAATTCCTCGCGACCGTCCGCATCAACATGAACCTCGCCCAGAAGCTCCACCTCGACCCGGAACACGGTATCCCGGTTCTCGGCCCAGCTCTGCTGGTCCGTGGTCATCGCGTAAACCAGCGCGACGACCCGGTTCTCTCCGACGGCAATCGAAATGAGCCGGCCAACGGACCAGAGTTCCGTCAGCTCAGTCTCGCCGGCCTCGGCAACGGCGCTGATCGTGGCGCGGGATCCGCCGCAGGCGACGACCCGCCCGAGGAGACGGTTGCCGGGGGCGTCGCCGTCTCTTCTGTCCTGTTCGTCGGCGATGATCGAGCGTTGATAATCAGTGCTGCGCAACGCAAGACTCCTTGCTTTTGGCAGAGAATAATAGCGGTCGCTTAACAATGCGTTGCGGAGTGTGGCGACCGGCGATCAAGGGTTGCCGAACTGTCGCGGGCACGCGAAAGAGCTGAAGGGCGTTGACGGTCTGCACTTTAGCGGTTATCAATCCGGCCCATGAATTCAATCGTTACCAAGATTCTCGTGGTGGGACGGCGCATGGGCAAGGTGGTGTAACCACCGGGCGAAAGCACCCATGCGCAGTAAGCAGGCTCCGAAAGGGGCCTTTTTTTATGCCCGCGATTTCGCTAATCACACTTTCAAAACCGAAACGGACGGAAACATTCGGATGAGTGGAACAGAAAACCAGATGACGGGCGCCGAAATCGTCCTCCAGGCCCTGAAGGACAACGGCGTCAAGCATATCTTCGGCTATCCCGGCGGCGCCGTGCTGCCGATCTACGATGAGATCTTCCAGCAGGACGATATCCAGCACATCCTCGTGCGCCACGAGCAGGGGGCGGGACACGCCGCTGAAGGCTATGCGCGCTCGACCGGCAAGGTGGGCGTCATGCTCGTCACCTCCGGCCCGGGTGCGACGAACGCCGTCACGCCGCTGCAGGACGCGCTGATGGACTCGATCCCGCTCGTCTGCATCACCGGCCAGGTTCCGACTTCACTCATCGGCTCCGACGCCTTCCAGGAATGCGACACGGTCGGCATCACGCGGCCCTGCACCAAGCACAACTGGCTGGTCAAGGACGTCAACCAACTGGCGCGGATCATCCATGAAGCCTTCCGCGTCGCCCAGAGCGGCCGTCCGGGTCCGGTCGTCGTCGACGTGCCGAAGGACATCCAGTTCGCCACCGGCACCTATGTCGCGCCGTCGATGGTTCCGGCCCAGCACAGCTACCAGCCGAAAGTCCAGGGCGATCTCGACCGCATCCGCGAAGCCATAGCCCTGATGCAGGGCGCCAAGCGGCCAGTAATCTATTCCGGCGGCGGCGTCGTCAATTCCGGTCCGGAAGCCTCCCATCTCCTGCGCGAGCTGGTTGAATTGACGGGCTTTCCGATCACCTCCACGCTGATGGGCCTCGGCGCCTATCCGGCCTCGGGCAAGAACTGGCTCGGCATGCTCGGCATGCACGGTACCTATGAAGCGAACATGGCGATGCACGACTGCGACGTCATGCTTTGCATCGGCGCCCGCTTCGACGACCGCATCACCGGCCGCCTCAACGCGTTCTCTCCGAACTCGAAGAAGATCCACATCGACATCGACCCGTCCTCGATCAACAAGAACGTCCGTGTCGACGTGCCGATCCTGGGCGATGTCGGCCGCGTTCTGGAAGACATGGTCCGGCTGTGGCGTGCCGGCACGCAGACCCCCGGCAAGGGACATCTGGCCGACTGGTGGGCGTCGATCACCAAGTGGCGCGCGCGCAACTCGCTGGCCTACAAGCCGAGCGACGATGTCATCATGCCGCAATATGCGATCCAGCGCCTGTATGAGCTGACCAAGCACCGCGACACCTACATCACCACCGAGGTCGGCCAGCACCAGATGTGGGCCGCGCAGTTCTTCGGCTTCGAGCAGCCGAACCGGTGGATGACCTCCGGCGGCCTCGGCACGATGGGCTACGGCCTGCCGGCGGCGTTCGGCGTGCAGATCGCCCATCCCGACGCGCTCGTCATCGACATCGCCGGTGACGCCTCGATCCAGATGTGCATCCAGGAGATGTCGGCGGCGATCCAGTACGAGGCGCCGATCAAGATCTTCATCCTGAACAACCAGTACATGGGCATGGTGCGCCAGTGGCAGCAGCTTCTGCACGGCAACCGGCTGTCGCATTCCTATACGGAAGCGATGCCGGACTTCGTCAAGCTGGCCGAGGCCTATGGCGCGGTCGGCCTGCGTTGCGAAAAGCCGGGCGACCTCGACGGGGCTATCGAGGAGATGATCTCGGTGAAGAAGCCGGTGATCTTCGACTGCCGCGTCGCCAACCTCGCCAACTGCTTCCCGATGATCCCGTCGGGCAAGGCGCACAACGAGATGCTGTTGCCAGACGAAGCGACCGACGAGGCGGTGGCGAACGCCATCGACGCCAAGGGCCGCCAGCTGGTTTGATGAAAAGGCAGGAACACCGATCATGAGTGCACATCTTCAGCCGACCGGCTCGGCCTATTTCATCGCCGCCGAGACCCAGGTTTCCGAAAACCACACGCTTTCGGTGCTGGTCGACAACGAGCCGGGCGTGCTTGCCCGAGTCATCGGCCTCTTCTCCGGCCGCGGCTACAACATCGAGAGCCTGACGGTCTCGGAGACCGAGCACCAGGCGCATCTCTCCCGCATCACCATCGTCACGCGCGGCACGCCGCACGTGCTCGAGCAGATCAAGGCACAGCTCGAGCGCATCGTGCCTGTTCACCGCGTGGTCGACCTGACGGTGCGGGCCAAGGATCTCGGCCACGAGCGTCCGCTCGAGCGGGAACTGGCACTGGTCAAGGTTTCGGGCACCGGCGACCACCGCGTCGAGGCGCTGCGGCTGGCGGATGCCTTCCGTGCATCCGTCATCGACGCCAACACCGAGCATTTCGTCTTCGAGATCACCGGCAAGGTATCGAAGATCGATCAGTTCATCGCCATCATGAAGCCGCTCGGTCTGATCGAGGTCTGCCGCACCGGCATTGCGGCGATGAACCGCGGCCCACAGGGGATGTAGGAATTTGGGGCCGGAAACGGCCCTAAATCATTTCCAGCGGGCGCTTTCTTGGCGGAGGCGGGAAGGCGGCGTCCAGCGCCGCGACGTCCTCGGCTGTCAGCTTGAGGTCGGCCGCCTTGCGGTTTTCTTCGACGCGCGCCGGCGATCCCGATTTCGGAATGGCGACGACGTTGTCGCGCGACAGGACGAAGGCGAGGGCGACCTGTGCGGCGGTGGCACCGTGGGCGGCAGCAATCTGCGCAAGGGTCGGATGACGCAGCAGGCGTCCTTCGTCGAGCGGTGAGTAGGCCATGGTCGGAATCCCGCGGCGATCGCTCCAGGGGAGCAGATCGAACTCGATGCCGCGGCGGGCGAGGTTGTAGAGTACCTGGTTCGTGGCGACATTGCCGCCGCCCGGCACCGCAAGCAGCTCTTCCATGTCGTCAACGTCGAAGTTCGACACGCCCCAGGCACCGATCTTGCCGGTTGCCCTGAGTTCTTCGAAAGCCGCGACTGTCTCCGCAAGCCGATAGCGCCCGCGCCAGTGCAGAAGATAGAGGTCGATCCGGTCGGTGCCGAGTCGCTTCAGGCTGGCCTCACAGGCGGCGATCGTGCCGCTGCGGCTGGCATTCGAGGGCAATACCTTGCTGACAAGGAAGACCGTGTCGCGCCGCCCCTTGATCGCTTCGCCGACAACGGTCTCGGCGCCGCCATCGGCATACATCTCGGCGGTGTCGATCAGCGTCATGCCGTGATCGATGCCGATCTGAAGCGCGCGAACCTCGTCTGAAGCCGAGGCGCGGCTTTCGCCCATGTGCCACGTTCCCTGGCCGAGGGCTGCGACACGGCGTCCATCGGGAAAGGCTGCTTCCGGCAAGCTGTTCATTCGAAACTCCTAACGGCGATTCATCAACTCAACGAATGCCAGTATGACAAGATTTGTCTGGTGTTGCCATTTGCATGCCCTATCAAAAGATATGTCCGAAACTGCGCCTGGAGGGCGCCTTGCCGATCGAAATCTTTCTCGCACTCGTCGTCTTCGCCTTCACCACATCGATAACCCCCGGCCCGAACAACATGATGCTGTTCGCCTCCGGCGTGAATTTCGGTTTCATGCGCACCATTCCGCACATGATCGGCATCGGCGCCGGCTTCCTGTCGCTGCTGCTGGCGGTGGGGTTCGGGCTCGGCGCGATCCTGGATTCCGTGCCGTTGCTTTATACGGCGCTGAAATTCCTTGGCGGTGCCTATCTTGTCTGGATCGCCTGGAAGATCGCGACCTCCGATACATTGAGCGAAGGGAAGGCAGGCGGGCGGCCGATGACCTTCCTCGAGGCCGCCGCCTTCCAGTGGGTCAATCCCAAGGCCTGGGTGATGGCGGTGTCAGCCATGGCGACCTACACGATGCCGGCCAACTACACGGCGAGCGTGCTTCTCGTTGGCGTGGCCTTTGCGCTCGTCAACGTCCCGAGTGTTTCGACCTGGGCCGGGTTCGGCTCGGCGTTGCGCGAATGGCTGTCGGTACCGGCCAGACTGAAGGCTTTCAACGTGTCGATGGCGCTGCTTCTGGTCGCAAGTCTCTGGCCGATGCTCCGCTAGGCTGGCAGCGCTTTCACGCCTCCTCCATCTGCCGGTAGCATTCGTCGGCGACCGCGCGAAGCGCGTCAGCCGAGATCTCGCCCGTGACGGCATAACCGACAGGCCCGTCGATCCAGTAGAAGGTGCGCACGGGTCCTTCCGCATCGAGACGGAAGCTCGTTTCACGGTTCTCGGCGTTGCGGCCGATCATCATCGTCAGCCGCTGACCGTTGGCATTCTGGTACATGAGCAGCGCACCGGCCTTGCCGCCCACCGGCACAAGCCGTCCGCCGACGAGGCTGTAGCCGAGCGTCGAGAGGTCCGGCAGACGCAGGCGATAGTCGAGGCGCTTGCCGAGCCAGGCGGCAAGATGCTCCTGTTGATCGGCACCGACCTCGACGGGATGACGGACTTCGCTCGTGTAGATCAGGAAGGCGGAGCGCGCTTCGCTGGGAAAGCCGGCGGTCGCTGGGGCCGGTGCGGTGGATATGTCCGGTATCTGCAGGCGGCCAGCTTGGTAACCCCCGGCGAAGATGAGCAAGGCAGCGGCTGCTGCCGCCGTCGGGCGCAGCAAGCGCGCCAGGACGGCCGGGCGCTTCGGCTGCAACATCCGCCGGTCGTCGCCATGCGAAACAAAATCGGTTGAAAACGCGTCGCGAATGCGTTCGTTCTGCATGGACCAGCTTGCGACCCGCTCGGCATCCTGGGGGTGGAGGTCAAGCCAGGCCTCGACATCGGCGCGGCGTTCCTCGTTCAGCAGGCCGTCCACATAGGCGTGCAACTCGTTTTCCGCCACCATGCTCTTTGCTTCGCTCATTTAGGTCTCCTGAGGGCGACGATGTTGTCCTTCGCCAGCCGCTCGGTGAGTTGATGCCGGGCCCGCGACAGCCGCGACATGACGGTTCCGATCGGGATTGCCAGCAGGTCAGCCGTTTCCTGATAGCTGTAGCCTTCGACCACGACCAGCATCAGGGTCGTGCGGTAATCCGATGACAGCGTCTCCAGCGCGGCACGGATGCGTGCGCGCTCCAACGGATCGCCGATCTGGTCGGGTTGGGCAACCTGCTCGGCATCCTCTATCGCAGCGGTCGGCCGGCGGATCGCCTGGCGATGTCGGTTGCGATAGAGATTTGTCATGATGGTGAAGGCCCAGCCACGAAGATTGGTGCCGCGCCATTGCGCGCGGCGGGTCAATGCCGTCTCGACACAATCCTGCAGCAGGTCCTCACCGTCGGCGTCCGAACGCGACAGACTGTGCGAGTAGCGCCGCAAGCCCGGTATGAGCGCGAGCAGGGCGCTCTCGAAGGTGGCCGGCGCCGCGGCGCCGGTCCCCATCAGTTCGCTGTTTTCGTCCGTGCCGAACCCGCTTGTGAAGTCAGGGCCTTGCGGCATTCCACTTGCCTCCCACACCGTCGCCGGTGGCGTCGCCTTCCTTCTTGTCCTTGATCCAATAATAGAGCGGCATGCCGTCCTTTGCCCACTGTTTCGTGCCGTCCTTGCGATCGATGACGGTGTAGACACCCTCGGCTGCCGCATTGGCTTCGGCCTTGAGCGGCGGCCAATTGACGGCGCACTTCTCATAGCAGTTCGACATGCCCTTGGTGTCGTCCTTGTAGACATAGAGCGTCATGCCGTTCTCTCCGGCAAGCACCTCGCCTTTATCCGTCTTTACGGTCTTGACGGGAGCTGCGGCAAAGGCTGCCGTGGCGGCAACGGCGAAAGCGGCAATCGCGAGGGGGAGTGTTTTCATCTCACTAGTTTCCTGTGTCGCGTGGATCTGGCCCGTCACTGCGGGGAACAGCCATGAGACACCGGGAGGCCACGTGATATTCCCGCCCAGGTGGAGAAAAGGGCAGGCGATGTGAAACGCCAGTGCTGCTCCAGCTAGGCGCGGTCGGCGACGAAGCGGGCGATGACAGGACCGATCAGAGTGATGATCACCAGCCGTGCCGTCTGCAGTGCCATGACGAAAGAGATGTCGACATTGCTGGAAGCGGCGATCACGGCAATCGAATCCAGCCCACCCGGGCTTGTCGCCAGGTAAGCGGTCATCGGGTCGATGCCGAGCACCCAGACGAGCAGCATGGCCAGCAGGCCGGAGAAAGTCAGCAGCGCGACGATGGAGAGGATGGTCGGCACAAGTGCGCGGCGGGCGTGGCGAAGGATCTGCCGCGTGAAGCCGAGGCCGATGTTCCAGCCGAGCAGGGCGAAGGAGATCGCCAGCAGCCATTGCGGCAGGTCGACGGCAAGCGCACCGGTGAGGCTGAGTGCCGAGCCGACGGCGAAGGGTGCCAGGAACGCTCCTGCCGGGATCCGCAGGTGACGTCCGGCAAAGCCGCAGATGATGCCGACCGCAAGCGTCAGTCCGAAGTTTTTCATGTCGAACGGGCCGAAGAATGCCGCCTGCTGATCGGCGATCGCCTGATGCCCGCCAAAATGCGCGATCAGGGTTGCGAGCGTCGCGACGAACGCCACCCGCATATACTGCATGAAGGCGACCAGCCGGACGTCGGCGCCATAGGCCCCTGCCATCAAAAGCATGGTCGAGGCAGCGCCGGCCGACGAGCCCCAGATTGCGGTTGTTCCGGGCAGGACCCCTGTACGGGTGATCATCCAGCCGCACAGCGTGCTCATGAAGATGACCGAAAGAACGATCGCCAGAAACAGCGGCCAGCGCACGATGAAGGTGTCGACGAGGCTCGGCGACACCATGCCGGCAATCATCATGGCGAGCACGATCTGGACCAGGAAGAAGAAGCTGCCCGGCAGACGGATCGTCCCGCCGTTCATGCCGACGATCATGCCGGCCAGCAGTGGCCCCATCAACAGGCCCGCCGGAAGTTCGACGAGGTACAGGAAGGCGGTAAGTGGCAAGGACAGGACGAGCAGCAGCAGCCACTGCGCCATCGCGGAAAGACGCCCGAAGCCGGAGACCTCGATTGTCTCGGAAGGAGAAGGGGCGCTCACGGCGCGCTGTCCGGGCGGCGGCTCATGTGGCGTACATATTGCGAAGCTGGATGCCGCGCCAGAGCTATTTCACGCCGTTGAGAAGCCCGCGCGGCGCATGCGGAAGATCCGCAAAGGCTGCGCCAGCGCCGATCTTTCGGCGAGAGGCGCTGTTTTCCTTGCATCGAGGGTCCGAATCCTGCCAAGTCCCGGCCATGGAATTCGCACCGCAACAGGACGAGGCGCTCAAGGCAGTCTCGCGATGGCTGAAGGAAGGCCGCTCGCCGCTGTTCCGGCTGTTCGGCTATGCCGGTACCGGAAAGACCACGTTAGCGCGGCACTTTGCCGAGCACGTGGACGGCGACGTGCTGTTTGCCGCCTTCACCGGCAAGGCCGCGCAGGTGCTGCGCTCGAAGGGCGCCAGCAACGCCCGCACCATCCATTCGCTGATCTACCGGCCGCGTGGCGAGGAGGAGGTCTCCGACGAGGAAACCGGCAAGACCTCGATCGCGCCGATGTTCTCCATCAACCGGCAGTCGCCGGTCGCCAAGGCCGCACTGATCATCGTCGACGAGTGCTCGATGGTGGACGAGGCCCTCGGCAAGGACCTGATGAGCTTCGGCACGCCGATCCTCGTTCTCGGGGATCCCGGCCAGCTACCGCCGGTCTCGGGGGGCGGTTTCTTTACGAACGAAGAGCCCGACTATCTGCTCACCGACATTCACCGCCAGGCCCGCGACAACCCGATCATCCAGCTCGCGATGCATGTTCGCGAGGGCAAGGAGATCATGCATGGCGACTGGGGCACGGCGAAGGTCATTTCGAAGGGCGAGGTGACGCAGGAGCTCGTGCTCGACGCCGACCAGGTGCTCGTCGGCACCAACAAGACGCGGCGGCGCTACAACACGCGGCTGCGCGAGCTGAAGGGGTTTTCCACCGAGTACCCGCAATCGGGCGACAAGCTCGTCTGCCTGCGCAACGATCCCGCCAAGGGCCTGCTCAACGGCTCGCTGTGGCAGGTCATGACCTCGTCGAAGGAGACGGTGAAGCCCGGGATCAACCTGATGATCCGTCCCGAAGACGACGACATGGACAGGGGCGCTGCGAAGATCAAGCTCCTGAAGGCGGCCTTCGAGAATGGCGAGGGAGAGATTCCCTGGTCGACGCGCAAGCGCTACGACGAGTTCGACTACGGCTATGCCCTGACCGTGCACAAGGCGCAGGGCTCGCAGTGGAACGATGTCGTGCTGTTCGACGAGAGCTGGGCCTTCCGCGACACGCGCGAGCGCTGGCTCTATACTGCGATCACCCGCGCGGCGGAAACCCTGACCATCGTTCGCTGAAGCATGTCTGCCGAAGGTGCGAACGGGTTTCGGGACCAAAGACCTGAAACGCGGCGCGCGGACCAAGACTGTCGACGATGCCCCCGGCAGGCAGCGCTTCCGACGGGCAGCCGATACGGCGTTCCGGCGACCGCTAGTTGCCGATGACGCCGAGCAGAACGGCCTTGGCGACGGCTTGAAAGCGATTGTTGCTGTCGAACCTGCGAATGATGTCCTTCTCCATCGCCTGCACCTGGCCGGCCTCGACCTCGAGCGCGCGAGCGATGCGGGTGGTCGGATAGCCTTCGGCCATCAGGGTCAGACAACGCAGTTCAACGTCGGACAGCGCTTCGTGCTGGCCCGTGTCGTTTGATCCGCTCTCCTGTCCGGCGCCGAAATCGAGCAGTTCGCTGATCTGCTGCATCTGGCGGCGAATGGTGGATTGCTGCGCTGTCAGTTCCCGCTTGCGCGCGATCATCGCGTCGCGAAAAATCCTGTCGGCCTCTTGCTGGCAACCGGCATCGCAAAGCGCCTCGAGCATTTCCTGAATGGCTGCTACGGGCATGCCGGTCTCGCGGCAGGTATTGACCAGCGCCATCTGCTGGATCTCTTCCGGTCCGTAGACGCGCATCGGGCCGACGCGCATGGCGGTCAGCAGGCCCTTCTCCTCGTAGAAATGCAGCGTGCGGTGGGTGACGCCGAAGGCGTTCGCCATGTCGGCGATCGCAAGCCGGCCCTCCGGGAGATTGTCCGGCAGGGGGGCAGCAGGCAGAAAGCGGATAGCACGGCCACCTGGCGTCGTGCTTTTTCGTGACTCACGCGAGATCATGAAAACCACCTTGGCTAAATGCCAGCATCGATATCCCCGTCTGCCTTACAGGATCGAGGTACCGCTTGCTGAGCCGAAGCATTCGACAAGTCCCCGATCGAAATTCGATTTTCCATCCCGCTCGCGAGGGCAGCCGTCACCGTTGACGTGGGCCCGTATTGCAGGATGTGAAAAGACTAACCGCTGCGCGCACGCTTTCATACCCCTATATCTAGGGGTGCATCCGACTCGGCATATGGTTATCGGTGCGTGCGGAAACGGATGTTGTCCTGTACTCCTGGCGCGGATGGCCGACACGGCTTGCGGCGGGCAGGGGAGCCGACGAGGTATCAAGGCCAGGCGAGGGGCGGCAGGAGGCAGGGACGCCATCAGACGAGCGTTGCCGGGCTTCCTCCTGCAGGCAGGTCATCAAGCCGTTGACGGTGCCCGATTGAGCCGCATGCTGATAGATCCGGCCGTTCGCGGCAAGAATTCGGCCGGCAAACGAGACGGCTTCATAGGCAGCCCCGATCTTGTCATCCAGCTCCCCGGCAGGAAAATGCTCCGCGTGTATCGTTGCGCCGCTCTCGTCATGCACAAGGCGCGCAAAGACGGCGTCGCGCTTGCTGCCGGCTTCGAGGCGAAGGGTGTAGAAGAGCGGACCTGGCCGATCGTCGGCGGCATCTGGTTCCAAGCGAATCGTCCGGTAGTAGCCAGCCGCGTTTGCTATCGCCTCGGCGAATTCGCGGCACTTAGTGCCCCCATGCGGGCAGGATTCGATCCGCAGAGTTGGCAATGCGGTGCCGCGGTCGGATTCGGCACTTGTTGCTTCGATCGAAAATTTGGCATCTGCAATCGTGGTGAGTGCGGTCCTCGGGTAGGTCGCCGGCGCGAGGACGAACAAGGGCAACAGTGTCAGAAGCGCGAGATGCGATGAGACCGGTGCGGGCTTGCCGTGGCGCCAGCTCCTTTGTTTCCCGGGCCGGTCGGACGCGGCGTTCACCGGTTCCGGTTTTGCGGGCTCCTCGCTGCTCGCCGCCACTATTTCGTATTCGGGAACATAGCTGCCGGTCGGAATACGAATGCGTAGCGGTGCGTTTGCTCCTTCGTCCGCGTAGTATTCCTCGAGCAGCTTTCTGAGCTTGCCTGCCTGGACGCGCACGATCGGGTCGCTGCCCGAATCAAAACCGGTCGGGCGTCCGAAGACGTCGACGCCGATCGTATACCCCTTGAGCTGGCCGGCCTTGCCCGCCAATTCGCTTTCGACCACATACTGCAGGAAAGCGCGCAGCCGTCCAGACCGTGAAAACACCCGGCTTGCAAGGATGTCTTTCACGCAGGCTTTAACCGTCTCGGCGGATGCTTCCGAGCCTTTCACCGCGATTTTGCCGCTGCGACCATGTTGCTGCTCATTCGTCGTCATTCATTAGCGAGTTGATAGGTACGTATCTTTGTGCCGAACCTATCGGTGAAACTTCCGAGCGCGCAAGTTGTTGTCTGGTCGCAGATCATCAAAAAGCAACTCAGTGTTGCTGCCGTGCTGCGGTTGGGTGTGGAGAGCGATTGAACGCGCCAATCCATCCGCGAGTGCTCAATACCGGATAAACGCGGATTGAACGAAAGGAAACAACAGGCTAGACCTTTCCTCCGAGAACTAGGAAGGTGCTGTCATGGCTGCGAAACTGTCGGTCAATCTGAACGCGATCGCAATGCTCCGCAACCGGCGCGACCTGCCGTGGCCCAGTGTCACGGGTCTGGGTCGCATCGCTCTTGAAGCCGGTGCCAGCGGGCTGACGGTGCACCCGCGGCCCGACCAGCGCCACATCCGCTTTTCCGACCTCGCTCCGATCCGGACCTTGATCGACGGTTCCTTCCCCGGTGCCGAATTCAACATGGAGGGCTTTCCGGAGGAGGGTTTCCTACGCCTGGTCGAAGAGCATCGACCGGAACAGGTAACATTGGTTCCGGATGATCCGTCGCAGGCGACATCCGATCATGGCTGGGACTTCCGCAAGGATCGTGCGCTGCTGGAGAAAGTGATCGGCCGCGTCAAGCAGCTTGGGCTGCGGGTCTCGCTGTTTGCCGATGGCGATCCGGATCGCGAGGCATTGAAGATTGCCAAGGACGTTGGCGCCGATCGCATAGAGCTCTACACCGGGCCTTATGGCGGCTGCTATGATGACCCGGCGCAAGCGGCGAGAGTGGCGGAGACGCTGGGGCAGACTGCTGAGATTGCCCTCGATCTCGGCCTCGACGTCAATGCCGGCCACGACCTGACCGTCGCCAACCTCCCCGCGCTGGTCGCGCGCATCCCCGCACTTGCCGAGGTCTCCATCGGACACGGCCTGACCGCGGATGCGCTGATGTACGGCATGGCGGAAACGGTGCGCCGCTTCCGTCGCGCTTGCGGGCAGAATGTCTGAGCAGGCTGACCTGCGGATTACGTGCTGATCAGGGGCGCGCAGCTCTGTGACGACTGGGACGCGGCCCGCACCCGCGCAGCCGACTGGCAAAATCGGTTTGGCCGATTACTGCCCGGTCGGCACTTCAGCCTTTATAGTCAAAGACAAACGCAGTCGTGGCGTCAGGCCGCCAATGTCGGGTGCGTACGGATCGCTCCGCCGAGGGCAAAGTCAACCGCGGCGGCGGCGTGGATTGCGGTGGAATCGAAGCCGGGCAGGGGAAGGTTGTCGGGATCCAGGATAAGGCAGATCTCGGTGCAGCCCAGAATGACGCTGTCGGCGCCATCGATTTTGGCCTTTTCGATGATCCCGAGCAGCCGATCTCGTGACTCGTCCAGGATCCGGCCGGCGCAAAGCTCCTGAAAGATCACGTCGTGGACAATTGCACGATCGTCGGCTTCCGGCACGATGGCGCAGAGGCCATTTCGAGCCATCTGCTCCGTATAGAAGCCGTGCTCCATCGTGTAGCGGGTTGCAAGCAACAGGGGCCGCTGCTTGCCGGCCGCCTTCAGCGCATTCGCGGTCTCGTCGATGATGTTGATGACCGGGACATTTACGGCGGATTGAACGGTGTCGGCGACGAGATGCATCGTGTTGGTGCAGATCAGCGCGCAACCCGCCCCGGCGTTCTCAAGGCCCTTGGCGACGCTACCGAGGCGTTCACCGGCGAGGTCCCATCGGCCCGCCTTCTGCAAGTCGACGATACCCTGGAAATCGACGGAATGGAGGACGATCTCAGCGGAGTGCAGCGCGCCGCGCCGTTCGCGCACGGCCTCGTTGATCATGCGGTAGTAGACCGCCGTGCTCTCGAAACTCATGCCGCCGATGAGACCGATCGTCTTCATATGTCCTGCCCCTCACTGTCCAAAGGATGATGGAGGCAATATGCAACGGGCGCGGCGGCAATTGTTCGCGAAATGCGGCGCCAATCTAGACCGCTATGCATCATTTTTGTTGCGGGCATGATCATATGCGCGAATTATTCGCGCATACATCGATTCCAGTCGGAGCTGAACGCATGATTCTCGACGAACGTGACACGAAGATTCTGTCGTTGCTGCAGGCGGATGCCGGTGTTCCGGTCGCGGAACTGGCCGAGCGGGTGAACCTGTCGCTGTCGGCTTGCGCGCGGCGCATCCAGAAGCTCGAGGAGAGCGGTCATATCATGGGACGCGTTGCCGTTCTCGACCGCGAGAAGATGGGGGTGCCGACGACGGTCTTTGCGTTGATCAAGACGGCGCACCATAGCGACGAGTGGATCGAGCTCTTTCGCAAGGCCATCAGCGGCATTGCCGAAATCGTCGAGGCGCACCGGCTGACCGGCAACTACGACTACATCCTGAAGATCGTCCTGCCGCGGGTCGAGCACTATGATGTCATCTACAAGGAGATCGTGCGGAAGGTCGAACTGTTCGACGTGTCGGCGTCGATCTCGATGGAGGTGCTCAAAAGCGGAAACGCGGTTCCCGTCGGCTACGCGAGATAGCTGCGCCACCTGTTCTTTTGCATGTCTTTGTCCCGAAACCGGTTCCCACTTTCGGGAGACATGCTTCAGGCCGGAAAACAGGCAACAAAAAAGGCCGGAAAAATCCGGCCTTCCATCTTTCCTGCCGCTGCCAGTACATCCGTGGTCAACGGCGGAAATCACCTCAAGGGTGCTTAGGCTGCTTCCAGCTGGTCAGCAGACATCTTGCCCGACTTGCGGTCGCGGACGAGCTCGTAGCTTACCTTCTGGCCGTCGTTCAGGCCTGCGAGGCCTGCACGCTGAACAGCAGAAATGTGCACGAATACATCCGGCTCGCCGCTATCGGGAGCGATGAAGCCGTAACCCTTGGTGGTGTTGAACCATTTGACAGTACCAGTTGCCATGACGAAACCTTTCCTCGGCAAATCATTATCGGATAACCGGCCAAACCGACCGATGATCCAGCTTGGTCGAATTTGAAGGGGAAGTTCGTCAACAGCGCCGAGAGCGCAAAAGCAAAAGTCGTCGTTCAAATCTCGATCGCCGTCACATAGGGGGTTTTACTGTAAAGGTCAAGATGAGTCCGAAAAGTGCTTTGATCGTCGACACTTTGCATACTTTGGGCGCATCGCGGATCGGTTCCCCTCCCGTCGAAACGGAAAAGGCCACCGCCGCGCCAGCGTGCGCGGGGGGGCCCGGGAGTGTGCGGATCGTTAGTGAAGTGGCGGCGCGGCGCGGCGCTCACTTGTCACGAAGACCGTCTCGTTCAGTCCCTCCTGAAGGCGGCGTTTGCGGATCAGGACACCCATCACGCGCGCAGCGGTGGAGAAACTCATTGCATCCAGCGGGCCTTCGCCGTCCCAGGGTTTGGTCAGTCGCTCGGTCACCATTTCCCTGACGGTCTTGGGGACGATGTCGGTGCAGTCGCGCAAGGCGTCGAAAACCGTATTGATCGGTACCAGCATGCCATCGTGCATTACATATGGCTCGGCCTCGCCAACCTTCCAGTCGACGAAGGCGTCGATGGCATCGCGAAACAGGTGTTGCAGGGTGATGGGAGCGTGTCCTTCGTGAAGGTCCGGCAGGAAATTTAGCATTTTCTGTCTCCTTGGCGTCGGGGTTGGCTGCGTACTCCTGCAGCGGCGCCGCACGATTTCGAACTCGCAATCGCGCGGTGGCCTCACCAATTCTATCGAGATGAAATGTCTTGGGAAGAGAAAAATGATGCGCGAATATATGTTTTTGGGCCGAATTCAGGGAATTTTGTTTCAGTTCAAACGGTTGAGACGATCTGTGCATGTTGTGATTCATGCTCTTCTTTTTGCGATTTTCTGGACGGAATCCTGTGTTCGCGTTTCAGAATCACCTGCGTCCCGGAGGTCGGGTGGCCGCCATCAGGCGATAGCTCCAAGTGTTTGATGGGGTTCCAAGTGGCGGGCGGCGCCTCTGCGAATGGCTGCGAAACCGCGAGCGCGTCCGACTGAGTCGCGAGGGGCGTGATGCCTTCCATTGAATTCACCACATTCATGCCGCTGCGGTGTGCGATTTTCCTCGATTGGCCGGTACGATTTGCCGAACGGCGGGAGCAATATTTTCTGTTGACCGCCGGCGCCAAGATGGCCTAGAACGATGCCGAACCGTACCGTACGGTACGCAAGGATAGGCACATGCAGATCGCCCAAAAGAGCGCGGGGACAGGGGAGCGGGCCGGCTTGACCGACCGCCAGAATGCCGTGCTCGAAAGCGCGCTCAATCTGCTCGTCGAGGGCGGCGAGAAGGCCGTGACCACGGCTGGCGTTGCGCGCGCCGCCAATTGCTCCAAGGAAAGCCTCTACAAATGGTTCGGCGACCGCGACGGATTGCTGTCGGCGATGATTTCCTATCAGGCGGGCAAGGTCCGCACCGTCGAGGTCGATGCCGAGGCGCTGACTGCCGACGGCTTGCGCCGGCACCTGGCGGCCTTCGCGCATGATCTGCTCGACGTTCTGTCCGGCGATGTGTCGCTGGCGTTGAACCGGCTGGCGATCGGCCAGACGGTGGGCAAGACGAACCGTGGCGGAACCGGTCGCGGCGCGCCGACGCTCGGGCGCCTGCTGGAGGAGCGTGGCCGGCGCCAGATCGGGCGTCGGGCGGCGATGCTGCTGGAGGCCGGGCGCACGGCGGGGCTGCTGTCCTTCGATGATGCCGACGCGGCCTACGGCACGCTGTATGGACTGATCGTTACCGACGCGCATCTGCGCATGTTGCTCGGTGAGGACCCGAAGACACTTGAAAAGGAATTCGCCGGGCGGGCGGATCGGGCGGTGACGTCCTTCCTCGCTCTCTACGGCGTGGAAGCAATGGCGGACGCGTAGGGCGTTCGCTCGAGGAAAACGGACAAGCAAGGGAAGGAAACATCAATGCGCGTCTATTATGATCGTGATGCCGATCTCAACCTCATCAAGGCCAAGAACGTCGCCATCGTCGGCTACGGCTCGCAGGGCCGCGCCCACGCGCTGAACCTGAAGGACTCCGGCGCCAAGGGCGTCGTGATCGCGCTCAAGGCCGGCTCGCCGACCATCAAGAAGGCCGAAGCCGACGGCTTCAAGGTCATGACGGTTGCCGAAGCCGCCAAGTGGGCCGACCTTTTGATGATGGCGACCCCGGACGAACTGCAGGCCGACATCTACAAGGCCGACATCGCCGGCAACATCCGCGACGGCGCCGCCATTGCCTTTGCCCACGGCCTCAACGTCCACTTCGGCCTGATCGAGCCGAAGGCTTCGGTCGACGTCGTCATGATCGCGCCGAAGGGCCCGGGCCACACGGTTCGCGGCGAATACCAGAAGGGCGGCGGCGTTCCCTGCCTCGTCGCCGTTCACCAGAACGCTTCGGGCAACGCCCTCGACCTCGCGCTCTCCTACGCCTGCGGCGTCGGCGGCGGCCGTTCGGGTATCATCGAGACCAACTTCAAGGAAGAGTGCGAAACCGATCTGTTCGGCGAGCAGGTCGTTCTCTGCGGCGGTCTGGTCGAACTGATCCGTGCCGGCTTCGAAACGCTGGTCGAGGCCGGCTACGCACCGGAAATGGCCTATTTCGAGTGCCTGCACGAAGTGAAGCTGATCGTCGACCTGATCTATGAAGGCGGCATCGCCAACATGAACTACTCGATCTCCAACACCGCAGAGTGGGGCGAATACGTCTCCGGCCCGCGCATCATCACCGCCGAGACGAAGGCCGAAATGAAGCGCGTCCTGAAGGACATCCAGACCGGCAAGTTCACCTCCGAGTGGATGCAGGAATGGAAGGCTGGCGGCGCACGCTTCAAGGGCATTCGCCGCAACAACGACTCGCACCAGATCGAGGAAGTCGGCGCCAAACTGCGCGGCATGATGCCCTGGATCGGCAAGAACAAGCTGGTCGACAAGGCCGTCAACTAAGCCCTCGATCGGCTGCCACTTCATCGTCGCATCCGTCGATGCGAATGCGAGCGGTGGTGGTTCGGAAACTAGCTCAAAGACGAAGAAGCCGGGACATTGTCCCGGCTTTTTCTTTTCCGCGTGCGGGCTGCCTGCGGATCGTTTTCGGGATGGTGCGTTGAGAATTGCTTCGCCGCGCCATTCATCGCCTGCTTTGGCGGTTCGGTTACGTAAGGCCAGTGGTCAGCGCTACGCTATCCCGCGGTTTTGTCGGGAGAAATGGCCGTTGCAATCATCGCGCGAAGGGAACACACTCTTCTCAGTGTCGTTTCACGATCGGGGAGGATAGTGTGATGGCAACGTTTTTCTCTTATTTCGCCTGGTTCGATGTGATGATCCTGAGTGCGATCGCCGCGCTCGTGCTTGCAAGCCTCTATGGCGGGGAAGGCAAGGCCTGAAGCGGTCGCCATCGGACCCCATTTACCCGGGTCGGTGGTGCGCAATTTTCCTGTTAGCGACCACTCTCTCGCGTTGGCCGGCACGCAGACGGTCTCGAAATGGACGACGGCAATCTCCATCGTCCATCCCAGGACGCGGCATGGCAGGCCAAGCTAGGTCACTTTTCGGCGACGACCAGCTTGCGATACAGATGCCAGGTGGCGTGGCCGAGGATCGGCATCATGACGGCGAGACCGGCGAAGACCGGGATCGTGCCGATGAACAGGCAGATGGCGACGATCAGTCCCCAGAAGGCGACCGGGATGGGGTTGGTCATGGTCGCGCGAAGCGAGGTTTCCAAGGCGGATACCGCACCGACGTCGCGATCGAGCAGCAGCGGAAAGGCCACGACCGTCATCGCGAGAACAATAACCGCAAAACAGAAGCCAATGAGATTGCCGAGGACGATCAGCGTCCATCCCGCGGTGGTGCCGAAGATCTGGGACAGAAAGACCGAATACGAGGTCGGCGGCTCTGGGCCGAAGAGGCTCGCGTAGAGGTACTGCGCAACGAGGATCCAGGTAATGAACAGCGCGAGCAGTAAGGCGCCGACCGCCAGGATGGCCGGCAGGGCGGGGGAATCCCGGACCTCGAGCGCGTGCTGCCAGGAACTGTCGAGACCGGCTTCTCGGCGGCGGCTGACTTCATAGAGGCCCAACGCAAGGACAGGCCCGAGCAGCGCGAACCCGGCCATCAGCGGGAAGATGATCGGCAGGAGATTGGCCCCGGAACTCCAGGTGATGAGGGCCAAGCCGGATATCGGAAATATCAGGCAGAGGAAAACGTAGTGCGACGGCTTTTCTCGAAAGTCGTCAAAACCCAGCCAGAACGCGTCCCAGACCTCGCCGATGCTGATCTTGCGGACCACGGGCTGGGCGGCTCCCTGTTGTGCGCCCGACATCACGTGAAATGTGGCCATACTCAGTCCTCCTTGCCGGTTGAGCCGTCAGGGCCGCCGTGGGCAAACCATGGGCCGCCTCACGGAGGTCTTTTAGATGTCGCTAAACCATAACATCGTTGAACCGGGTTGTCCTGCCCCTTGACTCCAGGGCATTGCGAACGCACATCGCTGCATTATGAAAGCGTCTGAAGCAGATATTCTCATCATACCCGGCTACACGAACTCCGGGCCTGGACACTGGCAAAGCCGGTGGCAGGCGAAGCTTTCGACCGCGCGTCGCGTCGAGCAGGCCGAGTGGTCCAAGCCGGTGCGGGAAGATTGGGTGCGACGCGTCGTCGAAGAAGTCGAGGCGGCGGAGAAGCCGGTGGTGATCGTCGCCCATTCGCTCGGCGTCGCGACGGCGATCCATGCGGTGCCGACGGTGGGCCACAAGATCGTCGGCGCCTTTCTCGTCGCTCCCCCCGACGTTGCCAATCCCGCCATTCGACCAAAACACCTGATGACATTCGGCCCCTATCCGCGCGACCCGCTTCCATTTCCTTCTTTAATGGTGGCAAGCCGCAACGACTCCTTTGGCAGCTTCGAGCACGCGGAAGACATTGCGAATGCCTGGGGATCGCTCTTCGTCGATGCGGGCCAGTCGGGACACATCAACACCGAATCCGGTCATGGCCCCTGGCCGGAAGGCGGCATGGTGTTCGCGCAATTCCTCGGCCGCCTGAAGGTCTGAGTTCGTCCGTCTCTGCATGCAACAAATGCGGGAGACAACAGATTCAACTTCAGTCTCCGGCATTAATCGGAACTTCATCCAATTCTCAGATGCTGCCGTTTGTATTCCGCATGCAGGCGCCGAGCACATGGGTTTATTGGTCGATCAAGAGTTGAATTCGTGCAAGAGCGATCCGCTTGGCATGTTTGCCCGACTGTCGCCATTTGGGCTCGGGAGCGTTGATCCTTCTCTGAAATTTGCCGCCGCCAACCCGGCCTTGCTGGATATGTTCTGCGTCGCCAACGTGGGGGATCTGCCCGCACTTGATCAGATTGCGCATGTCGACGACAGACGTGTTCTTGCAGACGCGGTGGCCGCGGCGAATGCCGGCGATGACTCTACGCGGCAGCCCCTGGAACTTCGTCTGCAGCGCAAGGACGGAACGTCGTTCTGGTGCCTGCTGTCAATCGTGCGTTACGGCGAAGGAGAGGAGGGGCGCCTCGGCGTGCACCTCGTCGACATCGATGAGCGCAAGCGCCGTGAACTCGAACTGGCCGACAGCGAAAGCCGATGGAACCACGCGCTTGAGAGCGCCGGCCAGGGTGTGTGGGACCACGACTTCGCCAAGGGCGAAATGTTCTATTCCCGTCGGTGGAAAGCGATACGCGGATTGGCGCCGGACGAGGCCGTCGACGGATCGCTCGGGGCCTGGATCGAGAGCGTTCACCCGGATGACCGCGAGCGGGTTCTCGTGGAAATCAGCAGACAGGAAAGCGCCGAAGCGATCTTCAACGTCTTTTCCTATCGCGAGCGGCATCGCAACGGCCAGTGGATCTGGATTGAAAGCCGGGGTGCGGTGGTCGAGTACGGACCAGACGGCAGACCGTCGCGGATTGCCGGAACCGATACCGATATCACGGAGCGCAAGACGGCCGAGGAGCGACTTGCGCAACTGTCGCGGCGACTGGAACTGGCGCTGGATATCTCGCGCATCGGTGTGTTCGAGGTCGATCTCGACACCCAAGCCGTCAGCTGGGACGAGCGCGTGCGGGAGATGTACGGCAAGGGGGGCAAACCCGTCGGACCGACAGATTGGCAGGATTCGGTCCATCCGGATGACCGGCAATCGGCAACCGCTGTTGTAGAGCGATCGGTTGCGGATGGTGCGCCATACAGCCATGCCTTCCGGATCGTGCGGAGCGGCGAGATACGCCATATCCGCGCCCGGGGTGCGCCGTTCGTCGACGTCAATGGCGTGCGGCGGCTCATCGGCGCAAATTGGGATGTTACCGAAGACGTTTTGCTGCAGCAGGAGCTTCAACGCGCCAAGGATCTCGCCGAGGCCCGCAGCGCGGCGCTGGAGGAGGCGAGGGCGCGGATCGAGTACACCGCGCTGCATGACCATCTGACCGGCCTGCCGAATCGACGCTATCTCGATTCGGCGCTGGAGGAGCGGGCGCGAACCGCCGCGCAGAATGGAACGCGCCTGTCGGTTCTCCACATCGATCTCGATCGCTTCAAGGAGGTAAACGACACGCTCGGTCATACGGCCGGGGACCGAATGCTGACGCATGCGGCCGGCGTTCTGACCGCGCAGATGGGGCCGGAGGATTTCGTCGCCCGGATCGGCGGGGACGAGTTCGTCTTTCTGGTGTGTGGATCGCCTAAGCGCCATCTCGGGGACCTCGCCGATCGAATAGTGAGGGCCATGTGCAAACCCGTGCCGTTCCAGGGCAATATCTGCCGCGTCGGCGCCAGCATCGGCATTGCCAGCGCTGCCGACCCCTCGATCGATGGCAAGCAACTGCTTGTCGATGCCGACCTTGCCCTCTACCGGGCCAAGAACGGCGGGCGCGGGCGCCATGAGTTCTTCACGCGCGACTTTCAGGCGCAAATCGAGACCAGCAGAAAAAATGCCGACGAGATCATGGCGGCGCTCGAGCAACATCGATTCGTTCCCTATTACCAGCCGCAGTTCTGCGCCCGCACGCTTGATCTGGTCGGCGTCGAGACATTGGCGCGCTGGCATCATCCCGAACGGGGTATCCTGGCGCCTGATACGTTCCTTCCGATTGCCGAGGAGCTCAACGCCGTTGCGGCGATCGACCGGCAGATCCTGGAGCGGGCCGTTCGCGATCTCCAGGCATGGGATGACGCCGGACTTGGGATCCCAAAGCTGTCCGTCAACGTTTCGTCCCGCCGGCTGCATGATCCCGATCTGGGAGTTTCCTTGCGCGCACTTCCGATTGAGCCCGGGCGCCTTTCGTTCGAGCTGTTGGAGTCGATCTTTCTGGATGAGTGCGATCAAACGGTACTCGATAATCTGGCGGAAATCCGCAAGCGCGGCATCGATATCGAGATCGACGATTTCGGTACCGGACACGCATCCATCGTCGGGCTGATACGGCTCTTGCCCCGTCGGTTGAAGATCGATCGCCAACTCGTCAAGCCGATCGTCCATTCGATGGCGCAGCGCCGGCTCGTCGGCACGATCATTGAAATCGGCCGTTCGCTGGATATCGCCGTCACGGCCGAGGGAGCCGAGACGGCCATCCATGTGCAGATGCTGCGCGACATGGGATGCGACACTCTGCAGGGCTATGCGCTGGCCCGACCGATGCCGGCATCGGCCATTCCCGATTTTGTGGGCGCCCAGGGTTGGCGGGAGGGCTTTGCCACGGCACGCGACCTGCACGAACGACTGAAGCGGAAAATCGGCAATTGAAGTCGGGGCCGGGGCTCTTGCCGCTGCGAATTCGCGGTAGTACGGCCCCGGTGGAGAGTACGGTTATAGGTCAGTACCGTTGACTTAAATTGGTCCGTGTGATTCTCTCCCTCATTACGAAATTCCGAGGAAGGCCCCATGTTGCACTGGGAAGATATCTTTGCCACGCGTTCGTCCCGGATGAAGGCGTCGGAAATCCGCGAACTGCTGAAACTCCTGGACCGTCCGGACATTATTTCCTTCGCCGGCGGCATTCCCGACCCGGCGCTGTTTCCGGACCAGGACTTCAAGGCAGCATACGCCGACATCTTCTCCGGTAGCGCCGTGAACGCCGCGCTGCAGTACTCGGTCAGCGAGGGCTACAAGCCGCTGCGCGAGTGGATCGCAGGCGAGATGAAGAAGCTCGACGTCGCCTGTTCCGCCGACAACGTCTTCATCGTCTCCGGCTCGCAGCAGGGGCTGGACTACCTCGGCAAGCTGTTTCTTTCTCCCGGCGACACCGCCCTCGTCACATGGCCGACCTATCTCGGCGCGCTCCAGGCCTTCAACGCCTATGAGCCGAACTACGACCAACTGACGCTGAACGGCAATCGCACACCGGAGGGCTACCGCCAGACGGCGAAGGAGGCCGGCGGCAAAGTCAAATTTGCCTATCTTTCGGCCGATTTCTCCAACCCGACCGGCGAGACTGTCGACCGGGCCGGCCGCGAGAAACTGATCGATCTCGCCGAGGAACTGGATGTCGCCATCATCGAGGACGCCGCCTACCAGTCGCTGCGCTATGATGGCGAGGCGATCCCGCCTATTCTGGCGCTGGAACTGGCGCGCAAGGGCGGAGACATCAATTCCACCCGCACCATCTATTGCGGCAGTTTCTCCAAGACCCTCGCGCCGGGCCTGCGCGTCGGCTATGTGGTTGCCAATTCGGACGTCATCCGCAAGCTCGTGCTGATGAAGCAGGCGGCTGACCTGCACTCCTCGACGATCAACCAGATGGCGATCGCCCACGTCGCCGAGCGCGGGTTCGACGCACAGGTCAAGAAGATCAAGGCGGCGTACAGCCAGCGGCGTGATGCGATGCTGGCGGCACTTGCCAAATACATGCCCGAAGGCGTCAACTGGACGCGGCCGGAGGGCGGCATGTTCATCTGGGTGACGCTGCCCAAAGGCATGGACGGCGCCAGCCTGCTCGCCAAGGCAATAGAGAAGAAGAAGGTCGCTTTCGTTCCGGGCAAGGCGTTCCACGCCGACGGAAGCGGCGCCAACACCTTCCGCATCTCCTTCTCCTGTGCCGACGAAAAGACGATTGACGAGGGCATTTCCCGTCTGGGGGCTTTGATCGGCGAAGAGCTCGCCTAAGCAGCGAGTCGTGCCAGAGGTGTTTATATCGATCGGGAGCTCCGCGGGCGTGGTCTAGCCCTCGGGGCGCCGCACGCGATGGCCCTCGACGCTGCTGCGGCGAAGCGCAGGGACATGCGGTTCTACATCCTTCCGGCAGATTTCTGGAGGCTTCCCATTCGGCCGGCGGCGTATACACTCCGCTTCACTGCAACGGTTGTATCCTCATGTCTCTTCGACTGGCCACCTTCAATATTGAAAATCTCATGTCCCGATTCGAGTCCGTCGGTTTTCGCAACCAGACGCGTCAGGATCGGGTGCTGCGCCTCTTCAAAATTCGCAGTGAGGCGGAGTATCAACGCCTGGAGGAGGCGCGCACGATCGCGCTGACCGACGACGCCCGCCAGCACTCCGCGCTTGCGATCGCCGATGCCGACGCCGATATCCTCTGCCTGCAGGAGGTCGACAACATGGAGGCCTTGCAGGCCTTCGAGTACGGCTATCTCTTCAAGATGGTCGGCAACGGCTATCGGCAACGCTACCTGATCGAGGGGAACGACAAGCGCGGCATCGACGTGGCGGTGCTGATGCGTGAGCAAACCCTCGACGGCCAGAAGATCGAATGCGTGGACGTGCGCAGCCATGCCGCGGTCACCTATCGTGACCTCGATCTCTATGGCCCCGAGCTTGCACCGCTCATGCCGGACGATCGCGTCTTCAAGCGCGACTGCCTGGAACTCGACCTGAGGATCGGCGGACGGCCGCTGACCCTCTATGTCGTGCATTTCAAGTCGATGGGGCCGGGGAACGGGGGCCTCGACGGACGGTCGGCCACGATGCCGGTGCGCACGGCCGAGGCGAAAGCGGTGCGGCGCATCATCGAGGACCGCTTCGGTGCCGGCAACACGGCCAACAAGCACTTCGCCATTTGTGGCGATATGAACGACTACCAGGAAAAACTCGCCGTCGAGGGCGACCGCCGCAACGGCTACACGTTCAGGCGGGTCGAGGAGGCGCGGAGCGGCATCGATGCCTTCACCTGGGACGGCTTCGTCGAAAACCCGGTGCTGCGCCGGGCGGAAGACGATCGCTGGACGCTCTTCCACAACATGGGGCCGGCTGACCGGCATCTTTGCCAGCTCGACTACATCCTGCTCTCGCCGGCGCTGTCGCGCCGCAACCATACAAGGGTTCCGGAGATCATCCGCGCCGGACAGCCATTTCGGACACCCTTTCCGCCAGGGCAGGCGGTCGAGCGCTATCCACGCATCGGCTGGGACCGGCCGAAAGCGTCCGACCATTGCCCGGTCGTCATGACCCTCGACATATGACGCGTGAGCCCCCTTCGAAACGTCCGGGAGCGTTCGCGGAACGGGGAGGCCTTCACTATCTTGCAGGTGTGCATCCAGGACGTGAGAAAGTCGCGTCCCTTTCGGCTGAAGCGGGTGTCCCCAATCGAAGCGAACTCGCGGGCAGCCGCTGGTCGCGGCTGGTCCTTCGAGCATGGGCGGTGGGTGATTTACCCTTGCCGCGAGCGGAAAGCTCGTGCAGTTTGCCGGGCGATACGATCGTCCAAGGAGCAATTGGTGTCGCGCCGATACGCCATCTATGACGTCTTCACCGACCGTCGGCTTGCAGGCAACCCGCTTGCCGTCGTGTTCGATGCCGATGGGCTGGACGATGTTCAATTGCAGGCGATTGCAAGCGAATTCAACCTGTCCGAAACGGTTTTCGTGCAGCGGGCGAACAATCCGGCCCATACCGCGAAGGTGCGTATCTTTACGGCCGGCTACGAACTGCCTTTCGCCGGTCATCCAACGGTCGGTGCGGCCATCGCGATCGCGGAGATGCTGAACGGCGGTGACGCCAGACCGCTCGATCTGGTCAGTGTTTTGGAGGAGAAGATCGGCCCGGTACGCTGTGCAGTGACGATCCCGGCGACGGGAGCCTCCTTCGCCGAGTTCGACCTGCCGCGCAAGTCCGTGCACCTGGACGCCGTCCTGGAGCGCCAGAGCATCGCCGAAGCGTTCGGCCTGAAGCCGACGCAGATCGGTTTCGAGAACCACGTGCCCTCTCTGTGGAGTGCCGGCGTCGCGTTCGTGATGGTACCGGTCCACGATCTTCTCGCCGCGTCGGACGCGGAGTTTGACCCGGCGATTTGGCAGCGCTGCGTTCCGTTCGCGGAGGGGCGGCTCGCGGCGGCCTATCTCTATTGCCGCGGCGGGGTCAATCATCTCGCCCGTTTCCATGCGCGGATGTTTGCCCCTGAGATGGGAATAAAGGAAGATCCCGCGACCGGGGCGGCGGTGGCCGCGCTGTCCGGCGCCATCCAGTTCTTCGACCAGATGGTCGACGGACATCATCCGATCCTTGTCGAGCAGGGGGTCGAGATGGGCCGCCCCTCGCTCATCCACCTGCATCTCGACATTGCCGCGGGGCAGATCGCCGGAGCGCGGATCGGCGGACAGGCCATTCGCATCGCCTCCGGTGTCCTGGAACTGTAGCGGCCGGGGGACGGGCTGCCGTGGCTGCGTTGTTTCAACTCCCGCCAGGCAGGTTTCCGCATCAATTCAATCTCTTGTCCGGTCGCCCGACCACGTCATGTCCTGGCATCTGCATCGAAAAACATGCCGCCGGCGGGCCGCATCAAAAAAATGTTGCTGTGCCGAAGAAAAATTCGGAGAGTGGCTAGACAAGCCCGGTGAACCCCATTATACGCCGCACCAGACCGCAGCGACGCGGTTCTGGACGGGTGATTAGCTCAGTTGGTAGAGCAGCTGACTCTTAATCAGCGGGTCCACGGTTCGAGCCCGTGATCACCCACCAAACACTTTCAATTTCAATTCACGATTTCCCAATCTTCTTTTTGGGACCCGTGAGGCTTTCCGGAAGTCGCACGAGACGCGGCTTCTTTCGACCTGGTAACGGTCCTTCTCGACAGCCTTTAGCATCCGGCCCTGCGCATCGAGCAACGGCTGCATTGATACCCCGATGGGCGTCAGCCGGTTACGCGTGTCATCACGCTCGATCGACCTGGAGCCCTGAGAGGCGCAGCTCGAGGCGGCGGCCGCTCTCGCGCGTTATGTCGGCCGCCCGCGGGCGAATCGCGCACTTGACAACCACGGCATAAGACATGGTTACGCGCACTTGCTGGATGGATTGACCGCGCGGCGGGCTCGTCCTGCCGGGCTTGCGCCTATGATGGCTTGATTTAGCGGCCGATTTGGACTGGGATAGGGGCCTACAAGAAGAAGACCGGACATTTTCAGGTTCCGGCAGCCGCAGTCTGTTGGGGGGGGCGCGGCAAAACCGTTCACAGCCTTTGGGAGGGGCTGCTGTGATGACGGACGTTCTCATTGTCGAAGATGAACAGGCGATTCTGGAATCGCTTGAATTCATCCTGACCCGTTGTGGCTGGTCCGTCGGTGTCGCGCGCGACGGCGAGGCCGCGTTGCAGGCGGTCTTGCATTTCCGGCCGCGCCTCGTGTTGCTGGACATCATGCTGCCCAAGCGCGGCGGTCTCGACGTCTTGAAGATACTGCGCTCCAACGCGGCGCTGGCGTCGACCGCCGTTCTCATCCTCACCGCGCGCGGTCAGCAATATGACCGGCAGGCGGCGATGGATCTGAAAGCGGACGGTTTCATCACCAAGCCTTATGCAAATGGTGACGTGGTGGACGCCGTCCGCCGCATTCTCGACAGCCGGCCACGCCCCGCCTCGGTCGCCCATGCCTAGTCCACCGGGCACTTCGAAGGAGGAGCACGCGGAGCGTGAGGACGTCGCGTTTCTGGTGCCCTTTTTCGGCGTCGTCCTGCTGCTGCCGCCGCTTCTGAACCTGTTCGGGGATTTACGCACCGCATTCGGCGTGCCGGTCGAAGTGCTGTACCTGTTCGGAGTCTGGCTCCTTGTCATCGCAGCGGCGGTGCTGCTCTCGCGCCGCCATCAGTTTCGCGAAGCGACGCCCGCAGCAGAAGCGGACCAGGCCTCCCCACCGCCCCTAGAGCCACCGGGCCGCCAAGCATGATGCTGTCGCCCGATTTCGTCATCCTGACGGCGGTCGGCTATGTGGGGCTGTTGTTCCTGCTCGCCTATCTGTCCGATGCGCGGGCCAAGGCGGGCAATGCCGGCTTCCTGCGCTCGCCCGTCGTCTACACGCTGTCGATCTCGGTCTACTGCACGAGCTGGACGTTCTACGGTGCCGTGGGCACCGCGGCCCGCAGCGGGCTGGAGTTCATGGCAATCTACATGGGCCCGACACTGGTCTTCGTCGGCTGGTGGTTCCTGCTGCGCAAGCTCATCCGCATCGCCCACAGCCAGCACATCACGTCGATCGCCGACTTCCTGTCGTCACGCTTCGGCAAATCGAGCCGGCTGGCGGTCCTGGTCACGCTGATCGCGGTGGTCAGCATCACCCCCTATATCGCGCTGCAGCTCAAGGCGATCACCACCTCCATCCAGACCGTGTCGGTCGCCAAGGGAGGTGGAACCGATCACCTGGCAACGCTCGACGAGGTCACGCTGGCGCTCGGCGTCGCCATCGGCATGGCGGTGTTCACCATCCTGTTCGGCACCCGCAACGTCAACGCGCGCGAGCACCATCCCGGCGTCGTGGCGGCCATTGCCTTCGAGGCCGTGGTGAAGCTGCTAGCACTGGTCGCGGTCGGGATCTTCGTGGTCTTTGGCGTCAGCGGCGGCATCTCCGACATCTATGTGCGCGCCGTGGAGGCCGGCGTGCGCATCCATGAAAACGAGCCGTTTGGCAGCCGCTGGGTCGCCGTGCTGTTCCTGTCCGCCTGCGCGGTCATCTGCCTGCCGCGCCAGTTCCAGATCACCGTGGTCGAAAATTCCAACGAGGACCATCTGCGTACCGCAAGCTGGGCCTTTCCCTGCTATATGCTCGCCATGAGCGTATTCATCCTGCCGATCGCTCTCTATGGTCAGTCGACCATGCCGGCGGGATCGAACCCGGACATGTTCGTGCTGACCCTGCCGATGAAGACCGGGCATGACGCGCTGGCGCTTTTCGCCTTCATCGGCGGCTTTTCCAGCGCCACCTCGATGATTATCGTCGCCTCCATCGCGCTGTCGATCATGGTGTCGAACCATATCGTCGTGCCGCTGGCGCTGCGGGCGGCCTCACTGGGAGAGGAGGCCGGGGATCGCGGCATCGCCAGGCTGCTGCTGCGCAGCCGCCGCATCTCGATTGCCTTGATGCTGCTGCTCGGCTTTCTCTACTTCTGGCTGACGCAAGGTTCGGATGCGCTGGCGCCGATCGGACTGATCTCGTTTGGCGGCGTCGCCCAGTTCCTGCCCGCCATGCTGGCAGCGCTCTACTGGCGCACGGCCACGATGAAGGGGGCGCTGGCGGGGATCTCCTGTGGCTTTGTCGTCTGGGCCTGGACACTGTTCCTGCCGTCCTTCGCTACGTTCAGCCCGATCGTCGCCGACGTCGTGGCCAACGGAACCTGGGGTATCAGGGCCTTGCGGCCAGAGGCCCTGTTCGGCATGGAAGGCATGGATCCGCTGGTTCACTCCGTGTTCTGGAGCATGCTGGCGAATGTCTCGATGCTGCTGTGTGTCTCGGCGCTGACCAGGCAGAACGCCCTGGAGCGTATCCAGGCAGCGCTCTTCGTCGATGTGTTCCGGCGCTCCGCTTCTTTCCAGCCGCGCATCCTGCGAGGCTCGGCCACCACCAGCGAACTGTTCTTCGTGGCCGAGCGGGTCCTGGGCTGGAGCCGGGCGCGGGCACTGTTCGATTCGGCCGGCGTGCCGCACCGGCAGACGGCGCCGCAGCAAGGGGTTCCGGCCGATTTCATTGCCCGGCTGGAGCGCGAGCTGGCCGGCTCGATCGGCTCGGCATCAGCGCATATCCTGCTCACCAAGGCCATTGCCGGCGATGCGATCTCGCTGGAGGAGATGATGCAGATCGCAGACGAAACGCAGCAGGCGATCGAGTATTCCCATGCGCTGGAGTTGAAGTCGCAGGAACTGCATTTCACCGCCCAGCAGCTGAAGGAGGCGAACGCACTGCTGAAGGAACTGCATCAGCAGAAGGACGAATTCCTGTCGCAGGTCAGCCATGAAGTGCGCACGCCGATGACCTCGATCCGTTCCTTCGCCGAGATCCTGATGGTGCCCGAAGACCTCACACCCGAACAGCGGGTCCGCTTCGTCAGCACCATCCACAACGAAAGCGTGCGGCTGACCAAACTGCTCGATGAAATCCTCGACCTCAGCGCGCTCGAGCAAGGGGAGCGCGACTGGGAGAATGTGCCGGTTGATGCGGAGCAGGTTCTCGAGCAGGCCATTGCTGTCTGCGAGGCGCTGGCGCGCAAGCGCTTCGTTTCGATCGAAAACGGCGTGCGGGCCGGAAGCTGCATTGTGCTGGCCGATACCGGCAGGCTCAGCCAAGTATTCATCAACATCATCGCCAATGCGATCTCGCACAATGATGCGAAGAACCCCGTGGTCCACGTTTCCTCAGGCCGATCCGAGGAGGGCTACATTGTCGCTATTTCCGACAACGGCCCCGGCATTCCGGCGGTTTATCACAACAAGATCTTCGACAAGTTCGTGCGCGCCGAGCCGGACGGCATGCACGATTCCCAAGGTCTTGGCCTTGGTCTCAACATCAGCCACAAGATCGTCGGCAAGCTGAACGGGCGGCTTGAGTTAACCAGGGGCGTGCTGCCGGGCGCATGCTTCCGAATCGTCCTGCCGATCTGGCAGCCGGCGGACACCGCCGCGGTCCCGGAGCAGGCTTAGAGCGGTATCTCCTGCCGGTGGGCACAGCTCAGGCGCGGGCAGGGGGCGCAGGACGGCCCGACCTCGACCGGCGCGGCACTGAGGTCGAGGCCATCGCCATAGACGGTGCGGTCCGCATGGACGACATCGCAGGCCAGCATGATGGAGAAGGTCAGCGGCTTTTGCCCGAACCGGGCGGCCTGTTTGGATACCGTCTTCGCGACCAGCAGGAAGCGGCCGCCGCCGGGAAAGACAGAGACCTGCCGCACCACGCCCCCGGTCGAGAACGCATCATAGATCGGCCAGAGCGGGCAGCCATGTCCGAAGCCCGGTATGGTCAGGCCGGGCAGGGGAAAGCGTTTGGTGAGGCGGCCCGAGCGATCGGCGCGCAGGAAGCCGAAAGGCAGGCCTTCGCGCCCTCTGGCACGCAGCGTCACCAGCCGATGCGCGGCCTGCTCGAAGCTGACACCGGCGATGCCGCTCAGCAGCTCGACATCATAACGGTTGTCCTCCGCCATGCGCAGGAAGTCGTCGTAGGGCATCATGATGGACCCGGCGACGTAGGAGGAAAGCGCGCGCAGCGCTAACCCTCTGGCTTCCTCGGTCGACAGTTCGAGCTGCTCCGTGGTTTGCGCAAGGCTGGAGGCAGAGGCTTTCGAGGCGTAGGCGCGCAGCATGCGGAAAATCCGGGCCGGGCGGGGTATCGTCTCTGAAAACACGAGCTCGGGCGCGTCTGCCGATGCCGCAGCGGCGTTGCCGATACGGCACGAGATGCCGAACCGTCGCTCCAGTGCCGCAGCGAGCTGCCTTTCATCGATCGGACCGCTCCCGGCGAGTTCTCGACGTAAGGCCTCGGCGATCGTCTCCAACTCCGGAAAATGGTTGTTATGGGTGATGAGCGCCTCGTCTACTTCCATCACCGGCGAAACCGGCCGTTGGCGGGCGGAGGTCTGGTCGAAGTAGGCGAGCAGGCTCTGTGTGGTCGGAACCAGCTCGCGCGCCTCGGTGTTGATGGTAGTGATGAAGCGCCTGCGTTCATCCTCCGTAATGTCCGGGATATCGGCCAGGATCTCCGCGCCGGATTTGATACCTGCGATGCGGTTCAGGATCTCGTGCAGGATTTCAGACAGCAGCGGATCCGACTTCAATCGCTGGCGGAGCACTTCGATTTCCATCGTGGCGTCCGCATAAGCCCGGTGTAGGCGCGCCAGCGCGGTTCCGGCTTCCGGAAATCGCGCCACGAGATCGCGGATCGACTGAGGCTCGATCTCGATCCCGCGCATCAGCGGCTCCGCCATCAAGTCACCGAGTGCAGCGATGGTGCGGGCCTCGCTCTCGCCCGACAGGTGCTCGAGGTCGATACCGAGCCGCTCGCCGATGCGCAGCAGGAGCTTGCCGCCGATGCTGCGCTTGTTGCTTTCGATGAGATTGAGATAGCTGGCGGAAATCCCCAGCGTCCGCGCCAGCGCCACCTGCGACAGGCCTGCGGCGACACGCTTGCGCCTTATGCGCGCCCCGATCGGCGTCCTGAACTTGACCATTGTAAATTCTTTACAAATGTGAATTTACCAAATTCCATTTTGTAACAAAAAATCTATGTAATGTCAAATACTTATTGAGAATATAACATTCTGTGACAGTCTCTTTGCGCGACCCAACGACTTGGCCGCGTGGAGGAGATGAAATGACCATTTTTCGTACCAACAGGCGAAGCCTGCTCAAGGGGGCCGGTGCTGGCATCGTTGCGCTCAGCACGCCTCATATTTTCACCAAGGGAGCTTGGGCGCAGAATTTCTGCAATGACCCGACCAGCGGCAAGATCGTGTTCGGCTTCAACGTGCCGCAGACCGGTTCCTATGCCGAAGAGGGGATGGAGCAGCTCAAGGGCTACGAACTGGCCGTAAAGCACATCAACGGGGAGGGGGATGGTGGCCTGCTCCAGACCCTGAAGCCCGTGGCGCTGAAGGGCAACGGCGTGCTCGGCCGCAAGGTCGAATACGTGACCGGCGACACCCAGACCAACACTGACGCGGCCCGCGACGGTGCGCGACGCATGATCGAACGCGACAAGGCCATCATGGTCACAGGTTCGGTTACCTCCGGCGAGGCGATCGCCCAGCAGAGCCTGTGTCAGGAAATGGGCGTCATCTACATGTCCGGCCTGACCCACTCCAACGACACCACCGGCAAGGACAAGCGCCGCTATGGCTTCCGGCACTTCTTCAATGCCTATCAGTCGGGCGTCGCCATCGCGCCGTTCCTGGCCAAGGAATACGGCACCGACCGGCGGGCCTATCACCTGACCGCCGACTACACCTGGGGCTGGACGCAGGAAGAATCGATCAAGAACGCCACCGAGGCGCTCGGCTGGGAGACGGTGGCCACGGTGCGCACCCCGCTCGGCCTCGGCGACTACTCGCAATATCTCACCCCGGTGCTGAACTCGGGCGCCGACGTGCTCATCCTCAACCACTACGGCCACGACATGGTCAACTCGCTGCCGCAGGCGGTGCAGTTCGGCCTGCGCGAGCGGCAGGCCAACGGCAAGAACTTCGAGATCGTCGTGCCGATGTTCTCCGAACTGATGGCGGTGGGCGCGGGTGAAGCGGTGAAGGGCATCATCGGCACCTCCAACTGGCAGTGGTCGCTGGACGACGAGGGCACCAAGGCCTTCACCAAGTCCTATGGCGAGGCCTATGGCCAACCGCCGTCCCAGTCGGCCCACACCGGCTACGTGCAGGCCATCCTCTACGCCGACGCTGTGGAGCGGGCCGGCACCTTCTATCCGCCGGAAGTCATCAAGGCGCTGGAAGGCTTCGAGTTCGACGGCATGGGCAACGGCCATACGGTCTACCGCGACACCGACCACCAGTGCCTCAAGGAGGTTCTGGTCGTGCGCGGCAACGAGAACCCGACCAGCCGCTTCGACGTGCTCAACGTGATCGGCAAGACGACGCGCGAGGACGTCACCTATGACGCCTCGATCTTCGGCGGAGAGCTTGGGCCCTACGAGCCCAACGCGTGCTGAAGACATAGCGGCATCGCGCCTCGCCTGATTGCAGCGGGCGGGGCGCAGCCCTTTGCCTGCCCACTCAGGGCATCGCACCTAAAAGCGAATGGTGCGATGCCCGATCAAGCAGAGAGATCGCCAGCATGCGTCCAGCGGGACGCGGGCGGTCAAGGACGTTTGCAATGCGCACCGTCTCGCATCGAAGGATTACTTAGATGAACGTGTTCTTGGCCCAGTTGCTGAACGGGCTGGACAAGGGCGGCGCCTATGCGCTGATCGCCCTTGGCCTCACACTGGTTTTCGGCACGCTGGGCGTCGTCAATTTCGCCCATGGCGCGCTGTTCATGCTCGGCTGCTTCTGCGCCGTCACCTTCCGCTATCTCATCACCCTTGAAACGGTGACCTTCGATCCGGAGAAGCTGTCGCCCTGGGGCTCGCCGGTCGAGGTGCGCACGCCACTGGTGCAGAACTGGTTCGGCGATTTCGGCGCCGTGCTGGTCGACTATTCGGTGCCGATCTCGATCCTGCTCGCCATTCCAGTGATGCTGCTCATCGGCATCGCCATGGAGCGCGGTCTCATCAAGCATTTCTACAAGCGCAGCCACGCCGAGCAGATCCTCGTCACCTTCGGTCTCGCCATCGTGCTGCAGGAGATCGTCAAGAGCTTCTTCGGTGCCAATCCGGTGCCGCAGCCGATCCCGACCGACCTGCGCGGCGCGGCCGACATCGGCGTCTGGTTCGGCATGGCGGCCCATACGCTGACCTATCCGTGGTGGCGCCTGATCTACCTGCTGTTCTCCGCCCTGGTCATCGGCGGCGTGTTCGCGTTCCTGCAATTCACCACGTTCGGCATGGTGGTGCGCGCCGGCATGGCCGATCGGGAGACGGTCGGGCTGATGGGCATCGACATCGACCGGCGCTTTACCATCGTCTTCGGCTTGGCGGCGGTGGTGGCGGGTGTGGCCGGCGTCATGTACACGCCGCTCCTGGCGCCCAACTACCACCTGGGCATGGACTTCCTGGTCCTGAGCTTCGTCGTCGTCGTGGTCGGTGGCATGGGCTCGCTGCCCGGCGCGGTCGCGGCCGGCTTCCTGCTCGGCATCCTGCAGTCCTTCGCGTCGATGACCGGGATCAAATCCCTCATCCCTGGCATCGACCAGGTCATCATCTATCTCGTCGCAGTCGTCATCCTGCTCGTGCGTCCGCGCGGCCTGATGGGACGGCGCGGAATCATGGAGAGCTGATCCACCATGTTCTCGCTTTCTCGCAAGGACCTCGCAGCACTCGCAGTCTTCGCTGCCATCGTGCTGACCATGCCGATCTGGCTGTCGCCCCTTGGCGCCGCCTATCCCGGCCTCATGCAGAAGTTCGCGATCTATGCGATCTTCGCCATCGGCTTCAATATCCTGTTCGGCCTCACGGGCTATCTGTCCTTCGGACATGCCGCCTTCCTGGGGGTCGGATCCTACACCACGGTGTGGTCGTTCAAGCTGCTGACGATGGACATCATGCCGGCCATGGTCTTCGCCGTCCTCGTCAGCGGCCTGTTCGCGCTGTTGATCGGTTATTTCAGCCTGCGCCGCACCGGCATCTATTTCTCCATCCTCACGCTCGCCTTCGCCCAGATGAGCTATAGCCTCGCCTATTCGGTGCTGACACCGATCACCAATGGCGAAACGGGCCTGCTGCTGGCGCGAAACGATCCGCGCTATCTGGATGCGATCGTTGGCGCACAGGCCAGTGTCGCCGGCCTGCCGCAGCCGACGCTGCTCGGCAGTTCGGTCAGCGGCTATTCAGGCTTCTATCTGTGCGCCGCGGTGCTGATCCTGGCCTTCTACATTTCCCAGAAGATCTTCGCCTCGCCCTTCGGCATGGCGCTGCGTGGCATCAAGTCCAACCAGACGCGCATGAACTACACCGGCTTCAACACGCGGCCGTATATGCTGGCGGCCTTCGTCATCTCCGGCATGTTCGCCGGTCTGGCGGGCGCGCTGCTGTCCATCACCGATCCGCTAGCGGGTGCCGAGCGCATGAAGTGGACCGAGTCCGGCAACGTGGTCCTCATGACCATTCTGGGCGGTGTCGGAACCCTGTTCGGGCCGGTGATCGGCGCCTGGCTGATCAAATACTTCGAAAACATCTTCTCGGCCATCAACACCAACATGCTCAACAGTGCCTTGTCGTTCCTGCCCGATGGCTTGCAGAACGTCGTCGTGACGGTGCTGTCGAAGTTCGTGGGCGAGGGCTGGCATCTCACGCTTGGCCTGATGTTCGTGTTGATCGTCGTTTTCCTGCCCGGCGGTCTGGTGGAGGGCTTCCATCGCCTCATGGCACGTCTGAAACGCCGAAAGGCGGCGTCTGACGGCGTCGCCTCGGTCCAGCCGGCGGAATAGGAGAACGCGTCATGATTGAAGCAACGCCCAACATCATCCTGCACGCGGCCGACGTTCACAAGAATTTCGGTGGCCTGCGTGCCCTCTCGGACATCGACCTGCAGATCGAGAAGGGCAAGACCCACGCCATCATCGGCCCCAACGGGGCCGGCAAGTCGACACTGCTCAATGTCATCATCGGCCGAATTCCGCCCAGCAGCGGTGCGGTGGTGTTCGATGGCACCGTGCTGACCGGCAAGGCACCGCACGAGATCAACCAGCTCGGCATTTCGCGCGTGTTCCAGACGCCGGAAATTTTTCCGGACCTGCCGGTGCTGCACAATGTCATGGCGCCCGCTTTTGCGCGGCGCGACGGCGCCTTCCGCGTCAACATGCTGCGCAGCATCGATTCCGAGCGGGAAATCCGCCAGGAGGCGGAAGACATCCTCGACGATATCGGCCTGCATGGCCGCCGCGACGATCATGCCGGTTCGCTGTCGCGCGGCGACAAGCGCCGGCTGGAACTGGCCATGTGCCTGATCCAGCGGCCGCGCCTGCTGCTGCTCGACGAGCCGACGGCCGGCATGAGCCGGCACGACACCAACACCACCATCGAGCTTCTGCGCAAGATCAAGTCCAGCGGCATGACCAAGGTCATCATCGAGCATGACATGCATGTCGTCTTTTCGCTGGCCGACAGGATTTCCGTCTTGGCGCAGGGCCGCATCATCGCGTCGGGTCTTCCCCAGGAGATCAAGGAAGATCCGCGCGTGCAGGAAGCCTATCTGGGCGGGAGCGTGCAATGAACGTTGCGATGAAACGGGAAGCGATTTCGGCCGCCACGGAGGCCGATCCCTCCAAGGCCTTTTTCGCGGTGCGCGATGTCCACGCCTATTACGGCGAGAGCTACATCGTGCAAGGCGTCACGCTCGACGTGAAGAAGGGCGAAATCCTGGCGCTGCTCGGCCGCAACGGGGCCGGCAAGACCTCCACCTTGCGCACCATTGCCCGCATGGACAATCCCGCCCTGCGCTCCGGCGAAATCTGGCTGGAGGGGCAGCCGCTGCACGCCATGAAGTCCTGGCAGGCGGCGCAGGCCGGCGTCCAGCTGGTACCGGAAGACCGGCGGATCATCCCCGGCATGACGGTAGAGGAGAATCTGGTGCTGGCGCAGGTGGCGCCCGGCCACGGCATGTCGCTCGACGAGCTTTACGAGCATTTCCCGCGACTGGCCGAACGGCGCAAGCAGGAGGCCGTCACCATGTCGGGCGGCGAGCAGCAGATGCTGGCCGTCGCCCGGGCGCTGGCGCGGGAGGTGAAGCTGCTGTTGCTCGACGAGCCCTATGAGGGACTGGCGCCGGTCATCGTCAAGGAGATCGAGCGCATCGTCGAACAGATCAAGGAGCGCGGCATCACCACCATCATCGTCGAGCAGAACGCCGTCGCCGCACTTCGGCTCGCCGATCGCGCCGTCATCCTCGACACCGGCGAGCTGGTCTTTGCCGGGTCGGCCAAGGAGCTTCTCGAAAGCGAGGACCTCCGCAACGAGTATCTGGCGATCTGAGGCGGGGGAGAGAATGTCGAAGGAAATTGTTCACCCTGTTCAGGCCGCCTGGAAGAAGGATGCTCTGATCGACAACGAGACCTATCTTGCCTGGTATGCGGAGAGCGTTCGCGACCCGGACGGGTTCTGGGGTCGGCACGGGCGTCGGCTGGACTGGTTCAAACCCTACACCAAGGTCAGAAACGCCTCGTTCGAGGGCGAGGTGTCGATCAAGTGGTTCGAGGACGGCGAGCTCAACCTTTCCCACAACTGCATCGACCGGCATCTCGACACGCGCGCTGACCAGGTCGCCATCATCTGGGAGGGCGACGATCCCGCCGAGGACCGGAAGATCACCTACCGCGAGCTGCACGGGCAGGTGTGCTGCTATGCCAACGTGCTGAAGACGCAGGGGGTGAAGAAAGGCGACCGCGTCACGATCTACATGCCGATGATCCCGGAGGTCGCCTACGCGATGCTGGCTTGCACGCGCATCGGGGCGATTCACTCGGTGGTGTTCGGCGGCTTCTCGCCCGATTCGCTGGCCGGGCGCATCGTCGACTGCGAATCGCATGTGGTGATCACCGCCGACGAAGGCTTGCGCGGCGGCCGCAAGGTGCCGCTGAAGGCCAATGCCGACAAGGCGGCCGAGATCGCCGCGGCGGCCGGCAATCCGGTGCATAAGGTGCTGGTGGTGCGCCGCACCAGCGGAGCGATCAACTGGGTGGACGGGCGCGACGTGTGGCTGGGCGAGGCGGCCGAGGCGGCTTCGCCCGTGTGCCCGGCCGAGCCGATGAATGCGGAGGACCCGCTGTTCATCCTCTACACCTCCGGCTCGACCGGCAGCCCCAAGGGGGTGTTGCACACCACCGGCGGCTACCTGGTGCATGTGTCGATGACGCATGAATACATCTTCGACTATCATGACGGCGACATCTACTGGTGCACGGCCGATGTCGGCTGGGTGACGGGCCACTCCTACATCCTCTACGGACCGCTGGCCAACGGCGCGACGACGCTGATGTTCGAGGGCGTGCCGAACTATCCCGACGCCTCGCGCTTCTGGCAGGTGGTGGACAAGCACAAGGTCAACATCTTCTACACCGCGCCCACCGCGATCCGGGCGCTGATGGGGGCGGGCGACGACTGGGTGAAGAGGAGCTCGCGCGAGAGCCTGCGCCTGCTGGGTTCGGTGGGCGAACCGATCAACCCGGAGGCCTGGGAATGGTACTACAACGTCGTCGGCGAGGGCCGCTGCCCGATCGTCGACACCTGGTGGCAGACGGAGAACGGCGGCATCCTGATCGCCCCGCTGCCGGGCGCCACCGACCTGAAGCCGGGCTCGGCGAGCCGGCCCTTCTTCGGCGTGGTGCCGGAGATCGTCGACAATGACGGCGCGGTCATCGAGGGGGTGGGCTCGGGCAACCTGTGCATCGCGCAGCCGTGGCCGGGCATGATGCGCACGGTGTTCGGCGACCACGATCGCTTCATCCAGACCTATTTCTCCACCTACAAGGGAAAATACTTCACCGGCGACGGCTGCCGGCGCGACGAAGACGGCTATTACTGGATCACCGGGCGGGTCGACGACGTCATCAACGTGTCGGGCCACCGCATGGGCACGGCAGAGGTGGAATCGGCGCTGGTGGCGCATGAGACGGTGTCGGAAGCGGCGGTGGTGGGCTACCCGCACGACCTCAAGGGCCAGGGCATCTACTGCTATGTCACGCTGATGGAGGGCGAAGAGCCGAGCGACGCGCTGCGCAAGGATCTGATCGCCCATGTGCGCCAGGAGATCGGGCCGATCGCGGCCCCCGACAAGATCCAATTCGCGCCGGCGCTGCCGAAGACACGCTCGGCCAAGATCATGCGCCGCATCCTGCGGAAGATCGCCGAGGACGACTTCTCCGCGCTCGGCGACACCTCGACGCTCGCCGACCCCTCGGTCGTCGACGACCTCATCGCAAACCGGCAAAACAGGAAAGCCTGAAAGCAAGCGCGGCCGCGAGGAGACCTTTGGAGCCTCGCTGCCGCCCCGTCAGCGACTTGAACTTCTGATGCCCCTACAGGCCGGGCCTGCGCTGCAAACGCCCAGGGCGAGCCGAAACGGCGATGACGGAGAGCAGTGCCAGCAACCACGAGCATGAGTGCCGGAAACCGAGAGCGTCATCCGGCCACGTGATTAAGCTGTGGCGGCATTTACCGGAGCATCGGCCAAGCGCCGGCCACGGCATGTGAGACGAGAGACCACGACCGCCGTCAGCCCGGAACTCATCCTCCATCGTTCCCGACCTTAGTGGCCAAGCCGATCGAGCGCGTCGCGAAGGGCGGCAGCTGCACTCTCACGCTCGCCGCTCGACATGAGTTCTGGCTCCAAATCGAGCTTTAGATGCGGCATGTCCTTATGAATTTCCTCTGCTCTTGAAAGATTTGCCTTGGAAGCGACGACACGGTAGGCGGCAGTTGGATAAGCAATGCCTTTGACCTGGATCGGGCCAACCTCCTCGCAATGGATCACATCCTTCACCTGCGCGAAGGTCTCGTAGGAGATAAGGACGGAGCCGGGGGCTGCCTCCTGCTCCAGCCTTGCGGCCAGGTTCACGGCACCCCCGATGATCGTGTAGTCCATCCGGTCTTCGCTGCCGAAATTGCCGACGGTACAATAATCCGTGTGAATACCGATCCGGCAGCGGAGCGGCGTTTCTATTCCGACGCTGCGCCAGATCTCGCCGAGTTCGCCCACTCGCTTCTGCATCGCAAGCGCCATCGAGACACAGGCAATGGCGTCTTCCTTGATGCCGCGCGTCTCGGGATCGCCGAAGAACATCATGATGGCATCGCCGACATATTTGTCGATTGTAGCGCCAAACTCCAAGGCGATCTTGGACATTTCGGACAGGTACTGGTTGAGGATCTGCGTGAGTTCCTCCGACTCCATCTTGTCGGTTGTTTCGGTGAAACCGGCAATATCGGTAAAGCAAATCGTCAGCTTCTTGCGCTGGCTCGCAATCCTCACGTCCTGTTGGCCGCTGAAGATCGAATTATAAACCTGAGGTGCGAGATACTTGGCCAGTTTGCTCGAAAGCGCCTCGAGGGCGATCGACTTTTCGGACAGATCCTGCTCTCGACGCTTCAGCTCGGTGATGTCGGAATAGACCGCAACCGTCCCGCCGCCCGAGATCCGGCGCTCACTGATCTGGATCCAGCGGTCCGGACTGCGGCGCTGGACATGCGTTCCGGTTGGATTGCGATGCGCGAGCAGGCGCTCGGCGATCCATTCCTCCTCGCGACCAACCGCATTCTCTATAAGCCCGCGCTCCGCAGCCGCCCTGATGATTGCCTCGAACCGGGCGCCCGAAATGACGGTATCATCCATGTCCGGATAGAGAATTTCGCGGTAGCGGCTGTTGCAGAGGAGGAGCATGTCCTCCGAATCGTAGAGAGCAAAACCCTCGGAAATGCTTTCGATCGCGTCGACGAGGTGCTGGCGGGCTTCGGCGACTTCGCGCAGGTTCTTCTCCTCCACTTCGATCGCAGTGTCGCGAAAGAGCCGCAGCGCCTCGGCCATGCGGCCAATCTCGTCGCTCGCCGGCCTGGGCAGCTGCACTCGCAGATTGCCCCCGGCAATGGCCAGCATGCTCTGACTGACGCTCGCAAGCCGGGCGAGAAGGTTGCGGTCGACGTAGAGCCAGACGACCATGATCGAGCTGACGAGCGTCAGCAGGGCGGAGCCGAGAACGACCCCCGTCCCGAAAGCTTGTACGGCCGACGTTTCTCGTCCGGCATCGGCGATCTCACGGTGAGCAGCGGTTACAAGACGATCAACCGCAGCGGTGAGGTCCCGGGAAAGCCTCTCATTCTCGGCCACGAGCTTCTCGCCCTCGGCCAGAATGGCCAGCTCGCGTCCGCGAACGGCCGGAATTCCGGCGTCGCCTTCGGCCAATGCCCTGAACTCGGCGACTCGATCCCGAAAGCGGGCCTGCAACTTGGCTTCGATCTGCTGGACGATCGCCTCGAGGCTGTTTAGGGAACGCTGCAGTGGAAAGATGCTCAGCGCAAGATCGCCGGACGTTGGCGTATTGGCGGCCTTCAGCAGCGCATCATTGACCGCGGCAATCTCCTGTTGGGCTTTCTGTTGGGGAAGATAACCTACGATCGCCAGCAAGGCGCTCTCTGCCGCTGCGGCGCGCTGCTCGGGCGGTGCGTCAGAGCCAGCGACCAATTTTTGCCAGGCCGCCATTTTCGAGTTCGCAACCAGCGTGCCGGCATTGATCAGACGCAGGCCCGCCGTCGACGCAGCACCCAACCGGCGCAACAGCTCTTGCTTCCGGTCGACAACCGTCAGCCTCGTCGCAACCAGATCGTCGAGCGTCCGCAGGTTTCGTTCCAGGCCAAGGACCGCACTTTCGATCTCTGCGGACTCGGTTCCAAGCGTGCTGCCCTTGAGTGACCCGAGCAGCGTTTCGAGACGTGCCATCTCGACCGAGATGGCGGCGGACACCTCGGCACGCTTTATCGCGCTCGTTGCGGCGAGCATGGACGGCGCGGCGGCCGCTACCCGTTCGGCTTGTCGAGACAATTGCAGCGCAACAAGGGCAGAGGGCATCCGCCTTTGCGTGATGTGCGCGACGACGGAGCCGACTTCCCGATGCGCATAGATCGCAGCGGCGCTCGACAGCATGCTGATGGCGCTGAGAGCGAAGAATGCAAGCAACAAGCGGCCACGTATGCCGAGACGGTTATGCATCGCCTCCATTCCGGCTGATGCGGCTCGCCTCTGTCGCGCCGGATGCTCAAAATTCGCCGGCCCGCCAGCAGTTTGCCAATCCTGATCCTGGGCCTATTCTACGGGCACATACTCCCCATTCTTCCAGACGTACCACGCCCAGACTTGCCGCGTCAGATCGCCCTTGTCGTCGAAAGCGATCGGTCCGAGCACGGTCGAAAACTCGCCCTTGTGGAGTGCGTCGATCACCCGTCCGATCTCCAGCGAACCGGCCTTGGCGACAGCCTGGGCCCAGACCTGGATGGCGCCGTAAGTCAGCAGGGTATAGGCATAGGGCTCATAATTTTCCGCGCGATAGCGGGCGACGACCGCAGCGGCTTCGGCGTTTCGGCGCGCATCCGGTGTAAAGGTGAAAAGAAGGCCTTCAGCGGCAGGCCCCGCGATCAGCGCCAGTTCCTCGGTCGCCATGGCATCGCCGGACACGAACTGAACCGGGTAACCGGCATCGCGAGCGGCGCTCGCCATCAATGCGACCTCAGTATGGTACCCGCCCACATAGATCACGTCGATGCCTTGTTCCTTGAGCTTGGCAACCTCCGCTGCATAGTCGCTCTTGCCCGGTTCATATTGAAGGTAGATTGCTTCGGTCACGTTGCGGCTGTTCAGCCGCTTCTTCGTCTGCTCCGCCAGGCCTTTGCCATAGGTGGTCCCGTCATGAAGTATCGCAATCTTCTTCCCGCCCCACCGGTCGGCGAGAAGGTCCCCTGCGGTCGCACCCTGCGCATCGTCGCGTGGAATGACGCGGAAGACATTGGCACGACCCTGCTCCGTCAGGAGTGGATTTGTGGAACCTGGAGATATCTGCAGCACTCCTGCCGCCTCGTAGACCCCAGACGCCGGAATCGATGCGCCGGAACAGTAGTGCCCGACGATGAAGACGACTCTGTCGGCCACCAGCTTTTTGGCCGCTGCAGTGGCCTGATCCGGGTCGCAAAAATCATCGGCAATGATGAGCCGAACCGACTGGCCGAGCACGCCCCCTTGAGCATTGACGTCGTGAACCGCAAGCTCTGCGCCTCGCTGCAATTGCTCGCCGATCCAGGTCAGCTTGCCGGTCATCGGGCCGGCGGCCCCGATCAGAATCTCGGCCTGAGCGTGAAAGCCGATCAGCGATGCCAAAGCGACTGCTAATGGGAAAGGTCGGCGCATGACGCACCTCCTTTTCTCAATATACTCTGGATCAACAGGTGCGGCTACTTGTCTGTGCCCAAAGGAGCCGTGGGTGTGCATCCGCCACAAGCACGGGACACCTGGAGGGGTGACATCAGGACAACCAAATACGGGTTGCGGGCGGCGCGGATGTTGAGCGCATGGGTTTGCTATACGGTATGGGTATAACGCTGCAACTTGAAATCACCATCGAGAAGCTTCGCATGCGACTTTCATGTGGCGATACAAAACTGTTGTATGGCTGTCATAAACTGACAATACTGCTCTCCGCGAGACTAAACCTTTCGCCAACCAGAACGGGAGCGAGACATGAAGATCGTAGGCTTCGCGGCCGGAGTTGCCGCCACATTCACGTTGCTATCCAGCACTTCCGCATTCGCGGTCACCGAGATTTCGTGGTGGCACGCCATGACGGGAGCCAACAACGAGGTGGTCGAGCAGCTTTCCAAGGAGTTCAACGAGAGCCAGAGCGAGTACAAGGTCGTTCCGGTGTTCAAGGGCACCTATCCCGAGACGCTGAATGCCGGTATTGCCGCTTTCCGCGCCAAGCAACCGCCGGCGATCATGCAGGTCTTCGATGCGGGCACGGGCACGATGATGGCCGCCGAGGGCGCCATCAAGCCGGTTGCCGAGATCCTGTCGATGGGCGGCCAGGCCTTCGACAAGAGCCAGTACCTGCCGGGCATCGTTTCCTACTATTCCAAGCCCGATGGCACGATGCTGTCGTTCCCGTACAACTCGTCCTCGCCGATCCTCTACTACAACAAGGACATCTTCCAGAAGGCCGGCCTCGACGTCGACAACCCGCCGAAGACCTGGTCCGAGGTCTGGGATGCGGCCAGGAAGATCAAGTCGAGCGGTGCCGCACCTTGCGGCTTCACCTCGACCTGGCTGACCTGGATCCACACCGAGAATTTCGCCGCCTGGAACAACCTGTCCTACGGCACCAACGAGAATGGCATCGGCGGCACGGACGTCGAGCTAAAGATCAATGCCCCGACCTTCGTCAAGCACTTCCAGGAACTCGCCGAGCTCGCCAAGGACGGAACGTTCAAGTACGGCGGCCGCACGTCGGAAGCCAAGCAGATCTTCCTCGCCGGCGAATGCGGCATCTTCACCGAATCCTCCGGCGGTCTCGGCGATATCGTCAAGTCGGGCATGAACTACGGCACCGGCCAGCTGCCCTACGAGGCGGATGCAGCGGGCGCGCCGCAGAACACCATCCCGGGCGGTGCATCGCTGTGGGTCTTCGCCGGCCTGCCGGACGAGCAGTACAAGGGCGTCGCCACCTTCTTCAACTTCCTGTCGCAGACGCCGATCCAGGCACGCCTGCACCAGGTGTCGGGCTACCTTCCGGTCACGCTCGCCGCTTACGAGGAGACCAAGAAGTCGGGCTTCTACGACAAGAACCCGGCCCGCGAGATCCCGATCAAGCAGATGATGGGCAAGGCGCCGACCGAGAATTCGAAGGGCGTCCGCCTTGTCAACCTGCCGCAGGTCCGCGACATCGAGAACGAGGAGCTCGAGAAGATGCTCGCCGGCCAGCAGACCGCCCAGCAGGCGCTCGACAATACCGTTGAGCGTGGCAACAAGGCGATCCAGGACGCGATCAACAACTGATGCCGTGGGCGCGGCGGCCCCTGAATCGGGTTCGCCGCGCTCACCACCTTTTTCCGCGGAGAGAGGCATCGCAACGTTAGCATGGCATCGTCACTCGTCCGATCGGCCGGGGCGAGGGTGCTGCACGCACCGAGCTGCGGTGTGGGCCTCCACGAACAAGCCGATGACCCAGCCGCCGAAGAGGCTCGCATTGTCCCCACGCGTCGTCTTTCCCAACAAGATTCTTCCCTATCTGCTGGTCGCGCCGCAGCTGGCGATCACGCTGGTGTTCTTCTACTGGCCGGCCAGCCAGGCGCTCTACCAGTCGATGCTCCGGGAGGACCCCTTCGGGCTGTCCTCCAAATTCGTCTGGTTCGCCAATTTCAGGAAGGTGCTGTCGGATCCGAACTACCTCAATTCGGTTCACGTCACGATCGTCTTCTCCGTCGCCACCGCGGCGGTTGCCATGAGTGTCGCCCTCCTGCTCGCCGTCATGGCCGACAAGGTCGTGCGCAGCCGCGGGCTCTACCGCACGCTGATGATCTGGCCCTATGCCGTGGCGCCGGCGATTGCCGGCATGCTGTGGCTGTTCCTGTTCAATCCCTCGATCGGCTCGCTCGCCTATGGCTTGCGCTGGCTCGGCATAAGGTGGGATCCGCTGCTCAACGGCAACCAGGCGATGGTTCTGGTCGTCGCGGCCGCATCGTGGAAGCAGATCAGCTACAATTTCCTGTTCTTCGTCGCCGGGCTGCAGGCGATCCCGAAGACGCTGATCGAGGCTGCCGCCATTGACGGCGCCGGCGAGAACAAGCGCTTCTGGACGATCGTTTTCCCGTTGCTCGCGCCGACCACCTTCTTCCTGCTGGTGGTCAACACCGTCTATGCCTTCTTCGACACCTTCGGCATCATCCACGCCGTCACCGGCGGCGGGCCGGGCAAGGCCACGGAGACGCTGGTCTACAAGGTCTACAACGACGGCTTCGTCAATCTCATCCTCGGCGATTCGGCCGCCCAGTCGGTGATCCTGATGGCCATCGTCATAGCGCTCACCGCGATCCAGTTCCGCTACGTCGAGAGGAAGGTGCATTATGGCTGAGCCGTCAACGCTTCCGCCCGCAAGCGGCCATGACAAGCTGATGATCGGCCAGTCGGCTGCCGGCATCTGGCTGGCGCACGCCGTCCTGATCCTCGGCATCCTGATCGTGGCGTTCCCGATCTATTACACCTTCGTCGCCTCGACACATTCGCTGCAGACGATCCTGCGGCCGCCGCTGCCGCTTTTGCCCGGCGACCGCTTCATCGAGAACTATTCGGAGGCGCTGTTCGGCGGTGTCGGCCGCATCGGCGGGGTCAGCGTCGCGACGCTGCTCATCAACACCACGATCGTCGCTCTCGGCATCGCCGTCGGCAAGATCATCATCTCGATCGTGTCGGCCTATGCCATCGTCTTCTTCCGCTTTCCCGGCCGGATGTTCTTCTTCTGGCTGATCTTCATCACGCTGATGCTGCCGGTCGAGGTGCGCATCCTGCCCACCTACAAGGTGATGGTCGATCTCGGCCTGATCGACACCTACACGGGCCTGATCGTGCCGCTGATCGCATCGGCCACGGCGACGCTGCTGTTCCGCCAGTTCTTCCTCACCATACCCGGCGAACTGGTCGAGGCGGCACGTGTGGATGGCGCCGGCCCCTGGCGTTTCTTCAAGGATATCCTGCTGCCCTTGTCGCGCACCAACATCGCAGCACTCTTCGTCATCCTCTTCATCTATGGCTGGACGCAATATCTCTGGCCGCTGCTCGTCACCAACCGCAATGACATGAACACCATCGTGATTGCGCTCAAGAAGATGATCTCATTTGCCGATGCCGACACCGAGTGGCATCTGGTGATGGTCACCTCCATGCTTGCAATCGTGCCCCCCATCATCGTCGTGGTGCTGATGCAGCGCTGGTTCGTCCGCGGCCTCGTCGAAACGGAGAAATAATGGCAACCGTCGATCTCAAGGACGTCCGCAAGGTTTATGCCGGCGGCGTCGAAGCCGTGAAAGGCGTCTCCATCGCCATTCCTGACAAGGCGCTGTGCGTTCTGGTCGGCCCGTCAGGCTGCGGAAAGTCAACGCTTCTGCGCATGATCGCGGGCCTGGAAACCATTTCGGCCGGCAGCTGCGCGATCGGCGGCAAGGTGGTCAACGCCGTCGGTCCGACCGAGCGCGACATTGCCATGGTGTTCCAGAACTATGCGCTTTATCCGCATATGAAGGTCTACGACAACATGGCCTACGGCCTGCGCAACCGCGGCACACCGAAGGACGAGGTCGACAAGCGGGTGCGCGCCACCGCAAAGACACTGGAACTCGAGCACCTGCTGGAACGCCGCCCGCGCGAACTTTCGGGCGGCCAGCGCCAGCGCGTCGCCATGGGCCGGGCGATCGTCCGCAATCCGAAGGTCTTCCTGTTCGACGAGCCGCTGTCGAACCTCGATGCAAAGCTGCGCGGCCAGATGCGCGTCGAGATCAAGAACCTGCAGCGCAATCTCGGCGTCACCTCGGTCTATGTCACCCACGACCAGTTGGAAGCAATGACGCTAGCCGACGTGCTTGTGGTGATGAATGCCGGCCTGGTCGAGCAGTCGGGCGCGCCGCTCGACATCTATGAGAAGCCGGCCTCGACATTCGTGGCCTCCTTCATCGGCGCGCCGCCGATGAACCTCCTGCCACTCGGCAACGGCCAGTTCGAAGGTGCCGTGACGCTGCCGGCCGTCCCCGCCAATGCCGAGACGCTCGGCTTCCGTCCCGAAGATTGCGAGGTGCGTATCGAGGCCTACGGCGTCGCCTCAGATGGCGCGCTGCGCCTGCTGGCTCAGGTCGAAGGCGTCGAGCCGGTGGGGGCGGAGAGCTTCCTCTACTGCCGGGCTGCCGGCGGGCGCATCGTCGTGCGCGTGCCCGGCCGCACCGAACTCCAGCCCGGCGACCAGTTGCCGGTGTTCGCCCGGTGCGAGAAGCTGCATTTCTTCGGCAGTGACGGCAAAAGGGTCTAGGCCGTGTGGGCATACCCGTGATCGTTGCGATCTGAACGAAGCCGAGGGACGCTTGGGGCCAGCCTGTAGCGCCTAGCGTCCCCGCACTCGAACTGGAGCGCGGCTGCTTCGTTCTGCGAATTCACAGGACTCCTTTTCCCAGGTCGCCCGTTCCTCCGTCAGGCGGCGACCAGATGGCCGCCGCCGATGTCCTTGAGGGTGACGCGCTGCGGCTCGTCGCCAACGGCGCGGGTGGGGCTCGGGATTTCGCCATCCATGCGGGCGAAATTCGTGCGCCGCTGCGCCGGATCGGGCGTTGGTACCGCCTCGATCAAGCGCCGCGTATAGGGATGCGCCGGGTTGGAAAACACCTGGTCGCGCGTACCCATTTCCACGATCTGGCCGAGATACATCACCGCGACCCGGTCGGAGATGTTCTCCACGACCGCCATGTCATGCGAGATGAACAGATAGGCCATGCCGAATTCCTGCTGCAACTCGCGCAGCAGTTCCAGCACGCGGGCCTGCACCGACACGTCGAGCGCCGAAACGCTCTCGTCGGCGATCACCAGCTTCGGCTGCAGGGCGAGCGCGCGGGCGATGCAGATGCGCTGGCGCTGGCCGCCGGAAAACTCGTGCGGATAGCGTTCCATCGCATCGGCCGGCAGGCCGACCCGCTCGAACAGGGCGGCGACCCGGTCTCGGCACTCGCGTTTGGTGGCGATCTTGTGGATGAGCAGCGGTTCGGCCACGAGGTCGCCGATGCGCATGCGCGGATCGAGCGAGGCGAAGGGGTCCTGGAACACCATCTGCACGTCGCGGCGCACCGTCTTGCGCGCCTGCTTGTCGAGGCCGGCGAGATCGCGCCCGCCGACGCTGATGTTGCCCGCATAGGGGACCAGCCCGGCCAGCGCCTTGGCGGTGGTGGACTTGCCGCAACCCGATTCCCCGACGAGCGCCAGCGTCTCGTTGGGGCGGATGGCGAAGGAGACGCCTTCCACCGCATGGACGCGGCGCTGCACCCGGCCGAGCAGCCCGCCGCGCAGGTCGAACCGCACCCGCAGGTCGCTGACGGCCGCGATCGGTTCTGCACTGGTGGTAGGCCGACTTTCCTGCCGCCCGGCGCCGCCGCCGATGCGCGGAACGGCGGCCAGCAGGGCGCCCGTATAATCCGTACGCGGCGCCTCGAAGATCTGCGCCACCGGCGCTTCCTCGACCATGGCGCCATTGCGCATGACGATGACGCGGTCGCCCATCTCGGCGACGACGCCCATGTCGTGGGTGATGAGGATGATGCTGGTGCCGCGGCTGCGTTGCAGGTCACGCAGCAATTCGAGAACCTCTCCCTGCACCGTCACGTCGAGCGCGGTGGTCGGCTCGTCGGCGATCAGCACGTCGGGATTGAGGGCAAGCGCCATGGCGATCATGACGCGCTGGCGCATGCCTCCGGAGAGCTCGTGGGGAAACTGTTTCATGCGGGTTTCGGCTTCGGAAATCCGCACGGCCCGCAGGGCTTCGATCGCCTTTTCGCGCGCTTCCGCCCGCGACAGCGACGTATGGGTCTCGATGGCTTCGACGAGCTGCCGGCCGATGCTCAGCACCGGGTTGAGCGAGGTCATCGGCTCCTGGAAGATCATCGCCACGCGATTGCCGCGGATGCGACGCATTCCGTCCTCACCAAGGCGGGCGAGGTCGAGGTCGCCCAGCATGATCGAGCCGGCCGAGACATAGGCGGCCGGTTGCGGCAGGAGGCCCATCACTGCCAGCGACGTCATCGACTTGCCGGAGCCGGACTCGCCGGCGATGCACAGTGTTTCGCCGCGCGCCAGCGTGAACGACAGGTCGCGCACCACGTCGCGCCCGCCGTCCTCGCCACGCACGCTGATCGTCAGCCCGGAAACGGTCAGGACTGGCTCGCGTGACGCGGCGGGGGCCGAAGCTCCCGCCGCCGTGTTGATGCCGCCCGCGCTCATTCGAAGACGCAGCGCGGGAAGTAGAAGGACACGACCCAGTTGGGCATGTCGACGATCTCGCTGATGCGCAGGTCGCCGCAGACCGACACCAGCATGTAGGCGTCGACCGGATCGAGGTTGTAGCGGCCGGCCAGAAGATCGACCATCTGGGCGACGGCGCTCTTTGCGCCCTCCATCAGGTCCGGCCCGATCCCGGTCGTCACCTCGTAGCCCTTGGCATCGAGATGGCGCGTGACCGGTCCCGGCGTGGTGAAGCGCGGCGTCTTGAGGTTCGCCCCCTTCACCAGATCGAGGGTCAGGACGACATTCATCGGGCTCTCGATGGCCGTGCCGCAGACCTCGCCGTCACCCTGTGCAGCATGGGTGTCGCCGACGGAGAACAGCGCGCCCGCCACTTCCACCGGCAGGTAGAGCGTGGTGCCGGCGGCAAGATCGCGGATGTCGAGGTTTCCGCCCACCCGGCGCGGCGGCACGATGGAGTGCAGCCCCTTGTCCGCCGGCGCATTGCCGATGGTGCCGGCGAACGGCTTCAGCGGCACCCGGCCGTGTTTGCCGAACAGGGCCGGCTCCAGCGTCGAGGCGTCGTATTTCCAGATCGTCAGCGCCGGCTCCTTGAAGTCGTCGGCGAGCAGGCCAAAGCCCGGAATGTTCGCCGTCCAGCCGAAGCCGGACGGTTTGAAATCCTCGATGGTCACCTTCAGCGCATCGCCAGGCTCCGCACCATCAACGAAGATCGGTCCGGTAACCGGATTGATCTTGGCGAAGTCGAGCTTGGCGATGTCCTCGACCGTGCTCTCCGGCGAAAGTTGTCCGCCGGAGGAATCGAGGCATTCGAAGAAGATCGTCGAGCCGGGCGCGACCTTCTCGGCCGGGACAAACGAGTTGTCCCAGCCAAAATGGTGATGGCGTCCGTGGATGGTGTAGTTGCAGTTATTGCACATCGTTCACATACACATGGTCGTAGTTGACGGGGATATGGACCGGGTCGACATAGAGGTTGTCGGCGCCGCCCATGCGCGTGGACTTCATGGTGAAGCGCTGCTCGTTGAAGATCGGCGCCCACGGGGCTTCTTCCATGATCTTCACATAGACGTCGCTCCACAGCTTGTTGCGCTCCTCGGCCTTGGCCGGATCGACGATGGAGTCGGCCTCTTCGGCCTTCTTGTCGAGCTCGGCGTTGCAGTACCAGGACCAGTTCCAGCCGCCCGGAACCGCGCCGCCGCAACCCAGGATCGGGCCGTAGAAGTTCGACGGATCCGGGAAGTCGGCGATCCAGGCCATGCCGCCCGACCAGATCATCGGCGCGCCTTCCTTCTCGCCGCCGGCGGCGATGACGTTGGCCTGCGCCAGCGCCTGGATGTTTGCCTTGATGCCGATGGCGGCCAGATCCTGCTGGATGCCCTGCGCGATGCGCGGGTTGGGATCGGTGTTCATGACGTAGAGATCGGTCTCGACGCCGTCGGCAACACCGGCCTCGGCCAGCAGCGCCTTGGCCTTCTCCGCGTCATAGGCGTAGCCCGGATAGTCCTTGGCGTAGCCCGGCATGGAGGGCGGCAGCGGCTGATTGGCCGGCACCGCGCGGTTGTTGATGAGCTGGACGATACGCTCCTTGTTGATGGCCATGTTGACGGCCTGGCGCACCTTCACGTTGTCGAAGGGCGGGATGTTGACGTTCATCGTCAGGTAGCCGGTGTGCAGCTGGCCGCCCTCGACCACCCGGGCCTTCTGCTCGGGGTCGTTCATCACTTCCTGGAACTTTGCCGGCGGGATGCCGTCGCCGGGAATGTCGATCTCGCCCTTCTGCAGGCGCAGCAGCGCCACGATCGGCTCCTGGCCGATCTCGAAGGTGATGGCATCGAGATGCGGCAGACCCTTGTTCCAGTAGTCCGCGTTCTTCTCGAACACGACGCGCTGGCCGAGTGCCCATTCGCCCAGCTTGAAGGCGCCGGTGCCGACCGGGTTCTTGCCGAAGTCGGCGCCGTGCTTCTCGACCTCTTCCTTCGGCACGACATGGCTGAAGTTGATGGCCATGACATGCAGGAAAGTGGCGTCGGGGCGGGTCAGCTCGAACTTGATGGTTAGGGGATCGACGACGGTGATGCCGGATACGCCGTCGGCCTTGCCTTCCGCGGCCTCGTCATAGCCCTTGATGGAGGCGAAGAAGCCCTGGCCGGGGCTCTGGGTGACCGGATTGACGACACGGTCGATCGAGTACTTCACGTCTTCCGCGGTCATCTCGCGGCCGTTGTGGAACTTCACGCCCGGGCGCAGCTTGAAGGTGAAGGTCTTGCCGTCTTCCGAAATGTCGTAGCTTTCGGCGAGATCCGGCGTCAGGTTCGTCGTGCCCGGCTCATAGTCCATCAAGCCGTCGAACAGGCTCTTGATCATCGACCAGTTCTGCCAGTCGTAGCCGATCGCCGGGTCGAGCGTGGCGACGTCGTCCTTGTAGGTGATGGTGATGGAGCCGCCCTGCTTGGCGTCCGGATCGGCCGCGACCTGCGCGGAAGCCTGCGACAGGCCGAGTGCCAGCGCCGCTACGGCTACGGTTGAAGCGAGATAGGTCTTCATATTGTTCCCTTTCGTTGGTTATCGGAGTTTGATGCGAGGATCGATGAGCGGCGCGATGATGTCGGCGAGCAGGTTGCCGAGCACGATGGCGAACGCCGAAACGAGGGTCACGCCCATGATGATCGGAATGTCGACGCGCTGGATCGCCTGCCAGACGAGCTGGCCGATGCCGGGCCAGCCGAACACGCTCTCGACCACGACGATGCCGCCCATCAGGATGCCGATGTCGATGCCGATCATCGCGATGATCGGCAATATGGCGTTGGGCAGCGCGTGCCGCAGCAGCACCGCGGCGCGGCCGAGCCCCTTGGCCCGGGCGGTGCGGATATAGTCCTGGCGCAGCACGTCGATCATCGACGAGCGCATCATGCGGGCATACCAGCCGGAACTCATCACCGCGACGGTGAGCGAGGGCAGCACGAGATGCGAAAACGTGCCGTAGCCGCCGATCGGGAACCAGCCGAGCTTGACGGCGAACGCGTAGAGCAGCAGCAGGCCGACGACGAATTGCGGTGCCGAGACGCCGATGAACGAGACCACCATCAGCGATTGGTCGGTGCGGGTGCCGCGCCGCACGGCGGCGATGAGGCCCATGGTCAGGCCGATCAGCAGCTCGAACACGATGGCGCCGGCCATCAGCAGCAGGGTCGGCGGCAGGCGGGCGACGATCAGTTGCGAGACTTCCGAGCGCTGGATGTAGGAGCGGCCGAGGTCGCCCTGCAACAGGCTCATCAGGTAGCGGCCGTATTGCACGAGGAAGGGCTGATCGAGGCCGAGCTGGCGGCGGATGCTTTCGACCGTCGCCGGCGTGGCGCTGCGGCCGGCGATCTGGCGCACGGGATCGGCCGGCAACAGATAGAGCAGCGCAAACGTGATGAGGGAAACGCCGAGCAGGATCAGCGCGGACTGGATCAGCCGGCGGCCGAGATAGGAGATCATGAACGCCCCCGCTGGGTCGGATCGAGAATGTCGCGCAGGGCATCGCCGACGAAGTTGAAGGCCAGCGCCAGCGCGAGGATGGCGATGCCGGGGAAGAAGACCAGCCAGGGGGCCGCCTGGAAATAGGTCTGGTTTTCGAAGATGATGTTGCCCCACGACGGCGTCGGCGGCTGCACGCCGATGCCGAGATAGGACAGGGTCGCCTCCAGCAGCACGGTAGTGGAGATGCCGAGCGTGCCCCATACGATGATGGTGGGCACGAGATGCGGCAGGATGTGCAGGAACAGGATGCGCGCGCTGCTCGCCCCGATGGTGCGTTCGGCGTCGATGAATTCGCGCTCGGCAAGCGAACTGGTCTGCGTATACATGACGCGCGCCGTCTGCACCCAGTTCACAAGGGCGATGACCAGGGCCACGATCCACAGGCTCGGCTGGAAGACGGCGGCAAGGCAGATGGCCAGCAGCAGGGCCGGAAAGGCCATCATCAGGTCGGTGAAGCGCATCAGCACGCCGCCGATCCAGCCGCGATAGTAGCCGGCGACGACACCGACCAGCGTGCCGATCACGAGCGCGATGCCATTGGCGATAATGCCGATGAACAGCGAGGTGCGTGCGCCATAGAGGATGCGCGTCAGCAGATCGCGCCCCAAGAGGTCGGTGCCGAGCCAGTAGGTCGCGTTGGGCGGCAGCGGCTCGCCCGAAAGGGTGAGGCCATCGAAGATCTGCTCGTCCGGGCGAAAATTGGTGAGATAGGGCGCCAGCGCCGCTCCGCCGACGACGATGGCGATGAGCGCCAGGCCGATGAGCGCCAGCGGCCGCTTCAGCAGCTTGCCGAGGGCTCCGTTGCGCGGCCGGCTCGCGACCGGCTGGATGTCAGGCGTGGTGGCGTTCGTCATTCCCGTCCTCATTTTCCGCCATGGCGACGACGCGTCCGGCCGCCTCCTCGAGGCTCACCTGCCAGTTCATGGCCAACAGGCGCAGCCGCGCGAAACCCTGTTCGTGGTCGCTGTCCCTGGCGAGTGCGGCGACCGCGCGCACGATGGTATGGCGCTCGGCCACGCGCATCTGCAGCGCGTCGATGCGGGCGGCAAGCTGCTTGCGTTCCTCGAAATTCTGTCTTGCGATCAACAGGCTGCTGTAGATCCCGGCGGTACCGACCGGCTTGACCACATGCGCGTTGGCCCGGTGGGTGAACAGCCCCCATTCGATGCGGCCCGGCGCTTCCGAACCGATCAGCGCGATCATTGGCATCGGCGCCTCGCCTGCGCGCCACGGGAACTGCTCGTCGAAGCCGAGGTCGACGTCGAAGAACACGAAATCCGCCGAAAGCGCCGCCGGCGGCAGTTCCGGCCAACAATCGATCGCCGTCAGCCCGATGGCCGACAATTGCCGCACCAGTGTCTGCGCCGTCGGATGCGGCCGGTGCAGCACATAGGCGGTCGCGCCGCCGAGATTGGGAATGCGCGCACGGCGGCTCATGGTCCCACCACCCGCAAACGCGCCTTGCCGAACTGGGTGGTACGGTCATAGCGGGACAGATAGGGATCGGGCGCCACCTCCCGCTCCCGGCTGACGATGCGGAAGCCGTCGCCGTCGATTTCCCCGATGACCACCGGCAGCGTGGCGTGCTGGGTGCGTGTATCGATGGCCGTGGAGCCGAACGGGGTTTCGAAGCGGCGGGCGGCAAAAGCTCCCGGCAGGTCTTCCCAGCCGGCATCGGGATTGTCGGCGAGGATATCGGCCAGCACGCAAACGCTCGCATAGGCGGCCGCCTCGAACGAACTGCGTGGGTTGTAGCCCCGCGCCGCCTTGCCGCCGACCTCGTGGAAATAGGGACCGGCCGAAAGGTGCCCCTTGCCGGCGGCGCCGATCGCCTCAAGCTCGCATTCCGTCAGGTTGCAGGAGACGACGGGGCAGTTCTGCGGCAGGAAATGCCCGTCTTCCTGCCCCAGCGCCGCATAGGCGCGGAGGAAGGCATAGGAGGAGGAGCCAATCAGGTTGTTGAACACGAAATCGGGGCGGGTCGCCCGGATCTCCTCGATCAGGCGGGCCACGTCCGTTTCGCCGAGTGGCAGATAACGCTCGCCGCGCACCTCTCCGCCGGCATCGGCGATGAGGTCGCGCCCCACCCGGTTCATCTCCCATCCCCAGATGTAGTTGGAGCCGAGAAGGAAACCGTTCGGCCCGAACCGCGGCACGACATGGGAAAACAGCGGCAGCAATTGCTGGTTGGGGCAGGCATGCATGTAGACGACGTGATCGCTCGTCTCGAAGCCCTCATAAGGGCAGGCATACCAGAGGGTGCCGCCGGCCCGCTCCAGCACGGGAATGACTTCCTTGCGGCTCCAGGAGGTGACGCAGCCGACGATGTGCCGGGCGCTGCTCTTCTGCAGGATGTCGGCGCATCCGGCCGCATAGCCGTCGGCGTTGCCCTCCGGATCATACTCCACCGGGACGAAAGCGACGGGCCTTGCAGGATCGGCATTGATATCCGCGATGGCGGACAGCGCGCCATTGCGGCAAGCATCGGAGACGAGCCGATAATTGCCGGAACGCGAATAGAGAATGCCGATTTCGATGCGGCGCTTCAATCCGTCCCCCAAAAATGAAAAAACCCCGCAGGCTCGCCCGGGGGCGAAGCTACGAGGCACTATTGCCGCTCGGCAAACCAAGCCGATATTTAATTGTAAGACTAGTCAGTTAACGTGTGCAGTCAAGTGGGGATAGCGGCCGAACCTGCGCCGGGCGTCGCCGGGCGCCGGTTATCCACGAACAAGCCGCGCAAACAGCACCGGCCTGCGCCCGTTCGAACCGCCAGGAAGAGAGCAGGGCGCTCACAAGGTCGCGACACACGCAAGCCGTCCGAATCCGTACGCCGCCGTCGAGGGGCGCGCCTGGGGAGGAATGTGCATTCTTCCTGCGGCTACTGCCCCTGCATGAAGGTCCGCATCTCGTCCAATGTCACCTTGCCATCCTTGTTTGCATCCACGGTGTCAAATATGCGCTTGTGGACGGCCATCACTTCCTCGAACGACAAGGCACCGTCTCCATCTGTGTCGGCCACCGCAAACATGATCTTCATCATTTGACCGCGCATCGGCCCCATCCCCATCCTGCCCATCATGCGATGCCCCCCGCCACCCATCATGGCGTCGGGCATTTCACTCTGGTCCGGCTGCTCAGCTTGGGGTTGCGCCGTGCTGTCGGACGATTGGGCGAGGACCGGGTTGATTGGGCTGATCGAAAGGACCATGGCAGCCGTTGCCATGCATGCCAGTTTTGCCGGGGCCATTTTCCATTCTCCTATCGGTTCCGGAATTGGGTGGCGTGAGCAATCCATTTTGCGCCCAAAAAGGTAGCACAGATCGACGCCGCCCACCTTGCTTTCGGTCAGTACCTTTTCGAACCGATGCGTGGGGCATTCACAATTCTGTTACCCAACCTGCGGTGCGGCACAAAAAATCGCGCGATGCGTTATGCTGTACAAAGGAAGTGGTGATGCAAATGAAGACCCTTGCAATCATTGGCCTTTCGCTGACAGCGGCGGTGTCGGGTATTGCCCCGGCGCAGGCTTTCCCTCCGATTCCAGACCCAGGGCTGCAGGCTTCGGTCGATGTGCAGCAGGTGAAATATAAATGGTACCGCGGACACGGCTGGAACCGCGGCAACATGGGACGATACGTTAACCGGGGCGACAACGATGGTGGCCGCGGATACTGGGTCGGTGGTCGTGGTGGCCGTGGTTGGTATGGCGGCCGCGGTTGGTATGGTGGGCACTACGGTGGTCATTACGGTGGCTACTACGGTCATTATAATAATCATTACCACGATGATGACTTCGGTGCCGTTTTCGGCGGGCTGGCGGCAGGTGCGATCATCGGCGGCCTGTTAGCGCAGCCCTATTATGGATCTTACTATGCGCCCGGATACTATGCGCCGAGGTACTACGGCGCGCCGCGCTACTATGGCACAGACAGTCACGCCAGCTGGTGCTACTCGCGCTATCGCTCGTATCGGGCATACGACAACACTTTCCAGCCGTACTACGGGCCGCGCCGGCAATGCATTGCGCCCTATTAGGGGGCAGGTGACAGTGTATGTGCCGACCTGAGCAAGCGGGGCTTGTTTTCAACACATTGCACTCCTATATATTGGTCATCAGCCTCGCTGTTTGAGCATGATCTTTATTTGCAAATGCTCGCGAGGTTACGTCACTCGGAGTCCTTGACCACGGATGTACTGGCAGGGACAGGATGTGACTGAGAAGGTCGGTGCGATTTCGCCCGGCCTTTTTCATTTCCGGCGCCGTTCGCAGCTACACGATTCAGGCGACGTTGGCCCGATCTGGCTCATCACCAGAATTTGGCGTGCTGTTGAGCCCGCGCTGGAAGAGCGCAGCGATGAGGTCGGACTGCGTCACGATCCCGACGACGCGATTGCGTTCGTCGACCACCGGCATATGGTGGAGGCCCAAATCCGCCATCGGCGGAACAAGCTTGGCGATCATGGTTTCGGGCATCGCCGAATGAACGCGCCTAGTCATGATGTCGGCGACGATGCGCGGCTTCGTGCGTCCGCCAAGCGCGACCCGAACCTTGTCTCCGAACGTCAGGCGCAAGCTGCCGTGGCTGCCGAGAACCGAGCGGTGCATGAAGTCGGTCTGGGTGATGATCCCGACCAGGCCATCGGCCTTCGTCACCACCGGCAACGCCTTGATCCGGTGCGCCAGCAACAGCGCCCAGGCGTCCCGCAGCGTGTCTTCCGGTGATACCACTGCAACGTCGCGCGACATCACGTCCGAACAGGTAATCTCGCCGGAAAGACGATGGTAGGCGCGGATTTGCGCCTGGTGCAGGACCGCGTCGAGTACGTCGGGACTGACGTCCAGCACTTCGTCATATTGCGCAAGGACCGCCTGCAGGTCGTCCGGTGCGACACCGATGCGCTGCGTGGGAACCGGGTCGGCCGTGTGATGCGGATTTGCCGGCGCTGCGGGTGCCAGATGGGGATAGCGGCGGCCGGTCGCGTTGTTGAAGAGCAGCGCAACCGCCAGAAGCAGTGCGGAGTTGACGCCGACAGGCGTCAGGACGAACCAGTATCCTGCCTCATGCGTTGCCGGGCCGCCGAGAACGGCGGTCAGAGCGACCGCGCCACTCGGCGGATGCAAGCAGCCGAGCAGCATCATGACGGCGATCGCGAGCGCAACGGCGACAGCCGCGGCAATGATCGCGTCGCCGATGAAAAGCGCGCAGGTCACGCCGATGAAGGCCGCGACGGTATTTCCGCCGAGGATCGACCAGGGCTGGGCCAGGGGGCTTGCGGGTGCCGCAAAGAGCAGCACCGCGGAAGCGCCCATCGGAGCGATCAGCAACGGCAGGCTGATGCTGGAGCCGAGAACCATCGTGCTGACGAAGCCGGTCAGGAGAATGCCGGTCAGCGCGCCCAGCGAGGCGCGAAGCCTTTCGGTATGGCTGACAGGAGCGAGGGAGGGGATCAGTCGCTTCAGAAAAGTGATGGCTTTCGACATGAAAACTCGTGCGGACGCGCGATGCCTGGAAATGGTGCGCGTCTCGATAGCACGGCAGCTTTGAAGCGCGCACGCAAAGTTGGCCTAAAAAAGGGGAGTATGCTGAAAAATGTGCGCCGGACAATTTGCCCAGCGCGACAGGCTCAAGCGTCCGCGGACGCTTGAGCCCGCCAACGGCGAAGGCGCGGGGCAGGGTGCCTAGCGGCTTTCGTCAATTTTGTTTCACATGATGTCGCCAGCTGTGCCTTGGTCGGAAGCCGAGTAAATCCCTCGCCTTGCGATTGGAGAGCAGCGTCTCGAACTCGCCGAGCTCCCGCTTCAACGGCACGCCCGGATAGAAACGGTCGATCAGGTCCTTGGTCGGGAGATCCGACGAGGTGTCGTCATTGGCGGCATTGAAGATCTGGAAGCCGAGCCCGTCCTTTTCGATTGCCAGAGCAGTGATCTGCCCGAGATCGCGCGCGTCGATGTAGCTCCAGGCGATCCGCTTGCGGAAGCCCGGATCGGCGAACCATTTCGGGAACAGCTCGTACTCGTGCGGCTCGATCACGTTGCCGATACGCAGCGCGTAGACGTCGAAGCCGCTGCGCAGCGCAAAGGCGCGTGCCGTCTTCTCGTTGACGACCTTGGAGAGCGCATAGCTGTCCATCGGGTCGACATCGTATTCCTCGTCGAGCGGAAAATAGGTCGGGTTGCACGGCTCGTTGGCGAAGACGAGGCCATAGGTCGTCTCGCTCGAGGCGATGACGATCTTCCTGATGCCGAGCTTCACCGCCGCCTCGATGACGTTGTAGGTGCCGAGTGCATTGATGCGGAACAGCTCGTTGTCTGGCGTGATCATGATGCGCGGGATGGCGGCGAAGTGGACGAGGGCGTCAACGGGCTGCGGGCGCAGCGACGGATCGAACTCGTGCAGTCCCATATAGCTGGAAAGGGCGTTGAAGACCTGTCCACTGTCGGTGATGTCGGTGATCAGGGTGCGCACCTTGGGATTGTCGAGCGGCCGGGTGTCGAGATTGAGGACCTGATAGCCCTGGTCGAGGAGATACTGGACGACGTGGCGTCCCGCCTTGCCACTGCCGCCGGTGAACATGATCCGCTTTGCCATCTGTTTCTCCCAAACTCTGCCGCCGCAACCGACCGACCATCGCGTGGCCCGTTCTCCAGAGGAGAACAGAATGCCCGGGTGGCAACACGCAAAGTGCGGGGCGCCGCAATGCGACGCCCCAAAGCAGGCTTACTTCTGGATGCAGGTATCCACCGTGTCCTTGGTGCATTCGTCAAGCCCGGTGAAAACCGGATCGTCGACCGGCTTGCCGGCGATCAGGTCGAGCATCACCGTCGGTGCCTTGTAGCCCATCTCGAACGGCCGCTGACCGACGAGGGCGGTGACGAGGCCTTCCTTGGCGATCGCCACCTCGTCGCCGATCGTGTCGGCGGCGCCGATGACGAACTCGTTCTTGGCGATCTTGTCGGCCATCGGCTTGAACAGGTCGCGATAGGGCTGCGGGGCACCGAACAGCGGCCAGCCGCCCATGATGCCGAAGGCGACGAGATCCGGGTTGGCGGCGAGGATGTCCGTCATCGCCTGCACGCCCTTGGCGCCGTCGTCATTGGTGAAGACCGGGCAGCCGGCCACTTCCGTCCAGCCGCCTTCACCCTTCAGTTCCGTCAGTCCCTTCTGCCCTGTCAGCACGTCGCGCATGCCCTGGGCGCGGCGCAGGATGTTGTCGGCGCCGGGGTTGCCCTCGATCGTGCAGATCTTGCCGCCTTCGGGTTTGGCTTTCTTGATGTATTCGGCGATGCGGGCGCCCATCAGGTAGTTGTCCGTGCCGAGGTAGGTCTTGCGGAGCGCCGAATCTTCCGCCGCCAGGTCGGCGTCAAGCGTCATGACGGGAACGGACGGGTTGGCGGTCTTGAGCGTCTGGGCGATCAGCTTGGCGTTGGAAGGCGAAATTGCGATGGCGGCCGTGCTCGCCTTGCCGAGCATGTCCTGGACGATCTGTGCCTCGCCGGCTTCATCGGACGTCGATGCCGGACCGGTATAGAAGCACTCGTATTCGTTGCTGGCATTCTCCTTGTTCCATTTCTGGCAGCCCTGGTTGATCGCCTCGAAGAACGGGTTGTCGAGCCCCTTGACGACGATCACGAGCTGCTTCTTTTCCTGGGCCCCGGCCTGGCCGGCAACGACTGCCAGCGCCGCGACTGCAAGCAATAATGCCTTCCTCATAGGTTCCTCCCATTGAAACAGGCGGGGCAAGCGCGCCCGCCACACGATCAACCCGGGTACCAGACGATGCGAGGGTCATCTTGCGAGCGCTCGTATTGCCAGGCCGAGTCAATGAGCATTTCGAGATCGTAGCGCGGGCGCCAGGCGAGCCGGTATTTCGCCTTGCTGTTGTCCATCCAGTTGGAGTGATAGCGGCTCGGTATGTCGACATGGGCAAGGCCGCGGGTGCGCGCGAGATAGGCGGCCACCTCGCCATAGTCGACCGGCCGGTCCATGCAGACGTTGAAGAGCTGGCCCTCTGCCTGTGGATTGTCGATCGCCAGCAGTATCGCGGCGACGAGGTCGTCGACGTGGACGAAATTGCGCTTCAGCGGCCGGCCATCGGCATCGCGCAGCAGCGGAACCGTCCCATCGCGCGCGTAGCGCTCGGCGTCCGCGGTCGGAACCATGGTTTTCCAGTCCGGCCCACCGAACACGTCGTCGGCGAAGGACAGCGAATGCTTGAAGTCGTCCTTCTCCATGATCCACGGCGCACGCAGGCAGCAGCCGTTGATGCCGTATTGGATGACAAACTGTTCCAGCATCACCTCCTCAAGCACCTTGGACAGCGCGTAGGAGCCGGGATAGGCCCGGTGCGGCATTGCTTCGGTAATGGGGCTGTCATGACGATGGTGGAAATGTCCGACCGCCGCGTCGCCGCCGATCAGGATGAACTGACGCGCGGTCGGGCTGGATCGAAAAGCCTCAAGAAGCCAGAACAGTCCCTTGACGGTCACGTCCATGACGTCCTCTGGCGTTTCCTTGCAGGTCGCGAGATGGACGACATGGGTGACGTCCGCAACTGCGCCGACGGCGATCTCGCGGTCAGCGATCGAGCCTCGCAGGACGCTGATGCGATCGGTCTCTCCAAGCAAACGGTTGTGACACAGCGCGCGGATGCGCGCTTCAGAAAAACGCGGTTCGGCGAGCAGGCTCGCAATAAAGCGCCGCCCCACCTTGCCCGTTGCACCGGTGACAAGGATCCGCATGCTATGCCTCCGGCTACAGCTAATAACTGCTCGTTTCGGCCGTCAACTTCTATTTGTCATATGATAATAATATTTAATAGGTACGGGCGGTTTGTCCGCTCGTATCATTGACGCATTTATAAGCGTTTGCCTAAATATACCGATCGCTGCTGCAGGAAACAGCAAGCGAAATCGCGTGGCCTATCCGGGCTACGGGCAGGCGGCGAGATGAGGGTTTTCCGGGAGGCTAGACGCAGGTGGCCGTACTCGAGCTCACCGACATCTCCAAACACTTCGGCGCCATCCAGGCGGTCAATGACGTATCGCTGTCGCTAGAGGCGGGGCAGGTGGTCGGCCTGATGGGGGACAACGGTGCCGGCAAGTCGACGCTGGTAAAGATGATCGCCGGCAACTTCCGGCCGAGCGGCGGGACGATGCGCCTCGATGGCCGCGAGATCGTTCTTCACCGCCCGCTGGACGCGCGCCGGCACGGCATCGAAATCGTCCACCAGGACCTGGCGTTGTGCGACAACCTGTCGGCGGCGGCGAACGTCTATCTCGGGCGCGAACTGCGCCGCGGCGTCGGCCCGCTCAGCGTTCTCGACTACCGGACGATGTATCGGCGCGCCGGCGCATTGTTCAAGGACCTGAAATCCGAAACCCGCCCGCGTGACGTCGTTCGGCAGATGTCCGGCGGCCAGCGGCAGGCGGTGGCGATCGCGCGCACCATGCTGTCGGAGGCCAAGATCGTGCTGATGGACGAGCCGACGGCCGCCATCTCGGTGCGGCAGGTGGCGGAGGTTCTGAACCATATCCGGCACCTGCGCGACCGCGGCATCGCGGTGGTCCTGATCAGCCACCGCATGCCGGACGTCTTTGCCGTCGCCGATCGGGTGATCGTCATGCGGCGCGGCCGCAAGGTGGCCGACAAGCCGATTACATTCAGTTCGCCCGAGGAAGTCACCGGGCTGATCACCGGCGCCATAGAAATGGTATGATTGGAACGCCCGCTGGCGGGCAATGGGAACGAGGCCGAGGATGGCAATAACCCTTGATCAGAGCATCGAGCAGAAGCAGCAATCCTTGCTTGGCTCCATCCTGGGCCACCAGACCTTCTGGGTGCTGATCGCCGTCGTCCTGGCCTGCATCTTCCTGTCGCTCACCACCGACGCGTTCGCGACCTCGACGAACCTCTACAACATTACCCGCAATGTCACCTTCGTCGCCATCATCGCGCTCGGGATGACGCTCGTCATCATCACCGGCGGCATCGACCTGTCGGTCGGCTCGGTCCTGTGCCTTTGCAGCATGGTGCTGGCCGTCGTCATGCATGCCGGCTACGGCATCGGCGTCGGCATCACCGCCTCGCTGGTCACAGCGCTGGTGATCGGGGCGTTCAACGGCGTGCTGATCGCCTATCTCAATTTTCCGCCCTTCGTGGTGACGCTCGGCATGCTGTCGATCGCGCGCAGCCTGGCCATGGTGGCGTCCAACAATACCGTGGTCTTCCAGTTCGGTCCCGATCACGACAAGCTGCTGGCCCTCGGCGGCGGCGCCTGGCTCTTCGGCATCGCCAACCCGGTGCTGTTCATGATCGCGCTGGCGCTTCTCACCGGCTTCGTCCTGCGCTGGACGCGCTTCGGCCGCTATCTTTTCGCGATCGGCGGCAATGAACACGCCGCCACGCTCACCGGCGTTCCGGTCCGCAAGATCAAGGTTGCCGTCTATATGATCTCGGCGCTGTCGGCGGGGATTGCCGGCATCATCCAGACCGGATGGCTCGGCGCGGTGACGACCAATATCGGCGCCGGCATGGAGTTGCAGGTGATCGCGGCGGCCGTCATCGGCGGCGCCAACCTTGCCGGCGGCACGGGGACGGCGTTCGGGGCGCTGGTGGGCGCGGCGCTGATCGAGGTCATCCGCAACAGTCTCGGGCTTCTCGGCATCAGTGCCTTCTGGCAGGGGACGTTCATCGGCGGCGCGACGATCCTCGCCGTCCTGTTCGACCGCATCCGCCATTTTCGCCAGAGCGAGTAGTGCTCGCAACGCGTTGTTCAGAGTTTTGCAGCCAGCTTCATCAACTGCTTTCGAAACACGACGGCGAGCCCGATCACCACGACGATGAAGGCGACGGCAGCAACCATCAGGTGCCGCGGCAGCGGAAGCCGGCCGAGCAACTGCTCGATGGTCTGTCCAGCAAAATATCCGAGGGCCGTGAACAGGGGCCCCCAGACCAACGCTGCCGCAGCATTCAGGAGGACAAATTTCGCTGCTGGTATCTGCGTTGTGCCGATCGCGACGGGACTGACGGTTCGCAACCCGTAGATGAAGCGGAAGGCGAACACGAAGCCGGTGGGATGACGCTCCAATAGACGGCTTACGGCCGAGATGGTTGGACTTGCAAGAACGCGCTGGACCGCCGGATAAGAACGGGCATGGCGTCCGGCAAGGAAGAGCAATTGGTCGGCAACAAACGATCCGACCGCCGCCGCAAGCGCGGTGGGCCAGAATGGCAGGAACTGGCGGTGTGAGAGAATGCCGCCCAGCAAAACCACGGTTTCACCTTCGATCCCGGCTCCGAGGAAGATCGCCAGAAGCCCGTATTTCGCGATGAGCAGTTCGATGGACACGCCGCAACTCCATTGCAGCGCTATATCGGCCGCTGCGCGAAGGTTATCCTTCCACGATGAGTATCAGGTAGGTGCCAAACAGCACCAAATGGACGGCACCCTGCATCAGGTTGGTCCTGCCGCTGGCAAAAGTGATCATGCTGAGTGCGAGGGTGAGGACGAGCATGATCGTGTCCGTCCGGCCCAGGCCGAGGATGATGCCGTGGCCGCTGAAGTGGCTGATCGCCAGCATTGCCGGGACGGTCAGGCCGATCGTCGACAGCACCGAGCCCAGGAAGATGTTGATCGCGCGCTGGAGCTGGTCGGCGCGCGCTGCGCGGACTGCGCTGATTGCCTCCGGTGTCGCGACAAGCACGGCCATCACGAGGCCACCCAGGGCCGCGGGGGCGCGCAGGGTTTCAATGACGTAGTCGATCGGCTTGGCGAAGTGCTCCACCAGGTAGACGATCGGAATCATGTAGGCGAAGAGGAGGGCGGTGTGGCGCGCCAGCGATCCTTCGGTAGGCGCTTGCGACGGCGTTTCGTCAGCGGCCCCGCGCTGCTTGAAGTAGAGCCTGTGGCGACCGGTCTGGAGCAGCAGGAAAGTGGCATACAGTCCCGCCGACGTCAGGATGAGAACGCGCTGGTGCGTCAATGAAAGCCCCTGAGCCGACGCGTCGGTCGTGAATTCCGGCAGGATCAGGCTCAGGGTCGCCAGTGGCACGATCAGGCCGAGATAGGCGTTGGCCCCTTGCAGATTGTATCGCTGCTCGGGACGCCGCCATGCGCCGAGCAGGAGCGACAGACCGACCATCCCGTTGAGAATGATCATGACGACGGCAAACAGCGTGTCGCGCACGAGCGTGGGGTTGTTCTCGCCGTGGAACATCACCGCCGAGATGGCAACGACTTCGATCGTGGTGATCGTCAACGTCAGGATCAGCGTGCCGTAGGGTTCTCCCAAACGCTCGGCCAGTTGCTCGGCATGACGGGCGACCGACAGGGCAGAATTCAGAATGACGAAGAACAGCCAGAAGAACAGGAGACCGAGGCCCATGGGATGGACAAGCAAGGTCGAAAGCCGGTCGCCATAGGCAAAGAACAGCACCGCGGTCAGGACACTGAGCGGCAGGAACCGCTCCTGCCGGGCCAGATGCAGGAAGTCGCGAGGTCTCGACTGCACTTCCATGTTCATGAGTTCACGATCCCACGCCGCAATTGCCAGCGGAGTGATCACCTTACCCTAAAATTCGCTCCAGGATCATGTCTGCGATCGGGATGGCCGAGGTTGCGGCGGGAGAGGGGGCATTGCAGACATGCAGCATCCGGTCGGTGCCGGCGAAGAGAAAATCGTGCACCAGCGTGCCGTCGCGCTTGACCGCCTGCGCCCGAATGCCGGCTTCATGCGGAAGGAGGTCGGACAGTTCCAGTCCGGGACAGTACTTGCGGCATTCCTTGAGATAGCCGCGCTTCCATAACGAGTTTCGCAACTCGGTCACGGCCGAGCTGCGGTTGCGCAGGACCGTCCGCCAGAAGCCCGGAAAGAAGGCATAGTCGAGGACATCCCTTGGCGCGACCGACAGGCGCGGGTAGCCCTCGCGCGCGAACCCGATGACGGCATTCGGCCCGACCGTCACGCTGCCGTCGATCATGCGCGTCAGATGGATGCCGAGGAAGGGCAGGTCGGGATCGGGAATGGGATAGATCAGGTGGTTCACGACCCGGTTCTTGCTGGCCGGCAGCTTGTAATATTCGCCGCGGAACGGAACGATGCGGTGGTCGACCGCCAAGCCGGCCATCATCGCCAGCCGGTCGGACTGCAGGCCCGCGCAGACAATCAGTTTCCGCGCGCGCCAGCTCTCGCCGGCTGCGGAGATCGTCACGTCGTTCGGTGCCTCCTTGATCGCACGCACCTCGGTGCCGAGACGGATCTCACCCCCGGCGGACTGAATTAGGCGCCCCATCGCGCGGCAGACTTCGCCATAGTCGACGATGCCCGTCGATGGAACGAACAGGGCGCCTAGTCCGGTGATGTTCGGCTCGCGTTCGCGAAGCTCGTCTGCGCCGACGCGGTGGACGTCGACGGCGTTGTGCCGCGAACGCTCCAAAAGCGCGTCCATCCGCTTCATCTCCAGCGCCGTGGTCGCGACCAGAAGCTTGCCGCAGGTGTCGAAGGCGATTCCGTTCTCGGCGCAGAACTCTTTCGTCGCCTGCGCGCCCTTGCGGCAAAGCTCCGCCTTCAGGCTACCTGGCGGATAGTAGATGCCGGCATGGATGACGCCGCTGTTGTGTCCCGTCTGGTGCAGGCCGAGGCCATCCTCCTTCTCCAGCAGAAGGAGGCTGCAACCGGGGCGTGACTGCAGCAGCCGCATCGCGGTCGCCAGCCCGACGATGCCGCCGCCGATTACGCAATAGTCATAGAGCATTGTGCGGTTGATCCTTCAGCGGCGTGAGAGAAGACAGGTCTGTTTTTCGATCATAGCGGAATTGAGCGTTTACGGGAGCCCATGTGCAACCGCCGAACGGTCGCCGGCTCCTTTCTCTTGCCGACCCTAACCATTCGGGCGGCTGAGGATGAACCACAGCGGAAAGGCCATGACTGTCCCGACAATGACGGCGGTCATCGCTTGCGGGGCCTTGAAAAACACGAACAGGGCGTAACTTGCGACCATCAGAGCAACCGACGTGATCTTGGCTCGCGACGAAATCGCTCCTTTTTCGCGCCAGCGGCGCAATGTTTCGCCGAAGACGGGATGATTGAGGAGCCATTGCTCGAAGCGAGGCGACGAGCGGGCAAACAGGCCGGCCGCCAGCAGCAGGAAAGGCGTTGTCGGGAGAAGCGGCAGAAATACGCCGGCTATGGCAAGCGCGACCATCAGCCAGCCAAGGCAAAGACAGAGGATCTGCAGCGGCAGCTTCATCGGTGACACCTGGCGTTCAGGACGGAGCCCCACTGTTAGCATGCTTGCGCGGTGGCCGACAGTTGCGCAAGCCGAAACAAAATGTCGCCCGTTGGAGCGCGCGGGAAATTCGAACTAACCCCGCTTTGCAATAGAGTTTTTCACGACTACTGTGTCTCCTGCATGAAAACAGAACCGAGCCGTATCCTCAGGAGGAGGTCGCATGCGGGTTCCGGGACTTCACGTCATCCTGTTTTTGCTGCCTGCGGTTCTGCCAGGCAACCCTGCTGAAGCCCAACAGGCTCCGGCGGTCGTCGTCGTGCCAGCCAAGGTGATGGACCTTCGTGAGAGTGCGGATTTCACCGGGCGGCTCGTGGCGATCCAGAAGGTCGATATCCGCGCCCGCGTCTCGGGTTTTCTCGAAAGCATCAATTTCTCAGAAGGTCAGAAAGTAACGGCCGGCACCCTCCTTTATAAGGTCGAGGACGGTACCTATGCGGCCGCCGTGCGGGAAATCGAAGGTTCCATCCAGGCGGCGGAAGCTCAGCTCAACCTGGCGGTGATCGAACGGGATCGTTCAGTCCGTCTGCTGGCGAGCAACACGGCGCCCCAGTCGCAGGTCGATATCGCCAAGGCGCAGGTGCAGAAGGCCGAGGCCGATCTCGTGCGGCTGAACGGAACCAAGGCGCAAGCCGAACTGAACCTCTCCTATACGAGGATAACGGCTCCCTTCGACGGGATCGTCGGGCTCACCGCGGTGAATGTCGGCGCCCTGGTCGGACCCGAGGCGGGGGCGCTGACGACCCTGACGCGGCTCGACCCGATGTATGCCGAGTTCTCTGTCGCGACAGCGATGTTCCTGACCTACCGCGAGCAGGTTCGACAGGGCAAGGTTTCGGCTGGCGCCAATGTGCAGATCATTCTCCCGAACGGAACGGTGTACCCGCCGAAGGGGACGATCAATTTCGTGTCGAGCAATGTGTCCCAGGGGACGGACACGGTCACGGTTCGGGCCGAATTCCCAAATCCCGACGGTCTGTTGCTCGACGGCACATTGGTGCGCGTCATGCTTGAGCAATCCGACAAGCAGGAGGTGCTGGCAGTCCCGCAGGAGGCGGTGCAGCGTGACCAGCAGGGGCCGTTCGTGATGGTCGTCGGCCCGGATTCCAAGGTCGAGCTGCGCCGGGTCGATATCTCTCGTTCCACACGGGGCGAGTCGGTTGTCGCATCCGGGCTGAAGGAGGGCGAAAACGTCATCACCGATGGCGTCGGCAAGGTGCGGCCAGGCATGGTGGTCGATGCGGCGCCAGCGACGGGTGGTTGAACGATGATTTCAGAGATTTTCATCGACCGGCCGCGGTTTGCTGCTGTCATCTCCATCGTTCTCACCCTGGCCGGTCTCATTGCGCTGACCCAGTTGCCGGTTTCGCAGTTTCCCGACATTGTCCCGCCCCAGGTCAGCGTCACCGCAAGCTATGCCGGTGCCGGGGCCGACGTGGTCGAAGCGACGGTCGCCCAGCCGATCGAGAGCAAGATCGTCGGCGTCGATGACATGCTCTACATGAAATCGACCAGCGGCGCTGACGGGTCATACAACCTCGCCGTCACCTTTGCCGTCGGTACCGACCCGGACATCGCCACCGTGAACGTGCAAAACCGCGTGTCGCTCGCCGAGGCGGGGCTACCGGCGGAAGTCAAGCAAACCGGCGTGAGCGTCCGCAAGAAGTCGTCCGCCCTGATGCAGGTGATTGCGATCTACGGCAAGGACAGTCAATTCGACAACCTGTTCCTGTCGAACTATGCGACCATCAACGTGCTCGACACCATCAAGCGGGTGCCGGGCGTTGGCGACGCGGCTCTGTTCGGCGCCCAGGACTATTCGATGCGCATCATCCTGGACGTTGACCGGATGACCAGCCTGAAGCTGACGCCAACGGACGTGGCCAATGCCCTGCGGGCCCAGAACGTCCAGGCTGCAATCGGTCGTATCGGCGCGCAGCCGATGACCGATGATCCGCTGTTCCAGCTCAACATACAGACCCAGGGGCGCCTCACCGATCCGGCGCAGTTCGAAAATATCGTCTTGCGGGCCGAGCCGGATGGCTCGTTCTTGCGGGTTCGAGACATTGCAAGGGTGGAACTGGGAGCGGCGAGTTCGGATTCGATCGCCCGTTTCAACGGCAAGCCGGTCGCGATGATCGGCACTTACCAGGCGCCGGGCGCCAACGCGCTTGCCGCCGCTCGCGGCGTCAACGAGGCAATGGAGCGGCTCTCCAGGAACTTTCCCGCTGGGTTGACTTACCAGGTTTCCTACGATACCGCTCAGTTCGTTCGGGCGAGCGTGGAGAATGTCCAGCATACGCTGATCGAGGCTTTCATCCTCGTCATCATCGTCGTCTTCCTGTTTCTCGGCAACTGGCGGGCGGCGTTGATCCCGCTCGTCGCCGTTCCCGTCGCGTTGATCGGTACGTTCGCGGTCATTCTGGCGCTTGGTTTCTCGCTCAATACGATATCGCTTCTCGCTCTGGTGCTTGCCATCGGCATTGTCGTCGACGACGCGATCGTGGTCGTGGAGAACGTCGAGCGGGTGATGGAGGAAAATCCCGGCATGCCGGCGGGGCAGGCCGCGCGGCTTGCCATGGGCGAGATCACCGGAGCTATCGTTGCCATCACCCTCGTCCTGCTTTCGGTGTTCGTGCCGGTGGCGTTCATTCCGGGGCTCAGCGGGCAGTTGTTCCAGCAGTTCGCCGTTGCAGTCTCCGTTTCGATGGTCCTCTCGGCCATCAATGCGCTGACGCTGAGCCCGGCCCTTTGCGCGATCCTGTTGAAACCGCACCACGGGCCGAAGCGCGGCGTCCTCGGCTGGATCTCGCGCGGCATCGACCGGGGGCGCGATGGCTATGTCTATGTGGCGGGGCACATCGCCAGAAGGGCGGTCATAGGGCTGCTGCTGCTGGCGGTGGCCGGCGGCGCTGCCGGCTGGCTATTCCGCATCGTTCCGACGGGCTTCCTGCCCAGCGAGGACCAGGGCATGTACCTCGTCGAAATCCGCTTGCCCGACGGAGCCTCGTTCAATCGTACCGATGCGGTGGTCAAGCGCGTGGAAGCTATGCTGCGGGAGATCGATGGCGTGGCGGACGCGATCAGCGTGACAGGCTACAGTTTTCTCGATGGCCTCTCCAAATCGAACAGCGGCTTCGCCGTCGTGACGATGAAGCCGTTCGCGGAGCGCACGAGTGCGGCTGCTTCCGTCGATGCGGCAGTTGCCACCACTATGGCCAAGGGAGCGGCAATCCGCGAGGCGCAGATCTTCGCCTTCAACCTGCCGCCGATCATGGGCCTCGGTACCGGTTCCGGTTTCGAGTATCAGTTGCTCGACCTGCAGGGGCGGTCCCCGGCTGACCTGGCGGCCACGGCGCGCGGGCTGATCATTGCCGCAAACCAGAACCCCTTGCTCGGGCCGACCTTCACCACCTACTCGGCAACCTCTCCGCAGCTCTATCTCGACCTCGATCGCGACCGGCTGCAGGCGCTGGGGGTTTCCGTCAGCGATCTCTTTGCAACGCTGCAAGGCACGCTCGGCTCCTACTACATCAATGACTTCAATATGTTCGGCCGAAGCTGGCGGGTGACCATGCAGGCCGCGCAGGCCGACCGGCGCTCGGTTGCCGACATCTCAAGGCTGCATGTACGCAACGCCAACGGCCAGATGGTTCCGGTCGCGTCGGTCGCGCGAGTGAGCTACATCGTCGGTCCGCAATCGATTGTACGCTATAACAATTACCGGTCGATCACCCTGAACGGGCAGCCGGCGCCGGGCGTCTCCTCCGGGGCGGCGCTCGCGGCGATGGAGGCCATTTCGGCGGCGACGCTGCCGCCCGGCTACAGCTACGAATGGACGGGAACCGCTCTGCAGGAACTGGAGGCGGCGGGCAAGACCACCGTCATTCTCGCGCTCGCCATCCTGTTCGCTTACCTGTTCCTGGTTGCGCTCTACGAAAGCTGGACGATCCCGGTTCCCGTCCTGCTGTCGGTGACGGTCGGCATCGCCGGTGCGCTTGTCTCCATTCTCGTCGCCGGACTGTCGTTCGACATCTACGCCCAGATCGGCTTGGTGGTGCTGATTGCGCTTGCCTCGAAGAACGCGATCCTGATCGTCGAGTTTGCCAAGTTCCGCCGCGAGAGAGGCGAAAGCATCATCGACGCGGCGATCGACGGCGCGCGTACCCGCTTCCGTGCGGTGATGATGACGAGCTTCGCCTTCATCGTCGGGCTGATTCCGCTGGTGACGGCGACGGGCGCGGGGATGCTCAGCCGCCGGGCGGTGGGCACCGGCGTCGCCGGCGGAATGCTTGTCGCGTCGCTGGTCGGAATCTTCCTGATTCCTGCTCTCTATGTCGTATTCCAATGGCTGCGCGAGAGGGCGCACAGCCTAGCAGGAATTGGACATGCTCCGGTTGGCGATGCTGAGCAACAGAAGGCCGCCGCGGCCGCAAGTCAGGACCAGGCCGCGCAGTAGCGATCAGGACTCAACGGTGAGGATCGATTGCTGGGGCTGGTGGGGGCAGGGGATCCCACGATCCCCCGCCGCTTTGCTCTCAATACCGGCTGAGCGCGAGGTCCGCCGACTGGATCTCCGGCTGGCGGCCGCTGATGATGTCGGCAAGCACGCGGCCGGAGCCGCAGGCCATCGTCCAGCCGAGCGTGCCGTGGCCTGAATTGATGAACAGGTTCTTGAACCGCGTGCCGCCGATGACCGGCGTGCCGTCGGGCGTCATCGGCCGCAGCCCCGACCAGAACGTCGCCTGCGACTGATCGCCCGCGCCGCCGAAGAGGTCTTCCACCGACTGCTCGAGCGTGGCGCGGCGCGCCGCCGGCAGGTCGTGGCTGAAGCCGGCGATCTCGGCCATGCCGCCGACGCGGATCCGGTCGCCAAGGCGCGTGATGGCGATCTTGTAGGTCTCGTCCATGATCGTCGAAACCGGAGCACGGCTTTCGTCAACGATCGGAACCGTGATCGAATAGCCCTTCACGGGGTAGATCGGCGCGTTGAGGCCGAGCGGCTTGATCAGCGCCGGCGTGTAGCTGCCGAGGGCGGTGACGAAAAGGTCGGATTCCACGAGGCCGTCGGCGGTCTCGACGGCAACGATGCGGTCACCGAGATGCTTCAGCCGGCGAATGTCGACGCCGAAGCGGAAGGTGACCCCGAGCGCCTCGGCCTGCTCCTGCAGGATGGTGGTGAACTTGAAGCAGTCGCCGGTCTCGTCGTTCGGCAGGCGCAGGCCGCCGACGAACTTCTGCTTCACGCGGGCAAGCGCCGGTTCGGCGGCGATGCAGCCGGCGGGATCGAGAACCTCGAAGGGGACGCCGTCGGCGCGCAGCACTTCCACGTCCTTGCCGATACCGTCCAGTTGCTTCTGGGTCCGGAAGAGCTGAAGGGTGCCCTGGGTGCGATGGTCGTAGGAAATGCCGATCTCCTCGCGAAGCGCGATCAGGCAGTCGCGGCTGTATTCGGCGAGGCGGACCATACGTCCCTTGTTCGTGGCGTAGCGGGCGCTCGTGCAGTTTGCCAGCATCGACATCATCCAGCGCCAGGTGGCAGCATCGGCCATCGGCCGGATGATCAGCGGCGCATGTTTCATGAACAGCCACTTGACCGCCTTCTGCGGGATCCCGGGCGCAGCCCACGGCGAGGCGTAGCCGGGCGAGATTTCGCCGGCATTGGCAAAGCTTGTCTCCAGCGCGGAACCCGCCTGCCGGTCGAGCACGGTCACTTCATGGCCTGCCTTGGCGAGATAGTAGGCTGTGGTGACGCCGATGACGCCGGCGCCCAGTACGGTGATTTTCATGATTGCCCCATTGAACTTTATCTGTGCGCGCGAAAGGTCATCGGTATTCGCGGTGGTAGCGATCGCCGAGACCCGTCAGGATTTCGTAGGAGATGGTGCCCGCATCGGCGGCGAGGGTTTCCAGCGTCTGGTTCGGGCCGATCAGTTCGACCAGGCTGCCGAGCTTCAGCGTGCCGGGCGGCAGGGCGCTGATATCGATCGTGATGCTGTCCATCGACACGCGCCCGACGATCGGCAGGCGCACCCCGCCGTAATAGGCCGCCCCCCTGTGGCTCAGGCTGCGCGGCAGGCCGTCCGCATAGCCGGCCGCAATGGTCGCCAGACGGGTTTCCCCGGTGGTGACATGCGCGCCGCCATAGCCGACACGCGTGCCGGCCGGAACCGTTCGCGTCTGGATCACGCGGACATCGAGCCGCACGACCGGACGCATCGGGTTTGCCATGGCATCGGTCGGCGCGCCGCCGTACAGCGCAATCCCCGGGCGCGCCAACGCGCCGTGGAAATCGCCGCCGAGGAAGATACCGCCGGAATTCGCAAAGCTGAGCGGGAGCGTGGGGAACAGGGCCGAGGCCGCTTGCAAGGCCGCAAGCTGGTCGTCGTTCTGGATATTTTCCGACTCGTCGCCACTTGCGAGATGGCTCATGAGAAAGAGGAGGTCGATGCCATCGAGCAGGCGGCGATCGGCGGCAAGCGCTGTGACCTCTTCCGGCGGCAGGCCGAGCCGCGACATGCCGCTGTCGATCTGCAGGACGGCGGGAAGACGAGCACGGCGTGCTTTTGCGACCCGCGACCAGTTCTCAACCTGCTCCAGCGAATTGAGGACCGGGATGATGCCGTCGTGGGCGCACGTTTCTTCGGCGCCGGGCTGCAGGCCGTTCAGGACAAAGATCCGGGCATCGCCATGGATGGCCGGCTTGAGCCGAAGCGCCTCGCCGATGTGGGCGACGAAGAAATCTCGGCAGCCGGCATCGTAGAAGACCGGCGCGACACGGGCAGCGTCCAGGCCGTAGGCGTTCGCCTTGACCACGGCTGCGACGGGCGCCGGCGCTGCACGCTCGACCAACTGACGATAGTTCTGCCGCAAGGCCTTCAGGTCGATCGCAAGATATCCCGAAGCGCCATCCTGGTTGATGATTTCACGCGGTTGTGTATTCACTGCCCAACTCCCGATATCGGAACAGGCTAGTGAAACGATCGAGCGCTTTCCTTCGAATTATTGCTCTGTTATTGCATTTCGTAATAATAAGCAGAATTTTATGCGAAAAGATGGACGATTCTGCATGAGGGGTTTGGACTCGATCGATCGCAATATCATCCGCCAGCTGCGGTTGAATGCGCGCATCACGAACGCGAAGCTGTCGGAGGAGGTTGGCCTGTCGCCGTCGGCCTGCCTGCGGCGGATCAGCCTGCTCGAACAATCGGGCGTTATTCGCGGCTATACGGCGCTCGTCGGCAACTCGGAAGGCGAGAACCCGATTGCGGTCATCATCAACATCACGCTCGAACGTCAGACGGAAGAGCACCTGAATCGCTTCGAGTCCGCGGTTAAGCGGCATCCGGAAATCCAGGAATGCTATCTGATGACCGGCGGGTCGGATTATCTGCTGCGGGTCGAGGTGGAAAACGCCGGTGACTTCGAGCGAATCCACAAGGAAATCCTGGCGAAGCTGCCGGGAGTCTTGCGTATCCACTCGAGCTTCTCGATCCGCAACATACTGGCAACCCGGGTCCAGCCGCGCTGAGCTGGTCAAGCTGCCGTCGCGCGAGTTCGAAGCCTTGCTCCTAGGCCTTTTCCTCCAGCTTCCTGTCCGAGCGGGCAGGATGATGCTTTGATGGCTTGGCGAACCGCACCAGTTGGAGGCCACGGGTAAAGAGGCTGTGATCGGGAAGCGGCCGTCCGATGCTGACGATTGTCGTACCGTGCAAATCCTTCTGGAGGATCGATAGAGCCCGCCTTTGTGCTGGAGGTTCCATCGATTCCAAAACCTCATCGATGAACACCCAGCGTGGCCTGTGCAGGGACAGGCGTGCGAAAGCGAGCAAGCGCTCGTCCTCGTCGCTCAGTTCACGGTCCCAGCGCGCTTCCGTGTCGAGTTGTGACACTAGGCGCTGGAGGTCGACCCTCGACAGCGCGTCGGTCAGCTGCGCGTCGTCGAAAATGTCGGCCTGCGGATAGGAGAGAACATCACGAAGTTTGCCGGGCGGCAGATAGGGCGTGCGCGGCAAGAAGGTGACCGGCTCGTCCTTCGGCAGGCCCACGCGTCCGCTGCCCCACGGCCAGAGCCCGGCCAATGCGCGGAAGAGAAGGGTCTTGCCGGTCCCTGGATCACCCGAGATGACGATCCGTTCGCCCGGCATGATCTCGACCCGGGGCTCCTCTAGCCGGGTATGGCCGCTCGGTGAGACAACTTCGAGACCGTCGATCGTCAGGCGGTTGCTGTCGTTCATCGCGAATTCGATGCGTCCTTCGGCATCGTTCAAGGCGTCGGTGCCGATCAGGGCACTGCGGAATGCAGTGATCCGCTGCAGCGTCGCGCGCCAGTCGGTGATGGCGCCGATATTGGCGATGAACCAGCGCAGCGAGGTGTGAACCTGGTTGAAGGCGCCGACTGCCATCATCAGCCCGCCGAAGCTGATCTGTCCGGCGAAGTAGACGGGTGCCGCCACCAGGATCGGCGCGACCACTGTTACCCAGCCGTAGCTGTCGACCACCCAGGCCAGATTGATCTGCGCGCGGAAGATGTTGCGCATCGCCATCAGCACGGACCCGAGATCGTTCTCCAGCCTTTGTCTTTCGCTCGGCTCGCCTCCTGCGAGCGTGATGGAATCGATATGTTCGTTGACGCGCATCATGGTGAAGCGCAGCGCCGCCTCGCGATTGTAACGCTCGCCGTTGAGGTTGATCAGCGGGCGTCCAACCAACCAACTGAGGCAGGAGGCGGAACCGGCATAGATGATCGCCGCCCAGACCATATAGCCGGGGATGTCTATGCTCCGTCCGCCGACGTGAAATATGAAACCGTCAGAGAGCGCCCAAAGGACGCCGACGAAGGAAAACAGCAGGATCGTTGACTGCAGGAGACCGAAAGCGAGATCGGTCGTCAGGTCGGCCAGGTGCCCGGCATCCTCTTGCATGCGCTGGTCCGGGTTGACGCCGATCGCGCCGGCATTGGCCAGCCGGAAGGCGCGTCGGGGGCGCATCCACTCGGCAATGAGGTCTCTGGTCAAGCCCTCGCGCAGCTTGAGTCGAAACATCTGGTTCAGCCACTGTTGCGAGACGTTGAACAGCAGAAGGACGCCGGCTATCCCGGCAAATATCGTCAACTGGTGAAAGAAGGCTCCGGTGTCGCGCCGCTCGATCGCGTCGTAGAAGGGTTTGTACCACCGGTTCAGTACGATCTGGCCCAACGCGGTGGCGACGACAACGAAGAAACTACCAACTGCGAGGCAAAAGAGCGTTCTGAAAACCGGTGATGCAAGGTAGATCTGCCGCATCGTCATCAATTGCGCCCATAGACCGGGGTCGTCCAATCCCGGAGGGTTGGCGGGTCTGGTATTTTTCCCATTTGCATTGGGCATCGTCCGATCCTTCTGTCGCAAGGAGCGCCCGCTCCTCGGAGAGCGGAGCGCCTGCCTTCGATTACTGGAGCATCACAGCGCGAGCGGCAAAGCGGGTGTAGCGTCGAAAGATTAGCGCCTGCCGCCGAGGGCACCACATCACTTTGACGCTCAAACAATCAATTTTATGCCGACGTCCACGGGCCTTACTGAAACAGGCCGACCGGCGGCATCGTATCAATAGGTGCGATGATCGGGCAGGTTGCTTCCGGAGCGCAATTCGATACAAGCAGGGCGCACGCAAATCCCGGCGCCCCAGCGGCGCCCTGCCGAAGCTCGGAGAATATGATGACGACGCATGCATATCGAGACACTACGCTTTTGATCAACGGCGAATGGCGCGGCTCCTCGGACGGCGCGACGATTCCGGTGCTCGATCCGGCGACCGGCGAGCAGATCGGCAAGGTGTCGAAGGCAACGCGCGCGGATCTCGACGCCGCAGTGGCCGCGGCCGACGCCGGCTTCAAGGTCTGGAGCGCGGTTTCTGCCTACGAGCGCTCGAAGATCATGCGCCGCGCCGCCGACATCCTGCGCGAGCGCCGGGAAGGCATTGCCGTCTTGATGACCCGCGAGCAGGGCAAGCCGCTCGCTGAGGCGATGGGCGAAATCGCCGCCGCTAGCGACCTGATCGAATGGTTCGCCGAAGAGGGTCGCCGCACCTACGGCCAGGTGATCCCCGGTCGCAGTCCGAACGTCTCGCAGACCGCGATCAAGCTGCCCGTCGGTCCGGCAGTCGCCTTCACGCCCTGGAACTTCCCGATCAATCAGATTGTCCGCAAGCTGTCCGGCGCCCTTGCCGCAGGTTGCTCGATCATCGTCAAGGCACCGGAAGAAACGCCGGCTTCGCCCGCCGAACTGATCCGCGTCTTCGTCGATGCCGGGGTTCCCGCCGGCGTCGTCGGGCTCGTCTTCGGCGTTCCTTCCGAGATCTCTGAATATCTCATCGCGCATCCGGTCATCCGCAAAATCTCGTTCACCGGCTCGACCCCGATCGGCAAGCAACTGGCGGCACTCGCCGGTCTGCACATGAAACGGGCGACGATGGAGCTCGGCGGCCACGCCCCGGCGATCGTGCTGGAGGACGCCGACGTCGAAAAGGCGGTGAAGGTTCTGGCCTTCTCGAAGTTCCGCAATGCCGGCCAGGTCTGCGTCTCGCCGACGCGTTTCCTTGTCCAGGAAAAGGTGTTCGATCGCTTCCTTGACGGCTTCGTCGAGGCTGCGCGCGCGGTCAAGACCGGCAACGGGCTGGAGGACGGCGTGACGATGGGGCCGCTCGCAAACGAGCGCCGCATCCCAGCCCTCGAGGCGCTGATCAACGACGCGGTCGAACGCGGTGGACGGCTCGTGACCGGTGGACGGCGGATCGGCAACAAGGGCAACTTCTTCGAGGCAACGGTTCTCGCCAACGTGCCGACCGATGCCCGGGTGATGAACGAGGAGCCGTTCGGCCCGCTTGCCATCATCAATCCGGTCGCAAGCCTTGATGCGGCGATCGAGGAAGCAAACCGCCTGCCGTTCGGCCTGGCCTCCTATGCCTTCACCTCGTCGATTGAAAGCGCGCATGCGCTTGCGACGCGCGTCGAGGCCGGCATGACGACGATCAACCACAACGGCCTTGCGCTACCGGAAGTCCCCTTCGGCGGCATCAAGGATTCCGGATACGGCAACGAGGGTGGATCGGAGGCGATCGAGGCCTATCTCGTGACGAAGTTCGTCTCGGTCGTCTGACCGTTCGACGCCGCCTGACCTGAACAGGAGAAGGGCGGTTCAATTCAATCAGTGGTTTCGGCGCGCAATGCGCCGGAACGGCTAAAGTCTATAGAGTTGGTGGAAATTTCCACCGCAGACAGTTTCCCGGAACGGATTTTTCGCAGGCGTCACGCCCAACAAATACCCATTCTTTGCTTCAAGAATGGGTATTTGCGATTTTCCGACCGTGACAACCGATGGTCCTCCCAAGACCGGCACAAACGTGAAAGCAGGTACATCCATGACCAAGACCGTTCTCCAACTTCTCGACAGCGTCCGCATCACCCGCCGGGCAGGGCTGGCCGCGCTTCTGGCGGCAACTGTAGCCACCTTTGCTTCGACAATGCCGGCTCCGGCCCAGGCCGAGGACAAGACGACGGTCAAGGTCGGCATCATGGCCGGCGAGGACGAGGACATCTGGCGCGTTGTAACCGCGGAGGCCGAAAAGAAGGGGCTGACCGTAGAAGTCGTCACGTTCAACGACTACACGCAGCCGAACGAAGCACTCGAGCGCGGCGAGATCGACGCGAATGCGTTCCAGCACGGGCCTTACCTCGAAAACCAGATCCAGGCCCACGGCTACAAGATCGCAATCGCCGGCTACACGGCCGTATGGCCGATCGGCATCTACTCGAAGAAGTTCACGAGCGTTGCCGAGTTGCCCGAGGGCGCTGTGATCGGTGTGCCGAACGATCCGTCCAATGAAGGCCGGGCGCTGCTGGTGCTGCAGGACGAGGGCGTGATCAAGCTCAAGGAGGGGACCGGCATTCTCGCGACCATCGCCGACATCGCGGAAAACCCGAAGAAAGCCGAGATCAAGGAACTTGACGCCGGTATCGTCGGCCGGTCCGTCGAAGATCTGGACGCCGCCGTCGTCAACACCGACTGGGCACTGAAGAGCGGGCTGACGATCGAGAACCGCATCGCGCAGGAAAAGATCGAGGACAACCCGTACCGCAACTTCATCGCCGTACGTGAGGCGGACAAGGATACGGCCTGGGTCAAGACGCTCGTTTCTTCCTACCAGAACGATACGGTGAAGGCCGAATTCGATCGCGTCTACAAGGGAACCGGCACCGTCGCCTATTGACCTGACCCGCCTTCGGACCTGAACATCAGGCGGCTCGCGACCCATCGGCGTCGCGAGCCGCCTCGCCATTGCGGGATGGCGGAAAGGAACACCCATGACTTCCCATCATTCATTCGCCGGCCAGCCGGCGGATGCCGGAACCGGACGCGACGCCGTTGTCCGGCTTTCCGGTGTCCACCGTCATTTCGGCCAGACACCGGCGATCGACGGCGTGTCTCTGACGGTGCGCAAAGGTGAGATCCTAGGGCTGATCGGCCGCAGCGGCGCCGGCAAGTCCACCCTCATCCGATGCCTCAACGGCCTGGAGCGGCCCGACAGTGGTTCGATCCAGATCGAAGGCCGCGAGATCACCGGCCTGAGCGAAGAGGAACTGCAGCCCGTTCGCCGCCGGATCGGCATGATCTTCCAGCATTTCAACCTGCTGTCGGCCAAGACGGTTGAGGAAAACGTGGCACTGCCGCTGAAGATCGAGGGCTGGACGAAAGAGAAGCGGCTGGCGCGGGCCGCCGAACTGCTCGAACTCGTCGGGCTTTCCGGCAAGGCGAAAAGCTATCCGTCCGCGCTCTCCGGCGGACAGAAGCAGCGCGTCGGCATTGCCCGCGCGCTTGCCGCCAAACCGGCGCTGCTGCTTTCGGACGAGGCGACTTCGGCGCTCGATCCGGAGACGACGGCGTCCATTCTCGATCTTTTGAAGGACATTAACGTCAAGCTCGGACTCACCATCCTGCTGATCACCCACGAGATGGAGGTGATCCGCACGATCGCCGACAGGGTCGCTGTCATCGATGCGGGACGTATTGTCGAAGAAGGGTCCGTCTGGTCCGTTTTCGCCAACCCGCATACCGAGACGACACGAAACCTGCTTGCCGGTGTCCGGCCGAAGCTGCCGCAGCATGTTGCGGCGCGGCTCGTCAGTGAGGAGAACGGTGAAGCGATCCTTGGCGTCGATCTCTCCGGTCCGAATGCCGGCTATCTGCTGGCCGGGCTCTCGGACGAACTGCCGGGCGGCTTCCGCCTGATCCATGGCGGCATCGATCATATCCAGGAGCAGTCGGTCGCCCGCTTCTTCCTTGGCGTTCCTGCGCGGGCCGACGGGCCCGCACGGGCGATCACGTATCTGGAGCGCCACGGCGCCAAAGTGGAGGTTCTGGGCCATGTCCCCGGTCATGATTGAGCTTTTCATCCGCTCGTTCTGGGAGACGGTCGTCATGACGGCGGCATCGGGGTTGATTTCGCTCGTGGCGGGTCTGCCGCTCGGGCTCGTGCTGGTGGCAACCGCCAAGGGTGGGATTGCGGAAAACCTCTGGATCAATCGAATGCTCGGCGCGATCGTCAACGGATTTCGCTCCGTGCCGTTCATCATCCTGCTGGTCGCACTGATCCCGGTGACCCGCTTCATCGTCGGCACCTCGATCGGCATGTGGGCGGCGATCGTGCCGCTTGCGATCGCGGCCACGCCCTACTATGCGCGCATGGCGGAAGTCTCCTTGCGCGAGGTCGATCGTGGCTTGATCGAGGCCGTTCGCGCCATGGGCGGCAACCGCTGGACGATCGTGCGCGAGGTGCTCGTGCCCGAGGCGATGCCGAGCCTTGTCGCGGGGTTCACCGTAACGCTGATCACGTTGATCGGCGCGTCGGCGATGGCGGGCGCGATCGGCGCCGGCGGTCTCGGCGACCTCGCCATCCGCTATGGCTACCAACGCTTCGAGACGACCGTGATGGTTGCCGTGGTTGCCGTCCTGATCCTGCTTGTCTGCGCCATCCAGTGGGCAGGCGATCGGCTGGTCGCGCGACTGGATCACAAGGGATGATCGTGAAGGGATGATCGTGGTTGTCGGATCAGGGGCTCCGGGCGTAGCGAGCGGTGGCCCTGATCGGCTCAGCCGGCGGTCGTTCTGCGCCTGCCGCCGTTTCCTCGCCGCCGTTGGTTGAGGGTTTGGCCGGCGGCAGCGGAACGTCCTCGTCGTAGAGAATGCGCTCGGCCGCGCCATCCATGTCCTCGTACTGCCCGCTCCACAAGGACCACAAGAACAGCACGAGCGCGCCCGTGCCGAGAACAAGCGAAATCGGGATTAGATAGGTGAGAACATTCATGTCGTTGCCTCGCGGGTTCCGATCGATGGAATAACCGCCATGCGGCTCGAGGGTTCCATCTTCGGCCTAGGCGTCGTCTCAATCCTTATCCTTGATCGCCTGATAGGCATGCCAGGTGGCGTGGCCGAGAAGCGGAAAGGTGATGATGAAGCCAAGCATGCCGGTCAGAAGGCTTGCGACGGTCAGGACCAGGACGATGAAGCCCCACGCAAGCATGACCGGCATGTTGTTCCAGGCAAGCGAAATGCTGGTTCCCATAGCGGTGAAGGCATCGACATCCTTGTCCACGACCATAGGCACGCCGAACACGCTGATGGCGAAGGCGAAGGCGGCGAAGAGGGCGCCCACGACCGTGCCGACGCAAAGCAGTGCCCAGCCCGCCGGCGTGCTGAACAGTATGGGGATGATATGGTTGAGGCCCTCGAACGGCTGCCAGCCGGCGAATAGCGCGTAGAGGATGACGGCTGCGCGCATCCACAGCAGCATCAGCCCGCAGAGAACTGCGCCGACAAAGAGCACGTGCTGGCCCGTCCCTGGCTTCGGGCGAATCATGGCGGCGAGCGAAACAGGCAGACCTTCTTCCAGTCGGCGGCTCTTTTCATAGAGGCCCGCCGCCAGCGCTGGGCCGACCACGAGAAAGCCGGCCAGCGCCGGGAAAAGCGCATAGTCGTAGCCGATTGAATAGAGGCCGCCGACGATGAGGATCGAGACGACGGCGACGCCAAAGCCATAAAACAGGCTCGGCAGCGGCACGGTCCAGAGATCGCGCCAACCTTGTGCCAGCCACGTCAAGGCCCGTCCTGCGGGGAGGTTCCGGTTGCGATCGACCGCCTTCGGCAGCGGGGGGACGGTTTCAGGCATCTTCATCTGAAGTTTCTCCCGTAACCCATTGGAACGTTCGTGCTTCTCAGCAGGCTGACCCGGCCGCGCGGTAGACACCCGGGGTCGCCGATTCGGTCTTCAGGTGCGCAACGCAGTCGGGCTGGGACTCGATCGCCACATAGACCAGATGGGTGTTGGCAAGCGCCAGAAGGATCACACCGGCGCCGGCGGCCAGAAGCACCAGCGTCCGCGGCCGGATCCCAAGCCCGCTCATGTTCCGTTCCCGACAGCCGCATGCTGTTGCTCCCTGAGGTCGGTCAGGTAGAGGGCGAGTATCTTGATATCGAGCGGCGACAGCCTGAGGCCCCAGCTCGGCATGTGGCCTTGCCGGCCATGGAAGACCGTCTGATAGATCGCGTCGCGGCTCGAGCCATAGATCCAGAAATGATCGGTCAGGTTCGGAGCGCCCATGTCCATCTTACCCTTGGCGTCGTCGCCGTGACAGCTGACACAGTTGGCGGCGAAGATCTCCTGGCCGGCATCGATCGCGGCGGCGTTCGCCTCCGACCGCTCCTCCAATCCGGAGAGCGAGCGGACGTAGGTGATCACCTGCTGGATGGCCGGGCGGTCGAGCATCTGGTTGCGGCCGAAAGCCAGCATTTCCGATACCCGCGTATTCGGATCGGCGCCGTTGATGCCAACGGTGATCGTCTCGGCAATGGTCTCCGGCGCGTCACCCCACAGCATCGGGGCTGCCACAATGTTGGGATAGCCCATGTTGCCTTCTCCACCCGTGCCGTGACAGGCGGCGCAATTGTCGCCGAACAATGCGTGTCCGGTTTCGCGCACGACGCCCATCAGGTCGGTATCGGCCTTGATCGCGGCGAAGTCTTCCTTTTCGATACGTGCGGTCCAGGCGGCACGGTCGGCCCTGCCTTCCTCCAGTTGCTTGGCCACGGTCTGCTTCTGGTCGATTCCGAGCCATCCCTTGAAGTAGCCGGTGCCGTAGGGCCAGCTCGGCATGAACAGGGTCCAGACCACGCCGAAGAGGGTGAAGACGATCAGGAAGAACCAGACCGGCTTCGGCACCGGCGTGTGCAGTTCCTTGATGCCGTTCCACTCGTGACCGGTCGTCATGTGGCCGGTGATCGGGTCGCGTTCCCCTACCGCCATGGCCGGTCCTCGTCATCCGTAACGATGGAGTTGGCCGCATGATCGAACCGCTTCCGGTTCTTCGGCCAGTAGGCATAGATGACCACGCCGATGAACATGGCGATCAGGTAGAACAGCCCGAACGACTTGGCAAAAGCGGTGACGGTGTCGTGGTCGAAGCTCATGGCGCGCTACTCCACATTGGCCTGCTCTGAGTGCTTGGCCGCATCCGTGAGCCGCCCGAGGATCTGCAGGTAGGCGACGATCGCGTCCATTTCGGTCAGCGTATCGGCCTTGCCGTCGAACAGGCTGACATTGGTCTTGTCACCATAGCGCTCGGTCACGCCGGCGGCCTGGCCGCTGTCCGGATTGGCCTGGCCATAGGCGTCCGCGGTAGCGTTGGCGATCATCTCGTCGGTGTAGGGCACGCCGACCGTACGAAGTGCGGCCAGATGCTCGCCGAGATCGTCGATCTTGAGCGAGTTGCGCATCAGCCAGCGATAGGCGGGCATCTTCGATTCCGGCACCAGGTCGCGCGGATTGTAGAGGTGGGCTACCTGCCATTCGTTCGAGTATTTCCCGCCAATGCGGGCGATGTCCGGTCCGGTGCGCTTCGAACCCCACAGCATCGGATGATCGTACTTGGATTCGACCGCGAGCGAATAGGGTCCGTAGCGGTCCACTTCGTCGCGCAGCGTGCGGATCATCTGCGAATGGCAGGCGTAGCAACCCTCGCGGATGTAGATGTTCCGGCCTGCGATCTCCAGCGGGGTGTAGACACGCATGTCGGGCGCATTCTCCACCGTTTCGTCGATGGTGAAAAGGGGCGCGATCTCCACCAGGCCACCGATGCCGCCGGCGATGATGATCGCGATCGTGAGGCCGATGGCATTGCGTTCGAGCCGGTAGTGGAAGTTGAACATCGGCTACTCCCCGGCCTGCGCCCAGGCCTTTGGCGCTGGCGGTTCGATCGGCAGGTCAACCGCCGCTCCCGCTTCGACCGGCCATGGCCATCTGATCGTCATCCAGATGTTGTAGCAGGCCACGACCGTGCCGGTCAGGAACAGCAGTCCGCCGAAGGTGCGAGCGATGTAGTAGGGATGCATCGCCACCAGCGAATCGACGAAGGAGTAGGCCAGCGTGCCGTTCTCGTCATAGGTGCGCCACATCAGCCCTTGCGTGATGCCGGAGTTCCACATCGAAAAGACGTAGACGACGGTGCCGGCGAGCGCGAGCCAGAAGTGGACCTCCACGAGCCTCGCCGAATAGAGGGCGGGGCGCTTCCACATCCAGGGAACGAGCGCGTACAGCGAACCGAAGGTGATCATGGCCACCCAGCCGAGTGCACCGGCATGGACGTGACCGACGGTCCAGTCCGTATAGTGCGAAAGCGAATTGACGGCGCGGATCGCCATGAACGAGCCTTCGAAGGTGGAGATGCCGTAGAAGATCGCCGCCAGCATCATGAAGCGCAGCACCGCGTCGTCGCGCACCTTGTGCCAGGCGCCGTTCAGGGTGAGGAGCGCGTTGCCCGCCGATGCCCAGGACGGCACGAGCAGCACCAGCGAGAAGACCATGCCGAGCGTCTGCACCCAGTGGGGCAGGGCGGTATAGTGCAGGTGGTGCGCACCGGCCCACATGTAGATGAAGGTGATGCCCCAGAAGCTGATGATCGACATCCGGTACGAATAGATCGGCCGGCCGGCGCGCTTGGGCAGGTAATAGTAGAGCATGCCGAGGAAGCCGGCGGTGAGGAAGAAGGCGACGGCGTTGTGGCCGTACCACCACTGCGTCATCGCGTCCTGCACGCCGGAGAAGAGCGAGTAGCTCTTGGCGTGGCTCATCGAGACCGGAACCGCCAGATTGTTGACGATGTGCAGCACGGCAACCAGAAGGATGAAGGCCATGTAGTACCAGTTGGCGACGTAGATATGCGGCTCCCGCCGACGCGCCAGCGTGCGCAGGTAGATCGAGAAATAGACCACCCAGACGATCACCAGCCACAGATCGGCATACCACTCCGGTTCGGCGTATTCCTTCGACTGGGTCAGCCCCATCAGGTAGCCGGTCGCGGCCAGCACGCAGAACAGGTTGTAGCCGAGCAGCACGAACCAGGGGCTCAACTGGTCGGGCAGGCGGGCCCGCGTCGTCCGTTGCAGGACATGGAAGGAGGTAGCGATGAGCGCATTGCCGCCGAAGCCGAAGATGACGCCGCTGGTGTGCACCGGACGCAGCCGCCCGAAGCTTGCCCAAGCGGCATCGAAAGTCAGGTCCGGCCAGGCCAGCAGGGCCGAGACCCAGACGCCGACGGCCATGGCGATGACGCCCCAGATCAGCGACAGAACGATGCCGACCTTCGTCGGATCGTCATAGTACTCGCGAAAACGCTCTTCCCAGGGATCGGCCGCGTCGATGTTGCGAAGGAGGAAGGCCATCACGGTCATCGCAAAGATCGAAACGATCCAGCCGTGAACAGCGAGCAGATCGCCTCGCCCCACGACGGCCATTGCCACGCCGACGCAAATAATCAGGACAAGCAGGATCGCAGCGTAAGTACGCTCCAGGGCGGTCAGTTGTGCAACCATGCCTGATATCCCCCCATAAAGGGCGATCCGCATGCGACGGGATCACCGAATGCAATCAGTCCTATCGAACAATCGCGTCAGTACTCATCCGTGTTGCCAGGCACGCCGGAACCGACAGCGTGCTAACGCGCCGAAGGTTACACTTTTTCTGCCGAGCGGCAATCAGGTTTTGCGTTCCGTGAATGCGGCGAATGCCGCGTGGCACCGTCGCATTCGATATTCGGGACGTCGGCAAATGCGTGGTATCAAGGTGTCGCAATAGCCGGATTCGCCGCATCGCGGCGGACCGCCCCGGGAGCAAAGGCGCAAGATGAGTCAGTTACCGCAGATCGACTATACCGTTGCCAGCGATGCCGTTCGCGCCGAGCATGACCGGGAGTTTGCCCTGCGTGGCCGGATGACCAACATGAAGCGGACGCTGCTGCATTCGCCGACCGCGCACCGCATCTATGCCGAGTGGTTTACGCTCCGGGCCGAACTCGATCCCGCAATCAGCGACCGCGAGATCTGGATTTTCTCGCATGCGATATCGAAGGCGGCGAAGTCGAAGATCGCCGTTACATTTTTCCGCCGCGCCTTGATCAACGCAGGCTTCGATCCCGATGCCCTGGAGCTTTCGGACGGGGAAGCTTTGCTCGACCGCTTCGGTAAGGCAATCGTTGCCGATTCCAATGCGATACCACCTGAAATCTGGGTTGCTCTGAAGCAACGCCACGACACGAAGACGCTCGTCGACCTCGTTGCCTTCGCCGGCATCATGCTTGCAACCGCCATCTTCAACAATGTCGTCGAAGTCGAGTTCGATCCGGAACTTGAGCCGTTTGCCGAAAAAGACTGAGCACGGCGATCGGGCATGACCGGCCGCGCAACCGAACAGTGGCTCCGTAAACCGCCTCTTGGCTCGCACCTAGCCGGAAATGGTCGTTGCGAAATCCGGGTTGCCGCGTATGGTGTTGCTGACCGTGCAGATCTCGTCCTCGGCGGCTCGGGCGATCGCCGCGCGGGTTTGCGCGTCTATGTCGCCGCGGATCGTGAAGGCGATGTTGAACGTCTGCACGCGCGACAGGCCCTCGGCGGCTTTCTCACCGGTGACGACGGCCGAGACCTCCGTCAATCTCTCCAGGACGCCCAACTGGCTTGCCGCGATGCGTGCGCTCATGGTCAGGCAGGCGGACAGCGAGGCATAGAGCAGGTCCAACGGGTTGAAGCCTGGCTGCGAGGCGCCCGTGACGATGTCGAGCGTCCCGCCGGTGGCGGAGATGACATGCGGGAATCCGGTGCGACCGAGCGTTGCGGTGGCTCCCGTCGGCCTGGTTTTGATCTTCGCTTCACTCATGGTCTTGCCTGTCCGTCGCTGCTTCCATTCCTGATAGGAAGATGCGCAGCCGCTGGCAAGAGGCAAGCCACTCTTGCCGCTTGATCGTCGAAGTCGATGTCAAAGCCCGAGACACAAATACATCCCGCCGACTGCCGATCTGTCGTATTATCGCCAACGAAAAATCGCTCGAACTGCCGGACGGCTGGATCAGCGGGCAGGTGCCTCACGCTGATTTCACGGCGACCGGACGAAACCTCCGGACGGAGCGATAGCCGGCAATCGCAAACGCCAGAACGACGATGCCCTGGGTGACGGCAAACGGCGGCTCGGTCCCGTTCGGCGCAAGCGCGTTGAGCAGTTCTACCTTCTGGAAGGCCTGGACGACCAGAACAAAGACGTTGAAGTAGAGCGACACCGTGGAACAGATCAGGAAGATTGCCCGCCATTTTCCTGACAGGCGGAAGAGATAGAGCGCGGCGATGGCCGCGAGCAAGAAGGCGGTGGTGATGATGCCGACCCCGATCGCCGGGGTGAAGGCGGTGATCGGAAACAGGAAGCCGGTCATGGTTGTGGCCAGCGTCGCGGCCAGGAAGGACGCAGTCCACGCGGGACGGAGCTCGGACGAGAGCCAGCCGCGCAATGCAACAAGCCCTGCCACGATTCCGATGAGGCTGAGAACAACGTGGAACAGGGTAAAGGGTGCCATGCCGAATATCATGTTCATTTCCCCGGTGGTCGATGTCCTGATCGGTGCATTAGAGGGGCAAATTTGACATTTGTAAATTTGCGGGTGATGGCAATGCTTGGTTGCGGGCTGCGGTAGGAATGGACCAAGACCGCTGGCGCGGTGCCTTACCCTGATGGTCAATGGAGAAGATCGATGCGCGCGGATGACAAGGTGGCGGAGCCCTTGGAGGTTGTCGAGTTCTGGTGCGAGCTTCTCGCCCCGGAACACTGGTTCACTCCGCCGCCCCAGCTCGATGCCCATATCCGCACCCGTTATGCAGCCACTCACCTCGCACTTGCTCGACACGTCCCGGATGCTTGGCGGGAGACGCCGGAGGCGCGGCTTGCTACGGTGATTGTCCTCGACCAGTTCCCCCGCAATATGTATCGCAGCACACCGATGGCCTTCGCGAGCGACTGGATCGCCCTGCGCGAGGCGAAGTTGGCGCTGGAGCAGGGCGCCGACGTCAAGGTCTCCTATGATCGCCGGCATTTTTTCTACCTGCCGTTCGAACACTCCGAGGAGATCGCCGAGCAGGACCGGTCGGTTGCGCTGTTCAGGGCGCTCGGCGACAAGACCTATCTCGACTATGCGCTCCGCCACCACGCCGTTATCCGCGATTTCGGCCGGTTTCCTCATCGTAACGCCGTGCTCGGGCGGCAATCGACGCCGGCGGAGCTGGATTATCTCGCCCTTCCCGGTTCAGGCTTCTGACGCAAGTTGCCTTCACTTCGCCCGGGTGGCGCAATAGTTTGCGCACCAAATCCGGGTTTGCCGCGATTCTGCCGGCTGCCATGCCGGCCAGACGTTGATTTTGCACGCGATTCTGCCAATCATCGGTGTGCGTTGAAACATAATAGGATTGTCCGTGACGACTCTCAAACGCGCCGTTCTTGCGCTTCTGGCCGTTCTGCCGCTGCTCCAGCCTGCTTTGGCTATCGCCCAGGAGCCGGCGCCGGACGGACAGACCGTTGCCGCGCCGGCAAGCCCGATTGCCGATGCGAACGACAAACTGGACAAGGCCCGCCGGCAACTCAACGACCTGCGCAAGCAGATCGATGCCGCCCGTGAGGACGAGCCGAAGCTCGCCGAACTGAAGCTCAAGGTGGAACAGCTTGGCCGCTCCGCCCTCGATGCCTCCGTTTCCACGCGCCAGCGCTTCAACGAAATCAAGGCAAGGCTGGACGAACTGGGCCCGGTGCCCGCTGAGGGGCAGCCGGCTGAAGCGGATCCGATCAAGGAGGAGCGCGCCAAGCTTACCGAGGAAAGAGCAGCGATCAATTCCGTCACGGGCAATGCCGAGGCCTTGTCGATCGAGGCGACACAGCTTGCCAACCAGGTCACGGAAATGCGCCGGACGCTGTTCACCGAGACGCTACTTGAGCGCACGAACATCAGCCCGGCCGTGTTGGAGGATGCGCTCGCCGCCGGCGGCCAGGAAGGGGCGGATCTGCAGAGGACCGTTGGTGGCTGGCTGCGTTTCGTCTGGTCGTTCAAACGGGAATCGCTGCTTGCCGCCGTGTCGCTGTCGCTGGTCATCGGCCTAGTGCTCTACTCCGGCGGACACCGTCTTGCCGGCCCGCTGATCCAGCGCAACAAGACCATCGAGAAACCGCACTACATCACCCGGCTGATGATCGCCTTCTGGTCGATCACCATCCCGACGCTCGCGGTTGGCGCCTTCGCCTTCGCCTGCTATTCGCTACTCTACAGCTTCAATGTTCTGCGACCGGACATTGCGCCGATGGTGTCGTCGCTGTTTGCCGTCTGCGTCGGTCTCTATTTCGTATCGGCGCTCAGCCGGGCGGTGCTTGCCCCCAAGCGCCCGCAGTGGCGGCTTGTCAGCGTGTCTGACGAGGGCGCCAGAAAACTCGAGCGGTCGATCTTCGCGATGGCGTTCGCCAATGCGCTCGACTATTTCCTGGGCGCTGTCAGTGTCGCGCTCGGGTCGGCCGTCGTGTTGACGGTGGCCAAGAGCATGATCGCCTCCATCGTCATCGGGTTCATCCTTATCTGGATCTCGTTCATCCGCCCGATGCTGAGGGAGGGCGAGGATCCCAGCGGCGAGGGACGTCCCTGGCCACGGGCGCTGTCGACGCTGCTGCTGACCACCGGGTTCGGCCTGATCGGCATGGCGCTCTTGGGTTATGTGGGGCTCGCCCGGTTCGTGGCGGCCCAGATAGTCGTGACCGGTGCAATCCTGGTGACGATGTACATCGGCATTCTCTCCGGTCGGGCGATCGGCGTGCAGGGCGCGTTCGCCAGGACCTACCTCGGCCAGAGACTGGCGGAACGCTACCAGCTAAACGATGTTGCGATGGACCAGACGGGACTGGCTGCCAGCCTCGGCATCTACATGATCGTCCTTTTCCTCGGCGTGCCGGGCATCCTGCTGCAGTGGGGTTTCCAGATAGGCGACATCGAAAGCTGGGCCTACCGGATTTTCACCGAGATCAATATCGGCAGCATCTCCATCTCGATCGTCGGCATCCTGGCGGGACTGGTGCTGTTCGCACTTGGCCTGGTGGTGACGCGCTGGTTCCAGCGCTGGCTCGACGGAACGGTGATGGTGCGCAGCCACGTCGACCCCGGCGTGCGCAACTCAGTCAGGACCGCGATCGGGTATGCCGGTGTCGGGCTTGCGGGCCTGATCGGCATCTCGGCCGCCGGTATCGACCTCTCCAGCCTTGCGCTCGTTGCCGGTGCGCTCTCGCTCGGTATCGGTTTCGGCCTCCAGAATATCGTGTCGAACTTCGTTTCCGGGCTCATTCTGCTGGCCGAGCGTCCGTTCAAGGTTGGCGACTGGGTGGTCGCCGGGACGACGGAAGGCTACGTCAAGCGCATTTCCGTTCGCGCCACCGAAATCGAGACCTTCCAGCGGCAGACGATCATCGTGCCGAACTCGGTGCTGATCAACGGCACGGTTGGCAACTGGACGCACCGCAACAAGCTCGGACGCATCGAAATTCCGGTCAGTGTCTTTTCCGGTAACGATCCGCGCCGGATTACCGACCTCCTGCTCGAGGTCGCCGCGACACAGCCGGTGTTGCGTAATCCCGAGCCATCGGTGGTGTTCGTCAATTTCAGCAGTTCCACGCTCGATTTCGAGTTGCGCGCGTTCGTCGCCGACGTGTCGAATGCCGGCTCCGTGAAGACGGAACTGCGGACCGCATTGCTCGAGCGCCTTCGTGAGGAGGAAATCGCGCTCTCGGCTCCGGCGGCCGCAACCGTGCCGGTCACCATCGATGCGCAGAGCGCAGAACTCGTCGCCGCCATGATCGACAGCGCGAAGGCAGGCGTGCCCGTCGCGGCGCAGCCGCAAAAGAAGGTCAAGCCGAAGGTTGTCGAGGAGGGCGCCGACGAAACCGGCTGAAGATGAATGCCGCATTCACGCCACATTCAGCGATCGCGTCATAAAACACATGCAAATCCTTCAAAGTGAGGCTAGGGTCTCACGGGGTTTGAAACAGGGGCGGCGTTTAGCGCCGGGCGGAAATGATGCGAATGCTTGCAGTGCTGCTTGTCTCGGGCGCGATCTCTGCGCCGGCTTTTGCGGCATCGATCACCAACAAGGATGGCGACGCGGTAGTTCTGACGATCGTTGAAAACGGCAGCCGCTCGGAACTGGCCCTTGCCTCGGGCGAAACCGAAATCGTCTGCCCTTCCGGCTGCTTCGTCACCCTTCCCAACGGCGATCGCGTGGGTCTCAACGGCGATGAGAACGTCGAAATCAGCCGTGGTTCGGCTGTCATCAAGTAATCACTTCCCACCTTCGAGAGCGGTGCATCCAGCGGCCTTGCGCCGCTTTCGCCGTCTCAAGGTCACGCGCATGGACCGAAACGCCTTCCGACGGTTCATCGCGCTCCCCTTGGATTGCCTTTCCATTGATTGCGGAGCCATATTTTAACGCTTTCGCAAAGGGTTAGTCTTACCTCTTTGACTATTATCCGAAGCGTGGAAGACCCCTTCGGACGGGACCATGCGCAGGTCCGGTGCTGTCATTTCGTCGTCCGACCCGCAGCACGCGAAACCCCTCACGTCAAAAGGCAAGACATGTCATTCATCGGTATCTCCGGCATGCAATATTCCGGCGCGTCGCTGGCTCATCACCGCATCTTGCTGGCCGAAGATTCCAATGTCTTCACCTCGATGATCAGCACGCGTCTGAAGGAGTTGTTCGGGATCAAGGTCGAAGTCTGCCGGAGTTTCCAGGAACTTGAGGAGGCCTATGATCAGTCGTCCGATCCGGTCACCCTTGCCATATCGAACATCAATCTACCGGGCGCCGAAAACGGCGAAGCGCTGAACTATCTGGTCGATTTCAGCGTCCCGACGATCGTCTTCACCGGAACGTTCCATCAGCAGATGCGCGACGAATTGCTCTCCAAGGAAATCGTCGACTACATCATCAAGGACAGCGTGTTCGCGGTCGACATGCTTGCGGAATCCGTCTGCCGGTTCCTGACGAACCATCGGCATCATGTCCTGATCGTCGACGACAGCCCTACGGCGCGTGCGCTCCTGACCACGCGGCTGAAGCGCTATAATTTCCGCGTCAGCACCGCCGACAGCGGGGCGGCCGCGCTTTCGATCCTGAAGGCCAATCCGGATATCGGCTTGATGGTCACGGACTACAACATGCCCGACATCGACGGCTTCGAACTGACGCGGCGCATCCGGACGTCGATCGGCTCACACCAGTTGCGCATCATCGGCGTTTCCTCGTCCACCGATCGATTGCTGTCCGCCCGCTTCCTGAAGGCCGGCGGCAACGACTTCATGCTGCGTCCCTTCATCGACGAGGAGTTCTATTGCCGGGTCAACCAGAACCTGGACACGCTGATGCAGATCAAGCTGGCGCATGCGCACCGGGCAGGCGAGGCGAAGCCGTAACCGGGGTTCAGCACTGCGTGCATTTCGCCGCTCGTGCGCAGTGGTTGTGGGCCACGGCACGCGGAGCGGCGAACCAGGCTCAGCGCCCCGCCGCGGCGGTCGCAAGCGTCAATTTGCGGTCGGCGCGTTCCTGCTGCGGCGAACGATTGTAGAGTTCGCGATAACACTTGGAGAAGTGCGAGGCTGAAACGAAGCCGCAAGCCACGGCCACTTCAACGACCGGCATGGAGGACTGCACCAGCAGGTGGCGCGCCCGGTCGAGCCTGATCTCGAGATAGTAGCGGGCCGGGGATCGGCCCATCTCCTGGCGGAACAGCCGCTCGATCTGGCGACGGGACAGGTCGGCGCTATCGGCGATCTCCAAGAGAGATAGCGGCTCCGAGAGGTTGTTCTCCATCAGTTCGATAATCGACAGGACCTTGGAATTCTGGACGCCGAGACGGGCGCGCAGCGGCAGGCGCTGGCGGTCGTGGGGGCCGCGCACCCGGTCGGTGAGGGCCTGCTCGCAAACACGGTTCACCAGGTTTTCGCCAAAATCCTGGTCGATCAGGTTCAGCATCATGTCCAGTGAGGCGGTGCCGCCGGCGCAGGTATAGATGTTGCTGTCGATTTCATAGAGGTCGGCATAGACCTCGGCCTGGGGATAAGCCTCGGCAAACCCCGGCAGGTTTTCCCAATGGATGGCGCAACGCTTGCCGGACAGGAGACCGGCCTGCGCCAGGACATGGGCGCCGGTGCAGAGCGAGCCGACGGAGACGCCGCGATTGTAGGCCTCCCGCAGCCAGGCGTTGACGGACTTGTTATGGAATTCCTCGATGTCGATGCCCGAACAGACCAGGACCATCGACGGGCGGCTTTCGCCACCGAGAAATTTGCGTTCGTCCGCGAGCGATGAATTGACCTCGATGCCGATGCCGCTCGAAGACAGAACCTGCGTGCCGTCGACCGAAGAGAGCCGCCACGTGTAGGCCTCATAGCCCAGCATCCGGTTGGCGATGCGTAATGTCTCGATCGCTGCCGAAAGGGGCAGCAACGTGAAATTGGGCACGAGGAAGAACACCAGCGAACGCTTCTTGGCAGCTGTTTTGGTCATCGGAAGTTCCACTCTTATATCGTTGACCAAGCGTCTCTTGAAGGTGTCGCGCCTGGCGGTCTGTTTGCGACATTTGCATGGAACGATGCGACTGTGAAGGTCGCGTATTCACTTTAATGCTCAAGCCGTTCGTGAAAATGGTGCCCTGTGCGCCTATGCTTACGGCTGTATGGCAAATGCGACACAGCTTGTGCTTGTTGCTCGCTTGTATAAAAGCAAAAAATCACCCGATCCGCGACAATTGACGTTTGCAAAGGGCATGGGCGAGCCGCCGATTGTCTGCCCCTGTCTTGAGGTGCCGGGTCCTGTCCCGCCTGACGCGGCGAAGGCGCGTGCGTCCTTTGCCGTCCCAGCGAATGCGGGTTCGAAGGGCTGCTGGACTGGAAATGCGGAGGAGGGGCGATTGTGGGCTGGATCATTTCGATCCGCCGCAGGTGTTGCGGCGACCCGGGTTATCGGCCCTTTTGGATCGCCGCGAATCAGGTGTCGATCCTGATTGGATGACGAGACTGGGGCGGGAAGGGGACTTAAGGGTCTGGAGTTTTGCGCGGGAAAGACAAATCGCCAGGCCGGTCCGATGGGGACTCAGGCCTGGCGATTGGACGCCGTCGTCTTGGGAGTTTGCGGGCGGCGTGCCGTCATTGGGACTTGCCGGCGTGTGACGTCATCTCCGTTTCTTCGTCGGCAGACGGAAAACCGATGTCCTTGCGAATGTCGAAGGGCAGGCTTTCGAGTTCGAGTTCATCGCGGTGGTGGCGCCATGCATTGGCCAGCCGGCTAGCAAGGCCTCGCCACGTGGAGCTCGCGCTGCTGCTGCGAAAATGGCGTCCGCCGCTTGCACTATGAGTGTATGAAAGGCTGGTCATGTTCAGGTTCCTTTCGATCTTGGGAGGATTCGAGAGGTCGCGACCCTTGTCGATCATATTGCCGCGACCTTACTCATCAATCCATCGCATATAATTGATCTCATGCATCAGTTTCTGTCATGCAAATACCGGCCTTCCGACCAGCCGATATCGCGTTTCAGCTCCGGTGAGAGATTCGCGATTTCGTTTTCCCCTTGGCGCCGACGACGCCGGGTGGCGCGTGCGTCGAGATATTGCCGGATCGTGAGGGCAAAACCCTTGCCGACGGCGCGAAGGGCGAACGGAACAACGTTTGCATGTGATTTGCCTGCGGTCATGGCTCATATCCTTTACCGATCAGGTTCCGATGGATTGACTATCGCGCCATATGAGTATTCAATCAAACGAAATGAAATGAGGCATTGGATCAGATAATCTGATAGCGGAGGAAGCCATGAACCTGATGCTGCGCCAGACGCTCCCGCTCCTGGAGCTCGACATTCTCAGGACCTTCGTCGCGATCGCCGAGACCGGAAACTTCACGACGGCGGCTGAAACCGTGCACCGTACGCCGTCCGCGGTGTCGATGCAGATCAAGAAGCTGGAGGAGATGCTGGGCTGCATGCTGTTTCGGCGCGACGCCCGCTCGGTGGTGCTCACCCATCACGGCGAGGTTCTGCTCTCCTATGCGCGGCGGTTGATAGCGCTCAGCAACGAAGCGGTTTCGCGGTTCATGATGCCGGAGATGAATGGCGTGGTGCGCCTTGGCGCTCCTGATGACGTCGGCGAATTGATCCTGCCGGAGGTTCTTCGCCGCTTTGCGGAAACCTTCCCGTCGATCGCCGTCAACGTCTCGATCGAATCAAGCGGGAACCTGCGCCGCGCGGTGGCGGACCGTCGGCTGGATCTGGCGATCTTCAATGCATCCGAAACTGTTGCGCCAGTTCCCGGCGAGATCCTGATGAAAGAACAACTTGTCTGGGCCGGCAAGAAATGCGGCAACGCTCATCTCAAGAATCCGCTTCCTGTTTCCGTCTGGGAGGAGGGATGCATCTGGCGTGCGCGCGCGCTCGAGGAGCTCAGTAAATCGGGACGGGATTTCCGTGTGGCCTACTTCTGCGCCCATCACATGGGGCAGCGCGCGGCTATCCGAGCCGACCTTGCGGTCGCCCCGCTGGCGCGCTTCCTCGTGCAGGACGACATGGTGGCGCTCGGTGTGAAGGATGGACTGCCGGAACTCGGCTACTACCACATCGGTATGGTGGTGGGGGACGACGCGGCAGCGCCGGCGCTTGCCGTGGCCGACTATATCCGCGCGGCCTTCGCGCGCTTCGAGCGCAGTCCCAAGGAAATTCTGCCGCTGGCGTGCTGAAGCGACCCCACGTCATGCCTTCGTGGTGCCGCGGCGCGGGCTGAAAGGTCGCGCCGCCGTCGCGGCACGACCGTCGTTTGTCATGCTTCAGCCGTCGAGTTCCTCGCAGCGGTCGTCCTCAATGACGACGCGTCCATCGCGGATGGAGCCGTGCGGCACCGATGCGCCGCTACTCGCGGCTACGCCGCCGCCGCCGGCCGCCGCCTTCCCCACCGTCGCCGTCCGCCATAACCTTGCGTTCCGGCAGCGTGACCACAGTGGAGAGGTTGGGGAAGGCATCGACCTTGTTCGGCATTGCCATCGCGTTGACGAAGAGCTGCTGGAAATTGCTCTCGAGCGCCGTCTCGATCTTCTCGATCCGGTTGACCGTCTGTTCGATCTCGCGGCGGTGGTCGCGGTTGAGCAGCGCCATCAACGCACCGGTACCGGCGGCGTTGCCGACCGCCTTCACCTCTGCGAGGTCGCAATCCGGGATCAGGCCGAGCACCATGGCGTACTTCGGATCGATGAATGTGCCGAAGGCGCCGGCAAAGCGGATCATGTCGACGTGGTCGATGCCCTGCTTCTCCATCAAGAGCTTGATGCCGGCATAGAGCGCGGCCTTGGCAAGCTGGATGGCGCGAATGTCGCCCTGGGTGACGGTGATGCGCGGCTCGCCATCGTGCAGGAGATAGGAGAAGGTGCGGCCGTTCTGAATGATGCGCGGACTCCGCGCCGCCATCGAACCGTCGACGACGCCGTCTTCCGAGATAATGCCGGAAAGGTACATTTCCGCCACCACTTCGATGATGGCCGATCCACAGATGCCGGTAACGCCGACAGAAGCTGCGGCCTCGGCAAAGTCGTCCTCGTCCGACCACTTGTCGACGCCGATGACGCGGAAGCGCGGTTCGAGGGTGACGGGATCGATCCGCACGCGTTCGATCGCACCGGGTGCGGCGCGCTGGCCGGAGGAAATCTCCGCGCCCTCGAAGGCCGGGCCGGTGGGCGAGGAGGCGGCGACGACGCGGTCCTTGTTGCCGAGCACGATCTCCGCGTTGGTGCCGACATCGACGAGCAGCATCATCTTGTCCTGCTTGTAGGGGGCTTCGGCGAGCGTGGCGCCCGCCGCATCGGCGCCGACATGGCCTGCGATGCAGGGCAGCATGTAGACGCGTCCGCCGCGGTTGACGTCGATGTCGATGTCATGCGCCCAGTATTGCAGTGCCCCAGAGACGGCAAGCGCGAACGGTGCCTGGCCAAGTTCCGTCGGGTCGATGCCGAGGAACAGGTGGTGCATGATCGGGTTGGCAACGAAAACCGCATCGAGGATGTCGTGGCGGTCGACCTGACCTTCGTCGCAGACCTTGCCGATCAGGTTGTTGACGGCCTCGCGCACCGCCTTGGTCATCGCTTCCCGGCCGTCCGGGTTCATCATGACGTAGGAGACGCGGCTCATCAGGTCCTCGCCGAAGCGGATCTGCGGGTTCGAGGTGCCCGACGAGGCGGCGATGCGGCCGGACAGCAGCGAGACGAGATGCATGGCGATCGTGGTCGAGCCGATGTCGCAGGCAATGCCGTAGGCCTCGTTCTTCAGGCCCGGCCAGAGGCCGACGATGAAGGGGCGGGACGAGTCCATGTCGCGGTGGATCGCGGCGGTGACGCCCCAGTTGCCCTTGCGCAGGATCGACTGGAGTTGCGGGATGAGATGCGGGGCGATCAGCGGGTCTTTCCAGCCCCAGTCCTTTTCCAGGATCTGCTTGAGGCGGTCGAGATCACCAAGAGGTTTGTGCATGTCGGGCTCTTCCACCTCGACATAGCAAAGCTGGACGGCGGCGTTACGCTCGATGACGCGGTCGGTTGCGGCCTTGCGGACGACCTGCGCATTGATGACGGTATCCTGCGGAACGTCGACGACGAGATCGCCGAGGATCAGGGCCGAGCACGAGAGCCGTCGGCCGTCCGGAAGGCCGCGGACCTTCTCGTAGCGCTCCTCCTTCGGTCCCTTCTCCGAGATGTGGTCCAGCGAGGAGACGATCTTGTGCTTGGCGAAATTGCCTTCCTGTACCTCGATCTGGCAACGGCCGCACGTGGCCCGCCCGCCGCAGACGCTTTCGACGTAGACGCCCAGCTTGCGCGCGGCGTCGAGGATTGGGGTGCCCACGGGGAAGCGGCCGCGCTTGCCCGACGGCATGAACAGCACGAGAGGGTCCTTCTGCGCGGCTTCGGTCATATTGGTCTCGTTTTCGGATGTGCCATCGATGCGCATGCTGCTTCCGTCTTTCGCCAGGGCCGCTTCCGTCCGGGGACCGAAGCCTGAATAAACGCTACCAGACTGCACCGGAACGCTGCCTGATAGTTGTCAAATCCCGACATGGAAAGATCTGCCAGCATCATTTCCGCCGGCGAAAGCGATTAAAGGCGAAAGGATCTGCGAAGGAGGCCGGGCGTTGCCGCGCATGCGCTTGCGGCGGCCGAGGAGATTACCTTTCTGGCCCGGCGCTGACACGGTCAGAACACGAATTCCACGGAGGTCAGCGGCCAGCATCCGAGCGTCCACTCGATCGGTCGGGACTGTTCGTCGTGATTGATGGCGTTGACCCGGAAAACCGGCGTTCCCGGCGTCAGCTTCAGCATGTCGGCTTCATCCGGCGAGGCAAAGCCGCCGCTGACACGGGTTTCGTGCCGGTGATACTTGGTGATGCCGTAGGCTCGGAAGACATCGGTGACCGATTGCTGCCGCAGATAGACGGCTTCGAAGTCCGGAAAGCGGCTGGCCGGAAAGATCTTGGTGTTGACGTAGAGGGGGTGGCCATCGGCGCTCCGTATCCGACACAGCCGAATGACTTCCTCGTCATCGCCGAGCGCCAGCTTCCTTGCCGCAGCGGTGGCTACGGTCTCGCGGCACAGGACCAGCGTTTGAGTTACGACCTTCTTGCCGCCTGCATTGAAGTTCTCCAGGAACGGGCGGTCGTCCCGAACCGTGAAGACGGAGGGAAGGCTGCGCACGAAAATGCCGACGCCCTTGCGGGCGGTCAGATGGCCTTCGCGCTGCAATTGCTGCAACGCGCGCCGGAGCGTGATGCGGGTCACGCCGAGTTTCTCGGCCATATGATTTTCGCCGGGCAACTGGCTGCCCGGCGTCAGGAAATTGTTTTCGATCAGCCCGAGGATGTGGTCGTAGATCTGCTGCCAGATCGGCATGTCGTTGCGCGGCCGGACGACGACGTCCTCGAAGCCGGTCAGGAGATCGGTGCCCTTGTCGAGTCCGGGAGCCGAGCCGGTGCTTGTCTTCATGCCCGGGCGCCTTCCGCCATTCGTGTCATGGAGGGGGCGGACAGTCCGTGGCCGCCGGCGGAATAGACCAGGTCGCCGCCAACCATTGTCGCGACCACGTGCGGATGCGTTGGGTCGCTGGCATCGACCAGGATCATGTCCGCCCGCATGCCCGGTCGCAAGGTACCCCGGTCTTCCAGGCCGGCTGCCTTGGCGGCATTGGTCGACACCAGGGCCCAGGTTTCAGCCAGATCGCCGAAGTCGGGCCGGGCCAGTTTGAAGGCGGCGTGGAGGGGCGACGGATAGTGATAGTCGCTGGCAAGCACGCTGCAGAACCCGGCGCGGACGGCATCCGTTGCGTCGAGTGCGCCGTTATGGCTGCCGCCGCGCACGACGTTTGGGGCGCCAAGGACGATGTGTTCCCCCGCCGCGCGCGCCGCTTCAGCGGTCTCGCGATTGAGCGGAAACTCGGAGGTCATGACGCCCAGCTGCCGGAATTTCAACCGTTCCTCCGGCGAGGCCTCGTCGTGCGCGAGCAGAATGTTGCCCGAAGACCTGGCCGCCCCCGCGAGTTGGTCGATGGCGGCCGGCACCTCGGCGCGCCGTGACCAGACGCTGTCGAGCAGCGCCGTGTAGGCCTCCTGGCTCAGCCCCGAGCGCGATGCCATCTGGCCGATCTTGCGGGCGATCGTGCCCTTCATGACCGTGCCGGTCGTGTGGTCGTTGAGCGCGATGATCGGCCTGGGGTCGAGCGACAGCCACTGCATGACCAGCGGCAACTGGTCCAGTGCAAAGGTTTCCCAGCGCAGATGCAGGCGGGTGTCGCATCGCAGCGAAGGGCGCATTCGCATCAGTTCCGCGATCAGGTCCGCTGCCGCCTCCACCGAACGCAGACCCGGTTCCCACGAGATGGTGACGCCGTGAAAGGCGGTGGTGATGCCGTTCGCCACGAGCTGCCGGTCGGTGTCGCGAAGCGCAAGCGCCGTATCGAAGCGCACGCCGGGCCTCGGCATGATCTGGCGTTCAAAGCCGTCGCCATGGATGTCGACAATACCGGGAAGCACCAGAAAGCCCTCCGCTTCGATGACCTGTGTGGCGCTATCGGGGGTCGAGACGATCTGCCCCTCTGCGACGTGAATGTCGGCGGACGACAAGCGGTCTCCGGCGAGCGCGCGGCCGCCCCTGATGGTCCAGTGCATCTGCGATCCTTATGGGTAATTCATCTCACGGCAAGGTGTCATGCAGGCGTCATCTGCTGTCTATACAGGTATCGCGTCGAACGCATCCTGTCTACACAGCAGAGGAAAAATCATGATCCGCAAATTCGCAGCCGCCCTTGCGCTTACGCTTGCAACCGCAATGCCGGTCCTTGCCGATCCCGTTAAATTCGCAGTCACCGACATCGAGGGTCTTGAAGCGTTGCAGCAGGAGTTCGGCGCCTTCGAGGTTGCGCTGGAAGAAGCCACCGGTCTCGAGATCGAGCTTTATCCCGTCGCATCCCGCACCACGGCCGTCGAGGCGTTGAATTCGGGCCAGGTCGATCTGGTTCTGACCGGTCCTGCCGAGTACGTCGTCATGAAGGAACTCAGCCAGTCCAAGATCGTCGTGGCCTGGCAGCGCCCGGACTACTTCGCCCAGATCGCGGTTCTGGCCGATGGTCCGATCCGCTCGATCGAGGACCTGAAGGGCAAGAAGGTCGCCTTCGGCTCCGTCGGCTCCACCTCGCAGCATCTCGGCCCGGCCCAGGCGCTCGCAGACTTCGGCCTGAAATATGGAACGGATTACGAGCCGGTCATCATCTCCCGCAACGTCGCCGCCGAGGCCCTGACCCGCGGCGACATTGCCGCCATCGGCCTCAACTTCGGCCATCTCGCTTCCGTGCGCGAAGCATTTCCCGACAAGGCCTTTGCCGTGATTGCCCGTGGCCGCGACCTGCCGAACGACATCCTGGTCGCGCGCAAGGACATCTCGGATGAGGTCTTCAATGCCGTGCGCGATGCCTTCGCAGCCAAGGGCAACGAACTGATGCAGGCCGTTCTGACCGGTGAGGACAACAAGAAGTTCAAGGGCGGCTTCTTCCTGACCGACGTCAAGGACAGCGACTACGACTATGTCCGCTCGATGTACCGCACCATCGGCGTCGAAACCTTCACCGACTTCGTCAACTGAGCATATCGCTCCATCTCCGACCTTGGAGGCAGCCGGATCAGCCGGCTGCCTTCGTCGCAACAAGCAATCTTCCAGCGACCAGGATACCTACAATGAGCGAGATCATTTGCGCCCGCGGCGTTACGAAGAAATATGCGGACGGGAAGACGGTCTTTTCCGGAATCGAACTGATGGTGTCCGCCACCCAGCGGGTTGCGCTGATCGGCTCCAACGGCGCTGGAAAATCGACGCTTCTCAAATGCCTGATCGGGCTCCTGCCGCTCAATGGCGGCGAGGTCCGCACTCTCGGCGAGAGCATCGGAGTCACATCCTCGCCGCGCCAGTTGCGAAGGTTGCGGCAGCGCATCGGCGTGGTGTTCCAGCATCATGGCCTGGTCGCCCGGCAGTCGGTCCTGACCAACGTCGTGCAGGGCAAGCTCGGCCTGGCGGGTGCCTGGCACGCCTGGCACCAATCGATTGCCCGGCAGCAATGGCGCAGTGACGCGCACGAAGCCCTGAGCCAGGTCGGCCTCTGCCACAAGGCTGCGGCACGGGCGGATGAATTGTCCGGCGGCCAGGCACAACGTGTCGCAATTGCTCGGGCGCTGGTCCGAAAACCGAAGCTCCTGATCGCCGACGAGCCGGCGGCAAGTCTCGATCCGGCCTCCGGCCGCGATGTCATGGCGCTCTTTTCACAGCTGTCGCAAGAGAGTGGCACCACATTGATCTACACGACGCACGACATGGACCATGCGCTCGAATTTTCCGACCGCATCATCGCCCTGAAATCCGGCTCCATCCTCTTCGACCAGCCGACCGCGAACGTGACGCGCGCAGCTCTCCAGGAGGTCTTCCATGGCTGAGAGCGCACTGCCGGCGCGCTTGACGCGCCTATCGCCGCTGTCCTTTGCACTTCTGGTCGCAGCCGGCGCACTGCTTGTTGCGTCCCTGCAGCAGGTGGCGCCGTCGCCGGCGCAACTGGCCCAGGGCGGCCCCCGGATGGCGGAACTGGTCGGGCGCATGTTGCCGCCCAATCTCGAGAGCGCCTTCCTGCAGCGCGTGTTCTGGCGGATGATCGAGACCTTCCAGATTGCGCTGGTCGGGACGGTCATCGGGGTCGCGATCAGCCTTCCGATCGCCTGGCTTTCGTCCAAGGCGATCTCGCCGGTGGGCGTCTTCCGGCATTTCTTCAAGATGCTCGTCTCGCTGTTCCGCACCGTGCCGGACCTGGTGTGGGCGCTGATCTTCGTTGCCTCCGTCGGGCTGGGGGCGGTGGCAGGGACGATGACGATCATGGTGGACACGATCGGCTTCTGCGGCCGCTTCTTCGCCGAAGCCATGGAGGATGCCGACGAGAAGCCGCAGGAGGCGCTGTTCGCGATCGGCGCAAGTCGGCTCTCGGTGCTGTGCGGGGCGGTGCTGCCGGATGCGATGCCCTCGCTCATCAATACGACGTTGTTCGCGCTGGAGAAGGCGGTCCGTGCTTCGGTGGTGCTCGGACTGGTCGGCGCCGGCGGCATCGGTCAGGAGTTGAAGGTCGCCTTCGATCTTTTCCAGTACAAGAACGCTTCCACCATCATTCTGGTGATCTTCGCCATCGTGCTGGTCATGGAATTCGTTACCGATCGCCTCCGGGCTCGGGTGCGTTAGCCGAATAGTACAGCGGCGCAATATAGGCCCAACCGGTCAACCGCAACGAGTTCCAGGTCTCGGTGAGCGAGTTGTCAACGGCGGCGTCATCGCCGGCCAAGACCAGGCGACTTCAAGCCAGGTCAAGTGCCTGGGCAAGATCAGCGATCAGGTCGTCCGGATGCTCGATGCCGATCGACAGGCGGATCGTTGAAACCAGCACGCCGATGCGTTGGCGCACCTCCACCGGTACGCCTGAATGCGTCATGGTCGCCGGGTGGCTGGCAAGCGATTCCGTCCCACCCAGGCTGACGGCAAGCTTGAAAATCTGCAGGGCATTCAGGAAGCGGTAGGACGCCGGCTGCCCGCCCCGGATGTCGAAGGAGAAGGTCGAGCCTGCTCCGGTGCATTGGCGTTGGAAAAGCCTGCCGACCGGGCCGTCAGGATCTTGATACGGAAGATAGTGGATCGTTTCGACCTTGGGGTGATCGCGCAGATAGTCGGCGACCAACCGGGCATTGGCGTCCGCCTTCTCCATGCGGATCGACAGGGTTTCGAGCGAACGGCCAAGCATCCAGCAGGAATGCGGATCGAGTTGGGTGCCGATCGCACCGCGTAGCGCCTTGACCGGTTTCATCACTGTCCTCGCGCCGAGTGCTGCGCCGGCGATAAGGTCGGAATGACCGCCGACATACTTGGTCAGCGAATAGAGGGAGATATCTGCACCATGTTCGATCGGGCGCTGAAACACGGGCCCGAGCAGTGTGTTGTCGCAGGCGACGATTGGTCGATGCCCCTGGCTCTTGCCGATGGCGTCCGCGAGACGGCTGACCATCGCGACATCCACCAGGCTGTTGGTGGGATTGGCGGGCGTCTCGATCAGGATAACGGACACGCGGCCTTTGCTTATCGCGTCATCGGCGGCTGTTCGCAGCGCCGACTCGTCCGTGCCGTCGGCGAAACCGACGGCGTTGACGCCCAGATTGAGCATGGTCCGGGCCAGCAGGGTCTCGGTGCCGCCGTAAAGCGGTTGGGAGTGCAGCACCACATCGCCGGGGCGGACGAAGGCCAGCAGCGTCGTGGCTATGGCCGACATGCCGGAGGAGAAGAGGGCGCAACTTTCCGTCCGCTCGTACAGGGCAAGACGATCCTCGACGATCTCGCTGTTGGGGTGATTGAAGCGGGAATAAACAAGACCGCTCGCGGTTCCAGCCGGCGGCTCGCGGCGTCCGGCGGTGTAGTCGAAAAAGTCACGCCCTTCTTCGGCAGAACGGAACACGAAGGTTGAGGTCAGAAATACCGGCGGCTTGACCGCGCCCTCCGACAACTCCGGATCGTAACCGTAGTTGAGCATTTGCGTTTCTGGATGGAGTTCGTGGTTTCCGATACGGGTCTTGGGCGGGCGAGGAGCAGTCATGGGAGTCTCCTTTCGGCGTCGACGCGACAGCGCATGGCCTCAGCTTCTCAGGGGACACAGAAAATTGCGAGCGAAATCATGCACCGCAAACATGGGCCATGCAACTTTCGGCTGCGCCACGCGATCGTTGCCTCAGGAGGTAAGCGGGCTCACGCGTCGCCCTTCCTTGTTGACCGCCAAGAGACGCAAACGGCCGCCAATGCCGAGGGCGGCACGGGCGACCGGATTGGTGGCGGGGCATCAAACCGGCAAGGGCCGATACTGCCGCTTTCACTTGTTATGACCGCAGAATCATGCGGCGAGGGGAGCGGCCAGTTGCTTCATCGCGGCGAGGACCTTGGGGCTACTCTGCCCTTGCGCCGGCGCGGGCTGCGCGACCACCACGTCGGCCTGCCGCGGGGGCTGGTGCGGCAGACGCTGCTGCGCCACCCTCGGCGGCCGGCTTGTGGTCGCGGTAGGTCATGATCCAGTTGGTGCAGTTCGCATCGGTGCCGTTGAGGACGTTGGCGGCGCGCACGGCTTCCATTTCCTGCGGACGGCAGGGGTTCATGATCGCGCTCGTCATGCCGGCGCCGATGACCATCGGGATGAAGCCGGCATTGATGCCGTGGCGGTGCGGCAGGCCGAAGGAGATGTTGGAAAGGCCGCAGGTCGTGTTGACCTTCAGCTCCTCACGCAGCCGGCGCAGCAGCGCAAAAACCTGGCGGCCGGCGTCGCCGAGCGCGCCGATCGGCATGACGAGCGGATCGACGACAACGTCGTGAGGCTTGATGCCGTGGTCCATTGCGCGCTCGACGATCTTCTTGGCGACGGCGAAGCGGACGTCCGGATCCATCGAGATGCCGGTCTCGTCGTTGGAGATGGCGACGACCGGCACGTCGTACTTCTTGACCAGCGGCAGGATCGCCTCGAGCTTCTCTTCCTCGCCGGTGACGGAGTTGACGAGCGGGCGGCCCTTGGCGACCTTCAGGCCGGCCTCGATGGCGGCCGTCACGGAGCTGTCGATCGCCAGGGGGATATCGACGAGGCCCTGGACGATCTCCAGCGTCTTGACGAGCAGGCCCGGTTCGGTCTCGTTCGGGTTGACCGAGGTGACCCCGGCGTTGATGTCGAGCATGGTGGCGCCGGCGGCGACCTGCTCGAGCGCGTCCTTGATCACCGTATCAAAATTGCCTTCGATCATCTCGGCTGCGAGCTTCTTGCGGCCGGTCGGGTTGATGCGCTCGCCGATCACGCAGAAAGGCTGGTCGAAGCCGATGACGATCTCGCGGGTGGCGGAAGCGACGATGGTGCGGGTCATGAATTGTCCTCTGCTCGGGCGCGCAAGCTATCGCGCGGAAAATGGTTTATGGGACGGCGCGTTTCGATTGCGAGCGCGTCAATGGGTGTGCGTGGCGGCGATTTCCGCCATTTCCTGCTGGTTCTGTTCCTTGCCCTCGCGCACCGCCTCGATGCGCTCGGCAACCATCTGGTCGACGGGGTTCGGCTCGCGCTTCCAGGGCTTGCGCCCCTTGAGAACACCGGATTCATGGACGATCTCGGCGACATACTCCTCCTGGCGATAGGCCATGACGTGGACGCCGGAGACGCCTTCGATTTCCTTCACCTCGTTGATGATGTCGATGCAGAGCTGCTTGCCTTCCTTCTTCTGGTCCTGCGCGCCTTCAAGGCGGGCAATTACGGAGTCGGGAATGTGGATGCCCGGCACGTTGGAGCGAATCCACTTGGCGGTCTTCGCAGACGCCATCGGGCCGACACCGACGAGAATGAAGCATTTTTCATGCAGGCCGAGGTCGCGCACCTTCTTCATGTATTCCTTGAACATCGGCACGTCGAAGCAGTACTGGCTCTGGACGAACTGGGCGCCCGCCTCGATCTTCTTGGCGAGGCGATAGGGGCGGAAGTCGTAGGGCGGGGCGAAGGGATTGATCGCAGCGCCGAGAAAGACCTTGGGAGGCGAGGTGAGCTTGCGCCCGGACAGGAATTTCGAGTTGTCGCGCATGATGCGCACCGTTTCGAGCAGCGACATGCAGTCGAGGTCGAAGACCGGCTTGGCGCCGGGCTGGTCGCCGGCCTGCACACCGTCGCCGGTCAGGCACATGATGTTGGCCACGCCCATCGCGGCGGCGCCCAGCACGTCACCCTGGATGGCGATGCGGTTCTTGTCGCGGCAGGCGATCTGCATGATCGGCGCGTAGCCCATGCGGGTCAGAAGCGCGCAGATGCCGACCGACGACATGTGGCAGTTGGCGCCGGAGGCATCGACCGCATTGATGCCGTCGACCCAGCCGTCGAAGATCGCCGCGCGTTCGTAGACGTCTTCCGGGTTGGCGCTGTCTGGCGGGTTCAACTCGGCGGTAACGGCGAATTCGCCGCGCCGCAGCACGCGTTCCAGTCGGCCGAGCGAAGAGTGGCCGTGCAGGGGATCGAGCGGCAGGTGCGCGCCGAGCGGGTTCTCGTCTCTCTGGGCCATGGTTCAGGCGTCCTTTCCGGCTGCGGCTTCACCGGCCGCGGCGGCTTCCGCCGTCACGCGCAGCCAGGATGAAGTTTCGCGCAACGACTGGTTCACCGGCTTCTGGACGTCCATGATGGCATTTCCTTTGACCATGTTCTGCGAGCCCTTCCACGCCTGTACCCAGACGCAGGGCATGTCCGGCTCGACTTCGCAATTGCCGTTCGCCCGCACGCCGCCGCAGGGGCCGTTGCGCAGTTGCTTGGGGCAGTTCATCGGACACGACATGCCGGTGGACGACAGCGCGCACTGGCCGCACATGCGACAGTCGAACAGGAAGCCCTTGACGTGACGTTCCACGAAGGTGATCGGCCGCTCGACACGCTCGTAGCCGAAGAACTTCCACACCGGGTGCAGGAGAAGGAAGGCCTCGGCGAAGCGGCTGTAGAACCACTCGAAAAAACGCGAATGGCGGACCGACCACAGTCGAACCGTGTATTTGCTGCGGGAACGCCGGCTTGGCGAAACACCGGCGGGCGTGAAGGCGCCGGTCTTGGCCTTGGTCGCCGCGGCGGCATTTCCCGGCATCTGCCGTTGCTCAGCCATTTTCGCGTCCCCCCGCCTTCACGAGAGCGACGAGGCGCTCGCGGTCGTAGGCGGCCTCGAGCTCGGCAGCCGCGCTGTCGGCCTCCGCCTCGAGATCGTCGGAAACGGGCACCGGATCGGCCTTGCGCCATTCGGCGAGGTAGTCGTCGGTTTCGGCGGCGCCGGTGCGCATGGCGCACATGTCGATCGCCTCGGTGAAGCGCAGCGAAAGTTCGCGCTTGGCGGTCGTGCGACCCTTCTTGATGATGACCTGGGCGGGAATGTCGCGCCAGTAGACGATGATGCGATCTGCCATTTGGAATGTTCTCCTCGGTCCCGACAATGCTTCCAGACCGGGTACACGGGCTGCACTCGCCACGACCGGGTCTCGCTCAAAAGCGACGTCGAAATTGACCGGTGGAGAAATCTACCAGATGCCTCGTCTGATCCCGTTCCACACCCATGTCCAAATGGTGGGATGATACCACTGCCGGGACGTCATGGCCGTCGATTCCTGCGGGCGCAGGTCGCCCGACAGCGCCGCGCCCACAGCGCGCACGGCGATGCTGGTTCCGGCCGCCGTCAACAACAGCGGATAGGTGTGCATCGTGTCCTTCGTGGAGGGGGTCACGCGCGCCTGATAGAGGACCCCGCCGGTATCGACGCCTGCATCCACCAGATGGACGGTGGCGCCGAAGTTCGCCTCGTCCCGCATCACCCGCGACCAGTAGCCGCCCTGCTGGCCGCGATAGGCGGGGTTGATGCCGGCGTGGAAATTCAGCACGGGGCAGGGGATCGCCTCGAGGGTCGACTGCTTCAGCAGCCGGCAGCTGACGAGGAAGAGGACGGCCGGTTTCAGTTCATCGATCAGCCGCTGGAAATCCGGCCCGTTCACGCAGCCGACCTTCAATCTCTTCAGCGACGGATCCGGCTGCGGGTCGACATGAAACTGGCGGATGATTTCCTCTGCTCTCTTCCGCGTGAAGGGCTTGCCGAATTTCGACGCCGCCATCGTGGCCATCTGGCCGATCGCCTGCGGCCAGCCGAACCGGCGCGCCTTCTGGCGCAGCATCTGTTTTTTCGATTCCGGCTCTTCCTCGATCACTACGAGATTCGGGAAGTGGCGCTTGAGGGTATTGATGAGGATTTCCGGATTGGGCCCGCCCTGGGTCAGGACGACGACGCGCGCTCCCGAGTTGGCTGGAGTCTCGGGCAAAGGGGAGGGATCGCCGAGTGCAAGATTGGTGCTGGCCACAAATTGTTGCGTGTCGACCGTCATTTCCGCCATGTGCCCCGGTGCTGCGCCTGTCTCCCGGCAAGAAGTGCTCCTTGACAGGTTTCCTGCGAAGAAAGGCGCAAAATGGTTACGATTTTCTGATGGCGCTCTAGAGTCGGGTCAGGGCGGAAGTAAGGTCGCCATAGCCGGTGAAGCGATACTCGTATTCGAGGCCAAGATAGTCGGCGGCCTCTTTCGCTTTCCGCTGCAGGTTCTCGTCTTCCAGTTGGGAGAGATAGACGAGCTTTCGGTAGTTGCCGAAGTACATGGGCTTCAGTTGCGGATGCCGGTCGAGGCCGAGCGGCTCGATCACGAAAGCCTCGAACTGGCGGGCAAGGAAGTCGGTGAGGAAGAACGACGTCACGTCGTCGTCGTTTTCCGCAAACGCGGCGTTGCCGGCAAAGAACGAATAGCAGTGCGGGCCTTCTATGCGCTCGACACCCTCGCGCTCGCACAACGCGTCGAGCTGGCCCCCGGTGCCGCAATCCGCATAGCCGACGAAGATCCGCTCGATTCCCTCGGCGCGGGCCTCGGCGATCGCGTTTTTGACGCCGGGCGCGATCTTCTCGGGATAGGCATGCCAGATCGCCGGAAGACACTGGAGTTCAATGTGGTCGAGCCCGTTGGCTTTATTGATGGCGATGATCTCGCGCGCGATGGCTCCGCATGCGATGACGCGAACCTTTTCCTTTTTCGCGCGTTGATGCGTAGAATTCTCGCTGCACACTTCGGTTTCAACAGCATCCATAGAAGGGCTCCGACCATGACTGCGAAAACCATGACGAAGATCTGCGTCGTCCTCGCCACGCTTCTTACGCTGAGCGCCTGTGCCAACACCATTCGCGGCATGGGCCAGGACACCGCCAACACCGTCAACGCGACCGAAAATGCCGGCAAACGGGTCGCCCATGCGGCTCAATAGGCCCAGGATAGGGGCCTGACGGCGCGCCCGCAAGGGCGATGGATCCGGCATCCGTTGGTCCCGGTTGCGGGCTAACGGATGAAATCGAATTGCGCGCCGCTCCTTCTGGGTGCGGCGCGCAATCTACATTCGTCAGGCGCCAGCCAGCATGTTGTGCTTGCGCTTCATGAACTCCTTGGCGGTCTCGACGGCGACCGCCGCGTCGCGGCAGTAGGCGTCGGCACCGACGGCCTTGCCGAACTCCTCGTTCAGCGGCGCGCCGCCGACCAGCACGACGTAGTCGTCGCGCATGCCCTTTTCCTTCATGGTGTCGATGACGACCTTCATGTAGGGCATCGTCGTGGTCAGAAGGGCGGACATGCCGAGGATGTCCGGCTGCTCGCGCTCGATGGCCTCAAGGTAGTTCTCGACCGGGTTGTTGATGCCGAGATCGATGACGTCGAAGCCGGCACCTTCCATCATCATGCCGACGAGGTTCTTGCCGATGTCGTGGATGTCGCCCTTGACGGTGCCGATGACCATCTTGCCCTGCTTCGGCGCACCGGTGGCGGCGAGCAGCGGGCGCAGGATCGCCATGCCGGCCTTCATTGCGTTCGCCGACAGCAGCACTTCCGGGACGAACAGGATACCGTCGCGGAAATCGACGCCGACGATGCGCATGCCTTCGACGAGCGCCTGCGTCAGGACGTCGTAAGGTATCCAGCCACGCTCGAGGAGGATGTTGGTCCCTTCCTCGATCTCCTCCTTGAGGCCGTCGTAAAGATCGTCATGCATCTGCTGCACGAGTTCTTCGTCGGAGAGCTCCGAGAGAATGATTTCGTCGTCTGCCATGTCGTGTTTCCTCTCCATTCGCGCGGCGGACTTGGGCCGGTCGTCCTCCAGTGTTATCTGCGTTGCCGGCGCGATCCGATTTTGAAAGCGACGTCGCATAGAGCGAAAAGCGACCAAGGCATCATTGCGTGACGCCGCTTTCTCAGCGGGAGCCGGGCATGCGTCCGGTGTCCCGCGTGCGCCACTCGTTGGCGCATTGAGACCCGTCCCGAGTCGGGTGCTTGGTAGCATATGGGTGACAGGCGCCGGAGTGCGCGGCATAACTGAGGATAGACGGACATGAGTTTGACGACAGAGCAGCCGGAAGGCGAAGGTGGCGGTCGCCGCGCACGCGGCGAGGGACGGGGTGCAGCCGCACGCCGTGCTTCACGTTCCGGCGGCGGTCCCGGCCCGTCACTGCCCTATATCACGCGCAAGATCCGCGAATACGAGGTGCTTGACGAGGAGGCGCTGCAGCTCATCGAGCGCAATGCCGACACCGTGCTCGAAGAGGTCGGCATCGAGTTCCGCGACGACGCCGAGGCGTTGGCATTGTGGAAGGAAGCCGGTTGCGAGATCAAGGGCGAGCGGGTGCACTTTCCAAAGGGCCTCTGCCGCGAGTTGCTCAAGACCGCGCCGAAGACCTTCACATGGCATGCCCGCAATCCCGCCCGCAATTGCGAGATCGGCGGCAAGGCCACGGTGTTCGCACCGGTCTACGGCCCGCCCTTCGTGCGCGACCTCGACGGCAACCGCCGCTATGCGACGATCGAGGACTTCCGCAACTTCGTGAAACTCGCCTACATGGCGCCGTCGATGCATTCGTCGGGCGGCACGGTCTGCGAGCCGGTCGACATCCCGGTGAACAAGCGTCACCTGGACATGGTCTACAGCCACATCAAGTATTCCGACAAGCCGTTCATGGGCTCGGTCACCGCGCCCGAGCGCGCCGAGGACACGATCGCCATGGCGAAGATCGTCTTCGGCGACGAGTTCGTCGAGAAGAATTGTGTGACGCTGAACCTGATCAACGCCAACTCGCCGATGGTGTTCGACGAAACCATGGTCGGAGCGCTGAAGGTCTATGCCCGCCACAACCAGGCCTCCGTCGTTTCGCCGTTCATCCTGTCCGGCGCGATGAGCCCCGTAACCGTGGCCGGCACGCTGACGCAGATCCTTGCGGAAGTGCTGGCCGGTGCCGCCTTCACCCAGCTGATCCGGCCCGGTTCGCCGGTGCTGTTCGGCACGTTTGCCGCTTCGATCTCGATGCAGTCGGGGGCGCCCACCTTCGGCACGCCGGAGCCGTCGCTGGTTTCCTACGGTGCCGCCCAGCTCGCGCGCCGTCTCGGCCTGCCGTTCCGTACCGGCGGCTCGCTTTGCGGCTCCAAGGTTCCGGACGCCCAGGCCGCCCATGAATCGGCCAACACGCTGAACATGACGCTGCTCGCCGGCACGAACTTCGTGCTGCACGCGGCCGGCTGGCTCGAAGGCGGCCTGATCTCGTCCTACGAGAAGTTCATGATCGACCAGGACCAGCTCGGCATGATGCAGAAGATGGCCGAGGGCGTCGATCTTTCGGAAAACGCGCAGGCGCTGGACGCTATCCGCGAAGTCGGTCCCGGCAGCCACTACCTGGGCTGCGCGCATACGCAGGCCAACTTCCAGACCGCCTTCTACCGCTCGCCGCTCGCCGACAACAATTCGTTCGAGCAGTGGGAAATCGAGGGCCAGAAGCGGATCGAGGAGCGCGCCAACGCACTTTGCCGCTCATGGCTGGAGCACTACGAGGCGCCCTACCTCGATCCGGCGATCGACGAAGCGCTGCTCGAATACATGGCCAAGCGCAAGGACTCGATGCCCGACGCCTTCACTTGAAAGGCTCCCGAACGCGCCAGGGAGCAAGGCGGAGCGGCAAACGTGGCAGACATGATCCAGAAGGAAGTCTGGCGGCCGCACTACGAATTGCAGGGACCGAAGCCGAAATGACGGCATCGCTTCCGACAACCGAGATGATCCGTGCGGCTTTCGAGCCGCACGGTCTTTTTTTGCGTGGTATCGTCGACCTCTCCGGCGACGAAGCCCCGCCGGCGCTGGAGAATGGAGCGCGCGCCGGGAGCGTGGTTCTGATCAGCCATATGGGCAGCTCGCTCTGGCCGGCCTTCCGTGAATGGCAGGCGGGGCAATCGGATCGCGGCGGCAGCGACCCGCTGGATGCATGGTCAAAGGCGGTCATCGGTCCCGTGGCTGCAGCGCTCGGAGCCACCGCATGGTATCCCTCGGACCCGCCCTGGCAGCCCTTCCAGCAATGGGCGATGCGGGCGGAGGGGCTCCGTCCGTCGCCACTCGGCATCCTGATCCATCCGCAATTCGGCCTCTGGCACGGCTATCGCGGCGCCCTCGGGTTTGCACACGCGCTGGGTCAGATTGATCAGCCAAAGGGCGCTCACCCATGCGATGACTGTCAGGACCGACCGTGCTTGAGCACCTGTCCCGTAACGGCGGTTGCGGTCTCCGGATTTGACGTTGCGTCCTGCCGCACCCATTTGCGAACGACCGCAGGCGATCAGACGTGCATGACGGTCGGCTGTCTGGCCCGCGCCGCCTGTCCGGTGGGGGCCGAGTACCGCTATGTCGATGATCAGTTGCGCTTCCACATGGACGCGCTTTCCCTTTGAGATGGCGCGTACCCGCGCAAGTTCTCGTGCCGAACGCGTCGAGGAGACGATGATCCGCACTGTGTGTGCCGTCCTGCTTCTGCTGCTGCTTTTTGGTGTCGGCGCCGCGCGCGCCGGCGATCATTGCCGGGAGGTCGTCCATCTGTCCGAGGCGTACACCGTCTGCACCTTCGACCCGGCCTTGGAGACGATCCGCATCTACGGCGTTCCGGATGGATCGACGCAGCCTGCCACTTACGGCGCGCTCCGCGACCTCCTCCGCGACAACCGCGAGGCCATGGTCTTCGGCATGAACGGCGGTATGTATCACCCCGACTATTCGCCCGTCGGATTGCTGGTCGAGAACGGGCGTTTGCGCACACCGCTCAATCACGACGATGGAACCGGCAACTTCTTCCTGAAGCCGAACGGGGTGTTCTACGTCGGCCGCGGGACGGCCGGGGTGATGGAGAGTGAAGCTTATGGCGCGGCGAAGCCGGAGCCGCTCTATGCCACCCAGTCCGGTCCGATGCTGGTCATCGACGGCAGCATCCATCCGCGTTTCCTGCCGCAGAGCGACAGCCTGAACATCCGAAACGGCGTCGGTATCCAGCCGGACGGTCGCGTCGCATTTGCGATTTCGCATCGGCCGGTGCGGTTCTTCGACTTCGCGACGCTGTTCCGCGATCGCCTCGGCTGTCAAAGCGCGCTCTATCTCGACGGCAGCATTTCCAGCCTTTACGCACCGGAAGTGTTGCGCAACGATCGGTCTGCGAGGATGGGGCTGATCGTGACGGTCGTTGGAGGCTTGCCGTATTGATCGACGTTCAGTCTTGATCGGCGGTGCAGCACGCTTTTGCGGGCATCACGCCTTTGGAAAGGCATTCGCCAAGCCGCCGGAGCGGGTGAGGCCGCTGCGGAAGGCATTGTAGGCGGCATGCTGGCTGGACCTTGCCGCCTCCATGAGGCGCGCTTGGAGCCGCGCCGGGGCCTGTTGGCCCATCCACCCGCCAAGCCTTTCCAGCTTCAGCGAATTCAGAAAATGCGCTGCGGCTGCGCGATCGAGATGCAGGGCCAACCCTTCAAGCAGGTTTTCGTCCTGATGGGTGTGTTCCATCAGCAGGCGCAGGAAATCCTGTTCGGTCTCGCCGAGCTCGGACAGCTTGTCTGCGATCGTTTCCCTGTCCGGCAAGGCGGCAAATCCTGCGTTCATTGGCCCGATCTCCTGGCGAATCTCTCTCGGGTCATCTGGATAGTTCAGGGGTTGGAAGCGTGCAAGGCGTCCAAGTTCGGTGAGTGTCAATTTCTAAACAAGAAATACAATATTGACAAAATGTCTAATTCGCATGATATGCGGCGCATGCTCGAACATCCCTCCCACCTAAAATTGAAAACTCTTCACGGCTCGGCGGCTGCGGCCATCAGCGCGCTGCTCTATCCCCATGCTGAGGTTGTTCTCCATGACCTTGCAACGCGGAGGATCGCGGGAATCTGGAATGCCTTTTCCGGTCGCCGGCCGGGTATGGATTCGCTTGTCGAGGACGAGTTCGTCGACGACGGCGAGACCACACTGCTCGGGCCGTACGAGAAGATCGGCACGGATGGCCGCAGGCTGAAATCGGTGACGGCGGTGCTGCCGGACGGCGAGGGCCGGGCGATCGGATTGCTTTGCATCAACATGGACGTCTCGCGGATCGATGAAGCCGTGCGGTTGCTTTCGGCATTCGCAGGAACGCCGCAGCCGCAACCGGCATCGCTGTTTGCGAGCGACTGGCGCGAGGCGATGAATGTCGCGCTGCACGATTGGCTCCGGAAGCGCGGGCTGTCGCTGTCCGCGCTGAAGCGGCCTGATCGCGTCGACCTGGTCGCCGCACTCGAGGCACGCGGCCTGTTCAAGACGCGCAACGCGGCCGAACACCTCGCCGGCCTGACCGGCACCTCCCGCGCCTCGATCTATAACTACCTCGCCGACGCACGCCGGATGAGCGCAGAGAAGGATACCTGACGTGACCATGCTTCCCGATTTCCGCCTGGAAACCCACTTCTCCCGCTGGGAGTTCACCGCCCGCTTCAACATGGCCGCCAGCGATTGCGAGACGCTGACGCTGCGCGACCTGCTGGCGCTGGCCGACGAGGATGACCGTGCCGCCTGGGAGGATCTGACGCTCGGCTACACGCCGACCTGGGGCGCGCCGGACCTGCGGGAGACCATCGCATCGACCTATGGAGGGTTGTCCGGCGCCGACATCCTGACCTTCGCCGGCGCGGAGGAGGGGCTCTACTGCGCCATGCTCGCGCTGCTCGGGCCTGGCGATCATGCGATTGTCACGGTGCCGAACTACCAGTCGATGGAGACACTGCCGGTCACGATCGCCGGCTCTGTCACCGGCGTAGCCCTGCGGCCCGAGAACGGCTGGCAGCTCGACCTCGACGACGTCCGCGCCGCACTGCGGCCGGAGACGAAGCTGATCGCCGTGAACTTCCCGAACAATCCGACCGGCGTCGTCCTCGACGGTTCGGTCTTTGCCGGGCTTGTCGAACTCTGCCGCGAGCGCGGCATCCATCTCTTCAGCGACGAGGTCTACTACGGTCTCGAGCGCGACGAGGCGCGCCGCCTGCCGCAGGCGGCCGAGGTCTACGAGAAAGGCGTGTCGCTCAATGTGATGTCGAAGGCCTATGGCCTGGCGGGACTGCGCATCGGCTGGATCGGCAGCCGCGACCACGCGCTGTTGCAGCGCATGGAGCGGATGAAGCATTACCTGTCGATCTGCAACGCGCGCCCTTCCGAAGTGCTGGCGCGGATCGCCCTGAAGGCGCGCGAGACGATTCTCGCCCGTACGCGCGGCATCAGCGCTGCCAACGCTCAGACGCTGACAGCTTTCTTCGGCGATCACGCCGATCGCTACGAATGGAGTGCCCCCGACGCTTGCGTCGCGTTCGTGCGCTATCTCGGCCGCGATGGGGTGGAGGAGCATTGCCGGCGGCTGGTGGAGGAGGCAGGCGTGCTGCTCCTGCCCTCCAGCCTCTTCGTCTCCGAACTTCTGCCAGTACCGCAAGACCGATTCCGTGTCGGATTCGGGCGACAGGATATGCAGGCGGGGCTCGAAGCCTGGCGCCGGTTCCTGGAAACGGCGTAGGGGCAGCAAGTTTCGTCCGCTTCGCCCCTCATCCGCCTGCCGGCACCTTCTCCCCGCGCGCGGGGAGAAGGACGGAAATCGCGGCGTTCCACTTCCCTCTCCCCGCTTGCGGGGAGAGGGCCAGGGTGAGGGGCAGCTTGCCTGCGGCTTGGCAGCAATTTCGATGGAAGGCGAGTCGAGGCCGCCCGCCTTGGCTAGCGGGCGACGGCGGGTGCCGGGCCGGAATTGTCCGTCAGCAGAAGCCGAATGCCGAGACCGACCATCACCAGCCCGGTGAAACGCTCCTGCCATGCCAGAAGCCGCGGCCACCGATAAAGCAACTGGCCGACCGACCCCGCAGTCACGGCGACGGATCCCAGCGAGAAGATCCCGGCCAACTTCTGTATCGACCCTAGAACCAGAAGCTGCACCCAGACGGGACCGGCTGCCGGGTCGAGGAACTGCGGCAGGAAGGCGAACATGAACAGCAGGGACTTGGGGTTGGTGAGATTGTTGATCGCGCCCTCGCGAACGGCGGACCAGCCGGAGACCGCCCTGACGGCAATCTTTCCGTCGGACCGGTGTGCTAAACTTGCCCAGATCATCCTGCCGCCAAGATAGACCAGGTAGAAGGCGCCGGCCCACTGGAGGAGGAGAAGCGCTGCCGGATAGGCGCGCAGCAGGGATGCCAGGCCGAGGACCAGCAACCCCACCTGAACCACGCCGGACACGAATATCATCCCGACAACGGTCAGTATGGCGACCTTGCGTCCCTGGCCGACGCCGCGAGCCACGATCAGCATCATGTCCGGCCCCGGCGTGATTTCGAGGACTGCCAGTGCAACAAGAAAGGTCAGGAACGTCGAAGCATCCGGCATCGGTAGATCTCATCCAGTGACGCGCTGCTAAAGGCGCGCCGCACCAGTATCACTTTGGATCCGATCGAAAAAGCCGCCCGCCATTTCGGCAGGGCGGCTGATTTTTGGCGTGGAAGTCGGTTTCAGGCCCGTGCGCGCCGGCCGCGTTCGCGTGCAGGCGCAGATGCGCTCTCGTTCGCCGACTTGTTCCGAAGCGGGCCGATGGCCTCGACAATCATCTCGAGCGTCGGCCGTTCGCGCGGCTCATGGGCGTCGAGCGCCTGGCGCATTGCCGCAAGGTGCTCACAGGACGTGCCGCAGCAGCCGCCGATGATACGGGCGCCGGCGTCGCGGGCGAGGCGCGCATACTCGGCCATCAGCGGCGGGGTGCCGGAATAGTGGATCACGGCGCCGCGATACTCTGGGATGCCGCAGTTGCCCTTGACGACGATCGTCGCTGACGGATCGGCGCCGGTCATGTCGAGCAGGGAGGAGAGAATGTCGGAGGCGCCGACGCCGCAATTGGCGCCAACAGCGAGCGGACCCGAGCCGATGTCACTGGCGACATCGTGAATGTCCTTCGGATGCAGGCCCATCATCGTCTTGCCGGCGGTGTCGAACGAGCCGGTATAGACGAAGGGCAGGCCGACCTTCACCGCCGCTTCGGCCGCGGCGCGGATCTCCTCCGGCGAGGACATGGTTTCGATCCAGGCGACGTCGGCGCCGCCGGCCTTGAGGCCCTCGATCTGTTCGGCAAATGCGGTGACTGCGTCCTCGTAGGTCAGCGCCCCGAGCGGGATGAGCAGCTCGCCCGTCGGGCCGACGGAGCCGGCGACGATGACCGTACGCGGCGCCGCATCAGCAACCGCGCGGGCGATTTCAGCGGCGCGCTTGTTCAGGTCGAAGACGCGGTCCTGCGCCTTGTGCAGCTTTAAGCGGTGGCGCGTACCGCCGAAGGTGTTGGTCAGGATGATATCGGCACCCGCTTCGACGAAGTCCTGGTGCAGCTTGGTGATGTTCTCCGGCTTTGCCTCGTTCCACAGTTCGGGTGCCTCGCCGGCCTCCAGCCCCATGGCGAAAAGCGAGGTACCGGTTGCGCCATCGGCAAGGAGGAACGGCTTTTCCGCAAGCAGGGCCGCCAGTGCGTTCGTTTCAGTTGTCATCAGGTCTTCCTTGTCGTGCCGGCAGAGGCCGTTTGCAGCCCGAATTCGGTCATCTCGAGATGAGTTAACGATATAAAGATTTCTTTATGTCGCCGCAAGCGCGGATGCGAATGAACAACGGAAAAAGGGCGCTGCGTTAGCGCGCGCCCTTTCATTCCTGTCCAAGCGATGCAGTCTATGCGGCGGCTTGCGCATGCGCCTCGTGGCTGGTCGGCGTGACCATGGCGGCGATGATCGCGCCCAGCGTTATCGCGCCGATCGGACGGCCCGTTTCGTCGACCACGTGGGCAACGTCCTGGTTGGTGACGGTCATGCTGCGGGCCGCCGCTTCGAGCACGGTGCCCTTGGCGATGGGGGCGCCTTCCGGGTTGCCCGACAGCGGTGCCATGATCGTCTCGACGTTGATGACGCGGCCGCGGTTCACCTCCTTGACGAAGGCGGTGATGTAGTCGTCGGCGGGCTGCAGCACGATATCCTGGCCGGTTCCCTGCTGCACCACCTTGCCGTCGCGCAGGATGGCGATCTTGTCGCCGAGGCGCAGCGCCTCATCCAGGTCGTGGGTGATGAAGACGACGGTCTTCTTCAATTCCTTCTGCAAGTCGAGAAGGACCGACTGCATATCGACGCGAATGAGTGGGTCGAGTGCGGAATAGGCCTCGTCCATCAGCAGGATTTCGGCATCGTTGGTCAGCGCGCGGGCGAGGCCGACGCGCTGCTGCATGCCGCCGGAGAGCTGGTTGGGATAGTGGTTTTCGAAACCGGAAAGGCCGACCCGATCGATCCAGTAGCGGGCGCGCTTTTGGCTCTCCGCTGTCGGTACCCCTTGAATCTCAAGGCCATAGACGGTGTTTTCAATCACGGTCCGGTGCGGCAGCAGCGCAAACTTCTGGAAGACCATCGCCGTCTTGTGGCGGCGGAAGGCGCGCAGGTCGCTTTCGTTCATCCGACAGATGTCGACGCCGTCATAAAGCACTTCGCCGGCTGTCGGCTCGATCAGGCGATTGATGTGGCGGATCAGGGTCGATTTGCCGGAGCCCGACAGGCCCATCACCACCATGACGCCGCCGGCCGGCATGGATATGTTGATGTCCTGCAGGCCGAGAACATGCCCGTATTTCTCGTTCAATTCGGCCTTGCCGAGGCCGTTCTTCACCATCTCGATATAGTCCGCCCCGCGAGGGCCGAAAATCTTGTAGAGATTTTTCACTTCGATTGCACGACTAGCCATGGACGACCTCCGAATGCTTTTGCAGCCGCTTGCCGTAGGCCTGGCTGGTTCGATCGAAAATAATGGCGATCGCGACGAGCGCGAAGCCGTTGAGAAAACCGACGGTGAAGAACTGGTTGTTGATGGCGCCCAGCACGTTCTTGCCCAGACCGCCGACGCCCACCATCGAGGCGACGACGACCATGGCCAGCGACATCATGATCGTCTGGTTGATGCCCGCCATGATCGTCGGAAGCGCAAGCGGAAACTGCACGTTCTTCAGCTTCTGCCAACTGGAGGAGCCGAAAGCGTCGGCTGCCTCCAGGACCTCCTTGTCGACAAGCCGGATGCCGAGATTGGTCAGCCGGATCATCGGCGGGATCGCATAAATGACCACCGCGATCATGCCGGGCACCTTGCCGATACCGAAAATCATCACCACCGGGATGAGGTAGACGAAACTCGGCATCGTCTGCATCACGTCGAGGATGGGATTGACGAATGACTGGACCCGGTCGAAACGCGCCATGAGAATGCCGATCGGGATGCCGAGCAGAACGGCGAAGATCGTGCATACGGTCGTCATCGCAAGCGTGACCATCGCATCGTTCCAAAGGCCGAAAAGGCCGATGAGAACCATGGCGACAGCGGCGCCGAGCATCACCTTCAGGTTCCGGCTGCCGACGTAGACGATTGCCAGCATCACAACCAGGATGAGGGGCCATGGCGAGCTTACGAACAGGCGCTCGAGGAAGTTGAGAAAGACCTGCAGCGGTTGCACGGCCGTATCGATGACAGAGGCGTAGGAGCGCACGAGTCCCTTGAAGCCGTCGTCAATTGCCTTGCGTCCCTCGCGAATCGTGGAATCGCTCAGGGCGGGAAACCTGCAAAGCAACGCTGGCATGTCGTCGCACAATGCCATCTCGATCCCCTTGTCCTGCCGGGCACCGCCGTCGCGCCTGCCCCGCCGCAGTGCCGGATGCGTCATGGACGCTGCGTTTGTTGTCGTTCATTCCGGCTTGCCGCAATCTTGTCACATGAAGCCGATTCCTTTCATGTGCTGTTTGCGACTTTGATTTTTCTCTCCCCGTTTCCGTCGTTGCGCAACCGGCTCAGAGGGTGGATTTGACCTTTTCGGCGACCTCCGGGGCGACCCAGGTCGTCCAGAGTTCCGGATAGGTTTTCAGGAAATACTTCGCTGCGTCCTCGTTTGTTCCCTGGTTATCGCCCATCCAGGCGAGGACCTTGCTGACCGTCTGGTTGTCCCACTTGCGCGTTTTGACGTAATCCATGGCAACGCTTGCTTTTTCCGCGAACTGCTTGGTCACGATCGTATAGACGCTGGCGACGGGATAGCCGTTCACCTTCGGGTTCGGGCAATCCGGAATGGCGGTGCACGAATCCCACTCCTTTTTGTCATGCTCGACGCCGAAGGGCAGCTTGATCATCTCGTACTTGCCCAGGATTGCCGTCGGCGCCCAATAGTAGCCGAGCCAGCCGATCTTCTTCTCGAAGGCATTGGCGATCGATCCATCCAGCCCGGCGGCCGAGCCGGTGTCGACTAGGTCGAACCCCTTCTGTTCGGCGCCGAGCGCCTTGTAGAGATTGGCGGTGGAAACCTGGCAGTTCCAGCCTGCAGGACAGTTGTAGACGGCGGCGCGTGCGGGGTCTTCCGGTGCGGGGAACAGTTCCGGATGCGCCAGGGCGTCCTGGACCGTCTTGATGTCCGGATGCGCGTCGGCGAGGAACTTGGGAATCCACCAGCCCTGTACGCCGCCCTCGGACAGCAGCGGCGCGGCCTGGATAAGGCGGCCTTCGGCGAGCGCGGCGTCGAGCGCGGTTCGCACCGAATCCACCCAGAATTCCGGGGCCATGTCCGGCTCGGACTTCTCGTTCATCGATGCAAAGGTCGGCATCGTGTCGCCGGTCACGAGGGTGACCGTGCAGCCGTAGCCGTTCTCGAGAATGATCTTGTCGACCTGGGCGGCGACACCCGCCGATGCCCAGTTCATTTCTGCAATGGAAACGCTGCCGCAATCGGCAGCCTGTGCGGACCCGGCGCCGGCATAGAGCCCGGCGGCTAGGATGGTTGAAGCGAGCAGCTTCCTCATGGTCACAAGACCTCCCAGTTTCGATGCAGCAAACCATCTGGAGCACAGGGCTCTGCATTTCCTGTGCTGCCCGGTCGTCACAAGCGTCAGGCCGGGGGCCGATAAGCGCGTCAGGCAGGTCGATACCCTGCTTGCGGCGACACCCATCTTATGCCGTTCGGCGAAATCGAACCTGTCACCGGCCGATCGTGTCCTTATCGCAGTCGTCAGCGTAAGGATTCCAGCATAGAAATCAACCTCGCTGCCGCTGGGACGTCGATCCGGCGCGGTTATGTTCGCGGCATAGCGGCGGTGGCGGCGAAAATGACCTCATCCGCCAACAAAAGTGAGCAATTCATCTTTGCTTAAGCTTTCAATAACGTTCCGGTAACGATGTGCGGCTAATTGTGTCGTCACGGCAGCCAAGCTACTGCCTGTCCCCGGTTCAGGTAGTGCGTACCGGGGGCGAGTATCGCCGGTGCGTATCCGGCGTTGTCCGTGTTTCGGACCAGCCGCGGGCAAAACTGCACTGCGGCTTTTTCTTTGATTCTTGCGCAAGGAAAAGCGCCCTCCCGACCGGGCAAGGGCGCCTCGGTGCAATCGCTTCCGTGTCAGCCGACATTGCCTGTGCGGATGAGGCGTAGCGGGCCAAACGGTGCGTCGGCGACGACATTGCGCACGCGCGACTGGCTTTCCGGCATGCGGCCATTCCATGCGATCTGAACGAAATTCGGTTTGCTGAAGATGTACAGCATGGTCTTGGTCCTTCTCACCGTCGGCGCATCAGAGTCGCATTCAGGCGGTGATATACGCTGGAGAATTGCTGAAATCGCAACCGTTTCCGGCGTCGCATGTCGTAAATCGACTATCGTCGACGCGGTCGTGCCCGTTGCGTGCCGACGAAGCTGGTCCGCGGTGGCGGATCGCGGTCGTGAGGCGCCGTTTTCAGGACTTTGCGCTCAATGGACACGATGCTAGTGAAGGCGCATGACACGCAAGATCATGTTGCAGGGAACCGGCTCCGATGTCGGCAAGACGGTGCTGGTCGCGGGCCTGTGCCGGATCGCCTCGAACCGTGGGCTTAAGGTCAGGCCGTTCAAGCCGCAAAACATGTCGAACAACGCCGCCGTTTCGTCCGACGGTGGCGAGATAGGCCGGGCACAGTGGTTGCAGGCGATGGCGGCACGCGTGCCGTCGACGGTGCACATGAATCCGGTTCTGCTCAAGCCGCAGTCCGACACTGGCAGTCAGATCGTCGTTCAGGGCAAGGTGTTCGGGCAGGCGAAGGGCCGGGATTACCAGGCGCTGAAGCCCAAGCTGCTCGGCGCGGTGATGGAGAGTTTCGAGGCGATCAGCGAGGGTGCTGACCTAGTCGTCGTGGAGGGGGCCGGCTCGCCCGCAGAAGTCAATCTCAGGGCCGGAGATATCGCCAACATGGGGTTTGCGACCCGGGCCGGTGTGCCGGTGGTACTCGTCGGCGACATCGATCGCGGTGGCGTCATCGCCGCGCTGGTCGGAACGCATGCGATTCTGCCCGAAGAGGACCGTTCGATGGTGACGGGCTACCTCATCAACAAGTTCCGTGGCGACGTGACGCTGTTCGATGACGGAATCCGGGCGGTCGAGGCGCATACCGGCTGGCCCTGCTTCGGGGTGGTGCCGTGGCTGAAACATGCCCGCCAACTGCCGGCGGAGGACTCGGTGGTGCTGGAGCGGCTGGCGACGGGCCGGGCGCAGGCGCTGCGGGCGGCCGTGCCGGTGTTGTCCCGCATCGCCAATTTCGATGATCTCGATCCGCTGCGTCTGGAGCCCGACGTTGATCTCGTCTTCGTCCGGCCGGGCGAGCGCATACCCTCCGATGCCGGTCTCGTCGTCCTTCCCGGTTCCAAATCCACGATCGCAGACCTGAAGGACTTGCGGGCGCAGGGCTGGGATCGCGACCTAGAGCAACACCACCGCCGCGGCGGACGTATCATCGGAATATGCGGCGGCTACCAGATGCTGGGCCGGCGTGTGAGCGATCCGCTCGGCATCGAGGGCAGCGGGCGAGAGATCGAAGGCCTTGGTCTTCTGGACGTGGAGACCGTAATGGCGCCGGAAAAGACGGTGCGCAACAGCGCGGCGCGGTCGCTTCGCTACGACGTGCCGCTCGAGGGCTACGAGATCCATCTCGGCCGGACCACCGGTCCGGACTGTGCCCGGCCCGCCGTGGAGATCGACGGCCGACCGGATGGGGCGACGTCTCCTGACGGGCGCGTTTTCGGCACCTATCTGCACGGGCTTTTGTCGAGCGATGCCTTCCGGGCTCGCCTTCTGGCGGAATTCGGGATTGCGGGTGGCGGCTTCGACTATCGCAGGGCGGTCGATGAGGCTCTGGATGGAGTGGCGGCCGAACTCGAGGCCGCGCTGGACCCGCGATGGCTGGCTCAGCTTTTGCAATGTGATTGAGTTTTCCCGATTAAGCGACTTTCGCCAAACGTCAGTAACTGCAGATATCCACGCACTGCCGGCGATTGGCCGGCAGTGCGGCGGGATCAAAGTTGTGCCGGAATCCGATGCCATGGCCTTGATTGGCGTCCAGTTGGGGCTAGCTTGCGGAGGGTGCTTCCGCAGCGATCGAAAGGGAAATTGATGACGAGCGCGCGTTTTGCGAAACTCGGATTGGCCTGCTTGCTGGGGCTCGCCGTCGCCGGCGGACCAGCGGTGCAGGGGGCTGAAACGCAACCGCCTGCCAGCGCGTCCAAAAAGTGGGAATCGGAATTTTCGCTGTGGCAGAAGATTTCGGCCAGCAGCGATCCGGCGGGATATGAAAGCTACCTGAAGCAGTATCCGAACGGCACGTTCGCCTCGATGGCCCGGATTCGCCTTGCCGAACTGAACGCCGCCGGCGTCGCCAAACCTGCCAAGGAGGCGGAGGGATCCGCGCAAGGGTCAGCCGCTCCTTCCACGAAGGAAAAGGCCCAAGCCGACCAGAAGGCCGCCGAGGCTGCACGACTGAAAGCCGAGGAAGAGGCGAAGGTCGCGGCCGAAAAGGCCAAGGCCGAGGAGGAAAAGCGCGCCGCCGAAGCCGAAGCTGCGCGTCTGAAAACCGAGGAAGAGGCCAGGATTGCCGCCGAGAAGGCAAAGGTCGAGCAAGAAAAGCTTGCCGTCGAGGCAGAGCGCAAGCGCCTGGAAGAAGCTGAGCAATTGCGCAAGGAAGAGCAGGCGCGCGCGGAGGCGGAAGCCAAGCGCGCCGCAGAGGCGCAGGCCGAGATCGAGCGCAAGGCGGCCGAGGAGGCCGCCCAGGCCGAGCGATTGAAGGCGGAGCAGCAGGCGCGGGCCGAAGCCGCGCGCCTGAAGGCTGAACAGGAGGCCAAGGTCGCCGAGGAAGCAAGGGCGAAGGCAGAAGCGGAGCAGGCGGCCGCCGAGGCCGAGCGCAAGCGCATCGAGGCGGCGGCGGAAGCCGCGCGGATCAAGGCCGAACAAGCCGTCCAGGCAGAAACCGAGGCCCGGGCCAAGGCGGATGCCGCAGAGGCGGAAAGGGCAAGGGCGGAGGCGGCGCGGGATGCAGCCGAAGCCGAACGGGCCAAGGCCGAAGAGGCCGCAGCGGCCGCGCGACAGAAAGCAGGCCAAGCTGCGGACGCCAACACCGGGTCGACGGCGCCCGTGCCCCCCGATTCGCCTGCCGGCACAATGGAAACCAAGGCACCTTCCACTGAGCCGGACAGTTCGACTGCGGCCACGGCGACCAAGGCTGAGGCCGATGAGGTCGAGCGCCTTGCCCGTCGCGAGGACAACAGCTGGAGCCGGGCCGTTCTCAATGGTACGGCCAGCGCAATCGAAAAGTATCTCGACGAGTTTCCGAACGGCCGCTTTGCGGCGGAGGCACGCAAGCGATTGGCGGCTCTCGGAAAGCAGACGAACGACGGCGCGACAGCGGCAGGTGATGCAAGCGTTAAGGACGACGTCACCGAGAAGCCTGTCGCAAAGCAGCAGTTACAGTCGAAAACGACAGTTTTTGAAACCTCGCCCGATGTCCGGGAGGCTTACCTGGAGCCGGGCACCCGTATCCAGTCTCAGCGTTGGCTGAATGTGCTGGGCTACGATACGGGCGGTGCGGACGGCGTGTTCGGCCCGCGTACCCGTTCGGCGATTGCGGCATGGCAGCGCTCGCTCGGCCAACGCGCAGACGGCTATCTGACCCGCAAGCAGTTCCGACAGTTGCGCGAATCGGGCCAGTTCGCCGAGCAACGCAGTCGCCAGCGCGTCGCGCGGCAGCGCTACCAGACGGATCGCTATTCCAGCGACGGCTATGGCGTGTACGACGGGCCGGTGGACGGCTATCTGGAAGGGCCTGTCGGCGGCTACTACGAGGGGCCGGTCGATGGATACTATGAAGGGCCGGTGGACGGCTATTACGGCCGCCCGCGTCGTGGCTGGGGCGGCCCCGGATACTGAGGCCCCGGACGCCCGTCCTGACGCCGGTATTCGGAAGATGGATGACGCGGACGGTCGATTGACTTCGGCAACTGTCAGGCATATTCATCGCCTATTGGATGGCGCGCCGGTCCGGAAACGGACGGGCGCGTAAATGGGAATGTGACGGGGTGGACCCAATCAGGGCGCTCCAATCACGGCCGACCCCGCGACTGTAGAGTGGCGAGGCCTATCCAGCCGATCGGAAACGACCGGCAAAGCCACTGGGTGGCGGCATGATGAACCGGGGTCTGGACGCCTCTATCTCTACGAATCGTCCGCCTTTCATGCCGCTTTTTCCCGGGAAGGCGAGGATAGCCGCCGGCGCAACTGCGCCTGACGCCACGAGCCAGGAGACCTGCCTCCAATGAAGGGCATACTGCCCGCCCTGGGGATGTTCCCCGTTGCCAGCACGGAGGTTGTCATGGCTGCTCACGTTTCTTCTTCTGTTTCCCTGTCTCTCAACGATCGTCTCTATGCCGGTCTCGTTGCGCTTTTGCTCGGCGGATTCCTGGTGTTCGGCGCAGGCCTCGCCAATTCGTCGGTCCTGCACGATACCGCGCACGACACGCGCCACTCCTACGGCTTCCCCTGCCACTAAGGGGGGTGACATGATCGTCAAATATCTCCTGGCCGCCCTGGTGGCCGGGTTGTTCTCCGGTGCCCTGATGACGGCCGCCCAGGAGGCGCGGGTTATTCCGCTCATTCTTCATGCCGAAGAGTATGAAGGTGGCGGGACCGAACCGGCTCCGGCGGGCACTGGCACCGAGACCCAGCCTCAGGCAACGCAAGAGCATTCCGCGCTCGGCGTCGGCGCGGTTCTGTCCGAAATCGCTGGCTATCTCTCGCCGGTTTCGGTCGCCTACGCCCATGGCGGCGAGGCACATGAGGACGAGGGCGGCATCATGTTCGGCATGAGCCGCTTTTCCGGCACGCTGCTTGCCAATCTGGTGGCGGGGGCGGGCTTTGCCCTGCTTCTCGCAGGCGTCAGCCTCGTGACCGGCAACCCGATCACGGTCGCAAACGGTGCTCTCTGGGGTGCAGCCGGCTGGCTTGCCGTGCATCTGCTACCGGCCATCGGCCTGCCGCCGGAGCTTCCGGGCTTCCCTGCAGCCGACCTTGCCGAGAGACAGGTCTGGTGGCTGTCGACCGTCGCACTGTCTGCGGGCGGGCTCTACCTGCTGATCCTGAAGGATGGTCTGGGTGCCAAGGTTGCGGGTATCGCCCTGATCGCGGCCCCGCACGTCTACGGCGCGCCGCAGCCGACGGATCTTGCCAGCAACGTGCCGGCCGTCCTCGGCGCGGAGTTCGCCGTCGCGGCGCTTGCCACGACGTTGTTCTTCTGGATCGTACTCGGCCTCTCGCTCGGCTTTGCCAACGAGAAGATCGTCAAGGCAGCCTGATGAAAACCGTATCGCCCGGAGCCGTCCTGGTTCTGGGCGGTGCCCGTTCCGGAAAATCCGCATTCGCGGAAAGCCTGGCTGCGGAAACCGGCCTCTCGAAGCATTACATCGCGACGGGCAGGGCCTGGGACGATGAAATGCGCGAGCGCATTGAGCAGCACCGTGCGCAGCGGGGCAGCCACGGCTGGGTTACGCACGAGGAGCCGCTGGCGCTGCCGGAGCGCATCAATGACACGGCACGCAAGGATCGGGTCCTGCTCGTCGACTGCCTGACGCTCTGGGTGACGAACCTTATGCTCGAAGGGCACGACATGAAGGCGGCTTTTGACGATCTTGCCGCCGCGATCGTCACCGCGCCTGGCCGTGTGGTGTTCGTCTCGAACGAGGTCGGCCTTGGCATCGTGCCGGACAACAAGATGGCGCGCGAATTCCGCGACCACGCCGGGCGATTGCATCAGCAGGTGGCGACAGTCGCCACCGAAGTCTATTTTGTCGCGGCAGGTTTGCCGCTGAAAATGAAGGGTTGAGCCATGCTCCAGCAGAAGATTCCCGCCACCGTCATCACCGGCTTCCTCGGCGCCGGCAAGACGACGATGATCCGCAACCTCCTCCAGAATGCGAATGGCAAGCGGATCGCGCTGATCATCAACGAGTTCGGCGATCTCGGCGTGGACGGCGACGTGCTGAAGGGCTGCGGCGCCGAGGCCTGCAGCGAGGACGACATCATCGAGCTGACCAACGGCTGCATCTGCTGCACCGTTGCCGATGACTTCATCCCGACCATGTCGAAGCTGCTCGAGCGCGAAAACCGCCCCGATCACATCGTCATCGAGACGTCCGGCCTGGCGCTGCCGCAGCCGCTCGTCGCCGCCTTCAACTGGCCGGAGATCAAGACGCAGGTGACGGTGGACGGTGTCATCACAGTCGTAGACAGTGCTGCGGTCGCCGCCGGCCGCTTTGCCGATGACCACGACAAGGTGGACGCGTTGCGCACCCAGGACGAGAACCTCGACCACGAAAGCCCGCTGGAGGAACTGTTCGAGGACCAACTGACCGCCGCCGACCTGATCGTCCTCAACAAGACCGACCTGATCGACGCCGTCGGCCTGAAGGCCGTGCGTGAAGAGGTCGCCTCCAGAATCACCCGCAAGCCGGCGATGATCGAGGCGCGGAACGGCGAGGTCGCGGCAGCGGTGCTCCTCGGGCTCGGCATCGGCACCGAGGACGACATCGCCAACCGCAAGTCGCACCATGACCTGGAGCACGAGAACGGCGAAGAGCACGACCACGACCATGACGAGTTCGAAAGCTTCGTCGTCGAAGTCGGCGCCGTCGCCGATCCGGCCGGCTTCGTCGAGCGTCTGAAGGGCGTGATTGCCGCGCACGACATCCTGCGGCTGAAGGGGTTCGCCGACGTACCCGGCAAGCCGATGCGCCTCTTGATTCAGGCCGTTGGCAGCCGGATCGATCAGTATTTCGAGCGCGCCTGGAAGACGGGCGAAACGCGCGGCACACGTCTCGTCGTCATCGGCCTGCACGACATGGACGAAGCCGCCGTGCGCGCGGCGATTGCGGCCGCGGCGGCCTGAGGGGGCGGGCGATGCCTATGCGTTCGGCAGAAGGGAGGCGGGTTTGCATCTCCTTCTAGCGCAAAAGGGTACGATCGCCGACGGCAAGGAGGCGATCGATCTCGGCCAGTCACAGGGCGACATCCTGTTCCTCTCGGCGGCCGATACCGAGCTTGCCTCGATCGCGGCGGCCCATCGCGGCCGCGACGAGCCGACGCGATTGCGGCTTGCCAGCCTTGCCGCGCTTGCCCACCCCATGTCGGTCGATACCTATGTCGAGCGCACGGCGCAGCATGCGAAGCTGATCGTCATCCGCGCGCTCGGCGGTGCCAGCTATTTCCGTTACGTACTCGAAGCGCTGCATGCGACCGCGGTAGCGAACGACATCGTGCTGGTGGCCCTGCCCGGTGACGACCGGCCCGACGACGGGCTGGTGCAATTCAACCGCGTGACCGAGGAGGACCGGCTTCGGCTGTGGGCCTACCTGACGGAGGGCGGGGCGGAAAACGCCGCCCGCTTCCTCGACTATGCCGATGCGTTGGTGTTCGGGGGGGGGAAGCCTTCTCCGGCGGAGCCGCTGGAAAAGGCCGGCATCTGGTGGCCCGGTCGGGGTGTCATCGATGTCGAGACTTGGGCCGCGCTTTGCGCCGAGGCCGTGCCCTTTCCGCGCGGCCACTCGCTCCAAGCCGCACCCGGCGAATCTTGCCCCTCACCCCAGCCCTCTCCCCGTGAACGGGGAGAGGGGGGTGCCGCGGCCGCCGCGGACGCCGCTCTCCCTTCTCCCCGCTTGCGGGGAGAAGGTGCCCGAAGGGCGGATGAGGGGCAGCGTCCGGCCGACGGGCATGCATCCGAGGGGGAGGGATTCGAACCCCCGACCGTCGCCATCAGCTTCTATCGCGCCTATGTGCAAAGCGGCGAGACCGGGCCGGTCGAGCTGATGATCGAGGCGCTCGCGGCCGAGGGCGTGAGGGCGCTGCCGCTATTCGTCTCCAGCCTGAAGGACCCCGCCTCCATCGAAGTCGTGACCGCCGCCTTTGCCGCCGCCCGGCCTGACGTGGTGCTGAACGCCACCAGCTTTGCCGTCTCCGCACCCGGCGGCAGCCGCAAGCCGACCGTGCTGGACGAGACGGGTGCGCAGGTGCTGCAGGTCATCTTTTCCAGTTCCTCGCATGAGGCCTGGCAGGCCTCCGCGCAGGGGCTGACGGCCCGCGACCTCGGCATGAACGTCTCCTTGCCGGAGGTGGACGGTCGGGTGCTTGCCCGGGCTGTCTCCTTCAAGGCCGCCGCGCGCTGGGACGCTGCCGTCGAGACGAACATCGTCAGCCTGGAGCCGGTCGAGGATCGCATCCGCTTCTCGGCGAAGCTTGCCGCCAATTGGGCGCGTCTGCGTCGGGCCAGCACGGACGAGCGCCGCATCGCACTCGTCATGGCGAACTACCCCAACCGCGACGGCCGGCTCGGCAATGGTGTCGGTCTCGATACGCCGGCTGGAACGCTCGAAATCCTTCGTGCGATGAAGGCGCATGGCTATGCGGTCGGTGATCTGCCGGCCGACGGCGATGCGTTGATGGGCCACCTGATGGCCGGTCCGACGAACTCGGCCGGTGAAGATCGCGAAATCCGCGAGACGATTTCGTTGAATCAATACAGGCGCTTCTTCGCGTCTCTTCCGAAGTCGATGCAGGACGATGTGATCGCCCGCTGGGGTGAACCGGAGGACGATCCCTTCATCAAGGGCGACGTCTTCGCCCTGCCGCTGACCCGTAGCGGCGAGACGCTTGTCGGCATCCAGCCGGCGCGCGGTTACAACATCGACCCGAAGGACACCTATCACTCGCCGGACCTCGTGCCGCCGCACGGCTATTTCGCCTTCTACGCCTACCTGCGCGAGGTCTGCGGCGTGCACGCGATCGTCCATGTCGGCAAGCATGGCAACCTCGAATGGCTGCCGGGCAAGGCGCTGGCGCTGTCGGAGACCTGCTATCCGGAGGCGGTCTTCGGGCCGCTCCCGCATCTCTATCCCTTCATCGTCAACGATCCGGGCGAGGGCACGCAGGCCAAGCGCCGTTCCGCCGCCGTCATCATCGACCACCTGACCCCACCGTTGACGCGCGCCGAAACCTACGGGCCGCTGAAGGACCTGGAGGCACTGGTCGACGAGTACTACGACGCCTCCGGCGGCGATCCCCGCCGCATCAAACTTCTCAGCAAGCAGATCCTCGACCTCGTCCGCGACATCGGTCTCGACCAGGACGCCGGCATCGCCAAGTCGGACGGCGAGGAGGCGGCGCTGCAGAAGCTCGACGCCTATCTTTGCGACCTGAAGGAAATGCAGATCCGCGACGGCCTGCACGTCTTCGGCGTCTCGCCGTCGGGGCGGCTGCTGACCGACCTGACGCTGGCGCTGGCGCGCGTGCCGCGGGGGTTGGGCGAGGGCGGCGACACCAGCCTGCAGCGGGCGATTGCGGTGGATGCCTTGGGTGGCGGTGACGAGGTGCGGGAAGCGCGCGCCTCTGCCACGGCAGTTTTCACTTTCGACCCGCTCGATTGCGTCCCCTCCGATCCCTGGAGCGGACCACGGCCCGCAATCCTCGGGGAACAAACCGACGCACCCTGGCGAACCGCCGGCGACACGGTCGAGCGCATCGAGCTTTTGGCGAGCAAGCTGGTCTCGGGCGAAAGGCTCTCCCCGGAGGGCTGGACGGCCACGCGCGCCGTGCTCGACCAGGTGGACGACTCGATCCGGCCGTCGATCGAGGCATGTGGCGCAGCCGAGATGGCCGCGCTTTTGCGCGGGCTTGACGGGCGTTTCGTCGAGCCGGGCCCGTCCGGCGCGCCGACCCGCGGCCGGCCGGATGTACTGCCGACCGGGCGCAACTTCTATTCCGTCGACAGCCGCGCCGTGCCGACGCCGGCCGCCTGGGAGCTTGGCAAGAAATCGGCCGAATTGCTCGTGACCCGCTACGCGCAGGACCACGGCGAGTGGCCGACGTCATTCGGCATCACCGCCTGGGGAACCTCGAACATGCGCACCGGCGGCGACGACATCGCCCAAGCGCTGGCGCTGATCGGCGCCAAGCCGGTCTGGGATACCGTCTCGCGTCGCGTCACCGGCTACGAGATCATCCCGCCCGCCATGTTGCGCCACCCGCGCGTCGACGTCACGCTGCGGATTTCCGGCTTCTTCCGCGATGCCTTCCCGGAGCAGATCGCGCTGTTCGACCGGGCCGTGCGCGCGATCGGCGCGCTCGACGAGGACGGCGAGGACAATCCGATCGCCGCGCGGATGCGTGCCGAGGCCGCGAGCCTTGCAGCCGAAGGCGCCAGCGAGGGCGAGGCGCGGGCGCAGGCCGGCTATCGCGTCTTCGGTGCCAAGCCGGGCAGTTATGGCGCCGGCCTGCAGACGATGATGGACGAGGGGCTGTGGAAGGATCGTGGCGACCTCGCCGAGGCATGGCTGGCCTGGGGGGCGCATGCCTATGCCGGCGAGGGCGAGGACGTTTCCAGCCGCGACCAGCTGGAGGCGCGGATGAAGAGCCTGCAGGCGATCGTCCAGAACCAGGATAACCGCGAGCACGATCTTCTCGACAGCGACGAATACTACCAGTTCGAAGGCGGCATGGCCGCGGCGGTCGCGCACCTGACCGGCGCCCAGCCGACCGTCTACCACAACGACCTGTCGCGGCCGGAAAAGCCGGTCGTGCGGACGCTGGAGGACGAGATCGGCCGGGTGGTGCGGGCCCGCGTCGTCAATCCGAAGTGGATCGACGGGGTCATGCGCCACGGCTACAAGGGCGCGTTTGAATTGGCCGCGACGGTCGATTTCATGTTCGCCTTCGCCGCGACGACCGGAGCGGTGAAGGATCACCATTTCGAGGCCGTCTATCAGGCCTATGTTCTGGATGATCGTGTGCGCGATTTCATGGCGGAAAAGAATCCGTCGGCCTTGAAGGAGATATCCGACCGGCTGATCGAGGCGGTCGACCGTGGCCTCTGGTCGCCGCGCTCGAACTCTGCGAGATTCGAGCTTGAAGCGATCGCCGACAAGAAGAGGGCGTCATGACCGAGCTTTCCGGACGTTGCCTGTGCAAATCGGTTCGCTTTCGGGTTTCCGGACCGGTCATCCGCACCGGGCATTGCCATTGCGAGAGTTGCCGGCGGGCGACCTCGTCGCCGGTGACGAGCTTCTTTTGCGTTGCTCGGGAGAGCGTCGTTTTCGAGGGCGAGACGCTGCGCCACTACGCCTCCTCGCCTGGGGTGTCGCGCGGGTTCTGCGGCGCGTGCGGCTCGCCGATCAGCTATGAGACCGACGACCGGCCCGACGATATCGACCTGTATGTCGGTGCGCTCGATGACGCATCAGGTCTGACGATCAACCAGCACTGGTTCTGGAGCGAGCGGGTCGCGTGGCTTGCCTGCGACGACGACCTGCCAAAGCATGATTGAGGAGCATTCGATGAGCGAAATGGAAACCGAAACCGGTATGACTGAGGCCGAACTCGCCCGCCACTCCGAAAAGATGGCGAAGAAGAAGCAGGCGCGCGAGAAGATCATGGCGACGAAGACCGACGAGAAGGGCCTGGTCATCGTCCACACCGGCAAGGGCAAGGGCAAGTCGACGGCCGGCTTCGGCATGATCTTCCGCCACATCGCCCACGCAAAGCCCTGCGCCGTCGTGCAGTTCATCAAGGGCGCGATGGTGACGGGCGAGCGCGAGCTGATCGAGAAGCATTTCTCCGATCTTTGCCAGTTCTACACGCTCGGCGAGGGCTTCACCTGGGAAACCCAGGACCGCGCCCGCGACATCGCGATGGCCCAGAAGGCCTGGGAGAAGGCCAAGGAACTGATCCGCGACGAGCGCAACTCGATGGTGCTGCTCGACGAAATCAACATCGCGCTGCGCTACGACTACATCGACGTCGCCGAGGTCGTCGAGTTCCTGTCGACGGAGAAGCCGTACATGACGCATGTCGTTCTGACCGGCCGCAACGCCAAGGACGAGTTGATTGAGGTCGCCGACCTCGTCACCGAGATGGAACTGGTGAAGCACCCGTTCCGCTCCGGGATCAAGGCGCAGATCGGCGTCGAGTTCTGAGATCCGTTTAGCGTGTAATGCCCCTCATCCCCCTGCCGGGACCTTCTCCCCGGGGGAGAAGGGGCAAAACGGCGCCCGTCGCGAAGCAGAGCAAAGCGGCGCTCCCATGCTCCTCGCCCCGCTTGCGGGGAGAGGATGCCGGCAGGCAGGTGAGGGACAGAAATATCCGGCATTAGGCAGTGCAGAATTGGGAAATGATCCGCTGCAACGGATGATCATCCTCACCTCTGGTGGAATGAATCTTCCACACTATCGTCTAAGACATAGGCGCTTCAAAAGGTTGAATTTCGCATGACCGAAGACAACCCAACAGCTTTTCGTCGTGTGGTCGGGCTGGTCAAAATCCTATGGACGGTTTCGATTATCACGACAGCAACCGCTGTGGGGGCCTACATCGGTTGGGAAAGCCACGGGTTCGTCGGAGCGTTGGCACTAGGGTTTGTTGGCCTCGTAGCTGGCGGTTTCCTCAGTTCACCGTCGCTTCTCTTGCAGTTGCTACCTTAAACCGCCTTCGTGCGTGATTTTACTCGAAAGAGTTGGCGCACTGTTGCCGTAGTGCTGATATCCACCACGGAATCTGGCCTGAATTTTCTCTTTCAATTCAAAGGAGTAAGTCGTCTTTGGTAGGCGTGGAAATATCAGCCGCAGCCTACCAACCGAGCCACAGCCGCAGCGGGTTCGTGGGATCTGCCATGAGGCGGATCGCCAGCACCGTGCTCGTGACCACCAGGATCGGCTTGATGATCTTCGCGCCCCGTTTCATGGCAAAGCGCGAGCCCACCTGTGCGCCGAAGAACTGGCCGGCGCCCATGACGAAACCGACCTTCCACAACATGGCGCCATAGGCGAGGAAGACGGCGAATGCGCCGATGTTGGAGCCGAAGTTCAACAGTTTCGTATGCGCCGTCGCCTTCAGCACGCCGAAGCCCGCGAGCGTCACGAAGGCGAGCATGAAGAACGATCCGGTGCCCGGCCCGAACACGCCGTCGTAGAAGCCGATCAGCGGTATGACAGTGAGGGCGAATGCCAGTTCCGCCAGCCGCCAATGCTGGTCGACGTCACCGATGTTCGGCTTGAGCGCGAAGTAGAGGGCAATGCCGAGCAGCAGGAGCGGCAGGATCGCCTTCAGCACTTCTCCCGGCAGCACCGTCGCAACAGCGGCGCCGAGGGCCGCGCCGATGGCCGACAAAGCCGCCATCGGCAATTGCCGGCGCAGGTTCACCTGTCCCGCACGCGCATAGGCCAGCGTCGCGGAACCGGAACCGAACAGCGCCTGCAACTTGTTGGTCCCGAGCGTCTGTAGCGGCGGTATGCCGGCAAGCAGCATGGCCGGAATGGTGATCATGCCGCCGCCGCCGGCGATCGAATCGATGAATCCGGCAATAAAGGCGGCGATGAACAGGAAAAGCAGAACGTGGAGTGCAAGGTCGATCACGGGGCATTCCAGTGGGCAAAGTATTGTCCACCACCTTTGTCAGATGCTGCCGGTAATTGCAAAGGACGGATCAGAAGGAGCCGACCGACGATCGGGAAGGTTCGGATTCTGGCAAATCAATGGCTCTAGGCGCCCGGTTCGCCCTCCCAATAGTCCACTGCGCTTTCAGCCCGTCCGACAAAGCGGAATTGCGCGGGGCCGCCGGCGTCCGGGCGCGTCTTGGCCAGGAACTTGCCGGAGTCCGGGTATTCGCAGATCTCCGTCGCCGCCATCGTCGAGATCGAGAGATACTTGAGCGGCACGTCGCCGGTGTTGATCAGGTGGTGCGCGGTTTCCGGGCCACCGGCCGGGGCGCCGAGCACGTCGCCGGGGCCGACCGGATACCGGTCCTTGCCGAACCGATAGGTGCCGGTTCCTTCGAGGATGATGAAAAGTTCCTCTTCCACGTGATGATTGTGGAACGGGCAGCCGGACTTGCCCGGCGGAACCTCGCCATAGCCGATGCCGAGGTTCTTCAGACCCAACAGAGCGCCGAAGGAGGCGTCGCGCGACTCGAAGAAGTCTCCCTGCGTCCAGTGGTCGAGTTGCAGCGATTTCGGATTGACGACTGGCTTTCGAGTTTCGGCCATGGCCTCGGATCCTTCGCGCGGTTGTGGATTCCCTTCGGCGGCAAGTATGCAGAGAGCGGCGCAGATATCCAGCATGCCAACCGCGGCGTAATGCGGGCGACGTGCCGGAATTGAACGAAAATGTCCGAATTTCCTTGCCTTCGTCGCCCCGTCGTGGTTTTACCGCGGCCTCTGCCGCGACGATCCGCGTGCCTCCTCTCACAACGTTCGGGTGACCCATGGCAAATGCTGAAACCCCTCATCTCCTCGTCGTCGAGGCGCGCTTCTATGACGACATGGCCGACGCGCTGCTCGATGGCGCCAAGACCGCGCTTGACGAAGCGGGCGCGACCTACGATGTCGTGACGGTTCCCGGTGCCCTCGAAATCCCGGCGGCGATCTCGATGGCGCTCGACGGCATGGACTATGGTGGAACGGAGTATGATGGTTTCGTTGCGCTCGGCATGGTGATCCGCGGCGAGACGTACCATTTTGACATCGTCGCCAACGAATCCTGCCGCGCCATCATGGATCTGACCGTCAGCGAGGGGCTGCCGATCGGCAATGGCATCCTGACGGTGGAAAACGAGGAGCAGGCCTGGGCGCGCGCGCGCCGCTCGGAAGGCGACAAGGGCGGTTTTGCCGCACGCGCGGCGCTGACCATGATCAAGCTCAAGAAGAAGCTGGGCGGCGAATCGTGACCAAGGGTAAATCGGATCAGCCGGTAAAGCAGGCAAACCAGCGCGGCGCGGCCCGTCTTGCCGCCGTGCAGGCACTTTACCAGATGGATGTCGGTGGCGCCGGCGTGCTCGAGATCGTCGCCGAATACGAGGCGCATCGTCTCGGCCAGGAACTGGACGGCGACACCTATCTCAAGGCGGACGCCTCCTGGTTCCGCTCGGTCGTTTCCGGCGTCGTGCGCGATCAGCGCAAGCTCGACCCGTTGATTGGCGCCGCGCTACAGGACGACTGGGCGTTGTCGCGCCTGGACACCACCGTCCGCGCCATCCTGCGCGCCGGCACTTTCGAGATGCTGGAGCGCAAGGATGTTCCGGTTGCCGTCATCGTCACGGAATATGTCGAGATCGCCAAGGCCTTCTTCGAGGACGAGGAGCCGAAGCTCGTCAACGCCGTCCTGGACCGCATCGCCCGCCAGGTGCGCGGCGAAGCAAGGGGATAGGGTGACGGAATGACGGTGGTGGCAGACGGCCTGGAACGCGAACTCTCGTCCGCACGTCGCAACGTCTTTCTGCTGACCATGGCGCAGGCAATCCTTGCCTCCGCCGGCCCGATCGTCTTTTCCATCGGCGGCATTGCCGGCTACGAGTTGCTTGGCGAGGACAAGTCGCTGGCCACCGCACCGCTGACCGGTTTCAATATCGGCGTCTCGCTCGGCGCCATCCTGGTCGCCATCCTGGCCCGTCTGCTGGGCCGCGCTTATGGTTTCGTCGCCGGCGCCGTGATTTCGGCCATCGGCGGACTGACAGCGGCGATTGCGCTTTTCCGCGCCGATTTCTGGATGATGGCGGTGGGCTTCCTGCTGATCGGCATATCCTCGGGGTTCGCCCAGAAGATCCGTTTCGCTGCCGCCGATGCCTCGCCTTCGTTCTACAAGCCGCGCGCGATTTCCTGGATCCTTGCCGGCGGCGTGATTTCCGCCGTGCTCGGCCCGCAACTCGTGATCCTGACCAAGGACCTGTTCGAGCCCGTCCTCTTCGCCGGCGCCTTCGTTGCGATGCTGCCGTTGTCGCTCACGGCGATCGTACTGTTCCTGCTGCTGCGATTGCCGGACGCCTCGGCGGCAAAAGCCGGGCATGCCGAGCCGGCACGCCCGCTTGCCGAAATCGTTCTGACCCAGCGGTTCCTGACGGGCATGATCTGCGGCATATCGAGCTATGCGCTGATGACCTTCATGATGACGGGCGCGCCGCTCGCCATGGTGATCGGCTGCGGCTTTTCGCAAGAGCTCGCCACCCTTGGTATCCAGTGGCATGTGCTGGCGATGTTCGGACCGAGTTTCTTCACCGGCATGCTGATCCAGCGCTTCGGTACGGAGAAGGTGGTCGCCGCCGGGCTGCTGGTGCTGATGGGCTGTGCCGTCATCGCCCATGCCGGCATCGAGCTTTGGAACTTCTGGGGCGCGCTTATCCTTCTGGGCGTCGGCTGGAACTTCGGTTTCATCGGCTCCACGGCGATCGTCGCTTCGAGCTATCGGCCGCACGAGGCCGACAAGGTCCAGGGTTTTCATGACATCGTGCTCTTCGGCACCGTCGCCCTTGCCTCGTTCTCGTCCGGGAAGGTGTTCAGCGCCTATGGGTGGCAGACGATCAACCTCGTCTTCTGGCCCGTCGCGGGCTTCAGCCTTTGCCTCGTCCTGGCATTGGCCTACCGCGAGCGCACCCGGCGGCGTTGAGCCGCCTATACTGCAAAACACACTCTTCCAGCCATTTGCGGCAGGCGGCTTGACGCAAGCGATTCGCACTTGCACTCTCTGCACGTCGTCAACTGCCCGCATGTGAGGAGGCAAGCGGGCCGCTGGCGTTTTTTATGGCCGCAGCGGAACGGAACGCGGCTTCACAGGAGGAAATAGCGAAATGACCATTTTATTGGGCGTTATCGCATGCGGGTTGCTCTCGGTGGCTTATGCCATCTGGGCGACGCGGTCGGTGCTTGCCGCCGATCAGGGGAACGCCCGCATGCAGGAAATTGCAGGCTATATCCGGGAAGGGGCGCAGGCCTACCTGACCCGCCAGTACAAGGCTATTGCAGTCGTCGGGGTTGTTGTCTTCATTGCCGCCTGGCTTCTTCTGTCGGCCACAGCTGCCTTCGGCTTTCTGATTGGCGCCGTTCTGTCCGGTGCTGCCGGCTTCATCGGCATGCACGTCTCCGTTCGCGCCAACGTCCGCACGGCCCAGGCCGCTTCGGTCAGCCTGGCCTCCGGCCTCGAGATTGCCTTCAAGTCGGGTGCGATCACCGGCATGCTGGTAGCGGGGCTCGCGCTGCTCGGCGTCTCCATCTACTACTGGATCCTGACGTCGGTGCTCGGCCACGATCCCGCCTCGCGCGAGGTCATCGATTCGCTCGTGTCACTCGGCTTCGGTGCATCGCTCATCTCGATCTTCGCCCGTCTCGGCGGCGGTATCTTCACCAAGGGTGCGGATGTCGGCGGCGATCTCGTCGGCAAGGTTGAAGCGGGTATTCCCGAGGACGATCCGCGCAACCCGGCCACGATCGCCGACAACGTCGGCGACAACGTCGGTGACTGCGCCGGCATGGCCGCCGACCTGTTCGAGACCTATGCGGTGTCGGTGGTGGCGACGATGGTGCTCGCGGCGATCTTCTTCGGCGGCACGCCGATCCTTGCCACCGCGATGATCTATCCGCTCGCCATCTGCGCGGCCTGCGTCATCACCTCGATCATCGGAACGTTCTTCGTCAAACTGGGCACGAACAACTCGATCATGGGGGCGCTCTACAAGGGGCTGATCGTGACCGGCCTGCTGTCGATCCTGGGGCTTGCCGCCGCAACGTCGCTGACGGTCGGCTGGGGTTCGCTCGGCACGGCCGGCGGCGTCGAAGTCACCGGCACGAGCCTGTTCATCTGCGGCCTGCTGGGCCTCGTGGTCACGGCGCTGATCGTCGTCATCACCGAGTACTACACCGGGACGAACAAGCGCCCGGTCAACTCGATCGCGCAGGCCTCCGTCACCGGCCACGGCACGAACGTCATCCAGGGGCTCGCCGTCTCGCTGGAATCGACGGCGCTGCCGGCGATCGTCATCGTCGGCGGCATCATCTCCACCTACCAGCTGGCCGGCCTCTTCGGCACGGGCATCGCCGTAACCGCCATGCTGGGACTAGCCGGCATGATCGTCGCGCTCGACGCCTTCGGACCGGTCACCGACAATGCCGGCGGCATTGCCGAAATGTCCCACCTGCCGCCGGAGGTGCGCAAGTCCACCGATGCGCTCGATGCCGTCGGCAACACCACCAAGGCCGTCACCAAGGGGTATGCGATTGGTTCTGCGGGTCTCGGCGCGCTGGTGCTGTTCGCCGCTTACTCCAACGACCTGTCCTACTTTGCCGCCAACGGCGACAAGTATCCCTACTTCGCCGGCATCGGTGAGATCTCCTTCGATCTCTCCAATCCCTATGTCGTGGCGGGACTGCTGTTCGGCGGGCTGATCCCGTATCTGTTCGGCGGCATCGCGATGACGGCCGTCGGCCGTGCCGCCGGCGCGATCGTCGAGGAGGTGCGCAAGCAGTTCAAGGAGAAGCCGGGCATCATGGCCGGCACGGACAAGCCGAACTACGGCCGTGCCGTGGACCTGCTGACCAAGGCGGCGATCCGGGAAATGATCGTGCCATCGCTGCTGCCGGTGCTGGCGCCGCTCGTCGTGTACTTCGGCGTGCTGCTGATCTCCGGCTCGAAGGCCTCGGCCTTTGCGGCGCTCGGCGCATCGCTGCTCGGCGTCATCGTCAACGGGCTGTTCGTCGCAATTTCGATGACCTCTGGCGGCGGCGCCTGGGACAATGCGAAGAAGAGCTTCGAGGACGGCTTCGTCGACAAGGACGGGCAGCGTCACATGAAGGGCTCAGAGGCCCACAAGGCCTCTGTCACCGGTGATACCGTCGGCGATCCCTACAAGGACACCGCTGGCCCGGCCGTCAACCCGGCGATCAAGATCACCAACATCGTGGCGTTGCTGCTGCTGGCCGTTCTGGCTTGAGGCACCGGCACATCAAATGGAAAGCCGCGGGGCGAAGGTCCCGCGGCTTTTTTGCTCTGCAATCGTCCCGTTATTGCGGGTTGTTGGCGAGCGCGTTGCGGATTGCCGCGTTCGGGTCGCCGCCGCCCTTCAGCAACTGGCCGAGGAAGGTGGTTTCCACGCCGCCGGTCGGCGTCGTGCGCGAGACCATGTCGAACGGCACCCCGTCTTGCAGCGCGTAGTTCGCCAGCCGATCCACGTTGCCGTCTTTGTTGAAATAGACGGCGAGGATGCTCTGCTCGATGATCTTCGGTTTCATGAAGGCGGCCGGGCGCGAGCGCTTCTGCGAGATGTAATAGAAGACCTCGGTGTCAAAGGTGGCTGTCGTCGAAGGTGTTCCGAGTGAGAGCAGCACCTGTTCCCGGGACGAACCCACAGGCGCAAGCGCCAGGGTCTGTTCGTCAACGATGTAGCCCTGGTTGAGGACTTCACCTGTCTGGCAGCCGGCGAGGACGCTGGTGGAAAGGGCGAGGGCAATCGTGGCGTTGCGCAGAAAAATCATATCAGTCCTGAAATAGCATCTCTTCAACGACAATCCCCTTGAGGCTAAGATGGCCGGCGAGCCATTGCAATTCGTGCATGCTTCGGTAAACCAGCTTCGGCTGTCATGCAACACGACACCGGCGGCTCGCTCTCCTTCAATCAGCCAAAACTAGGCGTTATGATGATTTTCGGCCTGTTCAGGAAAAAAAACGCCAACCAGCGGATCGTCGAACGCCAATACGCGCTTCTGACGGCGGCAGCCCGCCAGCCGTTTCTCTACGAGGCGCTAGGGGTGCCCGACACGGTGATGGGGCGCTTCGAGATGCTGTCGGGGGTGTTGATCCTTTATTTCCGCCGTACGCGCGCGTCCGCCGCATCGGGACAGGAGATCGCCCAGCAGATCATCGACGCGTTCTTCCAGGATGTGGATCACTCGATCCGCGAACTGGGCATCAGTGACGTCGGCGTGCCGAAACGGATGAAGAAGCTCGCCGGCCGCTTCTACGGCCGGCTCGAGTCCTACGCGGCCGCTCTCGATGCTGGGGATCGTGACGCCCTTGCGCAGGCGTTGCGACGCAATATTCACCCTGATGCAGGGGAAGAGGCCCCCGATATGCAGGAACTCGCACGCTATTTCTTTGCCGCCGAAGCGCACCTGGCGGCACTGGACGAACTGACCATCGAGACCGGAACCGCACAATTGCCAGCCGCGGACCCGACAGACTGACCGGTGCACGTCACCGAGGAAACATTATGAAGCACGACGAAGAGACACCATTTTCCTATTCCGTGAAGGTCGGACACATTTCCGTTAATCCGGTCGAGGTGAAGATCGCCGCCGACGCGGACGAGTGCCGCGCACTCGCGCGCCAGTGGGACATTCGGGAGGTGCGGTCCTTTTCCGCCGAACTGCAAGTCCAGCGCTGGAAGAAGGACGGCGTCCGGGTGAAGGGCAGGGTGAAGGCCGACATCGTCCAGTCCTGCGTCGTGACGATGGATCCGGTGGAGTCGCAAATCGACGAGCCGGTCGACGCCGTATTCGTTCCCGAGGGCTCCAAGCTTGCCCTACACCCTGACGTGGAGGGCGGCGAAATGCTGCTCGATCCGGACGGGCCGGACAGTCCGGAGCTCTTTCAAGGGGACACGATCGACGTCGGTGTCGCCGCTGCCGAATACGCGGCGTTGGCGATCGATCCCTATCCACGCAAGGCGGGCGTCGTATTTTCCGGTCACATCGAGCACACCGACGAGGGCGGCAGAAAGCCATCTCCATTTGCTGTATTGAAAGACTGGAAAAAGGACTGAATGGGCCTCCATGGCCTGGATAATTCGGTTGTCACCCGGACGAAAAGCGGTATTTTGACCGAAATTCCGCCCTGGGGGCTGGAGAAAAGGACAAGACTCGCGTGGTCAGAATTTCCGTTGATGTCATGGGTGGCGATATCGGCCCACAGGTCGTTATCCCTGGCATAGCCAAGGCACTCGAACGTCATCCCGACATTCGTTTTCACCTGTTCGGCATCGAAGAGCAATGCCGGCCGTTGCTTGAGCAGTACCCCAAGGTCAAGGACGCCAGCACGTTCACCCACTGCGAACTCGCCGTCGGAATGGATGAGAAGCCGAGTCAGGCGCTGCGCCGTGGCCGCAACAAGTCCTCCATGTGGAAGGCGCTGGACGCGGTTGCAAAGGGGGAGGCGGACGTCGCCGTCTCGGCCGGCAATACCGGCGCGCTGATGGCCATGGCGAAGTTTTGCCTGCGCATGATGGCCAACATCGAACGCCCGGCCATCGCCGGCATCTGGCCGACGCTCCGGGGCGAGAGCATCGTGCTCGACATCGGCGCGACGATCGGCGCGGACGCCAATCAGTTGTTCGACTTCGCACTCATGGGCGGTGCCATGGCGCGCGCGCTGTTCGAGGTCGATCGCCCGACGCTCGGCCTTCTCAATGTCGGCGTCGAGGAAATCAAGGGCCAGGAAGAGGTCAAGGCCGCCGGCCAGCTGATCCGTGAGGCCAATTTTGACACGATCGACTACTATGGCTTCGTCGAAGGCGACGACATCGGCCGCGGCACCGTCGACGTGGTCGTGACGGAAGGCTTTGCCGGCAACATCGCGCTGAAGGCGGCCGAAGGCACCGCGCGACAGATCGCGGAATACCTGCGCGCGGCCATGTCGCGCACGTGGATGGCAAAGCTCGGCTACATCCTGGCCAAGAGTGCCTTCGACCGGCTGCGGGAGAAGATGGATCCGCGCAAGGTCAACGGCGGGGTGTTTCTCGGTCTGAACGGCATCGTCATCAAGAGCCACGGCGGGACGGACGCGGAGGGCTTTGCTGCGGCGGTCGATGTCGGCTACGACATGGCTCGTAACGGCCTGAAGGAAAAGATCGAAAACGACCTCAAGAGATATCATGCGGACCGACCCGTCGAAGGCGCGGCCAGCAGCATGAGCGACGGGATATAGGAAGACAGATGATCCGTTCAGTGGTTCGCGGCTTCGGGACGGCGCTCCCGAAGCGGGTGCTCACAAATCGTGAGCTGGAAAGCATGGTCGACACGTCCGACGAATGGATCGTGCAACGGACCGGCATCCGCCAGCGCTATATCGCCGGCGAAGGGGAAACGACGGCTTCGCTCGGCGAAGCGGCCTCGCGTGCCGCGTTGGACAACGCCGGCCTGACCGTCGCCGACATCGACCTGATCATCGTCGCGACGTCGACGCCCGACAACACTTTTCCGGCCACGGCTGTCAACATCCAGAACCGGCTCGGCATGCAGCACGGATTCGCGTTCGACATGCAGGCCGTCTGCTCCGGCTTCGTCTATGCCGTGACCACGGCGGACGCCTATATCCGTGGCGGGCTGGCGCGGCGCGTGCTGGTCATCGGCGCCGAGACCTTCTCGCGCATCCTCGACTGGACCGATCGCACGACCTGCGTGCTGTTCGGCGACGGCGCCGGCGCGATCGTGCTCGAAGGGCAGCAGGGCGAGGGGACGGTCGCCGACCGCGGCGTGCTGACGGCGCAACTACGCTCCGACGGCACCCACAAGGACAAGCTCTATGTCGACGGCGGGCCTTCCACCACCGGCACGGTGGGCCACCTGCGGATGGAGGGTCGCGAGGTCTTCAAGCATGCCGTCGGCATGATCACCGACGTGATCGTCGCCTCCTTTGATGCGACGGGGCTTTCGGTCGATGATCTCGACTGGATGGTGCCGCACCAGGCGAATCGCCGCATCATCGACGGCTCGGCGAAGAAACTCGGCATTCCGCTGGAAAAGGTGGTCGTCACGGTCGATCTGCACGGCAACACCTCTGCCGCGTCGATCCCGCTCGCGCTGGCTGCGGCTGCAAGCGATGGTCGCATCAAGCGCGGCGACCTGGTGCTGCTGGAAGCGATGGGCGGCGGCTTCACCTGGGGCGCGGTGCTCTTGCGCTGGTAGCCGAAATGGGCTCACACCGGATTTCAACGGCGCTTGACCGGCGCGGGCAAGAGAAATAGTCTTGCCTGATAAGCGAACGCTTTCAATAAGAAACGGTGGGAGAAGATGAGCGGCAAAACCGTGACACGCGCAGATTTGGCCGAGTCAGTTTTTCGTAAGGTCGGCCTTTCCAGAACCGAATCGGCGGAACTCGTCGAGACCGTCATCGACGAGATTTGCAACGCTATCGTGCGTGGCGAAAGCGTGAAGCTGTCCTCCTTTGCGACCTTCCAGGTGCGCGACAAGAACGAGCGCATCGGCCGCAACCCCAAAACTGGCGAGGAGGTTCCGATCTCGCCCCGGCGCGTCATGACCTTCAAGGCGTCGAACGTGCTCAAGCAGCGGGTTCTCAAGGCCCACACGGCACGCAAGGCCAAGCAGAAGCAGCAATCGACGGCGCCATGACCGTTCGCGGCCTTGGATGCTGCGAAATCTTCGCTTGAAAAAGCTGACACAACCCGCTGAAATGCAACGATTCGCTGGCCGGAATCCCGGCTCCCGAGTCGAACCCGTCATTCGGTGAGGTGTACCGATGGAAAAGAGCCCCGACGCCTTCCGCACCATCAGCGAAGTGGCCGACGACCTCGACCTGCCGCAGCATGTGCTTCGTTTCTGGGAGACGCGGTTTTCGCAGATCAAGCCGATGAAGCGCGGCGGCGGACGGCGCTACTATCGCCCCGACGACGTCGAGTTGCTCAAGGGCATCCGCCATCTGCTCTACGATCACGGCTACACGATCAAGGGCGTCCAGAAGCTTCTGAAAAACAACGGCAACAAGTTCGTCGCGGCGATCGCCAGCGGCGATCTGGCGACCGTCGAGGCGCTGGCCGCCGCAAGCCAGGACGAGCCGGCCGCGCCGAAGACCGCTGACGACGACCAGATCGTCGGCCGCGCCAAGGCGCCCGCCAGCCGCCGCTTCTTCTCCTTCGTCGGCGGCAGCGACGACGCGCCGGAGGTCTCGATCGGCAAGAGCAGCGTCGGCAAGGAAGACCGGGCGCTGTTGCAGGAAGCCCTCTACGATCTCCTGGAGTGCAAGCGCCTGCTGGACCAGGTGCGCTGACGGCCAAAGACCGGTCGCCCGAAAGAGCAGCCGTTTTCAGCCAAGGATAGGTAAAAGCCGCGGCCGCATCGTCCTGGTGCGCGACCGGGAATACGCCTGTTCGGCGCAAATCCCACCGAGAGGTCCCGTGCGTCCAGCCACCGAACCGCCACGGCGGATGCGGCAGTGCCGGGCGCGGTTGCAGCCGTTGGACGGCTTTCCGTCCGAATAACTCCAAAATACCCGTCTCCGCGCCGAACGGCTTTCCCACGCGCAACCGATTGCAGCGGGCGCGTCGGCGACCCAGGCTCAAACTCCGCAGCGGCGATGGTCGCATCAGCCCGTTCCCCAGCCATCATCCGCCGATTGCTATGCGCGCCATTCGCGACGCTCCGCGCACCGATCCGCGATCGTCTGCCCGCAGCCGGCGAGCGCATCCGTTCGCGGGTCCGGATCGGGCCTGCGCACCACAGCCGGCCGCGCCGCAGCAGATAGCGACGACCAGGCGGATAATGCGAAAGCGGTACAATTCACGAAATAAATTCACCAGCCTCACCCAAATGGGGGAGGCGGAGCCACCTTCCCGCCGTTAACACTTCATTAAGCGCTTTGGAATGGCGGGGAGGATTTCGCAGCGCCGCGGGCGGATGTCCCGGCCGGCAGGGGTCGGTCCGGGCACCGCGGGCGGCGATCGTCTGTGCGAAGGCAGGGGAGCAAGCGGCGGAATAGCGATCGACAAACGGCGGACCCGCGCGGACCGACTCCGCGCCGGGCAGCGCCAATTCAACCAAAAAACATTCACGCGCCCCCGGAGGGCAACGGCAAGCCAACCTGGCTCGCCGGGCCTCCGCACGGCAGCAATCAAGACATAGAACGGGAGATCTGAAATGAGCAGTGTACCAAGCAACGGTGATGACTATATCACCGGCACGGACGGCGACGACACCATCGATGGCCTGGCTGGCATCGATACAATCAACGGCGGCGACGGCAACGACACGCTTCATGGCGGTGACGGCAATGACAACGTCTTAGGCGACAATGGAAATGACACACTTTATGGCGATGACGGTGACGATTCTCTGTACGGCCTCGCGGGCGACGACATAATCGACGGCGGCGCGGGGGAGGATACTGCGTATTATGGAGGGGATTGGACTGACTACAGCATCACCGAGATCCGTCCGGGCGTTTACCGGGTAAAGGACAATCGTTCGGACTCGCCGGATGGCACCGACGAAATCACCAACGTGGAGAAGTTGGATTTCTTCTATGCATCGGACATTCGTGCCATCGCGGATGCGGTCAACAATTTCGCGCCGACGGGAACGCCGGACGTGGAGCTGGAAGGCGGCGTCGAGGACACCGATTTCGCGGTCAGCACGGCGGACCTGCTGTCGGGGCTCAGCGATGTGGACGGCGACGAGCTGTCGATCTCGGCGATCGTGGCCGACAAGGGCGCGACGGTCACCCTCAACGTAGCCGGCAACGGCTACACGGTGACGCCGGCGGCGAACTTCAACGGCACGGTGACGCTGAGCTACACCGTCAGCGACGGCAACGGCGGCAMGCATGAGGTGACGCAGACGATCGAGTTTGCCGCCGACAACGACGACCCGACGGGGACAGTGACGATCACCGGGAACCTGACCCAGGGCGAGACGCTGACGGCCTCCAACGATCTCGTCGATCCGGACGGTGGTCCAAATGATGTCACCTACCAGTGGATGCGCAACGGCGAGGTCATCGCGGGTGCGGTGGGCAGCACCTATGTTCTGACCCAAGCAGACGTTGGCAAGGAGATCTCGGTCGTCGCGATCTATGAAGACGAGGGCGGCACGGAGGAACGCATAGCCAGCGCCAAGACAGCGTTGATCGACAACGTCAACGATAGTCCCGTCGCAGTGAACGATACGGCGGGGGTCGTCGAATACGCCACCGTTTTGGGTAACGTTACGGCCAACGACACCGACGTCGACGATGAGCCGCTCAATGTCACCAGTGTCTCCGGCGCCTCCGGCACCGTTGCCGTCGGCACCGCCATCGCCGGCCGCTATGGCACGCTGACATTGCTGGCCAACGGCAGCTATACCTACAAGGCGGATAACGCCGAAACACTAGCTGCCGGCCAAAGCGGTGTCGACGTGTTCACCTACACGGTCGTAGACGAGGCGGGCGCCGCCGCCACCGCAACGCTCACGATCACCGTCAACGGCACGAACAACGGCACCGACGGCGACGATCTCCTGCGTGGCACCAATGCCAACGAGACCTTCTCGGGCGGCAAGGGCGATGACATCATCGATGCCAAAGGCGGGAACGACACTCTCAATGGCGGCGACGGTGACGACATCCTCAAGGGGGGGGACGGCAACGACACGCTGGATGGAGGCGCCGGTCTCGACATCCTCTTCGGTGGTGCTGGCAACGACACCTTTGTGCTGGGTGCGGAGAACGACGTGGTCGTCGACACGGCTGGAATCGACACGATCACCTCGACCATCAGCCGCAGCCTCGCCAGCTACGCCGGGATCGAAAACCTGACCCTTGTGGGTTCGGCTGTGATTAATGCCACCGGCAACGCGCTCGCCAACGTCATCACCGGCAACAACGCTGCCAACGTGCTGAACGGTGGCGGCGGGGCGGATACGCTCGTCGGCCTCGGCGGCAACGACACCTACATAACCGACGGCGGCGACACGATCGTCGAAGCGGCCAACGGAGGTATCGATACCGTCCAGTCCAGCGTCTCGCTGACGCTCGGCGCGAACCTCGAAAACCTGATCCTTACCGGCAGTGCGCTGAATGGGACGGGCAACGGGCTCGCCAACGTCATCACCGGCAACCGCGGCGCCAACAAGCTGGACGGCGGTGCGGGCAATGACACGCTCAAGGGCGATGCCGGCAACGACACGCTCAATGGCGGTCTTGGCAAGGACATCCTCACCGGCGGTACCGGCAAGGATGTGTTCGTGTTCAACACGAAGCCGGCGTCGACCAACATCGACACCATCACCGACTTCTCCGCCAAGGATGACACGATCCACCTGGAGAATGGGGTGTTCACGGGGTTGACGAAGGTGGGCAAGCTTTCGGCGGCAGCGTTCGCCAAGAACACCAGCGGGCTTGCGGCCGACAAGGATGACCGGATCATCTACGAGACGGACACCGGAAAGCTGTTCTACGATGCGGACGGCAACGGCAAGGGCAAGGCGGTCCACTTCGCCACCCTGACGAAGAACCTCGCGCTGACGGCGGACGACTTCTTCATCATCTAAGCGACACTTGCCCCCGGCGCCAAACGCGCCGGGGGCAAGCTTTTCGAACGGCCTTGAGCGACAGGGATCACCGTCGGTACCTACCGCACACGAACCGGTCCCGCGCATTGCGGGAGCGCCCGTCGGCAACTGTCGGCATGCCGCGGATGCAGGTTTTGAGGACGCCGGATATCAGGGCAGTGCGTTGCCGCGCCATGACGAGGCAAACACGGCGCCGACCTGACATGGAACCTTGAGCCTGACCGGCGATATCCCAACGTCCAGCCTGACAGACGCGATTAGAGAGTTCCCGGAACGTCGTCGAACGTATCGACGCGATGAACGTCAAAGCGGCGGATCTTCAACACGCTCCGCGATGACCCCGGCATCGGCGCATTCTTTCCCATGCAGCCCAGGCAAATTTGCCTACCGGCAGCCGCTGTGTGCCTTTGGCACGAGGGCGCCTTCCTTAGAGACGCCGGCTATTTCCTCGACAAGGGGGGGGAACCACGGAAAGTCAGTTCCGAAGCGTTCGCACCCGACCTTGTAACTTCGGCGGCATCGCCGCGCTTGGGTGGCGGCCAGCAAACTCGAGGGCGTAAGACATGCACAATACGGATCGAAGTTTAGTTGCAGCGGTCGATAAAAGTCGGATGAAAAAACTTTTCTGAAGTTTTCAACTGCTTGTGGTGAGCGCGCAGGGATTCGAACCCTGGACCTACTGATTAAAAGTCAGTTGCTCTACCGGCTGAGCTACGCGCTCCCAGGCGGGAAGGCCCGCGGAAGTGGGCGGACATATAACAGGCGTCTCTTTTCGGTCAACCCGTAAAATCGCTTCGCCCGCGGCTTTTGCTGCATTTCGCCGCGGTCGCCAAAAGGTGATTGGCTCACAACCACTTGGCCGGCTATGGAAGCAGCGGATGTCCGGCTGCGGATCGGGGTCCGGGGCGATGTCGGTGACTTGCCGCGGCGGATATCGCGGAGTGCCTGACGGCGTGCGCGCCGTGTCGTTTGCGGGGTGACTGCTTGTCTATTGCTGAAATATCGCTGCTGAGTGCGCTTCTTGCCGGAACGCTGTCGTTCCTCTCGCCCTGCGTGCTGCCGCTGGTGCCACCTTATCTGTGCTACATGGCCGGCATTTCGGTCGAGCAGTTTCGCGGCGGAACCGTCGCCTCCGACGATGGCCGGGCGCGCAAGGCGGTCCTTCTGTCGGCGCTGTTCTTCACCCTCGGCTTTGCGACTGTGTTCGTCGCCCTCGGCGCCGGTGCCTCGACAATCGGCATGGTGCTGCGGCGCCACCTGGACGTGCTCGCCCAGGTCGGTGGCGTCATCATCGTGCTGATGGGGCTCCACTTCCTCGGCATCCTGCGGATCGGTTTTTTTTCGCGGGAAGCCCGCTTCCAGGGGGGCGGCAAGCCGACCACGCTTTCGGGCGCCTATATCATGGGCCTTGCGTTTGCCTTCGGGTGGACGCCCTGCATCGGGCCGGTGCTGGGGGCAATTCTTGGCGTTGCGGCCGCACGCGACACGGTGGGAGAGGGGGCCATCCTGCTCGCCATCTACTCGTTGGGCCTCGCCGTTCCCTTCTGGATCGCCGCCGCGTTCTCCGGTTCGTTCATGCGGTTCCTGATGCGCTTCCGAAAGCACCTGGGCACGGTGGAGCGCGTCATGGGCGTACTGCTCGTCCTGACCGGCCTTGCCTTCATGTTCGGTTACATCAGTTCGGTGGCGATCTGGTTCCAGCAGACCTTCCCGATCCTGTCGCAAATCGGCTGAACATCGACCCTGCGATTTCCAATCGAGCGGTTTCGCTTCCCGCCGACTTGGGATAGAGCCGACGGCTGAGCTGAGGGAAGGCGTCGGGGATTCGCGGGTCGCATGGCGGAAATAACGGGACTGGTGCTGCCGTTCTTCGGCATGATCCTGCTGGGCTATCTGGCCGCAAAAATCACCTGCCAGCCCGCCGAGGCGCTCGGCTGGCTCAACACCTTCATCATCTACATCGCGCTGCCGGCGCTGTTCTTCAAGCTCGTTTCGAAGACGCCGATCGAGCAGTTGACGCGCGCCGATTTCATTGTCGCCAATGTCGGCGCAACCTATCTGGTGTTCGGGCTGATCTTCATCGTCGGCTTGTATCTCAGGCGCGCCACCGTCGCCGAGGCCACGGTCCAGGGGCTTGCCGCAGCCTACGGCAACATCGGCTACATGGGGCCGGGCCTGGCGCTACTGGCATTCGGCGAGCGGGCGGCGGTGCCGGTTGCGCTGGTCTTCTGCTTCGAGAACATGCTGCACTTTACGGTGGCGCCGGCGCTGATGTCGTTCTCCGGCGGCGACAAGCGGCCGGCCGCTGCGGTCGCAGGTGATGTCATCCGGCGGATCGTCACTCATCCGTTCATCCTGGCGACGGCTGCGGGTTTCGTTGCAGCCTTTTTCTCCTTCGAGGCGCCGACACCTTTGCAGCGATTGATCGATTACCTGGCACAGGCCGCCGCACCCTGCGCGCTGTTTGCCATGGGCGTGACGCTGGCGCTGCGGCCGTTGAAGCGCGTACCGGCGGAAATCATCTACATCGTTCCGGCAAAGCTCTTGCTCCTGCCGCTGATGATGTATCTGGTGCTGGGCGCTGCCGGCAGCTTCGATCCGGTCTGGGTCTATACCGCCATCCTGCTTGCGGCACTTCCGACCGCGACGAACGTCTTCGTCATCGGCCACCAATACGGCGTCTGGCAGGAGCGTGCGTCGGCGACGATCCTGATCACGACCGTTCTGTCGGTCGCGACCGTCACCATCCTGCTCTATCTGGTCAAGTCAGGCCTGCTTCCGGGTAACCCGTTCCCTTAAGGAGTAGCGGAAGGCCTTGAGCGAGCCGCCGGGCTCGACGCCTTCGCGCATCACCACACTGCGCAACGGCCCGAGCGCGGAAAGCATATGCAGGCCGGCCGTGCGCAGGATCTGGACGGGCAGGAAGCCTGATAGCAGTGAGCGGTTGAGCAGGTCGACGCTGGCGGTGCGGCTCTGGATATCGGCGCGCCGATGGCGGTCGAAGGCTTCGCCGATCGTCGTGAGCGGCTGGCCAGGATCATTCAGGAGGTCGCGCAGCGCCATCACGTCGCGCAGGCTGAGGTTGAGGCCCTGGGCGCCGATCGGAGGAAAGGCGTGGGCGGCCTCGCCGAGCAGCACCACCTTACCCTTGCCGAAGCGGTCCGCCTGCATGCCGGAGAGCGGGAAGGTTTGCGGCGAGCCTTCGATGGAGACGGCGCCAAGTATCGATTGCATGCGCTCTTCGACGGCACGGCTCAGTTGATCAAGCGGCAGCGCGCGCTTCGCTTCCGCCTCCGCCGGCGACAGCACCCAGACAAGGCTGGAGCGGCGGCCGGGCAATGGCACCTGCGTGAACGGCCCGCTTTCGGTGTGGAACTCGGTCGAGATGTTTGCGTGCGGCAATTCATGCGTGAAGTTCAGCACAAGCGCCGTCTGCGGATAGGTCCAGGTGCGTGCGGATATGCCGCTCTGGCGCCGGACCTCGGATTGGCGGCCGTCCGCGCCGACCACCAAGTTTGCCACAAGTGAACGGCCATCGGCGAGATGCAGTTCAACCGCGTTCCCGGTAAAACCGAGGCGCTCGAGCGTCGTATCGAAGCGGGTGATCGTTTCGCGCTCGGCGATCCGGCGTTCGAGATTCTCCAGGAACGGAGCGTTGGGGATGTTGTAGCCGAAGGCTGGGAGATCGACTTCGCTTGACCGGAAGCTGACCGGCGGCGCACGGAAGAGCCGCGACGTGCCGTCGAGGATGCGCATCGTCTCGAGGGGTGCTGCGACGTTCTCGATTTCGTCCCAGAGCCCGAGTTCCCGGACGAACTCGATCGAATGCGCCATCAGCGCCGTCGTACGTCCGTCGTGCGGGCGTGCGGCGGGGGCGATCAGCGCCACGCTTCGGCCCGAATCGGAAAGGGCCAATGCCGCGAGATTGCCGGCCAGGCCGGCGCCGACGATGGCGATATCAAAGGCTTTCATGCGCTGTACTTCTTTCAAGTCATTCTTACCCACAGAAATGCCTGCAGGTCTTTTTTGGCAAACTAAGCCCGAAATCTGGCAAAATCCATGGGTTGAAACGGCGCAGGTGTGCCGCGCGTCTGCGACGTGCCGGCCTGCCGCCCGATTTTCGCTGGAAGCCGCGGTCAATCAGTGCATATTACGGACGAAAAGTGGGCTGTCAGCAGGTAAGGCCGCACAATTCAGAAGGCGGGGCGCCCGACGGGGCAAACAAGGCAGGCGATGAAGTTTTTCAATTACCGACGCGTTCCCTATGCCGAGATCCGGGCCTTTTCCGTGCATATCCTTACGGCATCAGGCTCCTTTCTGGCCTTTCTTGGTGTCGTCGCCGCCGCCGAGCATCGCTTCGTCGACATGTTCTGGTGGCTGGGCCTTGCGCTTCTGGTCGACGGCATCGATGGACCGATTGCCCGCAAGGTGCGGGTGAAGGAAGTCCTGCCGAACTGGTCGGGCGACACGCTCGACAACGTCATCGACTACGTGACCTACGTGCTGTTGCCCGCCTTCGCGCTCTACCAGAGCGGGATGATCGGTGAACCATGGTCGTTCGTCGCCGCCGGCGCGATCGTCGTTTCCAGCGCCATCTACTATGCCGACATGGGCATGAAAACGGATGAGAACTTCTTCTCCGGTTTTCCGGTCGTCTGGAACATGATCGTCTTCACGCTGTTCGTCATCAAGGCGAGCGAGGTGACGGCATCGATCATCGTCTTCGTGTCCGTCTTCCTCACCTTCATGCCCATCAACTTCCTGCATCCGGTGCGGGTGCAACGCCTGCGGCCGCTCAATCTGATCGTCTTCTTCGCCTGGGCGGCGTTTGGCGGCTACGCGCTGCTGCTGCATTTCGAAACGCCGCAATGGGTGGTGCTCGGCGTTGTTGGAACCGGGCTCTATCTTTACATTATCGGCGCGGTGCTGCAGTTGTTCCCGCGTCTCGGAAAACACTGATCCCTGGGGAGAAGTCAGGTGACACAGGCTATCGTCATCCGGTCGCTCGGCGGCCCCGAGGTGCTGAAGGTCGAAGAGGTCGAGTTGTCGGCGCCCGGCCCGGGCGAGGTCCGTATCCGGCAGGCGGCAATCGGGCTGAACTTTATCGACGTCTATTTCCGAACCGGCCTCTACAAGACCGATCTGCCGTTCATCCCGGGCAAGGAGGGGGCGGGAACCGTCACCGCCCTTGGCGAGGGCGTGAGCGATTTTGCGATCGGAGACCGCGTCGCCTATGCCTCGGCCGATGGCGCCTACGCGGTCGAGCGTAATGTTGCGACGAAGCATCTGGTCAAGGTCCCGGACGAGATCTCGCTGGAGACGGCGGCTGCGATGATGCTGAAGGGCATGACGGCGCAATACCTGCTGCTGCAAACCTTTCCGATAAAGCCCGGCCATGTGATCCTGTTCCATGCGGCGGCCGGCGGTGTCGGCCTGATCGCCGGCCAATGGGCGAAGGCGCTGGGAGCGACCGTCATCGGTACGGCCGGATCGAAGGCGAAGATCGATCTCGCGCTCGCGCACGGTTACGACCATGTCATCGACTACACCAGGGAAGACTTCGCCGCGCGCGTGCTGGACCTGACCGGCGGCGAGAAGTGCGACGTGGTCTATGATTCCGTTGGAAAGGACACCTTCCCGAAGTCCTTGGACTGCCTGAAGCCGCGCGGCATGTGGGTCAGTTTCGGAAACTCCTCCGGCCCGGTGGACGCCTTCAGCATCGGTTTGCTGGCGCAGAAGGGCTCGCTGTTTGCCACCCGACCGACGCTCTTCCACTACGTCGCGACCCGCCCCGAGCTAGACGCATGTGCAAATTCCCTCTTTGATGTTGTGCGCAGTAACAAAGTGCGTATCAATATCAATCAGACTTATCCGTTGGCGGAAGCGGGGCGCGCCCACTCGGATCTGGAAACAAGAAAAACAAGTGGAACGACGCTGCTTGTTCCCTGACGCTGCAGCGGACGGGAAGAGTTGCGAGGAAAGAGGGGCATAGTGTCAGTCGCTGGAGCGTCCGCGGACAGGCCGTTGCTGGCCGTGCGCAACCTGACGAAGCTTTTCGGCACGTTTGCCGCCTGCAACGGGATCGATCTGGAAATTCAGCCGGGCGAGATTCATGCGCTTCTCGGTGAGAACGGCGCCGGCAAGTCGACGCTGGTGAAGATGCTGTTCGGCGTGCTCGAGCCGACGGACGGGCAGATCTTCTGGAAGGGCGAGGCGGTCTCGATCGGAAGTCCGAGTGCGGCGCGCAACCTCGGCGTCGGCATGGTCTTCCAGCACTTCTCGCTGTTCGAGGCGTTGACGGTCGCCGAGAACATCGCGCTGTCGCTGCCCCCAAAAATCTCGCTGGCCAAGGTCGCCGAGGAGGCTGCGCGTCTGTCGCGCGACTATGGCCTGCCGCTCGACCCGAACGCGCACGTGGCCGACCTCTCCGTCGGCGAACGCCAGCGCATCGAGATTGTCCGCGCGCTGCTACAGAACCCGCAACTGATCATCCTCGACGAACCGACCTCGGTGCTGACGCCGCAGGAGGCCGACCGGCTTTTCGAAACGCTTGCCAAGCTGAAGGCGGAGGGACGTTCGGTTCTCTACATCAGCCACCGGCTGGAGGAGGTGCAGCGCATTTGCGACCGCGCCACCGTTCTTCGCCATGGCAAGGTGACCGGCGATTGCGACCCGCGGAAGGAAACGCCGGCCTCGCTCGCCCGCATGATGGTCGGAAGCGACGTGGCAACCGTTACGGCGGAAGGCACGAACACCAAGGGCGACGTGCTGCTCGAGGTTGCTCATCTCAGCGTCGGGGCCCGCACGCCCTTCGCTGTCGCACTGAAGGACATCTCGCTGAAGGTGCATGGCGGCGAGGTGCTTGCGATCGCGGGTGTTGCTGGCAATGGGCAGGGCGAACTGTTCGATGCCCTCTCGGGCGAGTTCCCCGTCCGCGATGCTAACGCCGTCCGGATCCGCCAGCGGCCGGTCGGCAGGCATGGCATCACCCCACGGCGCCTGATGGGAGCGAGCTTTGTTCCGGAAGAACGTCACGGTCATGCGGCCGTCATCGGCATGTCGCTTTCCGATAACCTTGTGCTCGCCCGCAGCCAGTCCGATCGCGCGGCGTTCCTGGGGGGCGGCGTGCTTGGCATCATCAAGTCCGTGGCCGTCCGTCTGGCCTCCCGGCGAATTTCGGAAACGATGGACGTGCGCAAGAGCGGTGAAGATCCGCTGGCCGGTTCTCTTTCCGGCGGCAACCTGCAGAAATACATCGTGGGGCGTGAACTGGACCGCCGGCCCGCTGTCCTCGTCGTCAACCAGCCGACCTGGGGCGTCGATGCCGGTGCCGCCAGCCGCATCCGTCAGGCGCTCGTCGATCTCGCCAAGGCGGGGTCAGCCGTGCTCGTCATCAGCCAGGACCTCGACGAGATCTTCGAGGTGGCGACGGAAATCGCCGTCATCAGCGAGGGGCGGCTGTCGGCGTCCTATCCGGCACGCGACATGACGCGCGAAAAGATTGGCCTTCTCATGGGCGGGATGCACGACAAGACAGAAGGCGCGGAGGCTGCCCATGCGCATTGAACTCGAAAAGCGGCCCACTCCATCGGTTCTCTACGCGGTTCTTTCCCCGTTCGTCGCGCTGGTGCTGACGGTGATCACCGGCGGCATCATGTTTGCCCTGCTTGGCAAGGATCCGATGAGCGCGCTCTACAGCTTCTTCGTCGAGCCGCTGCTCGACGTCTGGTCGCTGCATGAGATCGCGATCAAGGCCGCTCCCCTGATCCTGATTGGCGTCGGTCTTTCCGTTTGCTATCGCTCCAACAACTGGAACATCGGCGCGGAGGGGCAGTTCATCATGGGCGCCATCGCCGGTGCGATCGTCCCGGTGGTCTTCCACGACTGGCACTCACCGCTGGTGCTGCCGCTGATGCTGATCTTCGGCATGATCGGCGGAGCGCTCTATGCCGCGATCCCAGCCTTCCTCAAGGCGAACCTGAACACCAACGAGATCCTTTCGAGCCTGATGCTGGTCTATATCGCCCAGCTCTTTCTCGACTGGATCGTGCGCGGCCCCTGGCGCAGCCCGGAAGCCTACAACTTCCCGATCACGCGCGACTTCGCTCCGGAAGCCGTGCTGCCGGAGATCCTCGCTTCCGGCCGCACCAATCTCGGCTTCGTCTTCGCCATCGTTGCGGCCCTCCTTGTCTGGTTCATGATGCGTTACACGCTGAAGGGCTTCGAGATCACCGTGCTCGGCCAGTCGGAACGGGCAGGGCGCTTCGCCGGCTTCTCGTCGCGCCGGATGATCTGGTTCTCGATGCTGCTGTCGGGGGCGCTTGCGGGGCTCGCCGGCATCTCGGAGGTCAGCGGCAATATCAACAAGCTGCAGCCGATCATTTCGCCCGGCTATGGCTTCACTGCGATCATCGTCGCCTTCCTTGGCCGCCTCAATCCGATCGGCGTCATTATCGCCGGCCTGGTCCTGGCCTTGACCTATGTGGGCGGGGAAGCGGTGCAACTGACCCTCAGCGTCTCCGACAAGGTAACCCGCGTGTTCCAGGGACTGTTGCTGTTCTTCGTGCTGTCGTGCGACACGCTCATTCGATACAAGATCCGGCTCGTCTTCTCAGGCAGGATGGCCGCGGCGGCGCAAAGCGGGACCGAATAATGGGAATTGTCGAAGCGATCCTGCTGACCGTCATCACCGCGGCGACGCCGCTGGTGCTGGCAGCGCTCGGCGAACTGGTGGCCGAGCGCTCCGGCGTCCTCAATCTCGGCGTCGAGGGCATGATGATCATGGGCGCCGTGCTCGCCTTTGCCGCGACCGACGCCACGGGCTCTCCCTACATCGGGATTCTTGCCGGGATTGCCGGCGGAGCGTTGTTCTCGCTGCTTTTCGGGTTCCTGACGCTGACGCTCGTCGCCAACCAGGTGGCGACCGGCCTGGCACTGACGATTCTCGGCCTTGGTGTTTCCGGTCAGATCGGTGAAGCCTATGTCGGCATGTCCGGGATCAAGCTTCCCGAAATCACCATCCCGCTGCTTTCCGAGATACCGTTTTTCGGTCGTCTGCTCTTCAAGCAGGACCTGATCTTCTACATCTCGATTGCACTCGTCGCCGGCGTGAGCTGGTACCTGTTCAAGAGCCGTTCGGGTCTAAAAATCCGGGCGATCGGTGACAACCATGCCTCGGCGCACGCGCTCGGCATCGGCGTTATTCGTACCCGCTATCTCGCTGTCCTGTTTGGCGGCGCCTGCGCCGGTCTCGCCGGTGCGCAGCTGTCGCTCGTCTATACGCCGCAATGGGTGGAGAACATGACGGCGGGCCGGGGCTGGATCGCGCTTGCGCTCGTCGTCTTCGCGTCCTGGCGCCCGTGGCGCGTGCTTGCCGGCGGCTATCTCTTCGGGGCTGTCTCCATCAGCCAGTTGCACGCGCAGGCGCTCGGCCTTGGCATCCCCTCACAGTTCCTGTCGGCACTGCCCTATGCGGCGACGGTTGTCGTGCTCGTTCTGATATCGCACAATCGGCGGATGACGCTGATCAACACACCTGCATCGCTGGGAAAACCCTTCGTGCCGGATCGATGAAGAAAATACCGCACATCAAGTCTCTAACCATTGAGGTCGAAATGAAAAAGCTTTTACTCGCACTCGCAACCTCGGCCGCCGTGCTCGGCTTTGCCGCCGGCGCCAGCGCCCAGGACAAGACCAAGATCTGCTTCATCTATGTCGGCTCGAAGACCGACGGCGGCTGGACGCAGGCACACGATATCGGCCGCCAGGCGCTGCAGGCCGAGTTCGGCGACAAGATCGAGACGCCCTTCCTCGAGAACGTTCCGGAAGGCCCGGATGCCGAGCGCGCCATCGAGCGCATGGCCCGTTCTGGCTGTGCCCTGGTCTTCACCACCTCGTTCGGCTTCATGGACGCCACGATGAAGGTCGCCGAGAAGTTCCCGGACGTGAAGTTCGAGCACGCCACCGGCTTCAAGTCCGCTCCGAACGTCGCCACCTACAATTCGCGCTTCTATGAAGGCCGCTACATCCAGGGCCAGATCGCCGCGAAGATGTCGCAGAAGGGCGTCGCCGGCTACATCGCCTCGTTCCCGATCCCCGAAGTCGTCATGGGCATCAACGCCTTCGTCCACGGCGCGCAGTCGGTTAACCCGGACTTCAAGGTCAAGGTGATCTGGGCCAACACCTGGTTCGATCCGGGCAAGGAAGCCGATGCGGCCAAGGCGCTGATCGACCAGGGCGTCGATATCCTGACGCAGCACACCGACACCACCGCGCCGATGCAGGTCGCCGCCGAGCGCGGCATCAAGGCCTTCGGTCAGGCCTCCGACATGATCAAGGCCGGTCCGGAGACGCAGCTGACCGCGATCGTCGACACCTGGGGCAACTACTACATCAAGCGCACCAAGCAGCTGATGGACGGCACCTGGAAGTCCGAGCAGATCTGGGATGGCCTGAAGGACGGCATCCTGACGATGGCGCCCTACACCAACATGCCTGATGACGTGAAGAAGATGGCCGAGGAAACCGAAGCCAAGATCAAGTCGGGTGAGCTTCATCCCTACACCGGCCCGATCAAGAAGCAGGACGGTTCGGACTGGCTGAAGGAAGGCGAGAAGGCCGACGACGGCACGCTGCTCGGCATGAACTTCTACATCGCCGGCGTGGACGACAAGCTGCCGCAGTAAGCGGAACGGGCCGGCCGCTCCAACGGTCGGCCAGTTCTCGCTCTATCGACTTGGAATGACCCCGGGAGCCGGCAGGCTGCCGGGGTCATTTGCGTCGGTACTTTTGAGCGACCTTCGCGCTACACGGTCGGTACACGCAGCCGCAGGAGTGCGTAGCACGCTGGTCGACGCCGCATGCTCATCGGTATGCTGGTGGGCCCTCGCACCCGTTTCAGGAAGACGCCGACGCGCTTGGCGCCAGTGTGTCGATTGCGCAGGTTAGGTTGGCCGGACGATCAATTTCATCTAAGCGTTGTCCGGTTCCTTGCCCGTCATTCGGGAATCATCTTACGCTCTGGGCGTCGACACGTTTTGCCCGCTCGATGCCGGTTGGTGTAACGGGTTCGATCGTGGCATGGCAGTGGTGATTGGAGGAGCGCTTCCGACAATCAGATCCGGCTTCGTGGGGGACGCTGATTGGCATCTGCATCGCCGGGCAGACCTGCTCATCCGGATGATGTGCGAAGATATTGATTGGCCTTCTGCTTTTCGGGTCTATGCTTGTGTAGACGGGGCTTTTAGCCCTCGTGCGAAGAACGGCAGGCGGTTAGCCTGAGGGTAGTGGAACCCGACCTCTGGTCTTAAGGGGACTGCCTGACCTGATTTGAACATTGCGGCCAGTGCATCGAGGGAGTGTTGGCGGCAGGGAGAGGATAGGACCGATTGCGCAAGGGGTTGCTCGAAACCGTCATCACAGGGGCAAGTACGCGTACCAGTCATGCGCAGGTCGTCAACGAACTGGGGCGTGCCATCGTCGCTGGCGAATTTCCGGTTGGATCGACGTTGCCGGGAGACGCCGAACTTGCCGCCCGCTTCAAGGTTTCGCGGACGGTGCTGCGCGAAGCGATGAAGACGCTGGCTGCCAAGGGACTGATCGTGCCCCGGGCGCGGATCGGCACCCGTGTCACGCCGCGAGCGCAGTGGAACCTTTTCGACAGCGACATCCTGACCTGGCAGCTTGCGAAAGGCGTCGACGAGGCTTTCCTGCTGGATCTCAGCGAGGTCCGGCTGGCGTTCGAGCCGCACGCCGCCGCTCTCGCTGCGCGATTTGCCACCGATGCCGACATCAGCCACATGATGCGCCTTGCCATGGCGATGGGCGATCCCGAGCATACGGCGGAAACGCTGGCCATGGCCGACCTGAAATTTCACCTCAGCGTGCTCGAGGCTTCCCGCAATCCCTTCTTTCGCACGATCGGCAGCCTGATCGAGGCAGCGCTCGTCGGCGTCTTCCGGCTCAGTTCGCCGGCCAGGGATCGTGGCAAGATCGACGATGTCGCCGCCTCTCATATCCGTATTGTCGAGGAAATCCGCCGCCGCGACGAAACGGGCGCCCGTCGGGCAATGGAGAATGTCATTCGCGTCGGCCGTGAACGCGTCGTCGATGCACTGACCGAGCGCAGTCAGCCGCAGACGCAATGAAAGCGGCTTTGGCAGGGGCGAAAACTGGAGTAGGTGAGTTGTTCTGCGCAACCCGCTCACACGCCGGCCGGATGGATCTGCGCTCAGCGCCGCTCAATCGTCGTTGCTGGCATTCAGGTCCTCAGGTCGCAGGCCGTCCTCGGCGTGGTGCTCGACCTGCGCCGCCCCCATCGACTGATAGAGGTTGAACAGTGCTTCGCTGGCGCGCGAGGCATAGCGGAACCACTCCGCGTTTCCGGCGATGGCGGGATGGTGCAGGAGGTGCTGGTCCAGAAGGTCGAGCACGATCGAAGCCGTATGGGTCGCCTCATGGAAGCCGGTGGTGCCCGGCGCGTTGCGGAAGAGGAGCTCGGCCGAGGTTGATTGCTTGACCCGCGCCAGTTCGGTCACCAGCTTCACGCGTTCGTCTTCGAGTTCGACATCGCTGCTTTCGATCATGGATGCAGTCTTGCACAGGCTCGACAGCCTGTCGAGCGCATGTCTTCGCCGGGGAGATCGCGGCGCGGCCGCCACCGAGCGTCAGGCCAGGCTCCGGGCGACATCGATGACGATCGACAGAAACATGCCCGAAGCCGTCAAAACCAGTCCGATTGCGAACTTCCGGGTGCCGGACTCGAACACGTTTCGCTTCAGCGAATTGAGACGAAGCAATTGCCAGAGCGCCAATCCCTGAAAGACGATGCCGGCCGAGATGAGGGCCAGCGTCGGCAAATCATCGATGCTCCATTCGTTGGGGTTGTTTGTCCAGGAGTTCAGGAAACCGAGCGAGAAGGCGAGCACGATGCCGAAAACGGTGATGTTGCCGTTTCGGAAGAGGACATCGATATTGCGCTCGCCTTCCGGTCCGTCGCTATGAGCCATGCCGCCTCCAATGAAAGAGCGATCGGGGTCGCTGCGATGCCATGCCCCTTCACAGCGGCTGGGTCGCCCGGTTGACGGCAATGGTCAACCACAGCGTATCCTCTCCGAGTGCGGGCTGCTGCAATGCGATCCGGCGGTCCGAACAAAAAACACTAAAAGCGCGGCGAGGCTTCGTCATGGTGCTGCGGACGATGCTGCTCACGCTGGCGCCGCATCCCGTAGGCGATCAGGACACCCAGCGTGGCGGAACCGAGAACGACAGCAAACAGTGCGAGAAAATTTTCCATGACATGCTCCTCCCTTGCTTGAGGATAGCATGCGTGCCCGGTAGGCGGGAAGCCGTGGGCAAGGCGCCTTCGGGTGAGCCAGGTTCGTCAATTCGTGGTGCCGGCGAATGGAAGGGCTGCGGCTCGCCCGGCGATCCGCCCGATGTCAAGGCACCAGGCGAATACAGGACCCTGAGCCTAGTAGCCCCCGCCCATGCCGCCACCGCCGCCTGCGGATCCGCTCTCATGCCCTTGGGACGGGTTGGTGCTGTATGTATTGGCCCGTTCGCTCGCGCAACCGGCAAGCGACAACAGGACCAGTGCAACGGCGGCAGTCAGAACGCGGTGGGTCATCGAAGCCTCCAGCGCCGCGGCTAGCGGCGAGGCGATTGTCCTCTCCTGGTGTGCTGGAGACAATCCCCCCGGGATCATCAGCGCGCGCATTGGATGGGGCTCGGCCTTCTGCAGAACCACTGACATGTCGTTCGCGTCCAAGCCGCGCAGGTTTCCGGCCGACCAATTTGCCGCGTTGATCAGGTGCGGCTGTGACGCCCTGACAGAAATTCAATAGCACCAAGGCGTGCGCACAGATTCGTGGGTACAAGCAGCAGGCAACCATTGCTTTGAAGTGCCTGATTTATCATCTTTCTGAAGCAACGTTATAGAAGGAGTGAAAATGAAGTGCGTCCAGTGCTCGCGACCAGCGCTTTATCAGGTGGACAATGGCCTCCCAGTTTGCCTGACGTGCTGGGCGATCATCGAAGACATACACTTCAGAAAGTGGTTGCAAAGCGCTGCGATGTTGAATCAAGTCCAAGACGACATGGACGCGTACATGCCGATTGGGCCGATGAGAGGGAGAATACCTGTGACTGATATTGCCAGGGCAGCTTCACGCTCCAGAACCTATAACAACATTCACATCGCGAACTCGAATGTTGGTGTCGTGAACACGGGACACCTGGCGAGGATCGACGCCGCGATCACGATCTCGAAAGGGACCGAAGCAGAGGAATTCGGAGCGCGCCTCAAGGATCTAACCGACGCGATCGTCAACGACGCCGTTCTTGATGCCCAGTTAAGGCAGCAGATGGTTGAGGTGGTCCAGGCAATATCGGACCAAGCAGTCAGCAAAAATCCGAGCGATATCGTCGCTACAACCCTCTTCGAGAGGCTAAAGCAACTCGCGTCCGACACCGCGGTGATCGCTGGAGCTGTCGAGAAGCTGCATGACGCTTGGTTGCATCTGCAGAATATGATCTGAGCGGTGTGTAACGAATGCCAGAAGCCCCCGCGACCCCTGAATTTGCGCGCGAACTGAGCCAGAATCAGCGGAAATACCAAAGAATGAGTCAAAACGTCGCGTTGCCGATTTCTGAATCGTCTCTCTGAATCGCCAGTGATTTTTGAAGAAAAATGGTGCCCCCAGAGAGACTCGAACTCCCGACCCCCTGATTACAAATCAGGTGCTCTACCAACTGAGCTATAAGGGCACACCGGGAGGGAGTTAGCATATTTGGCCCGGCTGTAAAGGAAAAAAACGTCAGATCGTCCAGTCGGCCGTTTCGGCCGGGCGCGGGATGACGTACTTGCAGCCCGCCATTGAACGCGGCAGGTTTTCCGCGAGGAAGTCGATGAGCGCCCGCACGGCCGGCAGCATGCCGTGGCGGGAGGTGAAGGCCGCATGGATCGACGATTCCGGCGAGGCCCATTCCGGCAGCACCGGCTCGAGGACGCCGCTGTTGAAGCCGCGCTCGGCAATCCGGTCGGGAAGCAGGCCCACGCCGATGCCTTCGATCACCGCCCTTTCGAGAATGCCGAAATCGACGCACGACAGGACCGGATTGTGCGCGATGTCACGGAAGCCGCCGTCTGCGTCGACAAGCGTCCAGACCGCCCGGGTCGGTTGCTCCTGCATGGCGATGGTCGGCAGTCGGGAGAGGCTTTCGAGCGTGATCGGCCCGTGCCGGGCAACGAAGGCCGGACTGGCGGCCAGATACTGGCGCGCGTCGCCGAATTTCCGGACGACGATCGATTGGTCACCCTCGTAGCTTGCCCGCACCCTCAGCGCCACGTCGATCCGTTCCTCGATCAGGTCGATCGGCCGGTTCGTCGTCAGGATCGACAGCCGCACGCGCGGATATCGTTTCAGGAACAGCGGGAGAATATCGGCCAGCATCGGCGCAAATCCGAGCGGCATGGCGAGACGGATCGGGCCGGCCGGTTCGGACATGGCTGCGGCGACGATGGATTCGGCCTCCTCCACGCCGGCGAGGATCGTTTCGCAGCGTTCGTAGAAAGCTTCGCCGATATCGGTCACGCGCAGCTTGCGGGTCGAACGCTCGAGCAGCCGCACGCCCAGCTGCTCCTCCAGATGGGCGACGCGTTTGCTAATCTTCGATTTTGGCATGCCAAGCGCGTTCGCTGCCGCCGTGAAGCCCTTGTGCTTCACGACCGCGGCAAACAGCGCGAGATCGTTGAGGTCCTGCATGGAAAGGTCCGGTTCGACGCTAGAGCCTTCATTATTGTTTCCCCCGGGAAACAGTCAATCGGTTTTCCGGCCTCTAATCTGGCGATTGTGCTCGGCGCATATCAGAAGCACCCAATCTTCAATCAAAGGTGCTACGCCCATGAATGTCCTTCATATCGATTCCGGAATTCTCGGAGACCATTCCGTGTCCCGTCGCCTCACCGCAGCGATCGCGGCAGAGGTCGTCGCCAACCATCCAACTGCCACGATCACCTATCGCGACCTTGTCGCCGATCCGCTGCCACACCTGACCGGCGCGCATCTGATGGCCGCCAACGCAAAGCCGGAAGACCTCGACAGCCAGATTTCCGCCGACGTGGCCGCAAGCGCTGCCGTGCTCGAGGAATTTTTAGCCGCCGACACGGTCATCATCGGCGCGCCGATGTACAATTTCGCCCTTCCGAGCCAGTTGAAGGCCTGGATTGATCGCATCGCCGTCTCCGGCAAGACGTTTCGGTACACTGAAAACGGTCCGGAGGGGCTGGCGAAGGGCAAGAAGGTGATCATCGCGTCCACCCGCGGTGGCCTCTACAGCACCGGTCCGGCGGCGGCCATGGACCACCAGGAAAGCTATCTCGGGACGGTCCTGAGCTTCATCGGAATAACGGATGTGGAGATCGTCCGCGCCGAGGGCCTCAACCTCAGCGCCGATTCCAAGGCAACCGCCATCGCCAAGGCCGAGCGGACCATTGCCGGCTTCGGCAGTCTGAAGCTTGCGAGCTAGGGCAACGCAGTCGAAAACCCGTCGACCCGCCGGAGCGGTATTACCGGCGGGTTTTTCATCGTGCGAGGCGCGCGGGTATTTTCGCCTGAGCTGCTTGGCCATGGAGGGGCGACCCGAGCCGTCTCGACAGCGGCGAAAAAGGGCATAGACTTGGGAATTGGAGAGGGCAGCGGAGGTGACCGATGCGGCCCGTTGCGTTCTTGACGATCCTGTTGGCCTTGTTGGCGCTGCCGATCGACATTGCGGCGGCGGGCGGATTGGGCGGCACCCTCTGCACCTGCCGCAACCGAGACGGCAGCCGGCACCAGCTCGGCTCGCTCGTGTGCCTGAATGTCGACGGACGCCGCTATCTCGCCCGGTGCGAGATGGCACTGAACGTGCCCAACTGGAAGAGGGTGCAGGACAGCTGTCCCGTCGCGGCTGGCGGTCGTCTTTTGCAGAGCCTTCCAGCTGCGCTGTGATCGGCTAACTAGATTCGACCAAATCAAGGACGACCGGCGGCTCTCGGTAAGGGCCGGCAGCCCGTTACTTCACCAGATATTGCCGGGATGCGTAGAGGGCGATCGCCGCGGCGTTGGAGACGTTCAGCGATTTGATGGCGCCCGGCATATCGAGGCGGGCCAGCGCCTTGCAGGTCGCCCGGGTCTTTTGCCGCAAACCTTTGCCCTCCGAGCCGAGCACCAGCGCGATCTTGTTGCCCGAAAGCGTCGCCTCGAACGGCTGCGGCCCCTCGGAATCGAGCCCGACGGAGTAGAAACCGAGCGCGTGCAGTTCCTCCATCGCCTCGGCCAGATTGGTGATCTGGATGTAAGGGATGAGTTCGAGCGCGCCTGATGCCGATTTGGCAAGCACGCCCGATTCGGTCGGCGAATGGCGCATGGTGGTGATCACCGCTCCGGCGCCGAAGGCGACGGCGGTTCGCAGGATCGCGCCGACATTGTGGGGATCGGTGACCTGATCGAGCACCAGGATCAGCGGACTCTCCTTTAGCGCACCCAGCCTGCGGACGGGCAGCGGGCGGGTTTCCAGCATCACCCCCTGGTGGATCGCCTCTGGGCCGAGCACCTTGTCGATATCGGACGGCAGCACGGATTCGACCGGATAGGGAAGGGTGGCCGGATCGGGCAGCTCAAGGCGCTGGGCGGCATTCTGTGTGACCGACAGCTTGATGATGTGGCGCTCGGGATTGTCGAGGGCGGCGCGCACGGTGTGCAGGCCATAGAGGAAGACCTGATCGGCGGCGAGCGCCGGCGCTTTCCAGCCTTCCGCCTGCTTGCGGCGGCGATCGTCCTTCGGCGTCGGGATCTCGCCGCGCTCGCGCCGTTGGTCGCGGTGCGCGCGTCGAAGATTGGCGTAATGGGTGTCCCGGCCGCTGCGGCCGCCGCCTGCGTCATCTTTGCTCATGCCGCCTTATAACCGCCGGCGCAGAATCCGCAAATCCAATGATCGCTTTGGTATCGTCGTTGCGAATTTGTTTTTCCCAACTTTTTCCAAAACATCGTGTTGACAGGAGGAAACGGGCCGGTCATATACGCGGCGCAGATCGAAGAGGCGCCTTGCTTCGGCCGGAACCGCTCTTAGATCTCAGATGCTTGGTCGCTTGATCCCGACAGAAAAATGGAGGGATGCCCGAGTGGTTAAAGGGGACGGACTGTAAATCCGTTGGCTATGCCTACGCTGGTTCAAATCCAGCTCCCTCCACCATTCTGTTGGTATGGATCGAACGCCGCGGGTATAGCTCAATGGTAGAGCAGCAGCCTTCCAAGCTGAATACGCGGGTTCGATTCCCGCTACCCGCTCCAGTTCCATCATTCTATTTCCGCGTGCTTACGATTTTGTGCCCGTGCTGTAGGCGTGCCTGAGAAAGGCTTCGTAGTCATGCGATTGGTGAGGACGAGCTGGGCTGCAGCCGTGCAGCAAGGTCTCCGCTAGGCTGGTGATGTCTGATTCCGGATGCGCAAGGCGAACAAGAGGGGAGTACTGCGCCAACCACTGGTTCTTGTGGGTCCTGACATCGAATAGCACACTGGGCACGCGACACAACGCGCTTAAGATCGCCATGTGATAGCGGCCGCCAATATGCAGGCGGCACTGCGACACGACGTCGGCGGCCATTTCAATGCTGGCTGTTTCGGCAAAGATCCCGCCTCTTGCAATCACCTCACGTTCAAAAGCGGCAAAACGATCGGCGGCGCGCGTGAGGACAACGGGGCGCAGGGAGAGGGAATCACAGGCGCGCAGCGCCGACTTGAAAATCCGAACATCGTCTCCTTCGTTGTTTCGCGCGCCCGTTGTGATCAGGCATCCGTCACGGTCGCTGCCATCCGCCGGTGCGATCCGAAGGAAAGCGGCATCGGGCAAGAACGTTATGTCGTGATGCTTGGCCGAGACCTCGTCTCGGGCCGCCACGAACCGCAGCGATTTGAACAACTGCTGCAAATAGTCGTCCCGCTCGTCCCGATAGACGGGTATCGTTCCGTTGAGGACCGCATACGGTTTCGCGAGCCGCTGTGCGACCATGACGGGCGTGAAGAACGTGGCGAGCCCTTCCAGTGAGGTCTCGTCGTCAAGCGAACCCTCGGGCTGAAGAAGGATGAAATCCGAAGCGACGATGGTGTCGAACGCGCTTTGACCGTAAGCATCCAGCAGCCGTTCTTGCAGCAACGTCGCCTCGGGCGTCCGGGCAACGCTCGATCTGAACGCCTTACGAAAAGCGGCAAAATCAAAACCGATTGAGGTAATTGCCGCATCGGGGAGCGCCCGCCGTATCGTGTGCTTAAGCCCCTGGCTTGTCAGGCGGCAGCCAATGTTGACCCTGAAATCCGTATCATTGAACAACGCGACATTGATGCGGCCTTCGGTTTTACGGCTCCGGGTCATTTCCTGGACAAAACTCTTGTAGGTTGCCCAGTATTGCGAGACATCGCGATCCAGAATCCGCTCACATATGGCCAGTGCATCGTCATACATCTCTTCTTTGACAAGAAGCGCGACGGCACGGCGAAGTTTTGTGCAGTCCTGCGGCCTCTTGCTGGCCGATTTCACAAGGTGGTATGCGAATTTGGCCTTTGCCTTTCCCCGGTAGAGCTTGGCCATACGCCAGTGGAAAGCAGAAATAGCGTTGCTTATCATTGCTGCAATGCCCTTTTTCCAGAAATTAATTCCAAGGTCATCAAGCGCATGTAACGGGATTTGTTCTACACGCAGCATGCACTAGAAGCGTACGCTGGGACAACGGAAGACAAGTAAAGATCGGGCTTTGCGCACAAGGAATTGGCTTTTCGGGTCGCACGGGTTGGCGGCGCGATGAAGGCAGCGTGGCGAACTTGAACCCGCGGGCGCGTCAGTCCGGCGATCCGAGGAGCAGGTTTTACAGGGAATCACCAGGACCTCATGAACTGGCGGCCGATTAAGTTGAGGACATGGTCTACGGCTTGCCACGGCTTATGATATCGAACTTGTCTCGATATTCATTCGGTTGATCAAAGGAAATCGGCAAGCCCATGAATAAATGCAGCAAGTACTGAATGTAGGTTGTGGAATAATCTTCCAGTGGTCCAACCTAAATTACGCAACCGTCCGCTACGTCCGCGGCCGCACAACTCTCTATTTAAGGCTTGCGCATTCCTTGCGAAAGCCTTAAACGGCTGCCAAACCGGAAGGGCCGGTTAAGCCCAAGTTTCGTTTACAGGAAGAATGAAATGGCAAAAGGTAAGTTTGAGCGCAACAAGCCTCACGTAAACATCGGCACGATCGGCCACGTCGACCATGGCAAGACGTCGACGACGGCGGCGATCACGAAGTACTTCGGCGAGTTCAAGGCGTATGACCAGATCGACGCCGCTCC